>JAVEDU010000096.1 GCA_030840805.1 Actinomycetota bacterium
ACAGACACGCCGGCGTGTCGTGCTGCAAACCCCATGATCAACGCGGGATGTCTGCCTGGCAGCCTCGGGCGCCGCGTGTCAGGCTCGGGCCCGTGAGCATCTCCGACCTGGGCCTGTACGGCCCCGACAGCGTGACGTGGCGGGTCCACGCCGACCCGGTCATGGGTGCCGCGGGTCTCCGGGCGCTGCTGCTCCAGGCCCTGCACCCGCGGGCGATGGCGGGCGTCGCGGCGCATTCGGAGTTCCGTTCGGACCCGTGGGGGCGCCTGTTCCGGACAGCCGAGTACATCGGCGTCACCACGTACGGGACCTCCGAGGCCGCGGGCCGCGCCGCCGCCCGCGTCCGCGGCGTGCACCGCCGCGGCTCGGTGCTGGACCCGGCGACCGGCGAGACGTTCCGCCTCGACGACCCCGAGCTGCTGCTGTGGGTGCACTGCGCCGAGGTCGACTCGTTCCTGACGACCGTCCGCCGGGCCGGCCTGCGGCTCACCGACGCCGAGGCCGACCGGTACGTCGCCGAGCAGGTCCGCGGCGCCCGGCTGGTGGGGCTCGACCCCGCCGCGGACGGCGTGCCGGCGAGCGTGGCCCAGCTCGACGAGTACTTCGAGGAGGCCCGGCCGTCGCTGCGGCTGACCCCCGCGGCGATCGAGGCCGCGCATTTCCTGGCCGTACCGCCGATGCCGTGGCGGGTGCGGTTGACGACCCCCGCGGTACCGGCCTGGCTCTCGCTGATCACCCTCGGCCTCACCCTGCTGCCCGGCTGGGCGCGGCAGCTGTACGCGATGCCCCTGCTGCCGCTGGTGGACGCCGGGGCCACCGTGTCCGTGCGGGCGCTGCGCACCGCACTGCTCGCCGTACCGGCGTCGCTGCGGGACGGCCCGCACGTGAAGGACGCGCGGGCCCGGGTGGCCGCACACCCGGTGCGGCGGCTGGTCGCCGTGCCCGACCGGACGGCCTAGGGATCGTCCCGCCGCCGGCCTTCCCGTGCCGCGGCGAGCGCGGGCCGCCACTCGGCGGCGGCCTGGGCGACGTCCCACCCGCGGCGGAACCCCTCCGGCCCACCGCCGGACCGCTCCGACCTCGCCGCGAGATGCCCTGAGCGCAACGAACAAGAACCCCGATGCCGGACGGCTCGTGCAGTCGGCGGTGGACCGGCTTCAACCCATCTCACGAGTGCATCGCCCGCTCGCCCCGGTCAGGCCACCCCGGTCCGTGACCTCCGGCACGAAGCCCTCGAGGCCGCCGGGCGGCTCGGCAGCCGGAGCCTGCCTCGCTACCCGTGGGTGCGGGCGCTCGATGCGGTGGAAGAGCTCGTTCGGGCGTGTCCGGCCGGCTCCTGACCCTCCGCGACCGCCACCGAGACCCACGGCTCCTTCTCGGCCGACGCCGCGCGGCCCTCCGGGCAGTGCCGCCGGAAGTCACACCAGCCGCACCGCGTGCTCGGCGCCGGCGGGAACGCCTCGTCCTGCGTCGCCCCCGCCGCCAGCCTCCCGGTGGCGGCCACGATGTCCGCCGCGGTGCCCTCGGCGCGGCGAAGGTGCCGTGCCAGTGACTCCTCGGTGTGGGTGAACGCGTGCACGGTGCCGGTCGGCAGGTGGTGCAGCTCGACGGTGTGGCACGGCCGCCGCAGGGTGCGCCCGGCCGCGACCGCGTACAGCGCCAGGGCCTGCGAACCCCGGGTGTCGTCCGTGGACAGCTCCGAGCGCCCGGTCTTGTAGTCGACGACCACCAGCTCGCCGTCCCGGTCGTCCAGCCGGTCGATCCGGCCGCTGACCGCGAGGGTGTCGGTGCGGGTCGCGACGGTGCGCTCCAGCCCGATCGGCTCGTCGTCCGGGTCCAGCTCCGCGACGTACTCCTCGACCCAGCGCGAGGCGCGCACGCGGGTGGCCTCCGACTGCTCGCGGTCCCGATAGCCGTCGGTGATCCACCCCGACCGCAGCAGGCCCACCGCGGCCGCCGCGGTGCGCCGGTCCCGAGGCAGGTCCCACCACGCCCGCAGCGCGTTGTGGACGCTCGCCCCGAGGGAGTTGTGCGCCCACGGCGCCCCGCGCGGCGGCGTCGGGCGGTCCAGGTAGGTCATCCGGTACCGCCGCGGGCAGTCGGAGTAGGACGCCAGGCGGGACGGCGTACAGCTGAAGAGCCGGGTGGGCATGCCGTCGAAGCCGAGCTGCTGCATGCGCCGATCCTGCCACCCCGCGCCGACACCTCAGCCCGCGTGGTCGCGGATGAACCCGTACACGGCGTCGGCGATCAGCTGCACCGCGATCGCGGACAGCAGCAGGCCGGCGATCCGGGTGATCAGCACGATGCCGCTCTCCCGGATCACCCGGACGATGACACCGGAGAACCGCAGGAACAGGTACAGCACGACGTGGACGCCGACGATCGCCAGCGCGAGGGCGGTGTAGTCCGCGCGGGTGTGGGCACCCTGGGCGAACACGATCGTCGCCACGATGGCACCGGGCCCGGCCAGCAGCGGGGTCCCGAGCGGCACCAGCGCGACGTTGACGTCCGAGACCTGCTCCGGGGGCTTCTCGTTGCCGGTGAGCAGTTCGAGCGCGACCAGCAGGAGCAGCAGACCGCCCGCGCCCTGCAGCGCGGGGATGCCGATGTTCAGGTAGTCGAGGATGCTCTGCCCGGCGATCGCGAACGTCCCGATCACCAGGAACGCCACGCCGACCGCCTGCCAGGCGCCGCGGGCGCGGGCCTGGAGGGACTGCGAGCCGGTGAGCGCGAGGAAGATCGGCACCGTTCCCGGCGGGTCCATGATCACGAACAGGGTCACGAACGCCTCGCCGAGCAGGCGCAGGTTGACGAGGTCGTTCACGCCGCCACCGGCGCCGATCCGGTGGCCTGGTCCAGCAGTTCCTCGTACACCGCCGGGTCCGTGGTGGCGGCACCGAGCGCGACGGCCTTGTTCGCCCCGTGGAAGTCACTGGAACCCGTGACGAGCAGCCCGTGGTCCGCGGCGATCTCCCGGGTCCGGCGCCGGGCGTCGGCGTCGTGGTCCAGGTGGTCGGCCTCCAGGCCGGCGAGCCCGGCGGCGGCCATCGCGGCGTACGCCTCCGCCGGGACGACGGCCCCGCGGGCGGCGGCGAGCGGATGCGCGACCACCGGGACACCGCCCGCGGCCCGCACCATCCGGATCGCGTCGACGACCTCGGTGTCCGGCTTGACCACCCGGTACCGCCCGCCGCGGCCGATCCACTCCGGCGTGAACGCGGACGCCACGTCGGCGACCAGCCGGTGCCGGACCAGCGCACGGGCGACATGCGGCCGCCCGACCGGCCCACCGGCGGCCTCCCTGAGCACGTCGTCCCACCGCACCGGGTACCCGTCGGCCTGCATGAGCTCGACCATCCGGCGGGCCCGCACGATCCGACCGTCACGGACACGGGCGCGCTCGGCGCGGAGAACCGGCTCCGCGGGGTCGAACAGGTACGCCAGCAGGTGCATCCCGATCACCCGGCCGTCCGGCGCCGGCCACACGCAGGACAGCTCGGCGCCCGGGACCAGCGTGAGGCCCGGGGGGAGCGCCTCGGCCGCTCCGGCCCATCCCGCGGTGGTGTCGTGATCGGTCAGCGCGACGACGTCGAGCCCGGTCGCCGCCGCGGCCCGGACGAGGTCTACCGGGGAGGTGGTGCCGTCACTCGCCGTCGAGTGCGTGTGCAGGTCGATGCGCATCGTGTCCGGAGCGTATCGGCCGGTCAGTCGCCACCGGAGGTGGAGTCGCGGCGGCGGCGCTCGGGGCGCGGCCGGGGGTCGGGCCCGTACATCTCGTCGAGCATCAGCAGGTACAGCTCGCGCGGCTGCGGCAGGTGGTGGACCTCGCGCAGGGCCTGGTCCTGGCCGGCCGACTCGAGGATGAAGCTGCCGTACCCCAGCATCCGGCCCAGCACGCTCTGGTTGTACGCCATGTCGGTGACGCGGGCGAGGGGCATCATCGCGACCTTGCGGTTCACCATGCCGGACACGACCATCACCCGGCGGCTGGTGAGCACGAAGCGGTCGTAGTACCAGTCCCCGACCCGCCAGGACACCCACAGCACGACGACGCCCCAGACCGCGGTCGCCGTACCGACCACCAGGTTGGAGACGTGCCCGGTCATCCCGGCGAGATACCCGAGGAGGAACGTCGCCACGACCAGGACGACCATCTCCAGCCACAGCATGCTCCAGTGCCGGCGCCACTCACCGACGAAGTGCTCGCTGGTGAACAGGTACCGGAAGACCATCGGGCTCGGTACCGGATCGCCCGCGGCGACCACGTCGGGCGGCTCGTCCAGCATGCCGCTCGCCTCCAGGTAGGAGGCCCGGTTCCCGAACCGACGGCGGTTGCGCCGCGGGGCCGGGCGGGGCTCGGAGCCGTGCGGCGGTCCCGGCACCCTCGGCAGCGGTTCGGTGTCGTGCTCGCGCCGGGATCCGGCCGGCTGGTCCGCCGGCGGTCCCCCCGAGCCCGGGCCGGGTGGCACGACTCCGGCCTAGCTCAGATTGGAGATGAAGTCGCCGAAGCCGGTCGCGACGCCCGCCACGCCACTACCCAGCTGACGGAAGATGTTCGCGGCCTGGGACGGCTGCGTGACGATGTAGAAGACCAGGAACGCGACCAGTACCCACGTCACCACCTTCTTCATTTCCCCCGCCTCCACAGAAACCTCGGCAGCCACTCCTGACTGCACAGTTTTACCACCGTAACGGCACATCCATGTCCGTCCGGCAGGTCGCCCGCGCCCCGGGCGTGTCGGTTTCTTACTATCCGTTTAGGTATGGTGACGGAACGCCAAAGATCAACGGTCCAGGTGCAGCCTCCCGCAGGTCGTGGAGATTCACGTCCTCCGCGAACAGGTAGCCGGCGTCGGCGGGCCACAGCACGGCCCACAGCCACAGGCCCTCCGCCTCCCCCACGTACGCGGAACGCCCGTCGGCGCCCCGCACCAGCCAGAGCGGAGTGGACTGGCCGTTCGTGGTGACCTTCGCCTGGGCGGCGGTCGTGGTGAGCGCGTCCGCCAGGGCCGGCCCGGGGTCGGGACCCTCCAGGCCGGCGTACCGGGCTCCCAAGCCGATTCCCGGCTCCTCGCAGACCAGCACGATGTCCGCCACCCCGCCGAGCGGGGCGGGGCCGGTACAGGCGACCACGGTGGCCCGGCCGCCCTGCCGGTCGTCACCGACCCAGCCGACCCCGCTGACCGTCCAGCCGGGAAGCAGGGGCCACGGCGCCCACAGCGGGACGCTCGACGCCTCCCGCACCAGGTCGAGGGTCTCCTGGGTCGCGTGCGGCGGGACGTGCAGCGGAAGGACGGCGCCGTGGAGGTCACACCGCCAGTCCGAGGACATCAGATCGGGTGCTCGAACGTCGCCGCCGCAGCGGGGACAGCTCACGGGTACAGCCACGATGTCACGGTGACCCGACGGAGCGTGCGCGTCAAGGGGCGGGCGGCTCCGCGTACTGCCGGACCCAGGTGTGCATCGCGATCCCGCTCGCCACGCCCGCATTGATCGAGCGCGTGGAGCCGTACTGGGCGATCGAGCAGACCACGTCCAGGGCGGCTCGCGCGTCGTCGGACAGGCCCGGCCCCTCCTGCCCGAACAGCAGCACGCACCGCCGCGGCAGCGTCACCGACTCCAGCGGCACGCTGCCCGGCAGGTTGTCGATACCGACGACCGCCAGGCCCTCGGCGTGCGCCCAGGCCAGGAACTCCGCGACCGTCGGGTGGTGCCGGACGTGCTGGTACCGGTCGGTCACCATCGCGCCGCGGCGGTTCCACCGGCGGCGGCCGACGATGTGCACCTCCGCCGCGAGGAACGCGTTCGCGGTGCGGACCACGGTGCCGATGTTGAGATCGTGCTGCCAGTTCTCGATCGCGACGTGGAACTCGTGCCGGTGGGTGTCCAGGTCCGCGACGATCGCCTCGTGGCGCCAGTACCGGTACCGGTCGACGACGTTGCGGGTGTCGCCGTGGGTGAGCAGCTCCGGGTCGTACCGGGGGTCGTCGGGCCAGGGGCCCTCCCACGGCCCCACCCCGACCTCGCGCAGCTCCGTCACGGTTGGTGAGCGTACGGCCAGTACGCGGCGACGCCCTCGCTGTACCCCTTCGTACCGGGCAGCCGCCGGACCGTGGACGTGCGCAGGTTCCACCCGCCGAGCCACCCCGCGTTCGTCTGCACGCTGAACAGCAACTCCGCGTCGCTCAGCCGGCCGTGCATCGCGTGAACGGCGTAGCCGGGCACCGGGTACCCGGCCGTGACCCGTCCGGTGGGGAGATGGAACACCCAGAGCCGCTGCCCCGCCGTCGTGCCACACGCGAGCAGGGCGCGCGTCCCGCTCGGCAGCAGCTCGAAGCGCGGGCAGCCGTATGCGGCGCGGAGCCGGACGGTCCGCACGATCCGGTCCTCCGGGAACCGGTACTCCTGCACGTACCGCGCGTATCCGTACCGCTCCTCCT
The DNA here is from genome assembly GCA_030840805.1 of Actinomycetota bacterium. GTDB lineage: Bacteria > Actinomycetota > Actinomycetes > Mycobacteriales > HKI-0501 > JAVEDU01. Next base: position 6,444 of record JAVEDU010000096.1, read on the forward strand.
GGACCGCCAGCCAGACACCGCGCCCGTCCGGCGAGTAGCGGAGATCGGAGACGGCCCTGCCCGGCGGCATCGCGAAGACCTGGCTCGTCGTGCTGTCCGCAGAGCGGTACATCCACAGCTCGTCCCGGTCGGGGACCGAGAGCTTGCGGACCACCAGCACGCCGGTGCGGCCCGGGGTGAAGATCGCCCGGTGCCCGAGGGTGAGGAACCGGCTCGCCCCGGACGCCTCGCGCACCCAGATCTCGTCGTTGCCCTCGTCCACCGTGCCCGCGATCCGCGTGAAGAGGAGCCGGCCGCCTGCGTAGTCCTGCGCCACCCCGCCGTCGCCCGACGCGACGGGGGTACGCGCAACGGCGGCGCCCCGCGGGTCCAGGGTCAGCCTCCACAGCGTGGTGCCGAGCAGTCCGGCGTACCCCCGCGTCGCGAACACGGTCTGGTGGGTCACCGGCGGCGGCGCGGCTGCGGCCCCGGCCCGCACCGGCAGCACCGTGCCGACGAGCGCCGCCACGGCGGCCACGCAGGTCAGCCACCCGCGACGGGTCACGGCGGCCAGTGAACTCGCCCGCGGTCCCACCGACAAGGTTGCTGTCGGGTGCCGGGCGGCGCGGTCGCACCGCCCGGCACCCGGGCGTCAGGCCTTGGGCTCGGGGCGGCCGGGCTGCTCGCCGCCGCGGCTCTCGCCGTACGACTGCTTCGGGACCATCACCTTGCGGCGGAAGATGCACACCACGGTGCCGTCCTGCTTGTACCCGCGCGTCTCCACGTACACGATGCCGCGGTCGTCCTTGGACTTCGACGGCGTCTTGTCGAGCACGGTCGTCTCGCCGTAGATCGTGTCCCCGTGGAACGTCGGCGCGATGTGGCGCAGCGACTCGATCTCCAGGTTCGCGATCGCCTTGCCGGAGACGTCCGGGACCGACATGCCCAGCAGCAGCGAGTAGATGTAGTTCCCGACCACCACGTTCCTGCCGAAGTCCGTCGTCTTCTCGGCGTAGTTCGCGTCCAGGTGGAGCGGGTGGTGGTTCATCGTGATCAGACAGAACAGGTGGTCGTCGTACTCGGTGACCGTCTTGCCGGGCCAGTGCTTGTAGACCGCGCCGACCTCGAACTCCTCGTAGTACCGACCGAACTGCATGCCCGTTCCCTCCTGTGATGTGCGTCGCCGCATGGTGCCCCACGGCGACCACGGACGCAGCGAGGAGTGTCACACTGACGCCCGTGCTTCGCCCTGGTGACGACATCCCGATCCGGCTCAACGCCAGCCTCGCCCAGATCGCCGGTCTCGGCGCATTCGTGCTCGTCGCGACCGGGATGTTCACGATCTGGCTCGGACCGTTCTGGGGCGCGCTGGTCCACGCGCTGGGTGTGCTGACGCTCGTGCGCGAGGGTTCCGGCGTGGAGGTGTCACCCGCTGGCGTACGGTTCTGGGGCTTTCTGCGTCCCCGGTCGCTGACCTGGGCGCAGGTCCGCGACATCGAGGCGCCGGGGAGCCGTATCCACCTCTGCACCCGGACCGCGGTCCACGTCCTCGGCGCGCCGCGGCGGGGTCACCTGCTGGCGGACCCCGCGTTCGCCGGGAAGTACGCGCTGCTGCGGCAGACGTGGGAGCGCCAGCGCGCGGGGGGCACCGCGAGCACGGAGATCGGGACGGGGGTCCGTTGAGCGGGCACGGCACGTTGAGCAGGCCGGACACCGAGGTCCGTCTGGGCGGCCGCGGCAGGGCGGTACGGCTCGGGGTCACCGCGGTGTGCGCCCTGCTCGTGGTCGCCGGCACGCTGGTGGGCCAGGACGACGACTTCCCGTTCGGACCGTTCCGGATGTACTCCACGACCGACGACATCTCGGCGCCCGTGGCCTCGACGCGGCTGGAGGCCATCGACACCACCGGCCGGCGGTTCCGCCTGTCCGATGGCATGACCGGGATGCGGCGGGCCGAGATCGAGGGCCAGATGAGCCGGTTCCGGGCGGACCCGGCGCTGCTCGGCGGGCTCGCCGAGGCTTACGACGACCGCAATGCCGACCGGCCCCCGCTGGCCCGGATCGAGATCATCATCCGGCACTTCGACCTCGACGCCGGCAGGCCGACCGGCCGCTACACCGACACCCTCGACACCGGCTGGGACGCCTCGTGAGACTGTTCGATGCTGTCCCGCTGGGCCGACTGGCGGCGTTCCGCACGCTCGTCTACCTGTTCGTGCCGATCGACCTGCTGCTCACCACGAACTGGGTCCTCCAGCACAAGGACGTCCCCGGCGACCTCTACCTGCCGCTGCTCCTCGGGCGGGTCCTGCCGCTGCCGACGCCCACGTACGCGCTCACGGTGGGGATCTTCGCCGCCCTGCTGGTCGCCAGCGTGGTCGCGGCCACCGGCCGGGCGCCGCGCCTGCTCGGGACCGCGGTGTTCCTCCTGTACCTCGAGTGGATGGTCATCGCGATGTCGTACGGGAAGGTGGACCACGACCGGTTCGGCTTCCTCGTCGCGCTCGCCGTGCTGCCGACCGTCGGGCGGGCCCGCTGGGGTGACCTCACCCGGTCCGAGGCCGCGGGGTGGGCGCTGCGGGCGACCCAGTTCGCCGTCGTGGCCACGTACTTCTTCGCGGCCTGGGCCAAGCTCCGGTTCGGCGGGCTGGACTGGCTCACCGGTGCCACGCTCACCCGCGCCGTGCTGCGCCGGGGAACGTTCCTGTCCGACTGGGTGGTGGACTACCCCGGGCTGCTCGTCGGCTTCCAGTTCTTCATCGTCGCGTTCGAGCTGACCTCGCCGGTGGTGCTGTTCCTCGCGTACCGCTGGCAGCAGCGGGCCATCGGCGCGCTCTACGCCTTCCACCTGATGACGTACGCGGCGATCACGATCAGCTTCCTGCCGCACTGCGTGGCGATGGCGTCGTTCCTGCCGCTGGAGAAGGTCCGGCCGCTGGTGTGGCTCAGCCGGTACCGCGCAGCCGATCCCGCTCCGCCTGCGGCAGCGCGCACATAGCCGTACCGCCGGGCAGCCTGTCCCGGTGGCGGGAGATCAGCCGGTACGCCGGCCACGCGGCGGCCAGCACCGGGCGCAGGAGGAGCAGGCGGCCGAGCACCCGCCAGTAGGAGCCGGCCGAGACGAGCAGGTCCCCGATCGCCTCGGGGCCCGCGGTCGTCCGGGCCCCGACCCACTGGACGGCCTCCTCGGCCTCGGCCCGGGTGAGGCCGAGTGCCGCGAGGTCGGCGAACTGCCACGGGACGACCTCCGCGGGCGTCGGGATACGGCGCTCGATGAACCGCGCGCAGGTCGAGCAGAACGCGCAGTCACCGTCGAAGACGAAGGTCATACCGGCTCCACGGGCAGGAAGCGGACGACGCCACGATCGGCGCCGAGGTCGAGGTCGGGCACGGCTTCCGGCTCGCCGACGAGGACCGCCGACGCGGCGGCACCGTCCCAGAGCGGCCGGCCGAGCCGGATCGTCGCGCCGGGCCGCACCACCAGGCCCTCCACCGCCGGCGTCGCGGCGAGGACGGCGAGCGACCGCAGCACGGTGTCCCGCGGCGCGTCGGTGCGCAGGAGCAGCTCCGCGCGCGGCCCCTCGGTGACGTCCGGGGCCACCAGCAGCGGGTCGACCATCGGCCGGCGGGACATGCCCAGCGTCGCGTAGGTGGTGGAACCGTCGTCCGCCGGGCCGAACCGCAGCACGTCGATCCGGTCCACGCCGACGAACGACACGGTGGCCCGGCCGGAGTCCGCGCCGAGCGCCGACAGCAGATGTGCCTCCACCGTCACGAGCAGGTCATCGCCGGGGAGCATGTGCCGATCCTAGGTCGCGGCCACCGCGAGGACGGCGGGCCGGGTCTCCCCGGCCACCTCGGTCAGCCCGACCACCCGGCGCACCGGCGCGCACGTCGCCTCGGTGGCACGGCAGGTGAGCTGCCGGCGTACCGCGGACTCCCCGTGCTCGACCAGGACCCTGAACCGCCGGTCCCGGACGTCGAGCACGACCGCGGTGCACGCGCCGTCCGGCGTGACGTCCCGGGTCGCGAGGTCCGCCGTCCCGCGCGCGTCCAGGTGCATCCGGACGTGGTGCTCGGCGGCCTGCACGGCGTCCGGCGTACCGGCCCGGCCCCGGAAATGCGGCAGCACGATCTCGCCCCGGGCGTACGCGGCGGCGACCTCGGGTCCGGAGGCGGGGTCGAGCCGGCCGAAGTACAGACCGTCGGGGAAGCAGACGGCGCTGGCGGCGAACCGGTCCCCACCGAGATGCGTGGTCTCCCACGCGGCGGCGTGGTCGCGGGCGATGGCCGCGGCGACCGGACGCCCGAACTCTGCGCAGCACGCGTCCCGCCGCCCGTGCGTGCAGACGAGGAACACCGGCCCGGCGACCGTCTCCCCGAAGCCCGGCCGGCGACCGGCGGCGACCGCGGCGACGTCCAGGGCGGCGAGCTCCGCGAGGTCGGCGATCTCGCGGCCCTCGACCCACGGCCGCTCGGTGTTCACGACGTAGATCTGGTGGGGGCTGACGCGGCGTCGCCTGGCCGGGCGGCGGATCAGCTGCACCCGGATGCCGGCGGCCTCGGCGCGGGCGAGGACCGGGCTGAGCTGCGCGGGCTGGAGCGGCCAGGGGCCGGGGTGCTCGACGAGGAGCCAACGGGTGGTGCCGGCGGGGGCGGTCCCGGCGAGCGGCTCACCGAGCCGGCGGGCGACGGTGGAGCAGCCGACCCGCCCCGGCGCCCGGGGCGTGGTGTCGTCGGGCGGGGTGTCCCCGGTGACGATGCTGTCGTCGGTGGCGCAGACGTCGTCCGCAGACGGGCTCGTCAGCACCACGCGACCTCCTCGACGCCGGGAGGGGAGCCTAACCCACACGACGGTGCCGGGGAGGTCGAGCCGATCCCCCGCCCGGCCGTGGACCACCTCCCCACGTGCGGAGATGGACATCCGATCGAACATGTGTTCGACTGTTTCCGACCTTGGCGGACGGAGGTGACCGGCATGCGGTGGGACGCCCAGCGGCTCGACGCCGACCCCGGCGAGGACGCGGCCCCGGCCCTGCCGATGCCGATCCGCGGGGCATTCGAGCGTACGTTCGACACCCCGGAGTTCCGCGGCGTGACGTTCTACGAGATCCGCGCGAAGTCGGTGCTCAACCGGGTGCCGGAGGCCTCGCAGGTCCCGTTCCGGTGGACGGTGAACCCGTACCGCGGCTGCACCCACGCCTGCACCTACTGCTTCGCCCGGAAGACCCACACCTACCTCGACCTCGACGCCGGCCTGGACTTCGACAGCCGCATCGTCGTCAAGACCAACGCGGCCGAGGTGCTCCGGCGGGAGCTCACCTCCCAGCGCTGGGTGCGCGAGCACGTCGCGATGGGGACGAACGTCGACTGCTACCAGCGGGCCGAGGGCCGGTACGCCCTCATGCCGGGGATCATCGGGGCCCTGCGGGACGCCGGTACGCCGTTCTCGATCCTGACCAAGGGGACGCTGGTGCTGCGCGACCTGCCGCTGCTCACGGCCGCCGCGGGCGAGGCGGGCTTCAGCGCGAACGTGTCGGTCGGCGCCCTCGACCGGGCGCTGTGGCGCACCGTGGAGGCCGGGACCCCGAGCCCCCAGGCGCGGCTCCGGGTCGTCTCCACGTTCGCCGAGGCGGGTATCCGGTGCGGGGTCCTGATGGCGCCGGTCCTGCCGTACCTGTCCGACGGCGAGGAGGCCGTGGACGCGACGGTGGCGGCCGTCGCCGCCGCGGGCGCCACCCACGTCACCGGGATCACGCTGCACCTGCGCCCGGGCGCGAGGGAGTGGTTCATGACGTGGCTGGCGCGCGAGCATCCCGAGCTGGTCGGCCCGTACCGGCGCCTGTACGGGCGTGGCGCGTACGCCCCCGAGGAGTACCGCCGCGAGGTGTCCGCCCGGATCACGGCCGCGGCCCGGCGGCACGGCCTCGACCGGCGCGACGCGGCGAACGGGCGGTGGATCGAGCCGGCCGGGGCCCCCGCCCAGCCCGCGCCGCCGGCCCAGCTCAGCCTGCTCTGAACGGCCACCGGTGCCGCCGCGGTGTCGTGAACGGCGCGTCGTCCATCGGCTCGTCGACCGAGTTCTCCGCGGCGGCCTCCGCACGGGCCGAGGCCGCTCCGCGGCGAGCACACGCGGTCCGGCCGCCGTACCCGGCCCCGCACGGTGGACGGCGCCCCACCCCGCCAGACCGGCGAACCGCGGCGGCCGCGGCCGGGAGCACACCCGGGTGTGGCGGGGGAACCGCCGCGACCAGACGTTCTCGCCGACCCGGGGAGAACCCGGAAAAGTTCACGCGCCGGCTGCCGGGTCGATCGGCAGCCGGCGCGGAGTCCGGGGTGCGGCGGGCGCAGGCGCCCGCCGCCGGGGTTCAGCGGGGCAGCTTGTACTCCTTGAGCAGCCCACGGCTGATGATGGTCTTCTGGATCTCGCTGGTGCCCTCGCCGATGAGCAGGAACGGCGCCTCACGCATGAGCCGCTCGATCTCGTACTCCTTGGAGTACCCGTAGCCACCGTGGATCCGGAACGCGTCCTGGGTGACCTCGGCGCAGAACTCGCTGGCGATGAGCTTCGCCATGCCGGCGGCGACGTCGTTGCGCTCGCCGGAGTCCTTCAGCCGCGCCGCGTTGGTCATCATCAGGTGCGCGGCCTCGACCTTGGTCGCCATCTCGGCGAGCTTGAACGCGATGGCCTGGTGCTCGGCGATCTTCTTGCCGAACGTCTCCCGCTGCTGCGCGTACTGCACCGCCAGCTCGAACGCGCGGATCGCGATGCCGCAGGCGCGGGCCGCGACGTTGACGCGGCCGACCTCGACGCCGTCCATCATCTGGTAGAAGCCCTTGCCGGGCTCCCCGCCGAGGATGCTGTCCTTGGAGATCCGGTAGCCGTCGAACACCGCCTCGGTGCTGTCGACGCCCTTGTAGCCCATCTTCTGGATCTTCCCGGGGATGGTGAGACCCGGGGAGACCTCGCCGAAGCCGGGCTCCTTCTCGACGAGGAACGTCGTCAGGTTCTTGTACGGCGACTCGGCGCCCTCGTCGGTCTTGACGAGCACCGCGATGAGCGTGGAGGACCCGCCGTTCGTCAGCCACATCTTCTGGCCGTCGATGACGTAGTCGTCGCCGTCCTTCTTGGCCTTCGTGCTGATCGCCGCGACGTCGGAGCCGAGGCCCGGCTCGCTCATCGAGAACGCGCCGCGCACCTCACCGGTCGCCATCTTCGGCAGGAGGCGCTTCTTCTGCTCCTCGGTGCCGTGCTGGGCCAGCATGTACGCCACGATGAAGTGGGTGTTGATCACGCCGGAGACGCTCATCCAGCCGCGGGCGATCTCCTCGACCACCAGCGCGTAGGTGAGCAGCGACTCCCCGAGACCGCCGTACTCCTCCGGGATGGTGAGGCCGAAGAGCCCCATCTCCTTCATCTGGTCGACGATCTCCTGCGGGTACTCGTCGGCGTGCTCGAGTTCCTGCGCGGTGGGGATCACCTTCTTGTCCACGAAACTCCGAACCGTGGACAGGATCTCCTGCTGAATGTCGGTCAGACCGTGGGTCTGCGCGAGCCGGGCCATCTGTCGCTCCCGTTGCACCTCGGGGACACCGGCGTTGCCGGCGAGTTCTCGTTACCGACGAGTATTCCGCCACGGACGCCTCCGTGGTAAGTCGAACCCTGTGAGAGAGGTCACCGCGTACGGTTCAGCGCCTCCGCGGTACGTCCTACGCTGGCTCCACGTGTCCGGCCGAGACCCGCGAGGCGACCATGACGTATCCGCCCGGCCCACCCGCCCCGCCGACCCCCGCCGGTGACCCCGGCGCCCCGCCGTGGCAGCGCGGCACGAACGTCCTCTCGGTGGTCAGCCTGGTGCTGTCCCTCCTCTCGTTCTGCGTCCTGCCGGTGGTCGGGGCCGTCGCCGGCATCATCACCGGCCATGTCGCGAGGCGGCAGATCCGCGAGACCGGAGAGGAGGGCGCCGGGCTCGCCACGGCGGGCATCGTGGTGGGGTGGGTCCACCTCGCGCTGGTCGGACTCGCCGCGGCGGCGGCGATCGCGCTGACGATCGCCGGGGCGGCGTTCCTGGAGAGCCACCCGGGCGTGACACCGTCGGCGCCGCTGCCCTCGCCGACGGCCCTGCCGAGCTGACCGAGCCTCAGCCGCGCGCCTCCATGACGCTGTTCCCGCCATCGACCACGAGCATCTGCCCCGTCACATAGGACGCGCCGGGCGACACGAGGAACGCCACGGCCGCCGCCACCTCGTCGGGGCTGCCGGGGCGGCCGACGGGCGTGTTCAGGCCGTACTGCAGTTCGGTGGTCGTCGAGGACCCGGTCCGGATCCACCCGGGAGCGACCGCGTTCACCGTGACGCCGTCCGCGACGACCTCCATCGCGAGCGCGCGGGTGAGCCCGACCAGCCCCGCCTTCCCGGCGGCGTACCCGGCCTGGGCCGGCATCGCGTTCACCGGCCCGGTGGTGGCCGCGATGTTCACGACCCGGCCCCAGCCCCGCTCCGACATCGACCCGACGAAGGCGCGGGAGGTGAGGAACGCGGTCGTCAGGTTCCGGTCGATCTCGGTGCGCCAGTCGGAGTCGGACAGCTGGGACACCGGCCGCAGCACGCCGGGGCTGGCGACAGACGCCATCCCGGCGTTGTTCACGACCACGTCCACGTCCCCGAGGCTGTCCCGGATCCCGTCGGCCAGCGCCTCGACCTCGGCACCGTCGGTCAGGTCGGCGACGAATCCGGTGACGCCCAACTCGGCGGCCCGGTCGTGGATCCGCTTGGTCGTCGAGACGATCGCCACCTGCGCGCCCATCGCCGAGATCCGGCGCGCGATGGCGTAGCCGATCCCGTCCGGGCTGCCGGCGCCGGTCACCAGCGCGACCCGCCCGTCGAGCTGCTCCCCGGAAATCTGCGTCATGCTCGGTCCCCTCGTTCGCCGCGCTCCGGACGGATCGCCCGGGACGGTGGGTCCCCAGTGTGCTGTGCGGGGCCCCTCGTTGTCCGGTTGTGGCGTTCGGCGCGTCGCCGCGTCGCGGTGACGTACCCTCGGCTCGGCCGACGACGAGGACGGGTATGAGCAACGACGACTACTTCGCACAGCGACCCGCGGGGGACGGCAGCCAGCCGCCGCCCCCCGCCGGGCAGCCCGGCCCGTACACGGCGCCCGCCGCACCCGCCGTCCCGCTGTACGGCGCGCCCGCGCCCGAGTACGGCGCCCAGACGCCGGACGCCCAGCAGCCGGGCTACGCGTACCCCGCGTACGGCACCCCGCAGTACGGCACCCCGCAGCCGGGGTACGGCAATCCCGGCTACGGCTACCCCTACACGGCCCGCAAGACCAACGGCCTCGCCATCGCCTCGATGATCGTGTCGCTCGTGTCCCTGGCGACCTGCCCGCCGCTGCTGGGCCTGGTCGGCGCGATCATGGGGCACGTCGCCCGCCGGCAGGTCACCCAGCGGAACGAGGACGGTGCCGGGATGGCGCTCGCCGGCATCATCATCGGCTGGATCGTCGTGGCGCTCAGCGCCGTGATTCTGCTGATCTTCATCGCGGCGGCACCGTGGTCGGGCGGCTACAACACCTACTGACGCCCGCCCGTACCACGACAGAACCGCCGCCCCGGAGCTCCGGGGCGGCGGTTCTGTCGTGTGCGGAGATCAGCTCTCCGGCGGGGTGAACTTCTCGGTCCGCTGCAGGCCCGCGGACCGGCCCTTGCCGGCGATGACGAGCGCCATCTTGCGGCTCGCCTCGTCGATCATCTCGTCGCCGAGCATGGCGGCGCCGCGCTTGCCGCCCGCCTCGGACGTGTACCAGTCGTACGCGTCGAGGATCAGCTCGGCGTGGTCGTAGTCCTTCTGCGCCGGGCTGAAGACCTCGTTCGCCGCGTCGAGCTGGCCCGGGTGCAGCACCCACTTGCCGTCGAACCCGAGCGCCGCGGAGCGACCGGCCACGCGACGGAAGCCGTCGACGTCCTTGATCTGCAGGTACGGACCGTCGATGGCCTGCAGGTCGTGCTTGCGCGCGGCCATCAGGATGCTCATCAGGATGTGGTGGTACGCGTCGCCGACGTCGTAGCCGGGCGGCTGCTCGCCCACGACCAGCGACTTCATGTTGATGCTGGCCATGAAGTCGGCCGGCCCGAAGATGAGCGTCTGCACGCGCCGGCTGGCCTCGGCGATCTCGTCGATCGCGAGCAGGCCCCGGGCGTTCTCGATCTGCGCCTCGATGCCGATCCGGCCGACCTCGAAGCCCATCGTCTTCTCGATCTGGGTGAGCGTTATGTCCAGCCACTGGACCTGGGCGCCGCTCTGGACCTTCGGCAGCATGATGCAGTCGAGGTTGTCGCCCGCGCCCTCGACGACCTCGACGACGTCGCGGTACGTCCAGTGGGTGGTCAGGTCGTTGACCCGGACGACCCGGATCTTGTCGCCCCAGCCGCCCTCGTTCAGCGCGGCGACGATGTTCTTGCGCGCACCGGGCTTGGCGAGCGGGGCGCAGGCGTCCTCCAGGTCCAGGAACACCTGGTCGGCCGCCAAACCCTTCGCCTTGTCGATCATCTTGGTGGAACTGCCGGGCACGGCCAGGCAGGAACGGCGTGGACGCAGGACGCTCTCGGTCATCTCGACCTCTCCGGAGTTCGGGCACCAGTTGCCCCGAGCCTAACGATCGCTCAGGTCGCTCCGCGGAAATGTGTGCGCCATGTCACCGAGCCGCGACGGGATGCGGTACGAACCAGTTCCATGAACCCTCATACCCCTGTCGTCGTGGTGACCGGCGCGGGCTCCGGGATCGGCGCCGCCGCGGCCACCGAGCTCGCCCGCCGCGGCCTCGAGGTCGTCGTCGTCGGCCGGAGCCGCACCAAGCTCGACCGCACGGTGACCGCCGTCGCCGCGGCGAGCGGACGGGAGCCGGCCTCGTTCACCGCCGACTACACGCGGTTCGCCGACGTGCGGCGGCTCGGGGCCGAGCTGCGCGCGGCGTTCCCGCGGATCGACGTGCTGGCCAACAACGCCGGCGCCGTCGCGGGTCGCCGGAAGATCACCGTGGACGGACACGAGCTGACCATGCAGGTGAACCACCTCGCGCCGTACCTGCTGACCCACGAGCTGCTCGGCTCGCTCCGCGCGGCCGGCCGGGCCCGGGTCATCGGCACGGCGTCGATCGCGGAGGTCTGGGGCTGGCCGGACCCCGACGACCTCGACGGCGCCCGCGCCCGGTTCCACAGCCGGTGGGTCGCGTACGGCTCGGCGAAGAAGGCCGACATCCTCTTCGGCCGGGAGGCGTCGCGCCGGCTCCAGGGCACCGGCGTGGTGGCGACGTCGTTCCACCCCGGCGTCGTGCGGAGCGGCTTCGGGACGAGGAGCCTCTGGTTCTCGCTGGGGAGGCTGTTCTACGCGAGCCCGGAAAGCGGCGCCGACACCCTGGTGCACCTGGCGACGCACGACGACGGCGTCGAGTTCCCCGGCGGGTTCTTCGCCGACCGCCGGCTGCGCTGGTCGACGCCCGCCGCACGGGACCCGCAGCTGGCCAGCCGGCTGTGGGACGCGAGCGCGGCGGCCGTCGGGGTCTCACCCGACTGGCTCGGCTGAACGGCGCCGCATCCCGAGGACCACGACCGCGAGACCGGCGAGCAGCAGGGTGATACCCGGCCACGCCAGCGCGGGCGGTACCTGGTCGAGGAACACCCACGCGAGCACGGCGGCCCCGGGCACCTCGAACAGGATCACCAGGCTCACGACGGTCGCCGGGACGCGGTCCAGGACCTGGTTGAACAGCGAGTGCCCGAGGAACTGCGGTCCCACCGTGATCGCCAGCAGCCCGAGCCACGAGCCGGTGTCGTACCCGCCGAGCGGCGTGTCCGTGGCCAGGCACAGGACGAGCAGCAGCGCCGCGCAGACCGCGTAACAGAGCGCCGTGTACACCGTGGTGCTCGCGGTCCGGCGTACGCGCTCACCGACGAGGACGTACCCGGCGGCGAGCGCTCCCCCGGCCAGCGCCAGCGCGTCGCCGGCGAGCGCCCGCGGCGACACCGACAGGTCCACTCCGGTGAGGAGCACCACCCCGGCGAGCGACACCGCGATCCCGGCCCAGGTGGCACGCGGGGCCCGGGTGAGGATCGCCGTCCACACCGGCGTGGTGCAGACCAGCGCGGTCGAGGTGGCGACGCTGGTCAGGTGCAGGCTCGGCACCCAGGTGGCGAAATGTGCCGCCAGCAGCACGCCGGCGAGCACACACCAGCCGACGGTCCGCCGGTCGAGCGCCCGCAGCTCGGCCCGCCGCCGGACCGCGGTGAACGGCAGGAGCACCGCGGCCGCGAGGGCGTTCCGCCAGAACGCCACCGCGAACGGTGCCACCGCGGACGCCGCGATGAGCGGCCCGGAGCTGGACACGGCGAGCACCGCGACCCCGAGCAGGGCGATCGTGGCGGTGCCGACGGTGCGCGGGCGTGGGGACACGGCCCGCATCCTCTCCCGGCGGTCCGCGCCCGGGCGGTGTCCCCCACCGCGATGATCATGGGGCTTGCCACCGACACGCCGGCGTGTCGTGAGGCAAAGCCCATGATCAACGCGGGGTTGCGGCGGCGCCCGGTGTGCTCCGGGGGCCGGGACCGCTACGGTCGCACGGTGGACGTACAGATGCACCCGCTCGTCGCCGAGGCGATGAAGAAGGCACCCCTGGTCTGGGTCGAGCCCGACGGCCACGGCTCGACCCCGGCCTGGTGCGTGTGGCACGAGGGCTCCGCGTACGTGGTGTCCGGCCCGGGCGAGCAGCCGGTGCCGGGGCTCGCCGGCGCGGCGCGCTGCCAGGTGGTGGTCCGCTCCGGCGACACCCTGGCGCGGATCCTCCGCTGGACCGCCGCGGTCACGACGGTCGAACCCGGTACGCCGGAGTGGGACGCGATCGTCCCCACGCTCCTGCCGAAGCGGCTGAACCTCGCCGACGCCGAGAATGCCCCGGCACGCTGGGCCGCCGAGTGCCGGGTCAGCCGGCTGACCCCCGACGGCCCGCCCGACGAGGTGGGCGACACGCTGCCGACCGCGAGCGGGGCGGCGGCGCCCCCGGCCACCCCGGCGGCGACCCGGGTGACGGTGCCGTACACGATCGGCCGGCCGCGGGGCCGGCGCCGCCAGCACTGACCCACCTCACGTTGATCATGGGGTTTCGGCACGACACGCCGGCAGGTCTGCCGACAACCCCACGATCAACGCGGGACCCGGATCTCCCCCGACCCGACCGGGACCACCTGCCCCGCCACGGTGGCCCGCGCCGCCCGGCCACCCTCCGCGCGCACCGTGCACCGCAGCTCGCTCGGCCGGCCGATCTCCGCGCCCTGCCGCACCGTGTAGGCGCTCTCGCCGTCGCCCGGCACGAGCCCCGACGCGACCAGCCACACCCCGTACCCCAGCGCCGCGGAACCGGTCGCCGGATCCTCCGGCACCCCGACGTCGCCACAGAACACCCGCGCGTGCACCGAGTGCGTCTCGGCGTCCCAGGCGTCGATGCTGACGCCGGTGGCGGCGCCGAGGCGGCGCAGGGCGTCGTGGTTCGGCACCGCGCGGGCGACCGCCTCGGGCCGGACCCCCACGAACGCGAACGAGATCCCGCACCCGGCGAGCCGCGGCGGCGGACCGGCGAGGTCCTCGGCGGCGAGCCCGACCGCGGCCAGCAGCGGCGCCGGGTCGATCGGCTCCCCGACCTCCGGTGTGCCGCCGGTCAGCGTGACGAAATCGTCGTCGCCCGCCCCGACCAGCACGGGCAGCAGGCCCGCGCCGCACTCCTGGACGACCCGGCCGCGACCGATCCGGCCGAGCCGGGCGAGCGTGTGCGCGGTGCCCACGCTGGGGTGCCCGGCGAACGGCAGCTCGGTCTCCGGCGTGAAGATCCGCACCCGGTAGTCCGCACCGGGCGACGGCGGCAGCACGAACGTGGTCTCCGACAGGTTGAACTCCCGCGCCAGCGCCTGCAACTGCCCGGTGCCGAGCGCATCGGCGCCGAACACGACGGCGAGCGGGTTCCCGGCGAACGGGGCGGCGGTGAAGACGTCGACGATCTCGTACCGGAGGGTGGTGGTCACGGCCGCAGCCTAGTGACGCGACGCGATCATTTCTGGGTACCTATACCCTGACCTCCCGTGACGACGGCGACGCGAATCTATCTGGCCCGGCTGGCCGGGATCGCCGTCTTCGACCCCAACGGCGACCAGGTCGGGCGGGTACGGGACGTGGTGGTCCGGTTCCGGCCGGGAACGGTGCCGCCCCGGGTGACCGGCCTCGTCATGGAGATCCAGCAGCGGCGCCGCATCTTCGTCCCGATCGGCCGGGTGATGGCCGCCGATGTCGACGCCGTCGTGCTGAACACCGGCACGCTGAGCCTGCGCCGCTTCGAGCAGCGCCCCGGCGAGACGCTGGTCCTCGGCGAGCTGCTGGACCGGCAGGTGCGGGTCACCGACTCCGGGCTGCCCGCCATGGTCGTCGACCTCGCGATGGAGCAGGCCCGGAACCGGGACTGGCTCGTCACCCGCGTCGCCGTCCGCGAGGTGCCGCCCGGGTTCCTCGGCCGGCGCCGGGGCCACCTGCGCCAGCTGGAGTGGGACGAGATCACCGGGCTGGCCGGCAGCGAGGCGGCGCAGGGCGCGGCGACGCTGCTGAGCGTGTACGAGGACATGCGGCCCGCCGACCTGGCGCACGCGTTGAAGGACCTCCCGGACAAGCGCCGGATCGAGGTCGCCGCGGCCCTGGACGACGAGCGCCTCGCCGACGTGATGGAGGAGCTGCCCGAGACCGACCAGGTCCGGATCCTCGGGACGCTGGCGGTGGAGCGCGCCGCGGACGTGCTGGAGGCGATGAACCCGGACGACGCCGCGGACCTGCTGGCCGAGCTTCCCGTCGGCGAGCAGGAACGCCTCCTCGAGCTGATGGAGCCCGAGGAGGCGGCCCCGGTCCGGCAGCTGCTCGTCTACACCGAGGGCACCGCCGGTTCGATGATGACCTCGGAGCCCGTGGTGCTCCCCCCGGACGCGACCGTCGCCGAGGCGCTGGCCCGGATCCGCTCCCCCGAGCTGCCGCCCGCCCTGGCCGCGCAGGTGTACGTGTGCCGGCCACCGATGGCGACACCGACCGGCCGGTACCTCGGCACCGTCCACTTCCAGCGGCTGCTGCGCGAGCCGCCCGGTGACCTGATCGGCGGGGTCGTCGACGGGGCCATCACCCCGTTGACGCCGGAGGTCCCGCTGACCCAGGTCACGCGGCAGATGGCGACGTACAACCTGGTCGCGATGCCGGTGGTGGACTCCGCCGACCGGCTCGTCGGCGCGGTCACGGTGGACGACGTCCTCGACCACCTGCTCCCCGAGGACTGGCGCGACCGGGAGTACGGGGACGTGAACGGTCATGGCTGAGCGCTCCCCCACCCGTCGGCTGGACACCCCGCGCCAGGACCGGCGGTGGCAGGTCCCGAGGTGGGACCCCGACACGTTCGGCCGGTTCTCCGAGCGGATCGCCCGGTTCTCCGGTACGGCCCGGTTCCTCCTCTACATGACGACGCTCATCGTCGTCTGGCTGCTGTGGAACACGCTGGCGCCCAAGGAGTGGCGGTTCGACCCGTACACGTTCACGTTCCTGACCCTGCTGCTGAGCCTGCAGGCCTCCTACGCGGCGCCGCTCATCCTGCTGGCCCAGAACCGCCAGGCCGACCGGGACCGCGTCCAGCTGGAGGAGGACCGGCAGCGGACCACCGCCGCGAAGGCCGACACCGAGTACCTCGCCCGGGAGATCGCCGCGCTGCGGATCGCGCTCGGCGAGGTCGCCACCCGCGACTTCGTCCGGTCCGAGCTGCGGCAGCTGTTCGACGAGGACCGCCGGCACGACGGCGACCGCGCCGCCGCCGAGTCGAGCCGCGACCGCGACCGCCGCCGGGACCGGCGCAACGAGGACAGAAGGGACGAGCCGTCCGTGCGCGGGCGTCCGCACGACGACTGAGAAGTTTCCGGCGGAAACACCCGGTCGGCTCAACAGGTGGCCCGATCCTGCCGATGGTGCTCAGGTGACGAGCTCCCGGGGTCAGACCACCATCCGTCGCCGCATCGGCGACGTGCTCATCGAGCACGGCGTCATCACCGCCGAGCATCTGGCTCAGACCCTGCTGGTCCAGGCGGATGTCGCACCCGGCCAGCGCCGGAAGCGGCTCGGGACGCTGCTGGTCGAGCTGGGGTTCGCCACCGAACGCGACATCGCGACCGCCCTCGCCAGCGCGCTCGGCCTCGAGGTCATCGACCTCTCCGAGTACATGATCCCCGCCGAGATCGCCCGCGTGCTCCCCCGCACGGTGGCGGAACGGCACGAGGTGATGGTGCTCGCCCGGCAGGGCCACAGCGCGATCGTGGCGACCTCCGACCCGACGAACATCATCGCGATCGACGACGTGAAGCTGTACACCGGCGCGTCGGACGTCGAGCTGGTGGTCGCGGTCGGGCAGCAGCTCCGGGAGGCGCTCGCCCGGGCCTGGAGCCTCGCCAGCGACTCGTCCGAGGTCGGCGCGCTCGCCAGCACGCTGGACACCGCGTCGGCCGAGGACGTCCCGGCGGACGCCGGCGTGGACGACGCCCCGATCGTCAAGCTGGTCAACGCCGTGCTCTCCGACGCCGCCCGGGCCGGGGTCTCCGACGTCCACATCGAGCCGCAGCGCAACGAGCTGCGGATCCGGTACCGCGTCGACGGCCTGCTCCGCGACGTGATGACCGTCCCCAAGGGCGCCACGGCGGCCGTGACCAGCCGCATCAAGATCATCTCGGGGCTGGACATCGCCGAGCGCCGCCGCCCGCAGGACGGCCGGACCCGGCTGGCGGTCGACGGCATGGCCATCGACGTCCGCGTGTCCACACTGCCGACCATGCACGGCGAGAAGGTGGTCATGCGGCTGCTCGCCAAGGCCACCGACATCCCTGACCTGCAGGCGAGCGGCTTCGACGAGACCCAGCTCGGGATGCTGCGCACCGCGCTCGAGTCGCCGCAGGGGCTCATCGTGATCTGCGGGCCCACCGGGTCCGGCAAGACCTCCACGCTGTACGCCGGGATCAACGAGGTCTCCAACCCCGAGCGGAACGTGGTGACCCTGGAGGACCCGGTCGAGATCCAGCTCCCCGGGATCAACCAGGTCCAGGTGAACGTGAAGGCGGGCATGACGTTCGCGGCCGGGCTGCGGTCGGTGCTGCGGCAGGACCCGGACGTCGTCCTCGTCGGTGAGGTCCGGGACGCCGAGACGGCGGGGCTGGCGCTGGAGGCCTCCCTGACCGGCCACCTGGTGCTGACCACGCTCCACACCAACGGCGCCGTCGAGGCGATCACCCGGCTGGTGGAGATGGGCATCGACCCGTTCCTCGTCGCGTCGTCGCTCACGCTCGTCGCGGCGCAGCGGCTCGTGCGCCGCCCGTGCAACGCGTGCGCGGCGCCGTACCTGCCGTCCCCCGACGTGCTGTTCAAGCTCGGCGTCGTCGCCGAGGACCTCGTCGACGCGAACCCCCTGATGGGCGTCGGCTGCCCGGAGTGCTCGGGCTCGGGCTACAAGGGGCGTACCGGCGTGTTCGAGATCCTCACCGTGAACGCCGACATGCGCCGCGTGCTCCTGGACGGCGGCGGCGAGATCGCGATCTCCCAGGCGGCGAAGGAGGGCGGGCTGCGCACCCTGCGCGCCGACGGCATCACCCGGGCGATGCGCGGGCTCACCACGTTCGAGGAGATCCTGCGCGTCACCCACGCCGACAGCGAGTCGATGCTCCGCTGCGGGAACTGCGAGCGCCGGGTGGCCGCCGACATGGTGGCGTGCCCGTGGTGCGCGCACGACCTCGACACCGGGACGTGCCACGGCTGCCACAAGGCGCTCCGGCCCGAGTGGCACATCTGCCCGTACTGCCGCGAGACGACGCCGGCCGGGGACCGGGCGACGGTCACCGGGGAGTACGTGCCGCGGCGCGCCCACCGGGGCGACTGACCCGGGCGGGGTCTCAGCCCGCGGCGGCGGACGACGCGATGCCCTCCGGGGCGCCGGCGGCGATCTTCTCCATGGCGGCGCCCAGCGCGGCCAGCTCGGCTGGTTCGAGCAGGCTCGTCATGTGTTCCGCGATGCCGCGCAGGTGGATCGGCGACGCGGCCCGGAGGGCGTCGAAGCCCTCGTTGGTGATCTCGGCGTACGTCCCGCGCAGGTCGTCCTCGCACGGCGTCCGCCGGAGGAGCCCCGCGCGGACCATCCGGTCGACCAGCCGCGTCACCCCGGAACGGGACAGCAGCACGCGGTCGGCGAGCTCGGTCATCCGGAGCCGCTTCGCCGGGGTCTCGACCAGTTGGACGAGGACGTCGTACCAGGCGAGCGGCAGCTGCTTCGCGGCCACCAGCTCGGCTTCGAGGGTCCGGACGACCGTCGCGTGCGCACGGAGGAAGGACCGCCACACCGCCAGTTCGGCATCGGTGGGCGCCCCGGCTCCGTTGTCCCGGCCGACCATTCCGGCGAATATACGCCTTCCGGCCGTCTACCGACGGGTAGCCGAATCGAGTTCGCCGAGCGGCCCGGCATAGCATGGGCACCATGGCACTCCCCACGGTCGAGGCGGTACGCACCGCCCTCGCGAAGGTCAACGACCCCGAGATCCGACGCCCCATCACCGACCTCGGCATGGTCAAGGAGGTCGTCGTCGGCCCCGACGGCGTCGTCCGCGTCGGCGTCTACCTCACCGTCGCGGGGTGTCCGATGCGGGACACGATCACGAAGGACGTCACCGCGGCGGTCGCTGTCCTGCCCGGAGTCAGCGGCGTCGCCGTCGAGCTGGACGTGATGAGCGACGAGCAGCGCAAGGGCCTCCAGGAGACGCTGCGCGGCGGGGCGGCGGAACCGGTGATCCCGTTCGCGCAGCCGGGCTCGCTCACCCGGGTGTACGCGGTGGCGTCCGGCAAGGGCGGCGTCGGCAAGTCCAGCGTGACGGTGAACCTCGCGGCCTCGCTCGCGGCCCGCGGCCTGTCGGTCGGCGTCGTGGACGCCGACATCTACGGATTCTCGATCCCGCGCATGCTGGGCGTGACCGGCAAGCCGACCCAGGTCGAGTCGATGATCATGCCGCCGCAGGCGCACGGCGTGAAGGTGATCTCGATCGGGATGTTCACCCCCGGCAACACGGCCGTGGTGTGGCGCGGACCGATGCTCCACCGGGCCCTCCAGCAGTTCCTCGCCGACGTCTGGTGGGGCGATCTGGACGTCCTGCTCCTGGACCTCCCGCCGGGCACCGGCGACATCGCGATCAGCGTGGCCCAGCTCATCCCCAGTGCCGAGATCCTCGTCGTGACGACACCGCAGCTGGCCGCGGCCGAGGTCGCCGAGCGGGCCGGGTCGATCGCCCTGCAGACGCACCAGCAGGTCGTCGGCGTGGTCGAGAACATGTCCTGGCTCGAGCTGCCGGACGGTCAGCGGATGGAGGTCTTCGGGTCCGGTGGCGGACAGGCCGTGGCGGACGCGCTGACCAAGTCGCTCGGCGCCAAGGTGCCGCTGCTCGGTCAGATCCCGCTCGACACCTCGCTCCGCGAGGGCGGCGACGTCGGTCTCCCGCTGGTGCTCACCAACCCGAGCTCGCCGGCCGCCGCGGCGCTCGACGCGATCGCGGACGGCCTCGCCGCCCGGCGCCGGGGTCTGGCAGGCATGTCGCTGGGGCTCTCCCCCGCCTGACCGCCCTCACCCCAAGTTGATCATGGGGTCTGCAACACGACACGCCGGCGTGTCTGCTGCAAACCCCATGATCAACGCGGAAGGTCAGGTGGCGTCGTTGTCGAACGGGGCCTGCTCGCCCTCGTCGAGCCGGCGGCGAGGCCGGTTCCCTCCCGACGCGGGCGGGTCGGCCGAGTACCCGTCGTCCGGCCCGAAACCCTCCATCGCGTTGTGGCCGATGTCCTCGACATCGCGATACGCGTCGCGCAGCGGCCGGGTGAGCCGATCCTCGTCCTCCTCGGACAGGAGGTGCTTGCGCACGAACGTCCGCGGGTTCAGGTCCTCCAGGTCCAGATCGGTGCCCAGCTCGTCCCGCAGCTCGGTCGTGGCGTTGCGGGCCATCTGGCGCATGCCGCGGAGCATCCGGGCGGCATCGCCGATCACCTGGGGCAGCCGCTCCGGGCCGAAGATGAAGAGGCCGAGCAACAGCAGCCCGACGATCTCCAGGAAGTTGAGGTTGCCCATCAGTTCGTCTCGGTGAGGGTGACGGTCACGGTCGACGAGGTTCCGCCGCGGTTGTAGGCGACCGGGATCTGCGCCCCGGCGGGGAACTTCCGGATGAAGGCGATGAGGTCCGTCGGGTCGGACACCCGGCGGCCGTTGAACGCCGTGATGACGTCGCCGGCCCGCAGCCCGGCCGTCCGCGCGGGTCCGGCCGGTACCTCCTCCAGCCGCACACCGCCGGTGGAGCTGACGTACGACTGGTCGAGGGTCGCGCCGATGATCGTCCGCTTCGCCCGGCCCGTCGCGATGAGCTGCTCGGCGATCCGCTTGGCCTGGTTGATCGGGATGGAGAACCCGAGGCCGATGCTGCCGCCCTCGCGGGCCGCGCCGGCGAGCGTCGCGATCGCGCTGTTCACGCCGACCACCCGGCCCGAGCCGTCCACCAGCGGACCACCCGAGTTGCCGGGGTTGATCGCCGCGTCGGTCTGCAGCGCGGCCATGTAGGCCTCCATGTCGCCGTTCTCGCCGCCCGTCACGACCGGGCGGTCGACGGCACTGATGATGCCCGAGGTTACCGTGCCCTGAAGGCCCAACGGCGAACCGAACGCGACCACCGGGTCGCCGACCACAGCCTGGTCGGAGTCCCCGAACCGGACGGCCGGCAGCTTCGTCCGCTCGATCTTCAGCACCGCGATGTCGGAGTTGGGGTCCCGGCCCACGATCTTCCCCGGGGAGGAGGTGCCGTCCTGGAACACCACCCGCAGTGCCCCGCCGTTCGCGGCCGGCGCGGCGACGTGGTTGTTCGTGATGATGTAGCCGTTCGGGGACACCACGAAGCCGGAGCCGTTGCCGCGCTTGCCGGCCGCGCTGATCTCGATGGAGACGACGCTCGGCTGTACCCGCCTGGCGATCCCGGCGACCGAGGCCGGTGCGCGGTTCGCCAGCGCGGGCGAGCCCGTCGTGCCCCGCCCGCCGAGGTCCACCACGTCCGACCCGGTGAACCGGGCCGCGGCCGCGAAGCCGAGCGCGCCGCCCAGCGTGCCCGCGAGCAGAGCGGCGATGAGGGCCACGCTCAGCAGGCCGCCGACGCGGCGCGGCGGGCCGGCGGTGTCCGTGGGGAGCGGCGGCGGCGGGGCGGGCGGCGGGGCGGGGGCGATCCACGCGGGTGCCGAGCCGGGGTCGCGCCAGGGGTCACGTGGCGCGTCGGTGGCCCACCACGGCGACCCCTGCGCGGGCGGCGGCGCCACCGGTGGCGCGGCCGGTACGGGGGACGACCCGCCGTTGCCGGCAACGTCCGCGGACCACGGCGAGGTACCCGGCTCGGGACGAGGTCCTCCGCCCAGCGGCTCGTCGGGGCGCTGGTCGCTCACTGTTCACGCTCATCCGCGCTGTCGGCCGAACACAAGCATGCCTCGCGGGGGCTCGTGCCGGCGTCAGCTGCGCTCAGTCGAACGGATTCGCCCACGATCCCACGCGGTGGATTCCCCTGCCCAACCGGGCGAGGACCCCGTCGTCGGGCGGCCGGTGCGGCAGGGCCCGGACCAGCTCCGGGGTGAGCGAGTCCGGCGCGTCCAGCACCAGCGTGTACACGGCGGTCCGGCCCGCCCACACCACGGTGCGCTGGAGGCCGGTACGCAGGTGCACCGTCGTGCCGGCGACCTGGCTGCGCTCGAACCCGTGCAGCGCGCCGGCGTCGAGGCCGCCCTGCTCGACGAACAGCGAGGCCGCGAACAGCCCGTCGCTGTACGCGAGCTGGACCACCCGGTGGCCGCCGGAGGCCAGCTCGGTCGCGCGGTACCGCTCCATGCCGCCGGGCAGCACGTCGGGCAGCTGCCACCCGGCCCGTCGCAGCGTGGTGAGCGCGGCGTCGTCGAGCGTGCGCGGCGGCGGGGAGGGCTCGGCACGGCTCCGGGCGGCGGGGACGGGGGCCGCGGCGGCACCGGCGTCGAGCTGGACGAAGGCCGTCGCCCGGACGATGTCGCCGCCCGCGTCGTACAGCTCGCGCCGCAGCAGGAGACCGGTCTCCCGGTCGAGCCAGAAGCGGCCCGCCACCCGGTTCCCGCCGTGCGCCCAGGCCTCGACGACGGTCGCCGGGCGCCCGGCGCCGCGCTCCGCAGCGGCCACCGCGAGGCGGTAGTGGTGGCCGAGGGCGGCGAGCGCGTCCCCGTCGAGCTCGGTGGCCTGGCCGTCGGGGACGGTGTGACCGCCGCCGGGTGTCCGGACGTCGAACCAGGTCCCGCGGGCCGGGTCGTGCCGGACGTCGACGACCGTCACGGCGCCGCCGGACGCCTCGCTGCTCAGCCACTGGGTGCCCGAGTACGTGGCCGTGCGCTGGGCCGTCACCGCCCGCCGCAGCAGGTCGAGGGCCCGCTGCTCGGCGGCCGGCAGGGTCCGCGGGGACTGCGTCAGGGTCATCGAGGGCGGCGCCACCGCGACATCCGGTTCCCGCGGCGTGACGGCCCCGACCCCGGCCGAGCACACGGCCGCCCCCAGCGCACCGACGCCGGCCACCAGGGCGGCACGGCGGGCGGCGTGGACCACCGGTGCGGTCCGTACCCTCACGCGCTCATCGGGTGCCGGCCGGCTCGACCACCAGCACGACCGGATCCGCGCCAGGGACGCCGACGGCGGTCCGGTTGTGCACCACCGTGTAGGAGTCGACGGCGGGGACGACGGTCTGCGGCCGGTCGACCGAGCCGAGCGCGGCGACGGTCGCGATGCTCAGCGCGAAGGCGGCCAGCCCTCCGGCGGCGGCGCCCAGCCGCCGACGGCGGGTGGTCCGACCACGCCCCCGCCCGACCGCGACGGTCCGGCCACGGGGCCGGTCCACGGCCCCCATCGGGCGGGTCCGGTCGGGGGCGACGGGTCGCTCGCGGCCGTCCGGAAAGGGATTGCCGTCCCCGGGGCGCGTCGTGTCGGCGGCCGGGGTCCCGGCGCGGGGGTCTCGGAAGCCGGCGACCATCCGCAGCGGCGGAGGCGCGGGGTGGAGCGTCAGCGGTGTGGCCGAGGTGCCGGCCGCCACGCCGGGAAGGCGGAGCAGACGGTCGGCGAGGCTCGGCGGTACCTCGGGACCGGCGAGGCGCGCGAGCCGCGCCTTCAACCGGCGCTGCGCCTCCACCTCGGCCCGGCAGTCGTCGCAGCGGGCCAGGTGCGCGAGCGCGCGCTCGCGTGCCGCGTGATCGAGCGCGCCGTCCGCGACGGCGGCGACGAGTCCGCCGAGGTGGGGGTCCCTGCGGTGTCCGTGGTTGCTCACGGCTTCTCCTCACCGGCGTGCCCCGCGCGGCGTGGTGCGCGATGGGCCAACGCCTCCCGCAGCTGGACCCGGCCGCGGTGGATCCGACTGCGGACGGTACCCAGCTTGATGCCGAGGGTGGTGGCGATCTCCTCGTAGGAGAGCCCCTCGATGTCACAGAGCACGACCGCGACCCGGAACTCGGGCGCCAGCGCGTCGAGCGCGGCCTGTACGTCGTCGTCCAGGCGGTCGTCGGTGTACGCCTGCTCGGGCGTGCGGCCGGGGCCTGCGATGCGCTCGGCGTCGTCGGGGAGCGCATCGAACCGGATCCTGGCCTTCCGGCGCACCGAGTCCAGGAACAGGTTCGTGGTGATGCGATGGAGCCAGCCCTCGAAGGTGCCGGGCTGGAATCCGTCCAGGGACCGGAACACCCGGACGAACGCGTCCTGCGTCAGGTCCTCGGCGTCGTACCGGTTGCCGGTGAGGCGGTACGCGAGCCGGTACACCCGCGGGGAGTGGTCGCGGACGACCTGCTCCCAGGTGGGCACCGTCCAACCGCCGTCGGGCTCGAGGGGCACGTCGGTCACCGGAGTCCCCCCTCCCGCGAGACAGGCGGTCATTCAGACGTACCGGCCATGGTGCGCCGTCCTCCTCGCTGATGCATCCTCGCAGGCGGGGACCTTCGCCCCGTTGCGCGTACAACGTTCGCGGCCGGTCCGGAGTTCCCCGGGGCCGTCCCCGGTGTGGCGAGGCACCCGGTCGTGGCGTGGTCGCCTACGCTGGCCGGACAGTCCAGCTGCGGAGGTGCGAGATCGCCGGGTCCAGGTCGGGCGGTGCGCTGGCCGCGAGTGGCGCTCTCGCCGCGAGCATCGAGTTCGCCGAGTCCTTCGTCCCCGAGGACGCCGTGCTCGCCACGGCGCGGTCGCGCGCCGCCGAGGTCGGCTGCGTCCCGATCGGCCCGGGCGGAGGCGCGACGCTGCGGATGCTGGCGGCGACCCTCGGCGCCCGTTCTGTCGTCGAACTGGGTACCGGCACCGGTGTGAGCGGTGTCTGGCTGCTCCGCGGGATGCGCCCCGACGGCGTGCTGACCAGCATCGACGTCGAGTCCGAGCACCAGCGGCTGGCGCGGCAGTCCTTCGTGGAGGCGGGGTTCGCCTCCTCGCGGTTCCGGCTGATCAACGGCCGGGCGCTGGACGTCCTCCCGCGGCTCGCCGATGCCTCCTACGACCTCGTGCTGGTCGACGCGGACAAGACCGAGTACTCGGACTACCTCACCGCGGCCCTGCGCCTGCTCCGCCCGGGTGGCGTCGTGGCGATGGACAACGCGCTGTGGAGCGGCCGGGTGGCGGACCCCGCGGCCCGCGACCCCGAGTCGGTGGCGCTGCGCGAGGTCGCGAAGCTCGTCCGGGACCACGACGAGCTGGTGCCGGCGCTGCTGCCCGTCGGAGACGGCCTGCTGGTCGCGGTCAAGCAGGCCTAGCCGGTCGAGCAGGCTCGGCTCAGGGCACGACCTGCTCGCCCTTGCCGAGCACGACGATGCCCGAGTCGGTCACCGTGTAGAGCTTGCGGTCGCGGTCGAGGTCGACGCCGATCTGCACGCCCGCCGGGATCACCACGTTCTTGTCGAGGATGGCCCGGCGCACGACGGCGCCCGGCCCGATCCGCACGCCCTGCATGATCACCGAGTCCGACACGGTGGCGCCCTCGGCGACCTGGACGTCCGGGGAGATCACCGAGTGGTGCACCTCGGCGTTGGTGATGATCGAACCCATGCCGACCATGGACTCGTTGGCCCGGCCACCGAGCACGAACTTGGCCGGCGGCAGCTGCGGCGGGCTGGTGAGGATCGGCCATTGCCGGTTGTACAGGTTGAACACCGGGTGCACGGACACGAGGTCCATGTGCGAGTCGTAGTAGGCGTCCAGCGTTCCGACGTCCCGCCAGTACCCGCGGTCGCGGTCGGTCGTGCCGGGTACCTCGTTCTGCGCGAAGTCGTACACCTCCGCGGCGCCCTGCTCGACCATCATCGGGATGATGTTGCCGCCCATGTCGTGCACCGAGCCCGAGTCGCCGGCATCGATGCGCAGCGCCTCGATGAGGGCCTCGGTGGTGAAGACGTAGTTGCCCATCGAGGCGAACGTCGAGTCCGGGTCGTCCGGCAGCCCCGGCGGGTCCGTCGGCTTCTCCAGGAACTGCGAGATCCGCCGGCCGTCCGGCGCGGTGTCGATGACGCCGAACGCGTGGGCCTCCTTGCGGGGCACCCGGATGCCCGCGACGGTGACCCCGGCACCGGACTCGATGTGCTGCTCGACCATCTGCCGCGGGTCCATGCGGTACACGTGGTCGGCGCCGAACACCACGATGTACTCGGGCTCGTCGTCGTACACCAGGTTCAGCGACTGGTAGATCGCGTCGGCCGACCCGGTGTACCAGCGCGGGCCGAGACGCTGCTGCGCCGGCACCGGCGTGACGTAGTTGCCGAGGAGCGTGCTCATCCGCCAGGTCGTCGTGATGTGCCGGTCCAGGGAGTGCGACTTGTACTGCGTCAGCACACAGATCCGCAGGTAGCCGGCGTTGACCAGGTTGGAGAGGACGAAGTCCACCAGCCGGTACTGACCGCCGAAGGGCACCGCCGGCTTCGCCCGGTCGGCGGTGAGTGGCATCAGCCGCTTGCCTTCGCCACCGGCCAGCACGATCCCCAGGACGGAGCGCGCCTGCGTCCCACGTCTCATGGTCAAGACCCTAGTGTGATCACATGCGCGTCGCAGTCTTGACGAATGAGTTCCCGCCCACGATCTACGGCGGCGCGGGGGTGCACGTCGATTTCCTGGTGCGTGAGCTGCGAAAGCTCGTCGACGTGGACGTCCACTGCTTCGGTGCGCCACGGCCGGGGGCGACCGCGCACGTACCGCCGGTCGAGCTCGCCGGCGCGAACCCGGCGCTGCGCACGCTGGGCATCGACGTGGCGATGGCCGCGGCGGTGCACGGTGCGGACGTGGTGCATTCGCACACCTGGTACGCCAACCTCGGCGGGCACCTGACCTCGCTGCTGCACGGCGTCCCGCACGTGGTCAGCGCGCACTCGCTGGAGCCGATGCGGCCGTGGAAGGCCGAGCAGCTCGGCGGCGGGTACGCGATCTCCAGCTGGGCCGAGCGCACGGCGTACGAGGCGGCGGCCGCGGTGATCGCGGTCAGCAACGGGATGCGGAACGACGTGCTGGCGGCGTATCCCGCGGTGGACCCCGCGCGCGTGCACGTGGTCCACAACGGCGTCGACACCGACTTCTACGCGCCGGACCCGTCGATGGGCACCGTCCGCGCGCTGGGCATCGACCCGGACCGGCCGTACGTGCTCTACGTCGGCCGGATCACCCGCCAGAAGGGCCTGCCGCACCTGCTGGCCGCGGCGCACCGGCTCGACCCGGGCATCCAGGTGGTGCTGTGCGCGTCCGCCCCGGACACACCGGACATCGCGGCCGAGGTGTCCGCCGGAGTGGCGGACCTGACGGCCGAGCGGGGCGGCGGGGTGTTCTGGGTGGAGGACATGCTGCCGCGGCCGGACGTGGTGCAGTTGCTGTCGCATGCGACCGCGTTCTGCTGCCCGTCGGTGTACGAGCCGCTGGGCATCGTGAACCTGGAGGCGATGGCCTGCGGGACGGCCGTGGTGGCGAGCGACGTGGGCGGGATCCCCGAGGTCGTGGTGGACGGCGAGACCGGCTACCTCGCGCATTTCGACCCGGCGCGGGTCGCGGAGTTCGAGGCCGCGCTCGCGGACGGGCTGAACGCGCTGGTCCGGGACCCGGATCGGGCGCGGCAGATGGGCGCCGCCGGCCGCAAACGGGCGGTGGAGCACTTCGCCTGGGACGCGATCGCCCAGCAGACGAGGGGAATCTACGACAGCGTCCGTGGTTGAGGTGGTCGCCGGGGCCGTGTCCGGCCCGATCAGCTCCGTCATCCCCTCCGTACACGGGGTCGTCTCGCCGTGCTCGCCCACAAGACCGGGCCGGTCAGTGGTCGTCAGGTCGCGGAGCGGACCGGCGGCGGTGCCGGCCCCCGGCGGGTGAACGAGGTCCTCCGCGAGCTCACCGACGCCGGCATCGTGCTGCGGGGGCCCCACCCGCCCGCGTACCTGAACCGGCCGAACCGGGAGCACCTCGCCGCGCCCGCCATCGAGGCCCTCGCGGGGATGCGCGGCGAACTGATCGACCGAATGCGGAAAGGCGCTGGTGGAGTGGGATCCCCCGTCTCCCGCGGTGTGGATGTTCGGGTCCGCCGCGCGCGCGGACGGCACCGTTCGCAGCGACACCGACATCCTGGTGCTGTGGCCGGACGACGTGGACATCGCCGACGAGGTCTGGGCCCAGCAGTTCACCGACTTCGGGAGCGACGTCCTTGCCTGGAGCGGCAACCACTGCGAGCGTGTCGAGTTCAGCGAGAGCGAGTTCGCGGACATGGCCGCACACGGCGAACGCCTCGTGGACCAGCTGCGGCGGGACTCGATCCACCTCGCTGGGGACACGCCGTACGAGCGCTCGCGGAGGGCGTCCTGATGGCCATGGCACCCGAGACCGGGACCCCGGCGCACCTCGCAAGGCCGCGGAGTCCTCGAGGCGGCCAGAGCCGCGTTGCCACTGGAGCTCGACAACGCGGCCGCCTCCAGCGCGGTCACGTCTGGGATCAACGCCAAGGACGTCGTCTGCCTGGTCAAGACGCGGCACACGTCGAATGGTGACGACCACCGGCTCGCTGTGGAGGAGTCGCGCCGCAGCGGCACGCCAGGCGAGAACCTCGCGTCGACTCTCGACCGGCTGATCGCCCTGAAACCGAAGGCACAGTATCGGCCGGTTCAGGTGACAGCGGCCGAGGCACGTCCTGCCGTCGACTGGGCCGCGCGGATGCCGGCCGCCGCGGAGCAGGTCATGCCGTCGTCCTGATCAGGCCGCGGTAATCCCCTGCAGCCACCGCACCAGGGTCCGCACACCCCAGCCGGTCGCGCCCCGGGCCAGCTCGCCGTCCGGCTTGTCCGACCAGGCCGGCCCGGACATGTCCAGATGCGCCCAGCGGTCGGCCGCGTCGCCGGCGAACTCCCGCAGGTACAGGGCGGCCGTGATCGCGCCCGGGTTGCCCGCCGCGTTGTTGACATCGGCCACGTCGGACCGCAGCTCACCTACGTAGTCCTCGGCGAGCGGCATCCGCCACACCCGCTCCCCCGCCTCGCCCGCCGCCGCGGCGAGGGCGTCCGCGAGCTCGTCCGACGGGCTGAACAACGCGGCCGTCCGCTTGCCCAGCGAGACGCTCTGCGCGCCGGTCAGCGTCGCGAGGTCCACCAGCACGTCCGGCCGCAGCCGCGCCGCCGCGTACGCGAGTGCGTCGGCGAGCACCAGCCGCCCCTCGGCGTCGGTGTTCAGCACCTCGCTGGTCTTGCCGCCGTGGTGCCGGATCACGTCGCCGGGGCGGTACGCCGAGCCGCTGGGCATGTTCTCGGCGATGGGGAGCAGCGCGGTGACCCTGATCGGCAGCTCGAGCGCCGCGGCGGCCAGCACGGTCCCGAGCACGGCCGCGGCACCGCCCATGTCCTTCTTCATCAGCGCCATGCCGGGGCCGGGCTTGATCGAGATGCCGCCGGTGTCGAACGTGATGCCCTTGCCGACGAGCACGACGTGCTGCTTCGCGCCGCGCGGTGCCCATGTCAGCTCCACGAGCCGCGGCCCCCGCGCCGAGCCGCCGCCGACCGCGAGGAGGCCACCGAAGCCCTCCGCCGCGAGTTGCTCCGGGCCCCGGACGGTGGCGGCGACGCCGTGCGCCGCGGCAGCCTTCACCGCGGCGTTCGCGAGCCACTCCGGCGACTTCAGCAGGCCGGGGGTGTTCACCAGGTCCCGCGCGAGCCACGTCGCCTCGGCGATCACCCGCGCGATGGCCACCTCGGCGTCGACGGTGTCGGGGTCCTCGGTGAGCAGGTCGATCCGGCGCAGCTTCGGCGGCTCCGCCCCGCTCGCCAGCGTGAACCGGTACGCCGCCAGCAGCAGCCCCTCGGCCAGCCCGCGGACCGCGTCGGGCGCCGGCCCGTCGGGCAGCGCGACCGTGGCCCGCGGCCGGCCCGACACGGCCCGGGTGACGGCGGCACCGGCGGACCGCATCGCGGCCTCGCCGCCGTCGCCGATCCCGACCAGATGGACGACCGACGGGGTCGAGGTGGGGCGCGGCAGCGTGTGCAGCGACCCCGCCTTGCCGGTGTGCCCGGCGTCCGCGAGGAACGCCGTCAGCACGTCCGTCAGGTCGTCCGGAACGGCAGACGCGAGCACCGGCCCCTCGTCGTCGGCACCGGGCGCGACCGGCAGGACGAGCACGTCGGCCCGCCGGTACGGCGACACGGCCGACCGGATCTCGGGGAGCCGGCGCGCGGGCACCCCGGGCACGGAGACGAGCGGCACTGGGGACCTCCGTCGATCGGGCGGGTACGGCCACGACGCTACGCCCCGCACAGAGAACGGCCCCGGTCACCAACTCGGTGGGTCCGGGGCCGCGTGGAACTCAGGCGACAGCTCTCAGCCCACGACGTTCTTCAGAGCATCACCGAGGTCGCTCGCCTCTTCGGCCGACATCTCGACCACCAGGCGTCCACCGCCCTCGAGCGGGACGCGCATGACAATGCCGCGACCCTCCTTGGTGACCTCGAGCGGACCGTCACCCGTCCGCGGCTTCATAGCCGCCATGTTGTGCTCCCCTCGACCAGTGACCGCTGGATTGCCCGGTCACGCCGTCCGACCGCGGGGCACCGAACGGTGGCCGCAGTGTCATCTCGGTCATTCTCCCGCATGATCGGGTCCCGGCCCAAACCGGGGGACGGTACGGCACGCCGCGCGGCCCCCGGGCCCAGGGCTGGCATGCTCGCGACATGCACGCGCGTTCGGCCCTGTTCGACCTGTACGGCGACCATCTCCGCACCCGCGGAGGCGTCGCGCCGGTCGCCACACTGGTGCGGTTGCTGGCCCCGGTGGGCATCGCGGCGCCCGCCGTCCGCACCGCGATCTCGCGGATGGTGCGGCAGGGCTGGCTGCGGCCGGAGCGGGACCGGCGCGGCTCGGCGTACGCGCTGACGCCGCGGGCCGCCCGCCGGGTGGACGACGCCGCCGCCCGGATCTACCGCACCGGCGACACCTCCTGGGACGGGCGCTGGCACCTGCTCGTCGTCACCCCGCCGGAGGGGCGGACGGCCCGGACCCGGCTGGCGAACGACCTGGGGTTCCTCGGGTACGGCGCGCTCGCCGGCGGCACCTGGGTCTCCCCGCGCGCCGCCGCGGAGGTCGACACGCTGCTCGCCGACGCGGGCGTCCGGGCGGAGCGGTTCCACGCCACGCATCTCGACGGCCTCGGCGGCGACACCGGGCTGGTCCGGCGCGCCTGGGACCTCGACGCGCTCGCCGCCGCGTACACCGAGTTCGTCACCGCGCTGCGGCCGGTCGTGGAGCCGGTGGCGGCCGACGGGGACGACGAGCGGGCGTTCGCGGCGCGGTTCCAGCTGGTCCACGCGTGGCGCGCGTTCCTGTTCCGCGACCCGGGGCTGCCCGCGGCGCTGCTGCCGGACGACTGGCCCGGCACCGCGGCGGCCATCTTCTTCGACCACCACGCCGCCCGGCTGCGCGCCGCCGCCGGGCGTCAGGTGGACCGGTGCCTGCCCGTAGGGTCGGGGCGAACCGACCGATCCGGAGGAACACCGTGTCCGACACCCTCACCGTCGAGCGCGCCGGCGGCGTCGCCACCCTGACCATGCGGCGCCCCGAGTCGATGAACTCACTGTCCGTCGAGCTCAAGGAGGCCCTGCTCGCCGGGCTGGCCGACGTGCGGGACGACGACACGGTCCGCGCGGTGGTGCTCGCGGGCGAGGGCCGGGCGTTCTGCGTCGGCCAGGACCTGCGCGAGCATGTCGGGATGCTGGCGTCGGGCGACGCCGCGCCGCTGAGCACGGTCCGCGCGCATTACAACCCGATCACGCTCGGCATCGCCGAGATGCCGAAGCCGGTCGTCGCCGCGGTGCGGGGCATGGCCGCCGGGGCCGGCGGGGCGCTGGCGTTCGCGTCCGACTTCCGGGTCGGCGGCCCGTCGACCGGATTCCTGATGGCGTTCGCGAACGTGGGCCTCGCCGCCGACTCCGGCGCCTCCTGGACACTCCAGCGGCTGGTCGGGTTCGCGAAGGCCACCGAGCTGCTGCTGCTCGCCCGGCCGATCGACGCCACCGAGGCGGACCGGCTCGGGCTGCTGACCCGGCTCGTCGAGTCCGACGACGACGTGCTCCCGGCCGCGCAGGAGCTGGCCGCCCGGCTCGCCGCGGGTCCCACCGTGGCCTACCGGGAGATCAAGGCCTCGCTGGCGTACGCGGCCTCGGCCTCGCTGGCCGACGCCCTGGAGCGGGAGGCCGAGGCGCAGACCGTCACCGGCGCTACCGAGGACCACCGGAACGCGACCGAGGCCTTCGTCGCGAAGCGTCAGCGCACGTTCGCGGGCCGCTGAACCAGGTCCACGTGGCAGCCGGCGAGGTGGTCGTCGACCATCCCACTCGCCTGCATGAGCGCGTACGCGGTGGTCGGCCCGACGAACGCGAAGCCGCGCCCCTTCAGGCCCCTCGCCATCGCGACCGACTCGGGCGTGCTGGCCGGGACGTCGGCGGGCGTGGCAGGCCGGGGCCGCGGGGCGGGGGCGTACGACCACAGCAGGTCGGACAGCCCCCCGTCGAGGTCGAGGGCGACCCGGGCGTTGCGGATCGCGGCGTCGATCTTGGCGCGGTTCCGGACGATCCCGGCGTCGGCGAGCAGCCGCTGGACGTCCGCGGGCCCGAACTCGGCCACCGCGGCGGCGCGGAACCCGGCGAACGCGCGCCGGAACGCCTCCCGCTTGCGCAGGATCGTGATCCAGGACAGCCCGGACTGGAACGCCTCGAGGGTCAGCCGCTCGTACATCGCGTCGTCGTCCCGGATCGGGCGGCCCCACTCGGTGTCGTGGTAGGCGAGGTACTCGGGCGCGCTGCCGGCCCAGGCGCACCGGGCGAGTCCGTCCACGCCGGTGAGCAGGCCGGTCACCGGTGCTCCACGAGCCGCGCGAACGCGGCGAGCGACCGGCGGGCGCCGAACGTGAACAGCGGCCGGGCCACCGCCCAGGCGAGCCGCCCCGTCCGCCCACCGGGCAGGTGGAGCCACTCCCGGAGCCCGAAGCGGGTGCCGCCGTCCGGTGTGGACGCGAACCGGAACTCCCCGGGGCCGCGCACCCACCGTCCGGTGTGGAGGACCTCGACCGAGTCCGGTGGCGCGAACCGGGTGATCTCCAGCACGTCCAGGAACCCGACCGGGCCGATCCCGGTGAACGCCTCGATCACGCTGTCCTCGCTCCGGCCGTCGCCGTGGACGACCCGGAGCCGGGTGAGCGGGATCCACCGGCCCTGGCCCACCCAGTCGGTCGCGGCGTCGAACACCGCGGCCGGGGCCGCGGCGATGTCCCGGTCCGCCGCGAGCACGCCCTCGCCGCGGCGGGTCAGGTCAACGGGGGTGCCGCTCATTGCCGAGGAGGTCGCCCAGCACCGCGGTGTCGTCGCCGGCGGGTGCGGGCCGGGTGTCCGGCTCCGGGCCGGCCTCGGCGTCGTCCTCGCCGAGATCGCCGGCGGGGTCGTCGCCGGCCGCCCCGACGTGGTTCGGGTACACCCCGGCGGCGGCCCGGAACACCTCGGTGCGGTCGAGGTCCGGGTCGGAGCGGACCGCGTGGGCGCCGGTCGGGTGCTCGTTGTCCGCGCGGAGCAGCCAGAGCTCCTGCCGCAGGGCGAGGAGCTCCGCGTCGCGCGCGCCGAGCTCGTGCCCGGCGCGCTCCAGGACACCGTCCACCTGGTCCATCCGGTAGCCGCGCGGCACCACGTCGAACCGGATGGCGTCCAGGTCGCTCGGCGCCGCCGGGCGGTCCTGGGGCAGGTCGTGGGGTGCGGCATCGGGGGCCGCCGGTTCCAGCCCGGACGCCCTGCCGAGCGTGAAGGCGACCGCGCCGAACACGATGAGCCCGAGGACCAGGGCGACCGCCAGGGTCAGCAGGAGATCTCGCACGCGGGCATCGTGTCACGCTGGGCGGGGCCAGGACGAGCGGAGGCGGGGCACAGATGAGACCGGCGAACGGGGACGCACGCACCGGGGCATCCGGGAACGGGGTGCTACGGCTGGGTTCCCGCACGTTCGGGCCCACCGAGCTGGTCGTCATGGCGATCGTGAACCGCACCCCGGACTCCTTCTTCGACCGGGGCGCGACGTACACCGACGACGCCGCGATGGCGGCCGTGGACCGGGCGGTGGCCGAGGGCGCGGACATCGTGGACATCGGGGGCGTGAAGGCCGGGCCCGGCCCCGAGGTCGACGCGGACGAGGAGCTGCGCCGGACCGTCGGGTTCATCGAGGCGGTCCGGGCCCGGCACCCCGGCATCGTGATCAGCGCGGACACCTGGCGCGCCGAGGTCGGGGCCGCCGCGGTGGCCGCGGGCGCCGACCTGCTCAACGACACCTGGGGCGGGCCCGACCCGGCCCTCGCCGAGGTCGCGGCCGGTACCGGCGCGGGGCTGGTGTGCGCCCACGCCGGCGGGCTGGCGCCGCGGTCCCGGCCGCACCGCGTGCAGTATGCCGACGTCGTCGCGGACGTCCTCGCCACCACGACCGGGCTCGCCGCCCGGGCGGTCGACCTCGGCGTACGTCCGGACGGGATCCTGATCGACCCGGCGCACGACTTCGGGAAGAACACCCGGCACTCGCTGGAGATCACCCGCCGGCTGGGCGAGCTGGCGGCCACCGGCTGGCCCGTGCTGGTCGCGCTGTCCCACAAGGACTTCATCGGGGAGACCCTGGACCTCCCCGTCGACCAGCGGCTGGAGGGGACCCTGGCCGCGACGGCCCTGAGCGCGTGGCACGGCGCGCGGGTGTTCCGGGCCCACGACGTGGCCGCGACCCGGCGCGTGCTCGACCTGGTGTCGGCCGTGCGCGGGGATGCTCCCCCGGCGGTGTCCCGCCGCGGGCTGGCCTGATCCCACGGGGGGACGGGTTCAGGTTCCGGCCCGCGGATACCGATGATCTCTGTGACGCCCCCCCGTCGCGAGCCATCGGTCTGCGCCCGGGATCTGACCTGCCCGAGAGGAACCACCCCAGATGCCGCCCGTGCTCGCCCGTCTCATCCCTGCGGTGCAGCTGTCGGAGGTGGCCTTCCGGTCCCGGCACCGGGCGTTGCGGGCGATCCTCTGGCTGCACATCCCCCTGGTCGCCGGGGTCGCGGTGCTGGGTGGCCACGGCGGCGGCGGCCACGCCGGCGGGATGCACGGCCAGCACGGCGAGGGCGCGACCTTCCTCTGGGTCGTCATCGCCGCGGCGGCCGGCTGCGCCGTGCTGTCCATGACCGCGCGGGGCCGCCGCACCCGGGCGGTGGCCGTCTCGGTCGGGCTGCTCCTGTCCGCCGTGGCGCTCGTGCACGGCGGCGGCGGGCTGACCGACCTGCACTTCCACTTCTTCGTCGTCCTCGCCCTGATCAGCCTGTACCAGGACTGGGCACCGTTCGGCGTCGCCGTGCTCCTCGTCGCCGCGCACCACCTCGGCATGGGCCTCCTCGCCCCTACCCAGGTGTTCTCCGACCCCCGCGTCCAGCAGAACCCGCTGCCGTGGGCACTCCTGCACGCCACGTTCGTCATCGCGATGTGCGGTGCGCAGATGGCGTACTGGCGGTTCTCCGCGGTCGCGCAGGAGGAGTCGGAGCGGATCCGCGAGCGGATCTCCGCGGAGACGGAGGGCAGCCTCCGCGCCGCCGCGACCGAGGCGGCGGACGCCGCGCGCCGCGAGCAGATCGCCGCCGAGGAGGGCGCCGCGCAGCTCGTCCGCAGCACCGAGCTCGCCGCCCGGCTCGAAGAGGTCGTCGAGGCGGTCGCCGCGCAGGGCGTACGGCTCGCCACGGACGCCGGCGAGGCGATGCAGACGCTGGAGGACCGGCTCGGCGAGACGACCCGCATCGTGGCCGCCGCGACCGGCGAGGCCGGTACCGCGCTGAGCGAGGCGACGAGCGCCTCGGCCCGGATCGACATCCTGCTCGCCGCGGTCGCGGACATCGCCGCCGTCACCGGGGTGATCCAGGCCGTGGCACAACAGACGAACCTCCTGGCCCTCAACGCCACCATCGAAGCCGCCCGGGCCGGGGAGTACGGCCGGGGGTTCGGCGTCGTCGCCGTCGAGGTGAAGGAGCTCGCCGCCCAGACGGCCGCGGCCACCGGGCGGATCGAGACCACCGTGGCCGACGTCACCGCCGGAGCGGCCGCCGTCGCGGCCGCGATGACGGCGGTGTCCCGGCGGCTGTCCACCGTGGCCACCATGCAGGACGAGGCGACCGAGACGATCGGACGGCAGACCGAGCTGGCCGCCCGGACCCGGAACTCGGTGATCGACGCCGCCGGCGAGGCCGGCTCCTCGGTGGCCGCGCTGCGGACCTGAGGCTAGGCGGCGATGCCGTCCTCGCAGGCGTCCAGCGCCTCGGGCACGGTCTTGACGACCTGCAGCACCTCCAGGGCCGTGGCCCGGACGAAGCCCTCCTCCGTCAGCCGTCCCAGCCAGTCGAGCAACGGCGTGTAGAAGCCGTCCGGGTCGAGCAGGACGACCGGCTTGCTGTGGAACACCAGCGATCGGGACGTCCACGTCTCGAACAGCTCCTCCAGCGTGCCGATCCCGCCGGGCAGCGCCACGAACGCATCCGCCCGGTCGTCCATCCCGGCCTTCCGCTCCCGCATCGTGCCGGTGAGGATCAGCTCGTCGGAGTCCGTGTCGGCGATCTCCTGGTCGGACAGGGCGGCCGGGATGACCCCCACCGTCCGGGCCCCGCCGGCCCGGGCGGCGCGGGCGACGGCGCCCATCATCGAGACCTTGCCGCCGCCGGTGACGAGGGTGTGGCCGCGCCGCGCCAGTTCGGTGCCCAGCTCGGTGGCCAGCTCGACGTACCGCGGGTCGATCAGTTCCGACGACGCGCAGTACACGCAGATCGCGGCCACTCAGCTCTCCGGCCGGTTCGCCGCCCGCTGCTGGTCGTGCGCGGTCTCGGCGACCGCCTCGCACTCCGCCGGGCTGCCCCACCGCTGGGCCTCGCGGATCGTCGCGACCGCCTCGTCCACGTCGTCGGTCACCGAGATCAGTCCGAGGTCGGCCTCGTGGATCATCCCGGCCGGGAGCATCGCGGTACGGAGCCAGTCGATCAGCCCGGACCAGTACGCGGTCCCGAGCAGCACGACCGGGAACCGCGTGACCTTGCCGGTCTGCACCAGCGTCAGCGCCTCGAACAGCTCGTCCATCGTGCCGAAGCCGCCGGGGAGCACCACGAACGCCTGGGAGTACTTCACGAACATCGTCTTGCGCGCGAAGAAGTACCGGAAGTTGATGCCGAGGTCGACGTAGTCGTTCAGGTCCTGCTCGATCGGCAGCTCGATGCCGAGCCCGACCGACGTGCCGCCGGCCTCGCACGCCCCCTTGTTGGCGGCCTCCATCGCGCCCGGGCCACCGCCGGTGATCACCGCGAAGCCGGCCGCCGCCAGTGCCCCGCCGACCCTCTCCCCGAGCACGTACTCGGCGGAGTCGCGGCGGGTCCGCGCGGATCCGAAGACGCTCACCGCCCGCCCCAGCTCGGCGAGCTGGCCGAAGCCCTCGACGAACTCGGCCTGGATGCGCAGCACCCGCCACGGGTCGGTGTGGACCCAGTCGCTGGGCCCGCGGCTGTCCAGCAGCCGCTGGTCGGTGGTGGACGTCGGCACCTGGCGGCCTCGCAGGGTCACCGGACCCCGGTGCCGCTCGTCGGTGCCGGGCACCGCGCCGCGGTGCAACTCGGATGTGATGCCGTCGTCGGGCCGGACGGCCCCGTTCTCGGAGGTCATGGGCGCCACCGTAAACCGGCGTTGCCACGGCTGCCCGACGGTCCCGGGAACACTGCCCTACCTGCCGAGGTACGCGCGGAGCGCCTCGGCGGCCGCGGTGATCTTCGGGATCTCGACGTACTCCTCGCGCTTGTGGGCGAGGTTCGGGTCGCCGGGGCCGAAGTTCACGGCCGGGATCCCGAGGGCGGCGAAGCGCGCCACGTCGGTCCAGCCGTACTTGGCGGACGGCGCACCGCCCACCGCGGCGAGGAAGTCCCCGGCGGCCGGGGCGGCGAGCCCGGGCAGCGCACCCGGCGCGGAATCGGTGACCTCCACGGTGAACCCGGCGAACACGTCCCGCACGTGCCGCTCGGCGTCCGCCTCGTCCCGGTCGGGGGCGAACCGGAAGTTCACCGTCACCGCGCACTCGTCCGGGATCACGTTGCCCGCGACTCCGCCCTCGATGCGCACGGCGTTCAGCCCCTCGCGGTACGTGCAGCCGTCGATCTCCACCGACCGCGGCTCGTACGCCCCGAGCCGGGTCAGCACCTCGCCCGCCGCGTGGACGGCGTTCTCGCCGAGCCACGAGCGGGCGGAGTGCGCCCGCTGCCCGGTGGTCCGCACCACGGCCCGCAGGGTGCCCTGGCAGCCGGCCTCGACCAGCCCGTTCGTCGGCTCCATCAGGATCGCGAGATCGGCGTCGAGGAGCGGACGGTGCTCGCGGGCGAGGCGCCCGAGGCCGTTCCTCGTGGCCTCGACCTCCTCGTTGTCGTAACAGACGATCGTCAGGTCGTACGCCGGGTCGGGGATCGTCGCGGCGAGGTGCAGCAGCACCGCGACGCCGGACTTCATGTCCGAGGTGCCGCAGCCGTACATCCGGTCGCCGTCCACCCGGGAGGGGACGTTGTCGGCGATCGGGACGGTGTCCAGGTGCCCCGCCAGGAGCACACGCCGCGACCGTCCGAGCTCGGTACGGGCGATGATCGAGTCACCGTCCCGGACCACCTCGAAACGGCCCAGCCCGCGCAGGGCGGACTCCACGGCGTCGGCGAGCCGGCGTTCGTCACCGGACACCGACTCGGTGTCGACCAGGGTGGCCGTGAGGTCGATCGGGTCGGCGGTGAGGTCCAGGTGCATGCGGGTCAGGCTAGCTTTCGGGCCCGAACGCGCAGAACTCGTTGCCCTCCGGGTCGGCCAGCACCCACCAGCGGGCGTCGTCGTCGGGCTCGCGCAGAACCCTCGCGCCCCGGTCCACGAGCAGCCGCGGATCGTCCGTGGTCACGTCCCAGTGCCAGCGGTTCTTGGCCGTCTTCGGCTCCGGTACCGGGGTGAACACCCAGTACCGCCACGGGAAGCCCGCCGCTCCCTCCACCCACGCCCACGGCGCGCCGTCACGGCGGCAGGCCTCCCCGCCCGTGGCGCCCGCCCACCACCGCGCCTGCGCCCAGGGATCGGCGCAGTCCACGACCAGTTCGAACGCCTCCACGGCGGGCGGCTTGTGGTACGGATGCGGGCCCATCGCGCAGAACGTGGTGCCCTCCGGGTCGGCCAGCACCCACCAGTCGCGGTCCCCGCCGGGCTCGGACTCGACGGTGGCGCCGAGCGCGACCAGCGGGGACGGGTCGTACGTCGGCAGCCGGACGTCGAGGTGCAGGCGGGTCTTCACCGTCCGGGGCTCGGGGACGCGGTTCACCCAGATCCGGCGGTGCGGGTCCGCCGCGTCGAGGCGCAGGTCCCCGTCGTCCCCGGCGACCGGGTCCAGGCCCAGCACCGCGGCCCAGAACCGACCGAGCGCGACCGGGTCCCCGGCGTCCGCGCACAGGTCCTTGAACTTGGCATCCGGCATCTGCGTCACCCCTCACAGGGCGCCGTCCGCGTTTCCGCCCCGCGGACGGTTGGCCCTAGGCTGCGGGCCATGACCGTACCGACCACCACTGACAATTCCGCGCCCGCCACGGTGCTCACCGGCGCCTGGGGCGTCGGCATCGCCACCGTGACCGACGGCGGTCAGGTCCTCGACACCTGGTTCCCCGCGCCGCGCCTGGACCCCGACGCCGCGCTGGTCGAGCGCCTCGGCATCGCCGACGGCGGCACGGTCGCCGTGGCGGACGCCGAGGCCGAGAACCTGCTGGGCATCCCCGGCGGCGGCCTGCTGGGCCCCGACGCCGCCCGCGGGGTGCGGCGCGAGGTCGTCGTCACGCACCTGCCGGACCTGTCCGCGGCGCCGGCCGACACGTACGACGCCTACCTGCGCCTGCACCTGCTCTCGCACCGGCTGGTGAAGCCGCACGGGCTGTCGCTGGACGGCGTGTTCGGGGCGCTGCCGAACGTGGTCTGGACCTCGGCCGGCCCCTGTGCCGTCGACGACTTCGAGAACACGCGGCTGCGACTGCGGGCGACCGGGGTGGCCGTGCAGGTGTTCGGCGTGGACAAGTTCCCGCGGATGACCGACTACGTGGTGCCGACCGGCGTCCGCATCGCCGACGCGGACCGGGTCCGCCTCGGCGCGCACCTCGCGCCCGGGACGACCGTGATGCACGAGGGCTTCGTGAACTTCAACGCCGGCACGCTCGGCAACTCGATGGTCGAGGGCCGGATCTCGGCCGGCGTGGTCGTCGGCAACGGGTCGGACATCGGCGGCGGCGCGTCGATCATGGGCACGCTGTCCGGCGGCGGCAAGCAGGTCGTCTCGATCGGCGAGCGGTGTCTGCTGGGCGCCAACGCCGGGATCGGGATCTCGCTCGGGAACGACTGCGTGGTCGAGGCCGGGGCCTACGTCACGGCGGGGTCGAAGCTCACGCTGCCGGACGGGCGGGTCGTCAAGGCCGCGGAGCTGTCCGGGCAGTCCGGCCTGCTCTTCCGCCGGAACTCGGTGAGCGGCGCGCTGGAGGCGGTCCCGCGGCAGGGCCAGGGCATCGAGCTGAACGCGGCACTGCACGCCAACTGACCCTCTGGTGATCACCACCTCCCTTTCGTCGCCGGGGCGACGAAAGGGAGGTGGTGATCACGGGGTAGCGGAGAGGCGCTCCACCGCCGCGGCCACCCGCTCGTCGGTCGCCGTGAGCGCCACCCGGACGTGCCGGCGACCGGCCGGTCCGTAGAACTCCCCCGGCGCGACCAGGATCCCGCGCTCCGCCAGCCACGACACCGTGGTCCAGCAGTCCTCGCCGCGGGTCACCCACAGGTACAGCCCGGCCTCGGAGTGCTCGACCGTGAAC
Organism: Actinomycetota bacterium; assembly: GCA_030840805.1. GTDB lineage: Bacteria > Actinomycetota > Actinomycetes > Mycobacteriales > HKI-0501 > JAVEDU01. The sequence goes on from JAVEDU010000096.1 coordinate 46,944, forward strand.
CCGGCGCCGACCAGGGCGGCCCGCAGCCGCGTCCGCCGCACCCCGTACCGCGCCCTCTGCTCGGCCACGTGGGCGGAGTCCCCCAGCGCCGCGATCATGGCGGCCTGCACCGGGGCGGGCACGATCATCCCGGCGTGCTTGCGGATCTCCAGCAGCCGGGCGATCAGCGCCGGGTCACCGCCGACGTACCCGGCACGGTACCCGGCGAGATTCGACCGCTTGGACAGCGAGTGCACGGCCAGGATGCCGTCCAGCGAGCCGCCGTTGACGGCGGGATCGAGCACGCTGACCGGCTCGGCCTCCCAGCCGAGCTCCAGGTAGCACTCGTCCGACACCACCACGGCGCCCCGCTCCCGGGCCCACGCGACCACCTTCGCGAGGTGCGCAGCGGGCAGGACACGGCCGGTCGGGTTGGACGGCGAGTTGACCCACACGAGCGACACCGGCGCGGGGCCCACCGCGGCCGTCGAGTCGGCCCGCAGGACGGCCGCACCCGCCAGCCGCGTGCCCACGTCGTAGGTCGGGTACGCGAGCTCCGGGATCACCACGGTGTCCGCGGGGCCGAGACCGAGCAGCGTGGGCAGCCACGCCACCATCTCCTTGGACCCGATGGTCGGGAGCACGCCCACCTCGGCCGGCGCCCCGCACCGCGTCACGAACCACGCGGCGATCGCCGCACGCAGCGCGGGCGAACCGGCCGTGAGCGGGTACGCGGGCGCGTCGGCCGCCGCGGCCAGCGCCTCCCGGACCGGTGCGGGCGTCGGATCGACCGGCGTGCCGACGGAGAGGTCCACCACACCGCCGTCGACGGCGCGGGCCGTCACCGCGTACGGCGCGAGGGAGTCCCACGGGAAGTCGGGAAGCGAGCGCGCCGCCGACCCGGAGCGGGCGGGCGGCGCGATCGGCTGAGAAGGAGTGCTCACTCGGCCTTCGGGGGCAGCGCGGCGACGAGCGGGTGGTCCTTGTCGATCTTGCCCATCTTGGAGGCCCCACCCGGCGAACCGAGGTCGTCGAAGAAGTCGACGTTCGCGGTGTAGTAGTCCTTCCACTGCGCCGGCACGTCGTCCTCGTAGAAGATCGCCTCGACCGGGCACACCGGCTCGCAGGCACCGCAGTCCACGCACTCGTCGGGGTGGATGTAGAGCATCCGGTTGCCCTCGTAGATGCAGTCGACGGGGCATTCCTCGATGCACGCCTTGTCGAGCACGTCGACACAGGGCTCGGCGATGACGTAGGTCACGGGACAGTCCTCTCGGCGATCCGACAGCGCAGCACCGCGGGTCGGGGACAACACTTCGGTAGGGGAAGCAACGCCTCCTTAGTATCCCGCTCAGGAGATCAATGCGTCCCCCGGGGGGTGGAACGTTCAGGTGGGTGGATCGATCAATGCCTCAGACCTCGGACACCGGGTCGTGGTGCGACGCCGGATCGGGATGACCGACGGGCGCCCGCGGTACACCGACGTCCTCGGTGAGCTGCGGTCTCTCGGCGACGGGGTGGCCGTCGTACGCACGAAGGACGGTACCGAGGTGGCGGTCCCGACGGCCGAGATCGCCCTCGCCAAACGGGTCCCACCTGCTCCGGTACGCCGTACGCACCTCCCCGACCTGGAGCTCGAACGCATCGCCGCGCTCGGCTGGCCGGGCACCGAGTCCGAGGAACGGGACGGGTGGCTGCTCCGGGCCGGCGGCGGGTTCACCGGGCGCGCGAACTCGGCCCTCCCCCTGACCGCGGAGCCGGACGTCGCGCCGGTGCTCCGCTGGTACGCCGAGCGCGGGCTGCCCGCGCTCGTCCACCTCCCGACGACCGCCGACCTGTTCACCACCCTCACGGGCCGGGGCTGGGAGGTGCTCCACGGCGCGGTCGTCCTCACCGCGTCGGGCGCGGCCGTCCTCCGCACCCTGGCCGGGCCCGGGGACCTGCCCGCCGTGGAGGTGCACGAGAGGCCGGACGCCGACTGGCTGTCGCTCTACCACCATCGGGGCGGCCCCCTCCCCCCGGCGGCGGTGGGCGTGCTGACCGCGGGCATTGCCCCGGAGTTCGTGACGCTGCGGATCGACGGCCGGCCGGTGGCGAGCTGCCGTACCGCCACCGCGGAGGGCTGGCTCGGGCTGTCGGCGGTCGAGGTGGACCCGGAGTTCCGCCGGCGGGGCCTGGCCACGCATCTGCTCCGCCAGGTGCTGGAGCGCACCGACGCGCCGCACGTCTACCTGCAGACCGAGCAGTCGAACGCGCCCGCGCTGGCCCTCTACCGGCGCGCGGGCTTCACCCCGCACCACGAGTACCGCTACCTGCGCGCGCCGGGCTGACGGGACTTCGTCAGCACCCGGTCGGCCTGCTGCTTCCAGGCCCGGCCGGTCGGGTCCAGCCCGAGCGCCACCGCCAGCAGCACCCCGGCGGCGGCCCCGACGACGAGCAGCCCGGCGCAGAGGGCCAGCTCCTCCGCCACGACCCCGAGGTCGAACGCGGGACTGCCGCCGACCACCGGCCCGGCCGCGGCGACCAGCGGCGTCGTGGCGACCGTGACGAAGAACAGGTCCCCGGTCACCAGCGGCACCCGGCGCCGGAGCGTCCACCGGAACCCGACGACCGCCACGGCCACCACCGTCGCCAGCGCCGACCACGCGGCGAGCTGGAACGTGTCCGTGCCCGCCGGCAGCGCGAACCGCGCGACCAGCCGGGCCACGAGGTCGATCCCCACCAGCACGCCGGTCGTCGCCGCGATGCGCCGCACCCGGGTCCGGGCACCGGCGGAGAGTGACCGGGTGGGCCGCCGCCGCACCGTCTGCGCCTTCATGGCTGGCATCGTAGGAGCTCCACGCACCCGCCGGGGTGCCTACAGCGAGGTCACCGGCATCTGCGTGTGCCTGCCGCGGGTCGCGGCGGAGAGGCGGAACAGCCCCACCATGAAGCTGCCCGCGCCGCACAGGAACACCGCGACCCCCATCCCGGTACCGGTGAGGATCAGGTCCCCCTCCGCCGTGGGGGTGGCCAGGGCGCCCATCGTCACGAACCACCCCACCACCGGCGCGATGCCGCCGATCCGGCTGCCGGTCGCCCAGGCGGCGTACGCGACCAGCGGTACGCCGAGGACCGCGCCGAGCACGGGGGACACCGGCAGTGGCCAGTCGGCGAGCCGCAACGGGGTCAGCAGGCCCTCGACCAGTGCGGACGCGGCACCGGCCACGAACGCGACCACCCCACCGGCGATCCGTACGGCGAGGTCGCCCCGCCCCGGGCGCGCGTGCACGCCGGGCGCGGCGGGGGCCGTGTCGCGAAGGGTCGGGATCACGCGGCGAGCGTAACCGGACGGGCGCGGACGCCCACCGCCCCCGGCGGGGATCACCGCGGGGTGGCGGCGCCGTCGGTCAGGTCGACCACGAGCGACCGTGCCGGCACCGGCACCGGCACCAGCGCGGGCAGCGCCACGGTCGCGGGCCCGGCGGCCAGGGCCGCCTCGAGCACGTCGGTGATGTCGGTGCCGATCAGCTCGTGACGGTCGAGGAGCGCGTCGCGCAGGGCCTCGACGAGGTGCCGGTTACCGGCGATCAGGTCCAGCACGTAGCGCTTCTGCTCGGCGAGCAGACCCTCGACCGAGGCGCGACCGCTCGGGTCGGCCAGCACGCGGCCGACCAGGTTCGAGTCGCTGAACGCGCTGTTCTGTACCGCCGCATACGAGATCAGCGAACCGGTCATGCCCGCGGCGCCGACCATCTCGGCCGCGACGTTGGTGGCGTACAGGAGGTCGCCCGCCGGCCCGGTGGAGATGTCACCGAAGAACAGCTCCTCGGCGCACTGGCCGCCCATCGCGATCCGGATGAGGGCGGTCAGCTCGGCCCGGGAGCGGGTGTACACGTCCTCGCGGTCGGAGTGCGCCAGGAGGCCGAGCGCGTTGCGCCGCTTGACGATCGTGAGGATGTCGAGGCGGCGTTCCGGGGCCAGCAGCCACGCGACCGTGCAGTGCCCGGCCTCGTGGGTGGCGATCAGCCGCTTCTCGTGCTCGGTGTACCCGACGGGCTGGCCGAGGCCGACCTCCTCGGTGAGCCGCGCCTCCTGGAGATCCGCCCAGGTCATCGCGACGTCGCCGCGGCGGACCGCGATGACCAGGGCCTCGTCGAAGACGTGTTCCAGCATCGCCGGGGACCACCCGCCGGTGAGCGCGGCGAGCGCGTCGCGGTGCTCCGGACCGTCCAGCTCGGGCGTGTGGGCCTTGCGGGCGAGGAAGTGGTCGACCAGCGCGCGGCGGCCCACGCGGTCCGGGTTGTCGAAGGTGAGCTTGCGGTCGAACCGGCCCGGGCGGAGCAGCGCGGGGTCCAGCCCGTCGGCCCGGTTGGTGGACGCGATGAGCAGGATGTTCGCCGGACGCAGCGCGGGGTTGGCCAGCGTGAAGGGCAGGACCTTGTTCAGCCGCACCACGAGCCGCGCGACGGCCTTGCGGCGGCGGGACACCGTGTCGAAGGACTGGAGCTGGACCAGCAGCTCGTTCACGACCGGGCCGGCGAGATCGGTGGCCCCGAGCGCGTGGGTGGCGGTCGCCGGCAGGGCGTACGTCGACGGCAGCTGGGCCGTCCCGCTGCAGCCGGCCAGGCCGGCGGGCAGCGCGGAGAACTCCATCCCCCGGCGGGCGCCCGCGATGGCGTCGAACTCGTCGATGAAGCCGATCGCGCCGCCCTCGCGCTCGGCGAGCTTGCGCAGCTCCTTGAAGTACGACCGGATCTTCTTCGCGGTGGCGCCGTAGAACGAGGACTGGAAGCTGGTCGCGGAGGCGAACAGGAACGGAACCCCGGCCTCGGCCGCGATGGCCTTGGCGGTGTAGGTCTTTCCGGTGCCGGGCGGCCCCTCGAACAGCAGGCCACGTCGCGCCCGGCCGCCGGTCGCCCGGGCGAACGTCTCGTGCGCCAGGAACAGGTTCAGCGACCGGACGACGTCCTCCTTGACGACGTCGATCCCGACCACGTCGTCCAGCCGGACGTCGAGCTGCTCGGGCCGGATGATCTCGTGCGGGGACCGGGACGGCACCAGGAACCCGGCGACCAGCACGCCGATCAGCAGCGCGAAGAAGACGCCGGGAAGCAGGATCGGAGCCCACTCCGCGGTGTCGTTCACCGCCGCGTCGGCCCGGCCGGGCACGGCGATCAGCCAGAATGCCGCGGCCAGCACGGCGCTCGTGACGACGACGGTCGTGAGGACGAGTGACGTCCAGCGCCGGCGGCGGTACGCCCGGCGCGTGCGCCCGACATCCGTCTTCCGGGCGTCGACCACCCCGGATGCCCCGAGCGAGGCAAGCGTGGCGTTCCCCCGAGCCGCCGACCGTGCGTTCCGTGACCACGACCGCACCGGCGTTCACGCCCCTTACCGTCTCCGGGCGCCGAGGCGCGCCGACGTGCCCCACCTGGGCACATCACCGACTGTGAGGGTCGTGGCGGACGGAAAGCCAGCCACAGGCGGAAGTTCACCCGCTTGGGCCACAGGGGAGCTACCGTCTGTGATCGCGTGCTGTCAGTCAGTACCAGCGAACAGGTCGGTCTCCCAGCCGTCGGCCACCGACTTCTCCCCCACCGCGAGCGTGTAGTGCTCGGTGCCGAGCGCACCCTCGCCGCCGAGCTCGGCCAGCGTGAACAGCCAGTCATCCGCCGCGATCTGGGTCGCGTGGGCCCGCATGGCGGCGAGCTTCGCCGCGGTGTGCGGCTTCCCGTCGATCTCGGCCACGATCTCGTCGTCCGGCGTGCCGAACGGCAGGTCCGCCACGTCCGTCACGCCACCGAACGGGTTGTCCGCGCTGCCGGCGAACCGTTCCAGCCCCGCCGCGAGGAACGACTTCGGTACGGCCGTCCAGTACACCTTCTGCACCTGCCACGCCTCGCCGTGCTGCGGGAACGCCGCGGGGTCCGCCGCCAGCTCCACGCCCCGCATCGCCACCCGGTGGGCCTGGATGTGGTCGGGGTGGCCGTAGAAGCCGTTCGGGTCGTACGTCAGGACGACCTGCGGCCGCACCTCGCGCAGGATCTCCACCAACCGGCCGGCCGCCTCGTCGAGGTCCGCCTGCCAGAAGCTCCGCGGGTTCTCGTTCTGCGGCAGCCCCATCATCCCGCTGTCCCGGTACCGGCCCGGCCCGCCGAGGAACCGGTGGTCCGTCACGCCCAGCTCCCGGCAGGCCTCGCGCAGCTCGGCGATCCGGTACCCGCCCAGCTGGTTCCCGCGGTCGGCGGCCAGCTCCGCGTACTCCGGGACGCGCACCTCGCCCTCCTCCCCGAGTGTGCACGTGACGAGCGTGACCTGGGCGCCCTCCGCGGCGTACCGCGCCATCGTCGCCCCGGTGCCGACGGTCTCGTCGTCGGGGTGGGCGTGCACGAGGAGCAGGCGGCGTGTCGTCATGGCAGGTGAGCGTACGTCGGCGGCGCTTGCGAGGATCATCGGCATGACCGTCCCCTTTCCCCGTCTCGCCGCACGTACCCGCAACTTCACGCTCGGCCAGCCGCGCACCCCGACCGTGTCGGGCGACGGGCGGCGGGTGGTGTTCCTGCGTTCGTCCTCGGGTACCGATCGCGTGCACTCGCTGTGGGTTCTGGACGCCGAGACCGGCGTGGAACGGTGCGTGGCCGACCCGCGGGTGCTGCTCCCGGAGTCCGACGACATCCCCGCCGCGGAACGCGCCCTGCGCGAGCGTCGCCGCGAGTCCTCGGCCGGGATCGTGGCCTACGCGTGCAACGACGCGGGGACGGTCGCGGTCTTCGCGCTGTCCGGGCGGCTGTTCCGGCTGGACCTGCTCGCCGGATCCGACGCGGAGGAGGTGCGCACCGCCGGGCCGGTGCTGGACCCGCGGCTCGACCCGGCCGGACGGCGCATCGCGTACGTCACCGACGGCCGGCTCCACGTCGTGGACATCGACGGCTCCGACGCCTGCCTCGCCGCCGAGGACGACGTGACCTGGGGCCTGCCGGACTTCATCGCGGCGGAGGAGCTGGGGCGGTTCCGCGGCCACTGGTGGTCGCCGGACGGCACCGCGGTGCTGGCCGCCCGGGTCGACGAGTCACCGGTCCCGGTGTGGCACATCAGCGATCCGGCGGACCCCGCCCGGCCGGCGACCGCGGTGCACTACCCGCATGCCGGTGCGCCCAACGCGGTCGTGACGCTCCACGTCCTCACCCTCGGCGGCGGCCGGGTGGACGTGGCGTGGGACCGGACCGGGTACGAGTACCTGGTCACCGCGGGCTGGCCCGTGGCGGCGGCCGGGCCGGTGCTGGGCGTGCTGAGCCGGGACCAGCGCTCCTCGCGGGTGCTGGTCGCCGACCCGGTGACCGGCGAGACCACGACGGTCGAGACGCGGTGCGACGAGGCGTTCACCCAAGCCGTGCCCGGGACCCCGGACGTGCTCGCGGACGGGCGGCTGCTGACCGGCCGGGAGGCCCGCCTGTACGTCGACGGCGGTGCGCTGACCCCGCCGGAGCTGTACGTCCGCGGCGTGTCCGGGCACCTCGACGGCGATCTGCTGGTGGAGGGCACCGCCGGGGAGCCGGAGTGCAACCACGTGTGGCGGGTTCCCGTCGACGGCGGAGCCCCGGAGCGGCTGACCGCCGACCACGGGTACCACTCGGGTCGCGCGGGCGCCGAGACGCTCCTGCTGGTGGAGCGGAGCCTCGACCTGCCCGACGCCCGGATGACCGTCCACCGGGACGGGTCGGAGTGGACGGTGCGGTCGTTCGCCGTGGCGCCGCCGTACGCGCCGCGGCCGGTCCTGGCCCGGGTGACGGAGCGACGCCTGCCGTCGGCGGTGCTATACCCGGCCGGGCACCGGGCGGGCGACCCGTTGCCGGTGCTGATGGACCCGTACGCGGGTCCGCACCACCAGGAGGTCGTCGCGTACCGGGGCGCCTGGCTGGAACCGCAGTGGTGGGCCGACCAGGGGTTCGCGGTGGTCGTCGTGGACGGGCGCGGTACGCCGGGGATCTCGGCGGAGTTCGAGCGGGGCGTCGCGGGCGACCTCGCCGGTCCCGTGCTGACGGACCAGGTCGACGCGCTGCGCGCCCTGGCCGGCGAGCACCCCGACCTGGACCTGACGCGGGTCGCCATCCGTGGCTGGTCGTTCGGCGGGCACCTCGCCGCGCTGGCGGTGCTGCTACGGCCGGACGTCTTCCACGCGGCGGTGGCGGGCGCCCCGGTCACCGACTTCGCGCTGTACGACACCGCGTACACCGAGCGGTACCTCGGGCTGCCGCAGGAGAACCCCGAGGCCTACGCCCGGTCGTCCGCGATCACGTTCGCGGCGGAGCTGACCCGGCCGCTGATGCTCATCCACGGGCTCGCGGACGACAACGTGGTGGCCGCGCACACGCTGCGGTTGTCCTCGGCCCTGCTGGCGGCCGGGAAGGCACACGAGGTGCTGCCGCTGACCGGCGTGACACACATGGCCTCGGACGAGGTGGTGGCGGAGAACCTGCTGGTGTTGCAGCGGGACTTCCTGCGCCGGGCCCTGCGCCTGACCGGCTGAGCCGCCCCTGCCGTGATCACCACCGGTAACTCGCGCTACGGCGACGAACAACCGGTGGTGATCACGGAGTGGAGGTCAGGCCTCGGCCTTCGCCTGGGCGCGCCGGCGACCGGCCGAACGGCCCCGCTCGGTCTGGTCCAGGATCACCTTGCGGATGCGGACGAAGCCCGGGGTGACCTCGACGCACTCGTCCTCGCGGCAGAACTCCAGCGCCTGCTCCAGCGACAGCTGCTTGTGCGGGATCAGCGGCACGAGGATGTCACCGGAGGACTGCCGCATGTTGGTGAGCTTCTTCTCCTTGGTCGGGTTGACGTCCATGTCGTCCGCCCGGGAGTTCTCGCCCACGATCATGCCCTCGAACACCTCGGTGCCGGGGCCGACGAACATGGTCCCGCGCTCCTGCAGGTTGGCGAGCGCGAAGCCGGTCGTCGGGCCCTTGCGGTCGGCGACCAGGGAACCGGTGGGCCGCGTCCGCAACTCGCCGTGCCACGGCTCGTAGCCCTCGTGGATGTGGTGCAGCAGGCCGGTGCCGCGGGTCTCGGTCAGGAACTCGGTACGGAACCCGATCAGGCCGCGCGCCGGGACGATGTACTCCATCCGGATCCAGCCGGTGCCGTGGTCGACCATCTGCTCCAGCCGGCCCTTGCGCAGCGCCATCAGCTGGATCAGCACGCCCTGGTAGTCCGAGGGCGCGTCGATCGTCATGCGCTCCATCGGCTCGTGGACCTTGCCGTCGACGATCCGCGTCACGACCTGCGGCTTGCCCACGGTGAGCTCGAAGCCCTCACGCCGCATGATCTCGACCAGGATCGCGAGCTGGAGCTCACCACGGCCCTGGACCTCCCAGGTGTCCGGCCGCTCGGTCGGCTCCACGCGGATGGAGACGTTGCCGACCAGCTCCGCGTCGAGGCGGTTCTTCACCAGCCGGGCGGTGAGCTTCTTGCCGCTCTGACCGGCCAGCGGGGAGGTGTTGATACCGATCGTCATCGAGATGCTGGGCTCGTCGATCGTGATGACCGGCAGCGGTCGCGGGTCCTCCGGGTCGGCCAGCGTCTCACCGATCGTGATGTCGCTGATGCCGGCGATGGCGATGATGTCGCCCGGGCCGGCCTCCTCGGCGGGGACCCGCTCGAGCGCCACGGTCTTGAGCAGCTCGGTGATCTTGACCCGCTCGATCGTGCCGTCCGCCCGGCACCACGCGGCCTGCTGGCCCTTGCGCATCGTGCCCTCGTGGATGCGCAGGAGCGCCAGCCGGCCGAGGTACGGCGAGGAGTCGAGGTTCGTGACGTGCGCCTGCAGCGGCGCGCCCTCGGTGTACTGCGGGGCGGGGATCGTGTTCAGGATCGTCTCGAACAGCGGCGCGAGGTCCGGCGACTCGGGGCTGGTGCCGTCGGCGGGACGCTCCAGCGTGGCCTTGCCGGCCTTCGCGTGGCAGTACACGATCGGGAACTCGATCTGGTGCTCGTCCGCGTCGAGGTCCATGAACAGCTCGTAGGTCTCGTCGACCACCTCGGCGATGCGGGCGTCCGGGCGGTCGACCTTGTTGATCGCCAGGATGACCGGCTTGCGCTGCTGGAGCGCCTTGCGGAGCACGAAGCGGGTCTGCGGGAGCGGGCCCTCGCTGGCGTCCACGAGCAGCACGACGCCGTCGACCATGGACAGCCCGCGCTCGACCTCGCCACCGAAGTCGGCGTGGCCCGGAGTGTCGATGATGTTGATGGTGACCTCGCGCCCGTCGGGCGTACGGTGCGCCACGGCGGTGTTCTTCGCGAGGATGGTGATGCCCTTCTCGCGCTCGAGGTCCATCGAGTCCATGACGCGCTCGTTCACGTCGCCGGTATCGGCCTGGTGCGAGGTGAACGCACCGGACTGCCACAGCATGGCGTCGACCAGCGTGGTCTTGCCGTGGTCGACGTGGGCGATGATGGCGACATTGCGCAGGTCGTCACGCGTGGGCATGCGAAGGCACTCGATCCTGTAGGACGGGATGGGCCGCGCGAGGCGCACGACAGGTCCCAGTGTACGGGCATCGGCCGGCAAGGCTCTCCGGGCGGTGTCGGACGCCATACTGCTCGCCGGTACGTTCAGCTCGGCCGAGGTCGACGCTGCCCCGGGAGGATTGCCGTGACCGAGTTCGACGCCGCCGGCGCGGCGGTGCAGGCCGCCCTGGACGCCGGTGCCCGGTACGCCGACGCACGAGTGATGTCCCGCCGGTACGAGGGGATGTCCGCCCGCAACGGCGAGGTCGAGGACCTCACCCAGAGCGAGGAGTCCGGCCTCGGCGTGCGGGCGCTGGTCGGTTCCTCCTGGGGCTTCGCCGCGGTACCGGACCTGACGGACGCCGCGGCACGGGACGCGGGCGCCCGCGCGGCCGCGATCGCGAAGGCGAGCGCCCTGGTCCCCGGCCCGGCCGCCGACCTCCTCCCGGTGGACGTGCGCACCGGCTCCTGGGGCAACCCGGTCCAGATCGACGCCCTCTCCGTGCCGCTGAGCGACAAGGGCGACCTGCTGGTCGCGGTCACGTCGACGATGCGGGAGCACGGCGCCGACATCGCCCTCGCGTCGTACGAGATCTGGGACACCCGCAAGTGGTTCGTCTCCAGCGAGGGCCACCGCATCGACCAGCACCTGCGCGAGTGCGGCGCCGGGATGAACAGCACCGCGATCGGCGAGCACGAGACGCAGCGCCGCTCGTACCCCGGCATCCGCGGACAGTTCGGCACCTCCGGCTGGGAGCTGGTCGAGCAGATCGACCTGCCCGGCAACGCGGCCCGGATCGCCGAGGAGTCGCGGGCGCTGCTGACCGCGCCGCAGTGTCCGGCCGGGGAGACGACGCTGATCCTCGGCGGCGAGCAGATGGCGCTGCAGATCCACGAGTCCGTCGGCCACGCGGTCGAGCTGGACCGGATCCTCGGGTGGGAGGCCGCGTTCGCCGGCACGTCGTGGCTGGACCTGTCCCGGCTCGGCTCGCTGCGGTTCGGGTCCGAGCTGATGACGATCACCGCCGATCCCACGCTGCCGGGGGCGCTGGGCTCGTTCGGGTACGACGACGAGGGCACCCCCGCCGCCCCGCACGACATCGTCCGGGACGGGGTGTGGACGGGCGTGCTCGCCGGGCGGGACTCCGCGACGGTCGCCGGGCTGCCGTACGCCGGGGCGGTCCGCGCCGACGGGTACGCCCGCCTCCCGATGGTGCGGATGACGAACGTCGGGCTGCTCCCGGGTACCGACTCGCTCGAGGACATGATCGCCGCCACCGACGAGGGGGTGTACATGGACACGAACCGCTCGTGGTCGATCGACGACCGGCGGCTGAACTTCCAGTTCGGCTGTGAGATCGGCTGGGAGGTCACCCGCGGCCGGCGCGGCCGGATGCTGCGCAACCCCACCTACACCGGGATCTCGCCGCGCTTCTGGGGCGCGATGGACATGCTCGGCAACCCCGCGGAGTGGGTGTTCTGGGGCACCCCGAACTGCGGCAAGGGCCAGCCCGGCCAGATCGGGCACACCGGCCATCCGTCCGTCCCGGCCCGCTTCACCGGCGTCCGGGTGGGGGTGACCGGATGAGCGCCGCCCTCGCCGCGGCCGTCCTGGAGCTCGTCCGCGCCGCCGCCCCGGACGCGGAGGCCGAGGTGCGCGTCGCGGAGACCACGCTGGCGCTGACCCGGTTCGCCAACTCGTTCGTCCACCAGAACGTCACCGACACCGGTACCCGGGTCAGGCTGCGGATGCACCTCGACGGGCGGACCGCCACGGGCTCCACGAACGGCACCGACACCGACTCGCTCGGCCGCCTCGTCGCCTCCACGATCGCCGCCGCCCGGCTGCTGCCGCCGGACCAGGGCTGGCCCGGCCTCACCCCGCCGGGCCCCACCGCGACGGCCGGGAACTGGGACGACGCGACCGCCGACGCCCCGCCGGAGGTCCGCGCCCGCATCGTCCGGGACTTCGTGGCCGCGGCGGGCGGGCTGGAGACGGCCGGGTTCTGCCGGACCCATGCCGAGCGGCTCGCCTACGCCAACACCGCGGGCCAGGAGGTCGCCGCCGCGTACACGTCGGCGGCGGCCGACGGGATCGCCCGGCTCGCCGCGGGCCCCGGCGGCGTCCGGGCGGACGGGGTGGCCCGGCAGGCCGCGACCGCGGTCGGCGAGCTGGACGGCGCCGCGCTCGGCACGATCGCCGCGGCCAAGGCCCGGGCCGGGGCGGACCCCGTCGACCTGCCGCCCGGCCGGTACGAGGTGGTGCTGGAGCCCAGCGCCGTCGCCGACGTACTGACGCTGCTCGGGATGTACGGCTTCAACGGCCGGGCCGTGACCGAGGGGCGCTCCTTCCTCGTCCCGGGCACCGCGCAGTTCGACCCCGCGGTCACCGTGGACGACGACGCGACCGACCCGGCCGCGATCGGGCCGGGGTTCGACGCCGAGGGCACGCCGAAGGGGCCCACCCCGCTCGTCACCGCGGGCCTGTCCGGCGGCCCCGTACACGACCGGCGGACGGCCGCCGAGGCGGGCACCGAGAGCACCGGCCACGCGATTCCCGGCGGCGAGCGGTTCGGTGCGATGCCGGAGAACCTCTTCCTCCGGCCGGGCCCCGGCGGGACGGTGGACGACCTGGTCGCGGGCGTGGAGCGGGGGCTGCTCGTGAGCGACCTCTGGTACACCCGTGTGCTCGACCCGAAGACCCTCGTCGTCACCGGGCTGACCCGCAACGGCGTCTGGCTCATCGAGGACGGCCAGATCCGCCGGGCGGTCTCGAACCTGCGGTTCACCCAGTCGTACGCCGACGCGCTCGGCCCCGGCAACGTCGCGGGCGTGGGCTCCGTCCCGGCCGGCGTGCCGGTGTCCTGGGACCTCGGCGCGGTCAGCACGCCGCCGCTCCGGCTCGCCTCCTGGAACATGACCGGCGGCGCCGCCGGCTGAGGCCGGAACGGAAGTGCCCCACACTCGGCGCCCCGATGTGATGTGATGCGAGACACACCGCTTCGCCGGAGGTGAGGACCATGTCCAACCCGACCACGACCGCCAACGAGGTCGCCGAGGTACGCAAGGCACTCGCGACCCTCAAGCACGCGGTGGGACGACTGCGGGCCCGACACGGCGAGACGCTCGGGCTGGCGAGGCTCGCGGCCGACGTCGAGCGCGTCGGCGAGGACCTCGCGCTGCTCGGCAACCTGCCCCCGGTTCCGATACGCGGCGACCGGCTCCCCCGGGTCGAGCTCGTCCAGGACACCCCGTACGACGCCACCGTGTTCCGCGACGCGGACGACGAGGGCCTGTCGGGCATGCGCTGAGCCCCACCCCGCCCGATCCCCCTCCCCCCCGGAGCCCAGATGACGAGTACGCGAATCCCGCCGGCGAGCGCCACCCCAGCCACCGCCGGGCGGGCCGCCATCGCGGCCCGGACCCTGCGGACCGACCGCTGGTGGCTGCAGCCCGCCGTCACGTTCGCGGTCCTGTTCGCGTTCGTCGTGTACTCGACGGTCCGGGCCTTCTCGAACGCGGCGTACTTCGTCCCGGCGTACGACTACATCTCGCCGTTCTACTCCCCGTGCCTCGCGGCGAACTGCGCGGACGGCGCCAGCCACCTGGGCCAGCCGCTGGGAAACCTGGGGATCATCTCGCCGGCGCTGCTCATCCTGATCGTGCCGCTGGGGTTCCGGCTCACCTGCTACTACTACCGGAAGGCGTACTACCGCGCGTTCTGGCTGTCGCCGCCCGCCTGCGCCGTTGCCGAGCCGCACGCGAAGTACTCCGGTGAGACCCGGTTCCCGCTGATCCTGCAGAACCTGCACCGGTACTTCTTCTACCTCGGCCTGGTCCTCAACGTGATCCTGACCTACGACGCGTTCATCGCGTTCAAGGGCAAGGACGGCGGGATCGGCCTCGGGATCGGCACGCTCGTGCTGCTCGGCAACGCGACGCTGCTGTGGCTGTACAGCCTCTCCTGCCATTCCTGCCGGCACGCGGTCGGCGGCCGGCTGAAGCACTTCAGCGCGCACCCCGTGCGGTACCGCCTCTGGACCTGGGTGTCCCGGCTGAACGGCCACCACATGAAGTTCGCCTGGGTCTCGCTGATCTGGGTGGCCCTCGCCGACCTCTACGTGTCGCTGGTCGCGAGCGGGACGCTCACCGACCTCCGCATCGTCAACTGAGAGCCGGGGTGTCCCCAGTGGAACGACACGAGTTCGACGTGGTCGTGATCGGCGCGGGCGGGGCCGGTCTACGGGCCGCAATCGCCGCACGCGAGGCCGGCAAGCGCGTCGCGATCATCTGCAAGTCCCTGTTCGGCAAGGCCCACACGGTGATGGCCGAGGGCGGCGCCGCGGCCGCGATGGGCAACGTGAACTCCGCCGACAACTGGCAGGTCCACTTCCGGGACACCATGCGCGGCGGCAAGTTCCTGAACAACTGGCGGATGGCCGAGCTGCACGCCAAGGAGGCACCGGACCGGGTCTGGGAGCTGGAGACCTACGGCGCGCTGTTCGACCGCACCCCGGACGGCAGGATCAGTCAGCGGAACTTCGGCGGCCACGAGTACCCGCGGCTCGCCCATGTCGGCGACCGCACCGGCCTGGAGCTGATCCGCACGCTCCAGCAGAAGATCGTCTCGCTGCAACAGGACGACGGCGACGACGAGAACCTGAAGGTCTTCGCCGAGGTCACGGTCACCCGGCTGCTCAAGGACGGGGACCGGATCGCGGGCGCCTTCGGGTACCGGCGGCAGACCGGCGAGTTCCTGGTGTTCGACGCGCCCGCGGTCGTGCTGGCCACCGGCGGGATCGGCAAGTCCTACAAGGTCACCAGCAACTCGTGGGAGTACACCGGCGACGGGCACGCGCTGGCGTTGGCCGCCGGGGCGACGCTGCTGAACATGGAGTTCGTCCAGTTCCACCCGACCGGCATGGTCTGGCCGCCGAGCGTGAAGGGCATCCTCGTCACCGAGTCCGTCCGGGGCGACGGCGGCGTGCTCCGGAACACCGAGGGCAAGCGGTTCATGTTCGAGTACATCCCGGACGTGTTCAAGGACAAGTACGCGACCAGCGAGGAGGAGGGCGACCGCTGGTACGACGACCAGGCGAACAACCGCCGCCCGCCCGAGCTGCTGCCCCGTGACGAGGTGGCCCGTGCCATCAACTCCGAGGTGAAGGCCGGCCGCGGCACCCCGCACGGCGGCGTGTTCCTGGACGTGTCGACCCGGCTGCCCGCCGCCGAGATCACCCGGCGGCTGCCGTCGATGTACCACCAGTTCAAGGAACTGGCCGATGTGGACATCACCGCCGAGCCGATGGAGGTCGGCCCGACCGCCCATTACGTGATGGGCGGTGTAGAGGTCGACCCGGACACCGCGGCGGCGACGGTGCCGGGACTCTTCGCGGCGGGGGAGGTGTCCGGCGGGATGCACGGCTCGAACCGGCTCGGCGGGAACTCGCTGTCCGACCTGCTCGTGTTCGGGCGCCGGGCCGGGCTGGGCGCGGCGTCCTATCTGGACTCGCTGGCCGCCCGACCGGTCGTGGCAGAGGCCGACGTGGCGGAGGCGACCACGGCCGCGCTGGCCCCGTTCGACCGGGCGGCCGGCGAGAACCCGTTCGCGCTCCAGGGCGAGCTGCAGCAGACGATGCACGACCTCGTCGGCATCATCCGCACCGCGGAGGAGATGGAACAGGCCCTGGACCGGCTGACGGACCTGCGCAAACGCGCCGCGGCGGCGGGTGCCGGCGGCGGCAGGGTCTTCAACCCCGGCTGGCACGTCGCGCTCGACCTGGTGAACCTCCTGCTGATCTCCGAGTGCATCGCCCGGTCCGCGCTGGAACGGCAGGAGAGCCGCGGCGGCCACACCCGGGACGACTTCCCCGCGATGAGCGCCGAGTGGCGGCAGGAGAACCTCATCTGCGCGCTCCCGGCTCCCGGCACCGAGGTGCAGCTCCGCCGGCAGCCGCTGCCGGCGATGCCGCGCGAGCTCCTCGACCTGTTCGACCGCGACGAACTCGCGAAGTACATGACCGACGAGGAGCTGTAATGGGGTACCAGGCGAGGTTCCGGGTCTGGCGCGGCGACGACACCGGGGGCGACCTGGCCGACTTCACCGTCGAGGTCAACGAGGGCGAGGTGGTCCTGGACATCGTCCACCGCATCCAGGCCACCCAGGCGCCCGACCTCGCCGTGCGGTGGAACTGCAAGGCCGGCAAGTGCGGCTCGTGCAGCGCCGAGATCAACGGCCGGCCGCGACTGCTGTGCATGACGCGGATGAGCACGTTCGGCGAGTCCGAGGTCGTCACGGTGACGCCGCTGCGGACGTTCCCGGTCGTCCGGGACCTCGTCACCGACGTGTCGTTCAACTACGTCAAGGCGCGGGAGATGCCGGCGTTCGCCCCACCGCCCGGCCTGGCGCCCGGCGAGTACCGGATGCAGCAGGTCGACGTCGAGCGCTCGCAGGAGTTCCGCAAGTGCATCGAGTGCTTCCTGTGCCAGAACACCTGCCACGTGGTGCGGGACCACGAGGAGAACAAGGAGGAGTTCGCCGGGCCGCGGTACTTCATCCGCGCGGCCGAGCTGGACATGCACCCGCTCGACGCGCGGGACGACCGGCGGGAGTACGCGCAGGCCGAGCAGGGGCTCGGGTTGTGCAACATCACCAAGTGCTGCACCGAGGTCTGTCCGGAGCACATCAAGATCACCGACAACGCGATCATCCCGATGAAGGAGCGCGTGGTCGACCGCCGCTATGACCCGCTGGTGTGGCTGGGCAACAAGATCGGCCGCCGCGGCTGAGTTCCACCCCGTGATCACCACCGGTATTTCGTCGCCAGGACACGAAGAACCGGTGGTGATCACGGGAGGGCGAGCACCTCGGCGCGCCGCTTGAGGTGGGCGTTGCGGGCCGTGAGGATCCCCAGCAGGTGGCGCCGCAGCACCAGCGCGTCCACCGCCACCCCGACCGGTCCCAGCGGGCTCCGCCACTCGACCACGTCGGTCACCAGCGTGCCGCCGCCCGTCGCCGCGAACAGGTGCGTGTGCCGGAGCGACCGGAACGCCCCCCGTACCTGCTCGTCGACGAACCGCTCCGGCCGCCGCAGCTCCACCACCCGCGCCGTCAGCGCCATCGGCAGGCCGAAGTGCCGGGCCCGGAAGCAGACCAGGTCGCCCTCCTCCAGCCGGCCCGAGGTTCGGCCGGGAGGGACGGCCCGTTCCGCGGTGTGCGCCAGGGCGGCGGTGTGCTCGCCGACGTCCCGGGCGAGGTCGAACACCAGCTCGACCGGAGCGTGCACCACGGTCGTCACCCGGAGCACGGTCACCGGAGCACCTGCCGAAGCTCCTCGACCAGCGGGCGGTCCGCCGGGAGCCACGGGACGTCGTCCAGCTCGGCCTCGGTGAGCCACCGCAGCGACCGGTGCTCGACGGCACGGGGCGTACCGCCGGTGATCCGGCCGGTCCAGACCCGGAGCACGGCCGTGCCGTTCGGCAGCGAGATGTCGTCGCCGAGCCGCTCGCCGGGCTCGACGGCCACGTCGAGCTCCTCCGCGCATTCGCGGACCAGGGCCGCCAGATCGGTCTCGCCGTCCTCGACCTTGCCGCCGGGGAACTCCCACATACCGGCCAGGTGCGCAGGTTCCGCCCGTTCGGCGGCGAGAACCCGACCCGACCCGTCCAGCAAGGCCACCCCGACGACGCGCACAGGTCCCACTCTCACCGCACCACCCTGTCAGACGCGCCGAAAGCCCCGAGTGGAGGGCGGCGGCGCGGCGGGACACACTCTGTTTCGACCAGCTGCCGCCAGACGGCCACGAGCCCGACGCAGACCCGGAGGACCGATGCCCACGCTTCTCGACGCCGCACTTGTCGGCGACGCGCTCACCCGCCTCACGGGCTGGCGTGGCGACACTCGCGGGATCAGCCGGACGCTGTCGCTGACGGACGCGCAGTACGGCGACTTCCTCGAGCGCGTGAAGGTCACCAGCGACGCGATGAACCACCACGCGGACATCGCCCGCACCGGCGACGAGGTGGTGATCTCCCTCGTGACGCACAGCGCCGGCGGCGTGACCGAGTACGACATCGCGCTCGCCTCGCGGATCAACGACCTCGCCCGCATCGCGAGGGGCGAGGCGCAGTCCGCGCTGCCTCCCGAGGCGTACGGCCGCGCGACCGACGCCGGATAGACCGCCGCGCGGACCGCCCCCGCCGGGGGTAACGTCCGCTTCCGTCCTGCTCACCCCGCGGCCCGGGCTGCGGGAGGAGGCGCATACCGGCGTCGTTCCGCGTTGGGGGTCACGATGAGTCCGTTCCGCACCAAGACCGTCGAGCAGTCCATTCGCGACACCGAGGAACCGGCCCACCAGCTGAAGAAGCGGCTCGGGCCGCTCGACCTCACGGTGTTCGGCGTCGGCGTCGTGATCGGCACCGGGATCTTCGTGCTCACCGGCAAGGCGGCGGGCATGCAGGCCGGCCCGGCAGTGGCGCTCTCCTTCGTCCTCGCCGCTGTCGCATGTGGACTCGCGGCGCTGTGTTACGCGGAGTTCGCGAGCACGGTGCCGGTCGCGGGCTCGGCGTACACGTTCTCCTACGCCAGCCTCGGCGAGCTCGTCGCCTGGATCATCGGCTGGGACCTCATCCTCGAACTGGCCCTCGGCGCCGCCACGGTGGCGGTCGGCTGGTCCAACTACTTCGACGACGTGATGACCGAGCTCGGCATCACGGTGCCCGAGTCGCTGTACGGGGACGGGCACAACCTCGTCGCCGCCGTGATCGTCCTGATCCTGACCGTGGTGATCTGCCTGGGGATCAAGCTGTCCTCGCAGATCAACTTCGTGGTCGTGACGATCAAGGTCGCGGTCGTCCTGCTGGTGATCGTCGTCGGCGCGTTCTACATCAAGACCTCGAACTGGGTGCCGTTCATCCCGCCGCCCGGCTCGACCGGCGCCGCCGGCCCGGCCGCCGCGCCGTCGCTGCTCCAGGACCTCGGCCTGGCGCCGGGGTCGTTCGGCATCAGCGGGGTGTTCACCGGTGCGGCGCTGGTGTTCTTCGCGTTCATCGGCTTCGACGTCGTGGCGACCGCCGCCGAGGAGACCAAGAAGCCGCAGCGGGACCTGCCCATCGGGATCTTCACGTCGCTGGCGATCTGCGCGACGCTGTACGTCCTCGTGTCGCTGGTCGTGACCGGCATGGTCAAGTACACCGAGGTGGAGGTCGAGGCACCGCTCGCGGCCGCGTTCCGCTCGGTGGGGCTCCCGGTGATCGCGACGATCATCTCGGTCGGCGCGCTGGCCGGGTTGACCACCGTGATGATGATCCTGCTGCTCGGCCAGAGCCGGGTGTTCTTCGCGATGAGCCGTGACCGGTTGCTGCCGCCCGTCTTCGCCAAGGTGTCGCGGCGCTTCGGCACCCCGTACCGCACGACGCTCGTCACCGGCGTCGTGGTGGCGGCGATCGCGGCGCTCGTGCCGCTGACCGAACTGGCGGAGCTGGTCAACATCGGCACGCTGTTCGCGTTCGTGGTGGTGTCGATCGGCGTGATCGTGCTGCGCCGGACGCGGCCGGACCTGCCGCGGGCGTTCCGCTGCCCCGGCGTGCCGTGGGTGCCGATCCTGTCCGTGCTCGCGTCGGTGTACCTGATGCTGAACCTTCCCGCCGTCACCTGGGAGCGGTTCCTGATCTGGATGGCGATAGGGCTGGTCGTCTACTACCTGTACGGCCGCAAGCACAGCCGGCTCGCCACCGCCGCGGAGACCGGGTACAACACCGACTCCTACGGCGGCGAGGCGGCCGAGCTCGCGGGGCGCGGCGCCGGGGAGCCCGACCGGCGCTGAGTCCCGCCTGCACCTGAGGACCCCGGCCCCTGCACCTGAGGACCCCGGCCCCGTCGTCTGCGCGACGGACCGGGGTCTTCGCCGTCCGGACCACCCAGGGGGCCGTCCGGACCGCCCCGGGCCGTCTCGAGCCCCGGCGCCGATGTTCCGTATGTCCGCTATCGGCGTCGGTTGATCGACTTGGTCGAAGTGACCGGTTTCACCCTCGCCATCCCTTTAGTTGAGAGTTCACTCGGCCGATGAAAACCAGGTCGGCAGCGAACGATTCCCGGGCCTGCCACGCACGCCAGCACCACCGACGCGCAGCCATGGTTGAACCTTCACCTTCGGTATGACCCAGCGTCGTCACACAGCTTTGCCAAGCCAGAACTCTGCGACGCAGGTTCCCCGAGCACGCGCTCCCGTCTCCCAAGGTGAATGCATGAAGCCCATCGCGTTCGAAGACTTCCGGCCCGCCCCCGGTCGTGTCATCGAGTGGACCGTCAGCCCCACCACGGCCGCCGCGGCCCGGACCGCACCCGTGGACTCCACGCCCCTCTCGTACAACCAGCAGCTCCACCTGATGAGCTATCTGGCGCTCGTCAACGCCGGCCAGCCCGGCAACCCGTGGATCGGCGTCGCGTTCGAGCTTCCGGGTGCCGTCGACCTGGACGCGCTGGGCCGCGCCTTCACCACCTTCGTGCAGCGGCACGACTCCCTCCGCAGCGGCTTCCGGCCGACCGCGACGGGCATCGAGCGGTACACCGTCCCCGCCGACGCCATCGCGCTCGACACCACCCCGGTGCGCGACTTCGACGACGCGGGCGAGCTGTTCGGCTACCTCACCGAGCGCCTGGCCGCCGGCACGAACCCGTTCGACTGGCCGCCGTACGTCTTCGGCGTGATCACCCGGGAGTCCGGCTCCACGGTGTACGTGGCGATGGACCACACCACGAGCGACGGCTACTCCCTCGCGCTGGTCGTGAACGACGTGCACGAGCTGTACCTCGCCGAGCGGGACGGCCGGGCCCCCGCACTGCCCGAGGTCGGCAGCTTCAACGCCCACGCGGCCCTGGAGATCGAGAAGGGCGAGGGCCTGACCGCGGACGACGCGGTCGTCGGCCGGTGGCGCGAGTTCATCGGGCGCTGCGGCGGCACGGGCCCGCGGTTCGCGCTGGACCTCGGCGTAGAGGACGGCCGGACGTACGACCAGGACGTGTACAACACGATGCTGCTGAACGCGGAGGACGCCGAGGCGTTCGACCAGGCGTGCCGAGCGGCCGGTGGCGGGCTGTTCCCGGGCGTGCTCGCCGCCATGGCGATCGTGGGCCGCGAGATGACCGGACGGGAGCGCTTCCTCTCGGTCACCCCGCTGCACACCCGGTTCAAGCCGGAGTGGCGCTCCTCGATGGGCTGGTTCATCACCTGCGCGCCGTTGGAGTTCTCCACCTCCGAGGCCAAGGGCTTCACCGACGTGCTGGCGTCGGCGAACTCGGCGCTGCGGCGCACGCTCGGCAACGCGAAGTTCCCGGCCTCCAAGATCGTCTCGCTCCTCGGCGATGCGTTCCGGCCCAGCCGGCGGGACATGTTCTCGATGGTGTCGTACATCGACTACCGCAAGATGCCCGGCGGCCAGCACCACGCCGCGCTCCGGCCGGTGACCCTCGGCCAGACCCTCCAGGCCGACGACGCCCACGTCTGGACCTCCCGGGTGGCCGAGGGCCTGCACGTGGCCATCCGCTACCCCGTCACCGGCAGCTCGCCGGCGGTGATCGACGAGTACATCGCCCGCATCCGCGAGGTGCTCGGCCGCGTGGCCGTGGCGGGCGACTACCCGATCATGGGCGCGATGGTGGACGCCTCGGCTCCCGGAGCCTGATCGCAGCAGTCCCCCGACGGACCCCCGGCGCAGGCCGGGGGTCCGTCGCGTTCGGTGTCCGCCACCGGCGACTCATCCCCTCGCCGCGCGGACGGGCATCGCGCGGTGCCGCCGTGCCCCTTGTGGGGCACCGGCCACGGGCGAACGATGGAGCCGGGTCCGACGAAGGAGTCGACATGACGGCATCCACGGGAACCGCCCATACCGAACACCCCGGCCACGACCACGCCCACGGCGCCGACTGCGGACACGAGTCGTTCACGCACGGCGACCACGTCGACTACGTGCACGACGGGCATGTGCACGCGGAGCACAACGGCCACTGGGACGAGTGCGGCAGCGCCGAGCACACCGAGCACCCCGACCACGACCACGTCCACGGCGCGGGCTGCGGGCACCAGGCCGTGGAACACGAGGGGCACGTCGACTACGTGCACGACGGGCACCGGCACGCCCAGCACAACGGGCACTGGGACGACCACTGAACCGACGGCCGACCGGAAGGTGTGGAAAACATGGACCTCCAGGCGCCCGCACGACAGCTCCCGCTCACCCGGACCTGTCCGTTCGACCCACCGGAGGAGTACCGGCAGCTCCAGGCCGAGGAACCGATCAGCCCACTCGCGTTCCCGGACGGCGTGACGGGATGGTTGGTCACCCGGTACGCCGACGTGCGCGCGCTGCTGGCCGACCCCCGGTTCAGCTCCCGTCGCCGGGCCGGGCTCAACCCCGTCCGGCGGGTGCCGCCCGAGCTGGAGGACTCGCTGGAGGCGCAGCCGGGCATGTTCATCGGGATGGACCCGCCCGACCACACGCGGTACCGGCGGCTGCTCACCGGCCAGTTCACCGTGCGGAGGATGAACGCCCTCACGCCACGGGTCGCGGAGATCGTCGCCGACCGCCTCGACGAGATGGCGGCGGCGGGGCCCCCGGTGGACCTGGTGCGCAGCTTCGCGCTGCCGGTCCCGTCGTTGGTGATCTGCGAGCTGCTCGGCGTGCCGTACGCCGACCGAGCCCGGTTCCAGCAATGGTCGGCGGCGATGCTGTCCCTGGCCACGGGCTGGAAGGAGATGATGGCCGCCCGCGACGAGCTGCGGGCGTACATGCTCGGGCTGGTCCGGGGTAAGCGCGAGCTGCCCGCGGACGACCTGCTCAGCGGCCTCCTCTGTCGCCCGGACGACGATGCGCTGACCGACGAGGAACTGGTCAACATCGGCGTCCTGCTGCTGATCGCGGGCCACGAGACGACCGCGAACATGCTCGCGCTCGGCACGCTCACGCTGCTCCGGCATCCCGGCCAGCTCGCCCTCCTGCACGCCGACCCGGCGCTGTTCGACGGCGCGGTCGAGGAACTGCTGCGGTACCTGTCGATCGTGCAGTTCGGCATACCCCGGATCGCCACCGAGGACGTGGAGCTCGGCGGGACGCCGATCCGGGCCGGCGACCGCCTGATCGCGTCCGTGATGGCGGCGGACCGCGACCCGGCGCAGTTCACGGCCGCCGACACCCTCGACGTGACGCGCGCGTACTCACCGCACCTCGGGTTCGGGCACGGCGTGCACCAGTGCCTCGGCCAGCAGCTCGCCCGCGTCGAGATGAGGACCGGGTTGCGCGCGCTGCTGGAGCGCTTCCCGACCCTGCGGCTCGCGGTACCGCTGGACCGGGTCCGGATGCGCGACGACATGTTCATCTACGGGGTGCACGAGCTGCCGGTCACCTGGGACAGCTGATGCGGGTGGTGGTGGACCACGACCGCTGCCAGGGCGCCGGGCTGTGCGCGCTGACGGCGCCGGAGGTGTTCGACCAGAGCGAGGACGACGGGACGGTGCTTGTGCTGGACCCGGCCCCGGCGGCGGAGCTGCACGACGCGGTACGCCGCGCCGCCGGGCTGTGCCCCAACGCCGTCATCACGGTGGCGGACTAGCGCGCGTTCGTCGACCCGCCCCGGCTGCGGGAACACATCGGCCGGACCGCCCACCACACCGGCGCCGAGCCGGAAATCGGCCACGCCGACGGTACCCACCAGGTTGCCGTTCGCGCTCACCCGGCCGGGGCACTGGTCACCCTCGGGTACTCCGTGTCGCGGGCCGTGGTGGGTGGGGTCCACGAGCTGACGGACAGACCCAGCATTCCCGCTTGCGACACCGACGCGGCAGTCGAGCAGCTCGGGAAGCTTGCGGCCGAGCGGGTGTCCGCATCACCAAGCCGGTCATCGTATGGCCGGAGGACCTCGTCGAATCCGCGCCGAGCATGTCGCCGTGACACACCGGCCTCAGGCTTCGGGCCGGGCGGCGACCTCGACGTCGGGCGAGCAGATCTTGGGCGGGTCCTGGCAAGACGATCAGGCGATGACCTCCTCGCCCACTCCTGTTCGGCGGGGTGCAGGCCGACGATCAGACGTTGAAGCGGAACTCCACCACGTCGCCGTCCTGCATCACGTAGTCCTTGCCCTCGATGCGGACCTTGCCGCGGGACTTCGCCTCGGCCATCGAGCCGGCGTCCATGAGATCGTCGAACGACACGATCTCCGCCTTGATGAAGCCGCGCTGGAAGTCGCTGTGGATCACTCCGGCCGCCTCGGGCGCGGTGGCGCCGACGGGGATCGTCCACGCCCGGGCCTCCTTCGGCCCCGCGGTGAGGTACGTCTGCAGCCCGAGCGTCGCGAAGCCCAGCCGGATGAGCTGGTTCAGCCCGGGCTCGTCCTGCCCGATGGCCTCCAGCAGCTCCCGCGCCTCGTCGTCGGGCAGCTCGATGAGGTCCGACTCCACCTTCGCGTCGAGGAACACCGCCTCGGCGGGCGCGACGAGCGCCCGCAGGGAGTCGAGGAACTCGGTGTCCCCGAGCTCCTCCTCGTCCACGTTGAACACGTAGAGGAACGGCTTCGTCGTGAGGAGCGTGAACTCCCGCAGCAGGTCGAGGTCGATGCCCTTCGCCGCGCCGCCCGCGTACAGCGTCGTCCCGCTGTCGAGCACGTCCACCGCCGCCTTCGCGGCCTCGAGCACCGGCGCCCGGTCCTTCTTGAGCCGGACCTCCTTCTCCAGCCGCGGAACCGCCTTCTCCAGCGTCTGCATGTCCGCGAGGATCAGCTCGGTGTTGATGGTCTCCATGTCCTCGGCCGGGTCCACCTTGCCGTCGACGTGGACCACGTTCGGGTCGGAGAACGCCCGGATGACCTGGCAGATCGCGCTGGCCTCGCGGATGTTCGCGAGGAAGGCGTTGCCGCGGCCCTGCCCGGTGCTCGCGCCCTTGACCAGTCCGGCGATGTCCACGAACGACACCGCGGCCGGGATCAGCTTCTGCGAACCGTGGATCTTCGCCAGCTCCGCCAGTCGGGCGTCGGGCACACCGACGACGCCGACGTTCGGCTCGATCGTGGCGAACGGATAGTTCGCGGCGAGGACGTCGTTCTTGGTCAGGGCGTTGAACAGCGTGGACTTGCCGACGTTGGGCAGGCCGACGATGCCGAGGGTGAGGCTCACGACTCCCGAGTCTACGGGCCGGGCCGGGACCCCTCGCGCGGCAGCCGGGGACCACGCCGGGACGACGCCGCGACGACGCCGGGGGCAGCCCCACGTCGACGTCCGATTCCCGCCAGCTTCCGCTCACGCGGCATGTCAGGATCTGTCTTGTGAGCCCCCTCCCCGACCCCGAGCACTGCTATCGCGCGGTGCGCAGCCGCGACGCGCGGTTCGACGGCTGGTTCGTCACGGGGGTCACCTCGACCGGCATCTACTGCCGGCCCTCCTGCCCCGCGGTCACCCCGAAGCGGTCGAACGTCCGGTTCTACCCGACCGCGGCCGCCGCCCAGCTCGCCGGCTTCCGCGCGTGCCTGCGCTGCCGCCCGGACGCCGCCCCGGGCTCCCCGGAGTGGAACGGCCGCACCGACCTGGTGGGAAGGGCGATGCGCCTGATCGGCGACGGCGTGGTCGAGCGCGAGGGCGTCGCCGGGCTGTCCGGTCGGCTCGGCTACTCCGAGCGCCACGTGCACCGCCAGCTCGCGGCCGAGCTCGGCGCCGGGCCGCTGTCCCTGGCCCGGGCGCGCCGGGCCCAGACCGCCCGCGTGCTGATCGAGACGACGGCGTTGTCGTTCGCGGACGTGGCGTTCGCGGCCGGGTTCGCGAGCGTGCGGCAGTTCAACGACACGGTCCGCGAGGTCTACGCCACCACGCCGAGCCGGCTCCGGTCGAGGCACGGCGGGCGCGGCGAACCGGCGCCGGGCACCGTGACGCTCCGGCTGCCGTACCGGGAACCGTTCGACGCCGCGGGGCTGATGGCCTTCCTGGCCGCCCGCGCGGTCAGCGGAGTCGAGGAGTCGGACGGCACGGCGTACCGCCGCACGCTCCGGCTCGCCCACGGCACCGGGACGGTCACGCTGCGCCCGGCGGACGGTCACGTGGCCTGCACCCTGCGGCTCGCCGACCTGCGTGATCTCGGTACGGCGGTGGCCCGGTGCCGGCGGCTGCTCGACCTCGACGCCGACCCGCTCGCGGTGGACGCGGCGCTCTCCGCCGACGAGGTACTCCGCGCACTGGTCGAGAACACCCCGGGGGTACGACTCCCGGGCGCCGTCGACGGCTTCGAGATCGCGGTACGCGGAGTCGTCGGCCAGCAGGTGTCGGTGGCCGCGGCGCGGACGGTGGTCGGCCGGATCGTGGCCGCCACCGGCATCCCACTGTCCGATGTGGATGGTGGGCTCACGCACTGCTTTCCGGAACCGGCAGCCCTGGCGGACGCGGACGACGCGGCGCTGCCGATGCCGGCCACCCGGCGGGGCACGATCCGCGCACTTGCGGCCGCCGTCGCGGACGGCACGGTGCGGCTGGATCCCGGCGTGACCCGCGATGAACTGACCGGATCGCTCTGTGCGCTCCCCGGCATCGGCCCCTGGACGGCCTCGTACGTCGCGATGCGAGCGCTGTCCGATCCCGACGTCTTCCTGCCGACGGATCTCGGTATCCGCACCGCCGCGGCGCGGCTTGGCCTCTCGTCCACCCTGGACGACCGCTCGTCGCACTGGCGCCCCTGGCGGGCCTACGCGACCGTCCACCTCTGGCAAACTCTGACCGCCGTTCCGGAACGGAGCTGATATGCACGCCGAGACCACGACCATCACCACGCCGGTGGGGCCGTTCACGGTCGTCGTCGATGCCGACGGGGCCGTGCTGGCCAGCGGGTGGACCACCACCGCCTGTGACCTCATCCCGCTCGTGCACCCGTCGCTGCGGCCGACGGGCGCGCGCCGCCGGGACGACCTGGGCGCGATCGGCAAAGCCGTCGCCGCCTATCACGACGGCGACGTGGAGGCCGTCGCCGATGTGCCGGTACGGCAGGTGTCGAGCCCCTTCATCGCGCATGCGTGGGAAGTGCTGCGCGCCGTGCCGGCGGGGCGGCCGATCACGTACACGGAGTTCGCACTGCTGGCGAGCAGGCCGGCCGCGGTCCGTGCCGCGGCGAGCGCGTGTGCCCGCAACGCGGCGGCCCTGTTCGTGCCGTGCCACCGGGTGCTGCGCACGGGCGGCGCGCTCGGCGGCTTCCGGTGGGGCACGGACGTCAAACGCTGGCTGCTCGACCACGAGACCGCCACGAGCGGCCACGTCGGCGGCGTGCCGCCGGTGTGAGGGTCAGGCGCTCTGCTCGTACGTCGGGTCGAGCGCCGCGGCGCGATCCTCGGCAGCCGGACCGATCGCCCGCACCTCGATGCTGGACCCGGACCGCCCCTTACGGACGTGCAGCCGGCTGGGGATCCGCTGCCGCAGCTCGTCCACATGGCTCACCACGCCGACGACCCGACCGCCGGCGCGCAGCTCGTCCAGCGTGTCCATCACGAGGTCCAGCGTCGCGGCGTCCAGACTGCCGAACCCCTCGTCGATGAACAGCGTGTCCAGCATCGCGCCGCCGGACTCCGCGGCCACCACGTCCGCGAGCCCCAGCGCCAGCGCCAGCGAGGCGAGAAAGGACTCCCCGCCCGACAGGGTCTTCGCCGCCCGCACCGAACCGGAGTAGTCGTCGGCCACGTCCAGTCCCAGACCGCCGCGGGTGTTGCGCGGTCCGGCGGCGTCGGTGTGCACGAACGAGTACCGCCCGCCCGACATCCGCAGCAGCCGCCGGGTGGCCGCCACCGCGACCTCCTCCAGCCGCGCCGCGAGGACATAGGCGCGCAGCGACATGCGCCGGGTGTTCTGGCCGAGCCCGTTCACCACGTCGGTGAGAGCGGTCAGCTCCTCGTGCGTGCGGCGTACCGGCTCCAGCCCGTCCCAGCCGGCCTCCAGCTCCACGACCAGCTGCGCGGTCTCCTCGACCCGCCGCTTGCGATCGGTGAACGCGCCCTCGGCGAGCCGCAGCGCCGCCCGCGTCGCCTCCACCGCGGCGGCGGGCGTGGCGGTGTCGACCTCCTCGGCACCGTCGGTGTCCGCGAGCTCGGGGTCCGTCACCGCGGCGCGGGCGGCGGCCTCGGCGTCGTCGGCCCGGCGCAGCGCCTCGGACAGCGCGGTGAGCGCCGCCGGTTCCAGCGCCGCGGCGAGCGCCTCCGCGGCGCTGGCGAACCCGGCCTGCCACGCGGCGGTCTCCGCCTCGCCCTCCCGCTCGGCCGCGTCCGCGGCGGTATGGCGCTCGGCGGCGGCGGCCGTCAGGACGGCGTCCGCCGTGGCGACCATCCGCTCGATCCGCTCGCGACGGGCCACGACGTCGGTATCCTCGCCGCGGGCCTCGTCCAATCGCTGCCGCCGGGCGGCGACGGCCTCGGTGAGCGCACGCGCGCGCTCCTCCAGCTCGGCACCGCGGGTGCCGGCGACGCGGCTCCGCTCCTCCAGTGCCACCGCCTCGGCGCGTACCGCGTCCACGGCCGCCGCGCGGCGGGTCCGGTCGGCCACCAGCGCACCCGCGGCGGCAAGCCGGTCGGACAGCTCGGCCACAACGTCGGCGAGCTCGGCGAGCGTCCGGTCCCCGGACAGCGCCCGCAGCCGGGCCACCTCGCGCTCGGCGACGACGACGGCCTCGGCCGCCTCCGCGTACCCGGCCTCGGCGAGCTGGGCCTCGGCATGGGCAGCCTTCTCGGCGGCAGCGTCGACCGCGGAGGCCGCGGGGCGGGCCGGGGCAGGGTGCTCCTGTGCGCCACAGACGGCACAGGGCTCGCCGTCGACGAGACCGGCGGCCAGCTCCGCGGCCATCCCGGCGAGCCGGGCCTCCCGGACCGCCAGCCACGTCTCCTTGGCGGCCAGATGCTCCGCCCGCGCCGTGGTCGCGGCCGCGACGAGACGCTCCGCCTCGGCCGAGGCGTCCGCCAGTGCCAGCGCGGCCTGGTGCGCGGTCAGGGCCGCCTCGTGCCGCGCCGCGATCCCCTCGATCGCGGCGGCGGCCGCGACGGCCTCGGCGAGCGCCTCCTCGGCGGCGGCGACCCGGCCGGGCAGGTCGTCGCGCTCGACCCGGATCGCGTCCAGCTCGGTGGCGAGCGTGCCGAGCGAGGCCCGCACGCCGGCGAGGGTCCGCTCGTCGGAGGCCAGGCGGTCCACCTCGCCGAGCAGCTCGGTCAGCCGGCCGCAGTCACCGCGCCAGCCGTCGAGGGCGGTACGCAGACCGGGCTCGTCCAGCGGGCCGGCGAGCGCGCGCAGGGCCGACCACGCCGCGGCCAACTCGGCGGCGCGCCGGGTGGCCGCCGCGCGGGTGGACTCGGCCACCTGGACCGCGGCCCGCACCGGAGCGGCACGGCGGGCCGCCTCGCAGGACTCCCGGCGGGCCTCGTTCTCCGGGCGCTCCGCCACGACGGCCGCGAGGGCCGCGTCCGCGCGCGCACGCCGGGTCACCAGCGCGCGCCGCTTCTCCGCCGCGGTGAACTCGGCGGCGGCCGTCTCGGCGGCGCGGGCCGCGGCGGCGACGTCTTCCCCGGCGGCATCGCGGGCGGTACGCAGGTCCGCGACCACGGCCTCCGCCCAGGCCCGGTCCGCGTCACCCTCGGCGGGCTGGTCGACCCCCGCGGCCTGCGCGGTCCGCGCCACCAGTTGCCCCAGCTTGGTACTGCGGTCCCCCAGCTCGCGGCCGCTCGCGGTGCGCCGGTCCGCGAACCACCGCTCCACATCGGCGAACCGCCGCGTGTCGAACAGCCGCTCCAGGAGCTTCTGCCGCTCGTCGGTCTCGGCGCGCAGGAACCGGGCGAACTCCCCCTGCGGCAGCAGCACCACCTGGAAGAACTGGTCCGCGGTCATCCCGAGCAGCCGCTCCACCGTCCGGGCCACCTCGTCGATCCGGATCAGCCCCTCCGATCCCGGCTCGTCCAGCCAGGTCAGCGACGCCGTGGCCGGCTGCGTGGTGAAGCCCTCGCCGCGCCGTTTCGGGCGGCTGTACTCCGGGCTGCGGACGAGCCGGATCCGCCGGCCCTGGACGGTGAGCTCGAGCTGCACCTCCGGATGGGCCGACGGGTCCGCGTGGTCGCTGCGCAGCCGGCGGGCCTGGTTGCGCGCCCCCGGCACCACCCCGAACAGCGCGAACGCCACCGCGTCGAGCACCGTCGTCTTCCCGGCCCCGGTCTCCCCGTGCAGCAGGAACAGCCCGTCGGCGCCGAGGGCCTCGAAGTCGACGGTCTGGGTGTCCCGGTACGGGCCGAACGCGGTCACCGTGAGCCGGTGGAGCCTCATCGCGCGGCCTCGGCGGTACCGACCGCGGCAAACGCCTGCTCCAGCAGGTCCCGCTCGCCGGGCGTGGGCGCCGAACCCCGGACATCCGCGACGAACGACGCCGCCACGTCCTGATCCGCGCGGCCGCGCACGCGCTCGGCGTACGACGTCTCCACCCGCTCCACCCCGGCCGGTCGCCACTCCAGGTGGACGGCGTGCGCGAACCGCTCCTGCAACTTCCGCATCGGGTCGATCGGCCGCACCGCGTCGGTGAGCACGATCGACAGGTAGTGGTCGGCCACGGCGTCGTGGGCGGGGTCCGCGAGCACCTCCGCCAGCTCGCCGGCGACGACCGACAGCGGGCGCGGCACCGGCAGCTCCACCCGGGTGACGTCCCGCAGGCCGGACGCGTCGAGATCCACGAGCCACACCGACTTGCGGTGCGTCCGCTCACCGAAGGAGTACGCCACCGGGCTGCCGGAGTACCGCAGGTGCCCGGCGACGACCTGCGGGCCGTGCAGGTGCCCGAGCGCCGCGTAGTCGACGCCGTCGAACACCATCGCGGACACGGTCTCGACGCCGCCGACGGAGATGTTCCGCTCCGACTCGGAGGCCTTGCCGCCGACCACGAACGCGTGCGCCACCACGACCGACCGCGTGCCCGCCGGGCGGCCCGCGAGATCCACGCGGACCCGGCGCATCGCCTCGCCGAGCACCCCGGCGTGCCCACGCGCGTCCGGGACACCGAGGGCGTGCCGCGCGGTCTCCGGCTCCAGGTACGGCAGCCCGTAGAACGCCACCGGCCCGTGCTCGTCGGCCAGCACGACCGCCTCGCCCACGTCCGCCGTCCGCGCCCGCAGGTGCAGCCCACCGGCGGCCGCGAACGCCGCGTGCACTCCCAGCCGGGGCGCCGAGTCGTGGTTCCCCGGCGTCACGACGAGGGTCGCGCCGGCCTCCCGGATCCGGGTGAACGCCCGGCCGCAGACCTCGACGGCCTCCGCGCCCGGTACCGCCCGGTCGTAGAGGTCACCGGCCACCACCACCACGTCGACCGCGTGCTCCGCGCAGAGGTCCGCGATCGCACCGAGCACGGCCTCCTGGTCGGCGAGCAGGTCGCGACCGTGGAAGGTCCGCCCCACGTGCCAGTCGGAGGTGTGCAGGATTCGCATACCGGCACGGTAGGGGGACCGACCGACAAAACCTCGTTCCGCCGGCGTGTGTCGCCGTACTGGTGCGGTCAGTCGCCGAACCCGCCGAAGTCCCCGAAGCCGCCGCCGTCGCCGCCGAAGTCCCCGAAGCCGCCGCCGTCGAAGAAACCGCCGCCGTCACCACCGTCACCGCCACCGGCGTCGCCGCCGCCGCCGTCACCGCCGTCGCCGCCGAACTCCTGCGCCGCGTCGGCGTACCCCGCGTCGTACCCGCCGCCGCCGAAGCCGACCCCGGCCATCCCGCCGAACAGCGAGCTGAACAGGAGCGCCGAGCCGATGCCCCAGGCGCCGCCGACCAGGGCGGTCTTCCAGAACGGCTCGCTGTACCAGCCCCGGGGCACCGGCCGGCCCGAGACCGTGCCGCCCGGGTAGTAGTGGGTGGTCTGCTGGGAGGGATTCGGGGAGGCGCGGTACGTGTGACCCTCGACGGCCACCTCGCGGTCCTCGCCGACCTGGCCCGCCGTCTGCTGCCCGGTGATCGCGGGGAGCGCCGGACCCGGGTCCAGGCCCATCGCGGCCCGGGCGGCACTGATGTAGTGGAGTCCCTCCAGCGCCGTCTCGCGGGCGAGCGCGGCCTGGGCCGGCGTCTTCGCCTGCTCGAGCTGGCTGCCGGCGGCGTTGTACCGCTCGCTCGCGTCGGCCAGCGCCTGGCGTACGGCGGGGTCGTTACCGGAGAGGCTCATCACCTGGCCGCCGAGACGCTCGTACCAGCGCCGGGCGTCGGCCATCGCGTCCTCGAGGGCGTGCTGGGTCCGTTCCAGCCGGGACCGGTTGGAGCTGCGCAGGTAGAACGCGGCACCCACCGCCACGATGAGCAGTACGACGAGCCACGTCACGAGATCCACCCTGCCTTCTGTCCGAGGTCTACCCCGACGCTAGCAAGGCCGGGCGAGAACGGCCGGGGCGTTCTTGTCGCACCGGTGCGCAAGAGTGTCCCGCATGGACGTCACCTTGCTGTTCCTCGTGGTGATCTGCCTCGCAGCCGGGGCGGTCATCGGCTGGTTCGCGGCGCGGTCCCGTACCGCCACCGACACCGCCCGGCTGCAGGCCACCGTCGAGATGTCCCGGACCTCGGAGCATCGGCTGGAGCAGTCCCTGCGTGCGCTGAGCGCGGACGCACTGCAGCACCACTCGGCCGAGTTCGCCCGGCTCGTGGCGCCGCTGCAGAACACGCTGTCGAAGGTGGAGCTGCAGGTGGCCGCCGTCGAGCGGGACCGCGTCGACGCCTATGCCGGACTGCGCGAGCAGGTCCGGCACGCCCACGCGACGAGCGAGCAGCTGCGGACCGAGACCCGGCAGCTCGTGACGGCCCTGCGGGCCCCGCAGGTCCGCGGCCGGTGGGGCGAGCACCAGCTGCGGCGGATCGTCGAGGCGGCGGGGCTGCTGGAGCACTGCGACTTCACCGAGCAGGCCATCTCCACAACCGACGACGGCACGCTGCGGCCGGACCTGGTCGTCACGCTGGCCGGGGGCAAGAACGTGGTGGTGGACGCCAAGGTGCCGTTCAACGCCTACCTGGAGGCGATGGAGGCCCGCGACGAGGGCACCCGCAACGACCGGCTGTCGGCCCACGCCCGGGCGCTGCGGGGGCACATCGACGCGCTGTCGGCGAAGGCGTACTGGGCACGGTTCGAGCCGAGCCCGGAGTTCGTCGTGCTGTTCGTGCCGGCGGACACGTTCCTCGACGCCGCACTCCAGCGGGACGCGATGCTGCTCGAGCACGCGTTCGCCCGGGATGTCGTGCTGGCGACGCCGTCCACCCTGATGGCGCTGCTGCGCACGATCGCCTACACGTGGCGGCAGGACGCGCTGGCCCAGAACGCCGCCGAGGTGCACGCGCTCGGCCGGGAACTGCACTCCCGGCTCGCCACGATGGGCGGCCATCTGACCAAGGTCGGGACGTCACTGAACTCGGCCGTCGGGTCGTACAACGCGGCCGTCGGGTCCATGGAGGGGCGGGTGCTGGTGACGGCACGGCGGTTCGCGGACCTGCAGGTGACGACCGCCGAGCTGACCGGCCCGCGGCAGGTGGAGACGGTGGCCCGCCGGCCGCAGGCCCCGGAACTCGTGGCGTCGGCGACCGAGGCGCTGGTCGCCCTCGACGAGGCCACCGGGACGTGAGCCGGGGCGGCCGGCGCGGAGAGCGGCCGTCGCCGCGCGCCGGTGGCCGACGCGGGACGAGTCCGGAGCCCGGTGACCTCGGCCGGCAAGGGCGCGGTGCGGCGCGGTGCGGTGGACGGGGTCACGTCGCGCCCGGCCGAGGGCAACGACAGGCCCGGGAGTCGACGTGCGACCCCGCCGATGCCGACCGGCGCCGGGCATCGGGCGCCCCATCCGACCGCGCCGGGCGATCGGTCGGATGGAGAGCCCTTCGCCGTGGCCGTGCCGGTGCGCGCGGCGGAGCTCAGGCCGCGAGGGCCGTGACGCTCAGGCGGACGGCTGCGGGGCCGCCCGCAGGTCGCGCTTGAGCTCGTGCGGCAGCGCGAACACCAGCCGCTCCTCGGCGGAGGTGATCTCCTCGACATCGGCGTAACCCCGCTCGGCGAGGAATGCCAGCACGTCGGCGACCAGGATCTCGGGCACCGACGCGCCGCTGGTGACCCCCACCGTGGTGACGCCCTCCAGCCAGGCCTCGTCGATCTCCCTGGCGTAGTCGACCAGGTACGACGCCCGCGCGCCGGCGTCCAGCGCGACCTCGACCAGACGTACCGAGTTCGAGGAGTTCGTCGACCCGACCACGATCACCAGGTCGCAGGCGGCGCCGATGTCCTTCACGGCCTGCTGCCGGTTCTGGGTGGCGTAGCAGATGTCGTCGCTCGGCGGGGACTGGAGCAGCGGGAAGCGCTTCTTCAGCCGCCCGACCGTGTCCATCGTCTCGTCCACCGACAACGTGGTCTGGGAGAGCCAGACGACCTTGCTCTCGTCCCGCACCCGCACCTTGTCGACGCCCTCGGGGCCGTCCACGAGGTGGATGTGCTCGGGTGCCTCGCCCGCGGTGCCGACGACCTCCTCGTGACCCTCGTGGCCGATGAGCAGGATGTCGTGGTCGGAGGCGGCGAACCGCTTGGCCTCCATGTGGACCTTCGTCACGAGCGGACAGGTGGCGTCGATCGTCCGCAGGTTCCGCTGGGCGGCCTCGGTGTGGACCGCGGGGGCGACCCCGTGCGCCGAGAAGACGACGATCGAGCCCTCCGGCACCTCCTCCGTCTCGTCGACGAAGACCGCGCCGCGCTCCTCCAGCGTCTCCACGACGTGCCGGTTGTGGACGATCTGCTTCCGCACGTACACGGGGGCGCCGTACTGCTCGAGTGCCTTCTCCACGGCGACGACGGCACGGTCGACGCCCGCACAGTAGCCACGGGGCTTGGCGAGCAGGACACGCTTCGTGGGAGCCGACATGCCCCCATGGTAGGCGGGGGCCACAGCCCGGTGCCGTTACGCGCGCCACACCCCGCCCACGCCCTGCTCACGAGAGTGGGGCGGGGAGGACCGCCCCGGGCCCGCACCTAGAGTTCACGGCATGACCCGACCTCCCCGCAGCACCCCGGAGGAGCCCTGGCCGGTACGCGTGGTGAGCATGCGCATCGGCGAGTGGATCTCCCGGCTCGGGGACATCTGGGTCGAGGGCCAGGTCGCGCAGCTCAACCGCCGCCCCGGCGCGCCCACGGTGTTCCTCACGCTGCGTGACCCCGCCGCCGACCTGAGCCTGTCCGTGACCTGTCACCGGTCGGCCCTCGACGGGCTCGTCCCGGAGCTCACCGAGGGCGCCCGGGTGGTCGTGCACGCGAAGCCGGACTTCTACGCGGCCCGGGGCACGCTGTCGCTGCGGGCCACCGAGTTCCGCCCGGTCGGCGTCGGTGAGCTGCTCGCCCGGCTGGAACGGCTCAAGGCGGCCCTGGCCACCGAGGGACTGTTCGCCCCGGAACGCAAGCGCCGCCTCCCCTTCCTCCCCGCCTGCGTCGGCCTGGTGACCGGCCGCGCCAGCGCCGCCGAGCGCGACGTCCTCACGAATGCCCGGGAACGCTGGCCGGCCGTCCGGTTCCGCGTGCTCAACGTCGCCGTCCAAGGCGCGGGCGCGGCGGGGCAGGTGATCGAGGCGGTCCGCACCCTCGACGCCGACCCCGACGTGGACGTGATCGTGATCGCGCGCGGCGGCGGCGGCGTGGAGGACCTGCTGCCGTTCAGCGACGAGGCGCTGTGCCGGGCGGTGTTCGCCTGCCGTACACCGGTCGTCAGCGCGATCGGCCACGAGCCCGACACCCCGCTGCTCGACTTCGTCGCGGACCTGCGGGCGTCCACCCCCACCGATGCCGGGAAGCGCGTGGTGCCCGACCTCGCCGAGGAGGTGCACCGTCTGGAGATCGCCCGGGGACGGCTGAACCGCACGATGACCGTCCGGCTGGACCGGGACCAGGCCTGGCTGGACGCCGCGCGGTCCCGACCTGCGCTCGCGAAGCCGGAGGCCTGGCTCGACCAGCGGTCCGCCGACGTGGAGGCCGACCGGGCCCGGGCCCGCCGCTACCTCGCCCACCGGCTCGACGGCGGGGAGGCGGACGTGGGCCAGACCCGGGCGCGGGTCCGTTCGCTGTCGCCGCTCGCCACGCTCGAACGCGGCTACGCGGTCGTCCAGCACCCCGACGGCGGGGTGGTCCGGCGGGCCGCGGACGTGGCGCCGGGCGAATCCCTGCGGATCCGGCTCGCCGAGGGCGAAATCGTTGCGGAGACTCCCGGCTGAGCCGGTGCGATCTTGTCGGGGCCGCCCCCTAGGCTTGCCGCATGGCCGAGACCACCCCCGATGTCGCCTCCCTGTCCTACGAGCAGGCGCGCGCGGAGCTCACCGACGTGGTGCACCGCCTCGAGGCGGGGGGCACGACGCTGGAGGAGTCCCTCGCGCTCTGGGAGCGCGGTGAGCTGCTCGCGAACGCGTGCCAGGCCTGGCTCGACGGCGCCCGCGCGCGGCTGGCCCAGGTCCGCGGCGTCCCCGAGGAGGACGAGGACGAGGACGCCGGCTGATCCGCGCACGGTGACGGCCGCCGCAGCCGCGGGTCCCGGCTCCGAGGCGCACCCGGGCCGCCCTGCACCTGCGCCGTGTCGTCCGGCGGTACGGCGCGATCACCGCGTGGACGGCCTCGACCTCGGCTGACCGACCGCGCCGACACGGTCCCCGAGGAGCTCTCCGGCGAGCTCCGCCCCGGGCGCTGCACGACTCGGGCACGCGGCCGGCGCGGCGGAGTTCGCCGGCGCGGCGGGGTTCGCCGGGGTGACGTGGGGGCTCCCGGTGCGGTGACCGCGCACGCGCCCGACCGGCCGAGGCTCAGCGCAGGGAGGCGGCCAGTTCGCGCAGCTCGGCGAGGTCGGCGGTGCCGGTGACGACCACCACGACGTCCTTGCGGACCGAGACCAGCGCCTGCTCCTCACCCCGGCCGGGGTACCGGAGCCACGGCTGCCCGTTGATCTCCTCGGCACCGGTGGACCGCGGCGTGCCGCCGAGCTCGGCGGCGAGCGCCTGCCGCGCCGGCCGGCCGCTCTCCGCGAAGCGGGCGAACCGCCCGCTCGGCGCCACCAGGCCGATCCGGAGCGTCAGTTCCCCGCCGGTACGGGGCGCGTCGGCCGCCGTGAGGTGCCAGTCCTTGCCGAGCCCCTCCGACCGCAGCACGGTGAACCCCCCGGACGCCTCCGCGGAGGAGTACGAGTCGGTCGGGTCGACGCGGGTGACCGAGTCGGCGCCCAGCGCGTTGAAGCCGAGAATCACCACCAGGATCGGCACGATCAGCACGCCGAAGCTCAGCGCGATGTCGCGCAGCGAGAACCGCCCGCGGCGGCGGACGGCGGCGGACGGCCCGGGCGGAACGGCAGAAGGCCCGGCCGGAACGGCAGAAGGCCCGGGCTGGACGGCAGAAGGCCCGGCCGGAACGGCGGACGGTCCGGGCTGGACGGCAGAAGGCTCGGGCTGGACGGCGGACGACGGCGGGGACACGGCACCGCCGGAGGACGAGGAACTCACCCCTCCATCGTCCCACTCCCCCGCGACGGTCATCACGCCGATGTGGCTCGCGCGCCCTCTTCTGCCAGGATGCGGGGGCAATCCCGTGACCGGCTCGCGTCACCGGACCCCCTTTCGGGCGGGCCGGTGACCGCGTTCGCCGCACCGACGCCCCGATGAGAGGACGCCCCATGAGCGACGAGATCTCCCACGAGCGCGCCACCGCGTCGGGGAGCCGCCGCGAGGCTCCCGACCGCAACCTGGCGCTCGAACTCGTCCGGGTCACCGAGGCCGCGGCGATGGCCGCCGGCCGCTGGGTGGGCCGCGGCGACAAGAACGGCGGCGACGGTGCCGCCGTGGACGCCATGCGCCAGTTGATCGCCGGCGTCTCGATGCAGGGCGTGGTGGTGATCGGCGAGGGCGAGAAGGACGAGGCGCCGATGCTCTACAACGGCGAGGAGGTCGGCGACGGCACCGGGCCGCACTGCGACGTCGCCGTGGACCCGATCGACGGCACCACGCTGATGGCGAAGGGCATGCCCAACGCGCTCGCCGTGATGGCCGTGGCCGAGCGGGGCGCGATGTTCGACCCGTCCGCCGTGTTCTACATGGAGAAGCTCGCGGTCGGGCCCGAGGCGGCCGGCAAGGTCGACATCAACGCCCCCGTCGAAGAGAACATCCGCCGCGTCGCGAAGGCCAAGGGCATCTCGGTCGGCGAGGTCACGGTCTGCATCCTCGACCGCCCGCGGCACGAGAAGATCGTCCAGGACGTCCGCAACGCGGGCGCCCGCATCCACTTCATCTCCGACGGCGACGTCGCGGGTGCGATCTCGGCGGCCCGGGAGTCGACCGGCGTGGACATGCTGATCGGCATCGGCGGTACGCCGGAGGGCATCATCGCCGCGTGCGCACTCAAGTGCATGGGCGGTGAGCTGCAGGGCAAGCTGTGGCCGAAGGACGACGAGGAGCGGGAGAGGGCGATCGCCGCCGGGCACGACCTCGACCGCGTGCTGAAGCAGGACGACCTCGTCCGCGGCGACAACGCGTTCTTCGTGGCGACCGGCGTCACCGACGGCGACCTGCTCCGCGGTGTGCACTACCGGCGCGGCGGCGCGACCACCCAGTCGCTCGTGATGCGGTCCAAGAGCGGGACGATCCGGATGATCGAGAGCTGGCACTCGTTCGACAAGCTCCGCGCGTACTCCCTGGTCGACTTCGGTTCCGGAGACTGAGCCGACGGTGGCCGCGTCCGCCCGGCTCGCCGTCGTCGGCGAGAACATCATCGATCTCGTCCCGCTCGGCGGGTCCACCCGCGACTACCGCGCGCTGCCGGGGGGCAGCCCCGCCAACATCGCCGTCGCGGCGAGCCGGCTCGGGACGCCGACCGCGCTGGTGGCCCGGGTCAGCACGGACGTGTTTGGGCGCCGGGTGCGCGAACGGCTCACCGCCGACTGCGTCCTCGACACCCATCTCGTCGAAGCGATCGAACCGTCCTCGCTGGCGGTCGTCACCTTCGACGCGGAACGCCGGGCGTCGTACGACTTCTGGCTGAGCGGTACCGCCGACTGGCAGTGGACGGACGCCGAGCTCGACCGGCCGCTCGGCGACGAGGTCCGCGCCGTCCACGTCGGCTCGATCGCGGCGTACCGCGAGCCCGGCGCCTCCGCGCTGACCACGATGCTGGAGCGGGAGCGCGGACGGGGCGCCGTCACGATCAGCCTCGACCCGAACGTGCGTCCCGCCGTGATCGGCGGCCTCGAGTACGCGCGCGAACGGACCGAGCAGCTCGTCGGGCTGGCCGACGTGGTCAAGGCGAGCGACGAGGACCTGACCCTGCTGTACCCGGGCGTCGACCAGGTCACCGCGGCCCGGCGGCTTCTCGCGCTGGGGCCGTCGCTGGTCGTGGTGACCCGCGGCGCGGACGGGGCGGTCGGGGTCGGCCGCGCGGCCGAGGCCGAGGTGCCCACGCCGAAGGTCGACCTCGTCGACACGGTGGGCGCCGGTGACACGTTCATGGGTGCGCTGCTGCACGCGCTCGACCGGCACGGGCTGCTGGGCGGCGCCGCGCGGGAACGGCTGGCGGCCGCGGACGCGGAGACGCTCCGCGCCCTGCTCACCACGGCCGCCACCGCGGCGGCGCTGAACTGCGGGCGGGAGGGCGCCGACCCGCCGACCGCGGCCGAGCTGGCGGCCGCACTACGGCAGGACTGACGGCAGACCTCGATGGGCGCCCGGCGGCGGCCGAACCCGCCGTGGCCGAGGGCTCCGTCGTGGCGGGCGGCGAGCCGCGCGGCGCTCACCGGGGCGGCGCGGGGTCGACGGGGGGCGCGCCACGGCGCCGAGCGGGACACCCGGCGGGGCGTCCGACAGCACGCCGAGGAACGCGACCCCGGCGAACACGGGACCATCCGGAGCAAGTAGCGTTTGATCGCCGGCCACCGGGGCCATCGGCCACCCACGCCGATGCTCCCGCCCCGAGTTGAGAGGGCACCCATGACCGAGGACAACTCCGTCGTACTCCGCCACCCGAACGGCGAGCTGCCGCTGAACGTCGTCCCCGCGACCGAGGGCGCGTCGGGGCTCGACATCTCCAAGCTGCTGTCGACCACGGGCGACGTGACGTACGACAGCGGGTTCGCCAACACGGCCTCGTGCCGGTCCGCGATCACCTACATCGACGGCGACGAGGGCATCCTGCGCTACCGCGGGTACCCCATCGACCAGCTCGCGGAGAAGTCGACGTTCCTGGAGACCAGCTACCTGCTGATCTACGGCGAGCTGCCGACGGCAGCCGAGCTGGCGGAGTTCGACCAGAAGGTCCGT
This sequence comes from Actinomycetota bacterium, assembly GCA_030840805.1. Lineage (GTDB taxonomy): Bacteria > Actinomycetota > Actinomycetes > Mycobacteriales > HKI-0501 > JAVEDU01. Next base: position 87,713 of record JAVEDU010000096.1, read on the forward strand.
CGGCACACGCTGCTGCACGAGGACCTGAAGCTGTTCTTCAACGGCTTCCCCCGGGACGCGCACCCGATGCCGGTGCTGTCCTCGGCCGTGAGCGCGCTCTCCACCTTCTACCAGGACAGCCTCAACCCGCTCGATCCCGAGCAGGTCGAGATCTCCACGATCCGGCTGCTGGCCAAGCTCCCGACGATCGCGGCATACGCGTACAAGAAGTCGGTCGGCCAGCCGTTCCTCTACCCGGACAACTCGCTCGGGATGGTGGAGAACTTCCTCCGCATGACGTTCGGTTTCCCGGCCGAGCCGTACGAGGTCAACCCGGTGGCCAAGCGCGCGCTGGACCAGCTGTTCATCCTCCACGCCGACCACGAGCAGAACTGCTCGACCGCGACGGTCCGGCTCGTCGGCTCCTCGCAGGCGAACCTCTTCGCGTCGGTGTCGGCCGGCATCAACGCGCTGTTCGGCCCGCTGCACGGCGGCGCCAACCAGGCGGTGCTGGAGATGCTGGAGGAGATCCAGGCCTCCGGCGGCGACGTGGACGAGTTCGTCAAGAAGGTGAAGAACAAGGAGTCCGGCGTCAAGCTGATGGGCTTCGGCCACCGGGTCTACAAGAACTACGACCCGCGTGCCGCCATCGTGAAGAAGACGGCGGACGAGGTGCTCACCGAACTGGGCGTGCACGACCCGCTGCTCGACATCGCGATGAAGCTCGAGGAGTACGCGCTCAAGGACGAGTACTTCATCGAGCGGAAGCTGTACCCGAACGTCGACTTCTACACCGGCGTGATCTACAAGGCGCTCGGGTTCCCGACGCGGATGTTCACCGTCCTGTTCGCGATCGGCCGGCTGCCCGGCTGGATTGCGCAGTGGCGCGAGATGATGAACGACCAGACCACCAAGATCGGCCGGCCCCGCCAGGTGTACATCGGGGAGACCGAGCGCGACTACCGCGCGCTGGACGCGCGCTGATCGCAGGGTGATCGCGGAGGGGGCTGGGGAAACCCGGCCCCCTCGCTCTGTTCGCACCGGCCGGGGATACGCCGCCGCCTAGAGGTGCACGGCCAGCCGGTTGAGCGTGTGCGCGGCGGTACGCCGCACGGCCCAGCCCAGGCGGTACGCCATCGGCACCGACCAGGGGACTTCCGCCGTGTCGCGGGTCATCGCGTGTTCTCCCCTTCGATCCGGTCGCTCGGTCGTCCTCCACCCTGGGGGAAGTGGCCGCATGTGGTCAACCGCGTATCGCGCCCCAGCGGCAGGTGCCCCGGCGCCGTAGGTTGGGGCTCCGCGCACCGAGGAGGAACCGTGACCAGGCCCTTTCCGCTGGAGTACCCGCAGCCTCTGGCGACCTACGACACGTACGAACAGGCGCAGCACGCCGTGGACTTCCTCTCCGACCACGAGTTCCCGGTGGAGAACCTCGCCATCGTCGGCACCGACCTCCGGCAGTTCGAGCGGGTGACCGGCCGGCTCACGTATGCCCGGGCCGCCGGGGCCGGAGCCGTGTCGGGCGCCTGGTTCGGGCTGCTGCTCGGGATCCTGCTGTGGCTGTTCGGCAACGCGAACGGCCGCGGCTCGCTGCTGACCCTCCTCGGCCCGATCGTCCTGGGCGCGCTGTTCGGGGCCGCGTTCGGCGCCGCCGGGTATGCCGCAACCGGCGGCCGGCGGGACTTCACCTCGGTCAGCACCATCATCGCCACGCGGTACGAGGTGATGTCCGAGCACCGCGTCGCCCAGCAGGCCCGCGACCTGCTCGCCCAGCTCTCGATCTGACTCGGCGCGCCGACCGCCACGGCGCGTCTTACCGTGAGTGGGAGGGCTTCCCTACCGCCGTCAGGAGGTGCCCGTGCCCCCGCCCCTCCCGCTGGACCATCCGCAGTCGCTCGGCACCTACGACACGCGCGCGGCGGCGCGGCAGGCCGTCGACTTCCTGGGGCGCCGGGGCTTCCCGGTCCAGAACGTGGCCATCGTCGGCACCGACCTCAAACACGTCGAGCGGATGACCGTGGGCCTCACGGCCGGACGCGCGGCGGCCGCCGGGGCGGCGGCGATCGGGTGGATCGGGTTGCTGCTCGGAATCCTGCTATGGCTGTTCGGCCCGGCCACCGGCCGCGGCTCGTCGCTCATCGTGCTCGTCCCGATCGGGCTGGGCGCGCTGTTCGGGGCGGCCCTGGGCGTCGCCGCGTACCTGTTCCACGGCGGGCCCCGGGTCCCCGCGCCGGCGGGCCACGTGGTCCCCACCCGGTACGAGCTGGTCTGTGACCACCGCATCGCGGTCCAGGCCCGGGAGCTCCTGGCCCAGCAGCTGGTGTGACGGCGGCGGGTGTGACGTACCCCGCGCCGGGCGGCGCCCGTCGTGGTGCCACGTCGATCTAGGCTGTTCTCGCCGCGTTCGACGAGTGTGAGGACAGCCATGCCCGAGTTCACCTACTCCGACCTGCTCCCCCTCGGTCCCGACGAGACGCCGTACCGGCTGCTCGGCACCGAGGGCGTCGAGACGGTCGAGGCCGGTGGCCGGACGTTCCTCACCGTCGACCCCGAGGCGCTGCGGCTCCTCACCACGACGGCCATGCACGACATCGCGCACTACCTGCGCCCCGGCCATCTGCGACAGCTCCGGAACATCCTGGACGATCCGGACGCGAGCCCGAACGACCGGTTCGTCGCCCTCGACCTCCTCAAGAACGCGAACATCGCGGCCGGCGGCGTGCTGCCGATGTGCCAGGACACCGGCACCGCGATCGTGATGGGCAAGAAGGGCGAGGGTGTCCTCACCGGTGGCGGCGCCGGCGACGCCGAGGCGATCAGCCGGGGCGTGTACGACGCGTACACCCAGCTGAACCTCCGGTACTCCCAGATGGCCCCACTGACGATGTGGGACGAGAAGAACACCGGCTCCAACCTGCCCGCGCAGATCGAGCTGTACGCCGACGGCAAGCCGAACGAATACAAGTTCCTGTTCATGGCCAAGGGCGGCGGCAGCGCGAACAAGAGCTTCCTGTTCCAGGAGACGAAGGCGATCCTGAACCCGGACCGCATGATGACGTTCCTGGACGAGAAGATCCGCTCGCTGGGCACCGCGGCGTGCCCCCCGTACCACCTCGCCATCGTCATCGGCGGCACGAGCGCCGAGTTCGCGCTGAAGACCGCCAAGTACGCGAGCGCCCGGTACCTCGACGCGCTGCCGACCTCGGGGTCCGCGGCCGGGCACGGGTTCCGCGACCTGGAGATGGAGAAGCGGGTCCTGGAGCTGACCCAGGAGCTGGGCATCGGCGCGCAGTTCGGCGGCAAGTACTTCTGCCACGACGTCCGCGTGGTGCGCCTCCCCCGGCACGGCGCCTCCCTGCCGGTCGCGATCGCGGTGTCCTGCTCCGCGGACCGGCAGATGCTCGGCAAGATCACGGCCGAGGGCATCTTCCTGGAGCAGCTGGAGACCGAGCCCGCCCACTACCTGCCGGACACGACCGACGCGCACCTCGACGAGCCGGGCGAGGCCGTGGAGATCGACCTGAACCGTCCGATGGACGAGATCCGCGCCGAGCTGTCCCGGCACCCGGTGAAGACGCGACTGTCGCTGACCGGCCCGCTGGTCGTGGCCCGGGACATCGCGCACGCCAAGATCTCCGAGCTGCTGGACGCGGGGCAGCCGATGCCGCAGTACCTGAAGGACCACGCGGTCTACTACGCCGGACCGGCGAAGACGCCCGAGGGCTACGCGTCCGGCTCGTTCGGGCCGACCACGGCCGGCCGCATGGACTCCTATGTGGAACGTTTCCAGGCCGCGGGCGGCTCGAAGGTCATGCTCGCCAAGGGGAACCGTTCCCAGCAGGTCACCGACGCCTGCGCCGCGCACGGCGGTTTCTACCTGGGGTCGATCGGCGGCCCGGCCGCGCGGCTCGCGCAGGACTGCATCACCCACGTCGAGGTGCTGGAGTACCCGGAGCTCGGCATGGAGGCGGTGTGGAAGATCGAGGTGCGTGACTTCCCCGCGTTCATCGTCGTGGACGACAAGGGCAACGACTTCTTCGCCGAGACCTCCACGCCCACCGTGCTGGGGATCAACCGTCGGCCCGGACTCTGAGCCGAAGCAGTCTGTAGGTATGCCTGCCACCTTCCCGTCCCACGCGGCGGCGGTCGTCCCGCTGTGGCTGTGGCGCCCGCGGTGGTTCGACCTGACCGCACTCGTCATCGGCTCCACCACGCCGGACCTGGCATACGTCGTGGTCGGCCTGGACCGGATACTGCGGACCCACCAGCCGGCGGCGCTGCTGTGGTGGTGCCTGCCGGTCGGCGTGGTCGCGACCCTGCTCACCCGGTGGTCGGTCGCCGGGGCCGCCGCACATCTCCCCGGACTGGGTCCGCTGGCGCTGCGGGACTACGGCGTGCTCGGCCGGGTCCGTCCACCGTGGCTGGTCACGGTCGGTTCCGTCCTGATCGGCGCGGTCAGCCACCAGTTCTGGGACCGGTTCTCCCACGCGTACACGCCGTTCGCGGTGGCGCACCGGATCGGCCCGCTCGGCGAGCCGTGGTGGCAGTGGGTCCAGTGGAGCTCGACGGTGCTGGGCGCGCTCGCGGTGCTCGGCATGCTCGTCCACGTCGGACGGCGGCGCCTGCTCGTCAGGGTGTACGGCGAGGCACCGGCGGAGGCGGTCCGGCCACGGCTGTTCTGGACCGTCACCGCGGCCGTGCTGGTACCGGGCGTGGCGGCGACCCTGCCGTGGCTGTGGGACCCGACCGGGACCATCGTGCGGTGGATGGTGCTGCTGGCGGCGGCCCCGATGGCCGGTGCCGCCGCGGTCCGGCTCGCCGGGCCGAGAAGCGATCCGGATCACACCGTGCGCACGGGAGAGCGCGTGCGGTTGTAGCGTCAGTGACGTGACCGAGTCGAGCCCACTCCATCCGGCCGCTGCCCTCCAGTCGCTGCTCGAGGGCAACACGCGGTTCGTCGAGGGCCGGCGGGAGCATCCCAACCAGGACGCCGACCGCCGCACCGAGCTGCAGTCGGGGCAGAACCCGTTCGCGGTCGTGTTCGGCTGCTCGGACTCCCGGGTCGCCGCGGAGATCATCTTCGACCGGGGCCTGGGCGACCTGTTCATGGTCCGCACCGCGGGACAGGTGGTCGACGCCGCCGTGCTCGGCTCGGTGGAGTTCGCCGTGGACCAGCTCGGCGTCCCGCTGGTGCTGATCCTGGGCCACGACAACTGCGGGGCCGTCAACGCGGCCGCCGCCTCGGTGGAGTCCGGCCGGCTCCCGGCGGGCTATGTGCGAGACATCGTGGAGCGGATCACCCCGGCGGTCATGGCGATCCGCAAGGTCGGCGGGACGATCGACGACATGGTCGCCGAAAACGTGCGCCAGGCCGGAAGCCTCCTGCTCGAACGGTCCCCGATCCTCGCCCGGAAGGTCGACAGCGGCAAGTGCCGCATCGTCGGGGTCGTCTACGACCTGGTCGACGGCCGCGTCCGGCTGGTCGAGGAGCGCTGACCGGGCGGAACCTGTCGGTCGTGCGCCCTACCGTGGCGTCACGACGCGCCTGAGCTTCGACCGATACCGCACCGAGATCGTCGCGCAGACCGATCTCGTCCGCTCCACGGTCGCGGGTGCGGACCTGACGGTCCCGGTGCCGACCTGCCCCGGCGGGAACCTCGGCCAGCTGCTGCGGCATCTCGAAGGCGCCCACCGCTGGGTCGAGACGATCGTCCGTACCCGGACGGCGCAGCCGCCCTCCGAGGCCCCGTTCCGCGACCTCTCCGGCTGCACCGACGAGGACCCGGCGGTACTGGACGCCTGGCTCGCCGAGGGCGCCGCGCGGCTGGCGGCCACGCTCCGCGCCGCCGGACCCCGACGCGCCGGTGGACGCCCGTCCCGGGAGAGGGCCCGATGTTCCTGGCCCGCCGCATGGCGCGCGAGACGCTCGTCCACCGTGCCGACGCGGCGGCGGCCGTCGGCACGGAGTTCACCGCCGACGCCGAGGTGGCGCTCGACGCCCTCGACGAGTGGATGGAGCTCGGCTCGCTGCCGCAGATCTTCGAGGTACATCCGGAGCACCGCGAGCTGCTCGGCCCCGGCCGTACGCTGCACCTCCACGCCCCCGACACCGGGCCGGAGGCGGCGGAGTGGCTGGTCGACCTCACCGGCGACACCATCGTCTGGCGCCGGGCGCACGAGCGGGCCGCCGTCGCGGTGCGCGGCCCGCCGACCGGCCTGCTGCTGGTCGTCTACCGGCGACGGCCGGCCCGCGGCGGGGGCATCGAGATCCTCGGCGACGGACCGCTGCTCGACTTCTGGCTGGAGCGGGTCGGCTTCGGCTGACCGGGAGCCGCTACCGTGCCGGCACGGCGAGCCGAACAACGACGTGGCCGCACTGCTGACCGGTGAGCGCCGGCGGCTGGTGGAGCGGGCACCGGCCACCCGCCGATGTTCTCCCGGCCCGCGAGCCGGCCCGGATCCTGCTCGTCGCGGCCGGGGCGTGAGTGCTACTCCTCGGAGACCACTTCGCCGTCCACGACCTCCCCGTGCAGACCGCCCGGGGCGAACGCCCGTCGCGCCCGGTCCGCCACCCGCCGCGTCGAGACGAGGTCGAACACGCCGCCGACCAACGCGCCGACGACCGGTACCGCCCGGCTGCCGGTCGCCGCGGCGACCCGCGAGGTCACGGCACCCGCCGACCTCCCGGCCGCGGCCCGCGCCGCCGCACGGGCGGCCGCGCGCTGCTGGAGTCGCGGCAACAGGTAGCTCATCGACTTCTTGCCGGTGGCGATCCCCGTCCGCTTCGCCGCGGTCGCCTCGGTGGCGCCGTTGACGCATTCCTCGATGCGCTCCCGCACGTCCGGCTTCGCCGGGTCGTGACCGTGGGCGTACGCGATCGCGGCGGTGAGCCGGGACTGCACGATCATCGTCGCGGCGAGCCCGACCGGTGCGCCGATGGCGGCCGTGGCGATCCCGCCGGCGCTGGTCACGGCACCCTGGATCGCCGCGGTGCCGCTCTGGGTCGTGACCAGCCGGTCCACGATCTGCTCGGCCGACATCCCACGCCGCCGCAGCGGATCGACGAGGTCACGGGCGCCCTTGAAGGGACCGATCCCGTCGATCCCCGCGTCGACAGCCCGGTCGAGCCACGCGACGAGCATTCCCTGGCCGTTCGCCACCTGCACCATCACCCCTTCACCGGTCCTCGGTAGATCACCCGGCCCAGTCTGCCCCAGGCAACCCAGGACTGCGCCCGCACGACGGGCGTGATTCGCTGTGCGACATGGGTGACGATGCGCGGGAGTACCGGCTCGAACACGACACGATGGGCGAGGTCCGGGTGCCGGCCGCCGCCCGCTGGCGCGCGCAGACACAGCGCGCGGTCGAGAACTTCCCGGTCTCCGGTACGACGCTGGAGCCCCGCCACCTCGCCGCCCTCGCCCGGATCAAGGCCGCGGCGGCCCACACCAACGCCGAGCTCGGGGTGATCGAGCGGGACATCGCCGACGCGATCGTCGGCGCCGCGAAGGAGGTGGCCGCCGGGAAGCACGACGGCGAGTTCCCGGTCGACGTGTTCCAGACGGGCTCCGGCACGTCCAGCAACATGAACATGAACGAGGTCCTCGCGACCCTCGCGACCGAGCTGCTCGGCCGCCCGGTGCACCCGAACGACCACGTCAACGCGAGCCAGTCGTCGAACGACACGTTCCCGACGAGCATCCACGTGGCCGCCGCGGAGGCCGTCGTCACCGACCTGATCCCCGCCCTCGCACACCTGGAGGGGGCGCTGAGCCGGAAGGCGGTGGAGTTCGCCGAGGTCGTGAAGTCCGGGCGCACGCATCTCATGGACGCGACGCCCGTCACGCTCGGCCAGGAGTTCGGTGGGTACGCCGCGCAGGTGGCGTACGGCATCGAGCGCCTGCAGAGCACCCTGCCGCGCCTGGCCGAGCTGCCCCTGGGCGGCACCGCGGTGGGCACCGGCATCAACACGCCACCCGGGTTCGCGGCCCAGGTCATCGAACGGCTCGCCGCGGACACCGGGCTCCCGCTGACCGAGGCGCGGAACCACTTCGAGGCCCAGGGCGCCCGCGACTCGCTGGTGGAGGCGTCCGGGCAGCTCCGGACGATCGCCGTCGGGCTGTACAAGATCTGCAACGACCTGCGCTGGATGGGCTCCGGGCCGAAGGCGGGTCTCGGCGAGATCGCGCTGCCGGACCTCCAGCCGGGATCGTCGATCATGCCCGGCAAGGTGAACCCGGTCGTGCCGGAGTCCGTGTGCATGGTGTGCGCGCAGGTCATCGGGAACGACGCTGCGGTCGCGTTCGCCGGGGCGGCGGGCACCCTGGAGCTGAACGTGATGATGCCGGTGATGGCCCGCAACCTGCTGGAGTCGATCCGGCTCCTCGCCAACGCGTCCCGTCTGCTGGCCGACCGGTGCATCGACGGCATCACCGCGAACGCCCCGCACGCCGAGACCCTGGCCGCGTCCTCGCCGTCGATCGTCACGCCGCTCAACCGGTACATCGGCTACGAGAACGCCGCGAAGATCGCCAAGACGGCGCTCGCGGCGGACAAGACGATCAAGCAGACGACCTACGACCTCGGGTTCGTCTCCGAGCAGCCGGCGGACGGCAAGGTCACACCGGAGCAGCTCGACGCGGCCCTGGACCTGCTGTCGATGACGCGAAACCCCACCCCACAGACGCGTTGATCATGGGGTTTGCAACACGACACGCGGGCGTGTCTGTTGCAAACCCCAT
>JAVEDU010000054.1 GCA_030840805.1 Actinomycetota bacterium
CCAAAACCCCATGATCAACGCGGGGGAGGGGCTCAACGCGGGGTGCGGGTCAGCTCCGGGGCGGCCACGAGGTCGTCCACCGGCGTCGCGCTCCGGACCCGCAGCGCGAACAGGGGCCGCAGCGCCGCCACCCACAGGATCATCGCCCCGGCGACGTGCGCGGCCACCAGCGCGATCGGCAGCCCGGTGAAGTACTGGACGTACCCGATCGTGCCCTGCGCCAGCTCGACCACCAGCAGCACCACCATGGCGCGGCGGACGCGGTCCGGCGCCCCGAGCCCCCGCAGCGTGAGCACGGCCGCGACGGTGAGGCCGATCAGCAGGAACACGGCGTCCGCGTGCAGCTGGCTGACCGTCTCCGGCGCGAAGCCCATCCGCCCCGCCGCCGGGTCGCCGGCATGCGGGCCGGAGCCGGTCACCACGGTCCCGAGCGCGAGCGTCACCAGCGCCGCGGCCACCACGGCCCGCACCAGGGCGCGCGCGGCCGGCGGCGCCTGCCACACGCGCGCCTCGTCGCCGGTCTCGCGGACCCGTACCCACAGCGCGTACGCGAGGTAGGTGAGCCCCACGGAGAGCAGGAAGTGGGCCGCGACCGTCCACGGGTTCAGGCCGGTGAGGACGGTGATGCCGCCGAGGAGCGCGTTGGCGAAGATGCCGCCGAAGATGCCCAGCGCCAGTGTCAGCAGCGGGGTACGGCGGGGGCGCAGCAGCAGGGCGAGCACGATCGCGATCAGCGGCACCGCCGCGACGACGAACGTGAGCAGCCGGTTGCCGAACTCCACGTACCCGTGGATGCCCAGCTCGGCGTGGTTCGTCAGCTTGCCGGGGGAGCACTCCGGCCAGGTCGGGCAGCCGAGCCCGGACGCGGTGAGCCGGACGACGGCCCCGGTCAGCACGATCGCGGCGTTGGTCACGACCGCGGCGAGCGCCGCCCAGGTGAGCCCGCGAAGGACGCGGCCGGTACCCACGGTCACTCCCATCGGAACCAGCGTGCGGCCGCGGCGATCGAGCCGACCGCCCACACGGCGAGGACCACCCAGACGCGGGCCGGGCCCGTGCCACCGTGCTCCAGCACCGAGCGGAGCCCGTCGACGAGCGCGTTGACGGGCAGGAACTCCAGGGTGCGCCCGATCCCGGGCGGCAGCGCGAACATCACGCCACCGACCGCCAGCATGAGCAGGTACACCAGGTTCGCGCCGGCAAGCGTCGCCTCGGCCCGCAGCGTTCCGGCCATCAGCAGCGCGAGGCCGGAGAACGACGCCGCGCCGAGCAGCAGCAGCCCGAGCGCCGCGGGCAGTCCGCCGACGGCCGGCCGCCATCCCAGCAGGAGGGCCACCACCGCGATGACGGCCACCTGCAACACGATGACGGCGAGGACCGCGAGCGTCTTGGCGACCAGCAGGTCGCGGCGGGACAGCGCGGACGCGCCGAGCCGCTTGAGCACGCCGTAGGAGCGCTCGAAGCCCGTGGAGATCGCCTGCCCGGTGAACGCCGTCGACATGACGGCGAGGGCGAGGACGCCGGGCGCGAGGAAGGCCACCCGGTCGCCGCCGGGCAGGCGCACGACGGAGGTCTGGGACACGCCGACGAGCAGCAGGACCGGGATGACCAGCGTCAGCAGCAGCGACTCGCCGCGGCGGAGCGTCAGCCGGACCTCCATCGCGGTCTGCGCGGCCAGCATCCGGCCCAGCGGCGCGCGGCCGGGGGCGGGGACGAAGGTCCTGGTGGACGTCACGGTTCTCGTCACGGTCGCAGCTCCCGGCCGGTCAGGTCGAGGAACACATCCTCGAGCGTCCGCCGGCCGATCCGCAGGTCCCCGACCAGGGCGCCGTGCGTGGCGCACCACGCGGTCACCCCGGCGAGCACCTCGGGTGTCATCCGGCCGCCGATCAGGTACTCGCCTTGCCGCGGCTCGCTCGCCACGAGACCCTCCGGCAGGGCGTGGAGCAGTTCCCCGAGCGGCAGGCCGGGGGTGGCGGTGAACCGCAGCTGCTCGTCCGCGCCGGCCGCGGTCAGCTCGGCCGGCGAGCCGGCCGCCACGACGCGCCCCGAGTCGAGGATGACGACGTGGTCGGCCAGGTGCTCGGCCTCGTCGAGGAAGTGGGTGGTGAGCAGCACCGAGACGCCGTCGGCGCGCAGCTCGGAGACGAGGTCCCAGGTCGCGCGGCGGGCCTGCGGGTCCATCCCGGCGGTCGGCTCGTCCAGGAACACCAGCTCGGGGCGGCCCACCAGCGCCATCGCCAGCGAGAGGCGCTGCTTCTCCCCGCCCGACAGCCGCCGGTACGGGGTGCGCGCGACGCCGCCGAGGCCGAGGCGCTCGGTGAGCATCGCGGTGTCGAGCGGCCGGGCGGCGAACGAGGCGACCAGCGACAGCGCCTCGGCGGCCCGCGCCCCGGGGTACACGCCGCCGCTCTGCAGCATCACGCCGATCCGGGGGGTCAGGTCGTCGTGGTCGGCGACCGGGTCGAGGCCGAGGACCCGGACGGTGCCCGCGTCGGGGCGCCGGTAGCCCTCGCAGATCTCGACGGTGGTCGTCTTGCCGGCACCGTTGGGCCCGAGCAGGGCGAGCACCTGGCCGCGCGGGAGGCTGAACGTCGCGCCGTCCACGGCCGTCGTACGGCCGTACCGCTGCACGAGGTCGGTGACCTCGACGGCGGGGGAGTCCATGCTGACGACTCTACGGTGCGTAGAGGAGCCTCCTGCCGCCCGCCCGCACAAGGGTGCCCCACGTCACGCGACCCGACCCCGCCGGGTGCTCGCCAGCGGAGCGGAAATTACGTAACATAGGCGTTGTGAAAAGTGCGCAGGCCGTACGGCCGGACCGGGCGACCGAGAGTCGCACCCGGGACCGGGTCGCCCGCCTGCTCCTGGAGCTGGGCCCGCAGACCGCGGCCGCACTGTCGGAGCGACTGGGGATGGGACCCGCCGGGGTCCGCCGGCACCTCGACGCGATGCTCGCCGACGGCCTGGTGGAGGGTCGTGAGCAGCCCGTGCGCGGACAGCGGGGACGAGGGCGCCCCGCTCGGGCGTTCGGTCTCACCGAGACCGGTCGCAGCCGGTTCCCGCACACGTACGACGATCTGGCCACCGCCGCGCTCCGCACGCTGGCGCGGCACGGCGGGGTCGACGCGATCGCGGAGTTCGCCGCCGAGCGGGTCGCGCAGCTGGAGGTCCGCTGCCGGGCCGCGATGGACCAGGCCGGTACCGACTCGCTGGCACGCGCCGAGGCCCTCGCCGAGGCACTCTCCGTCGAGGGCTACGCTGCCAGCGCGTCCGCGATCGCGACCGGCGGCCAGCTTTGCCAGCACCACTGCCCGGTGGCGCACGTCGCCGCCGAGTTCCCCCAGCTCTGCGAGGCCGAGACCGCGGTCATCGGCCGCTTGATCGGAAGCCACGTCCAGCGGCTGGCCACCATCGCCCACGGCGACGGGGTGTGCACGACGCACATTCCTTCGTCGGAGCGCACGACGCACGATGACCTGACCATCACCACCGCCCGTTCCGGGAGGACCTTCGTATGACGACCACGCCCGAGACCCCTGTGCTGACCCAGGACGAGCAGATCGCCCAATTGGGCAACTACGCGTTCGGCTGGTCGGACTCCGACCTGGCGGGCTCCACCGCGCGCCGGGGCATCAACGAGGACGTGGTCCGCAACATCTCGGCGCTGAAGAGCGAGCCCCAGTGGATGCTCGACATGCGCCTCAAGGGTCTGCGCCTCTTCGGCAAGAAGCCCATGCCGACCTGGGGCAGCGACCTCGACGGCATCGACTTCGACAACATCAAGTACTTCGTGCGCTCCACCGAGAAGCAGGCCACCACGTGGGACGACCTGCCCGAGGACATCAAGAACACGTACGACCGGCTCGGCATCCCGGAGGCGGAGAAGCAGCGCCTCGTGTCCGGTGTCGCGGCGCAGTACGAGTCCGAGGTCGTCTACCACAAGATCCGTGAGGACCTCGAGGAGCAGGGCGTCATCTTCCTCGACACCGACACGGGCCTGCGCGAGCACCCGGAGCTGTTCAAGGAGTACTTCGGCTCGGTCATCCCGGTCGGCGACAACAAGTTCGCCGCCCTGAACACCTCGGTGTGGTCCGGCGGCTCCTTCATCTACGTGCCGAAGGGCGTGCACGTCGAGATCCCGCTGCAGGCGTACTTCCGCATCAACACCGAGAACATGGGCCAGTTCGAGCGGACGCTGATCATCGTCGACGAGGGTGCCTACGTGCACTACGTCGAGGGCTGCACGGCGCCGATCTACAAGTCGGACTCCCTGCACTCCGCCGTCGTCGAGATCGTCGTGAAGAAGAACGCGCGCTGCCGGTACACGACCATCCAGAACTGGTCGAACAACGTGTACAACCTCGTCACCAAGCGGGCCGTCGCCCACGAGGGCGCGACGATGGAGTGGGTCGACGGCAACATCGGCTCCAAGGTCACGATGAAGTACCCGGCCGTGTACATGGTCGGCGAGCACGCCAAGGGCGAGGTCCTGTCGATCGCGTTCGCGGGCGAGGGCCAGCACCAGGACGCCGGGGCCAAGATGGTCCACGCGGCGCCGAACACCTCCTCGACGATCATCAGCAAGTCGGTCGCCCGGGGCGGCGGCCGGACCTCCTACCGCGGGCTCGTGCAGATCCAGGAGGGCGCGCACGGCTCCCGGTCGACCGTGAAGTGCGACGCGCTGCTCGTCGACCAGATCAGCCGCTCGGACACCTACCCCTATGTCGACGTCCGCGAGGACGACGTGTCGATGGGGCACGAGGCCACGGTGTCGAAGGTCAGCGAGGACCAGCTGTTCTACCTCATGTCCCGCGGGATGGAGGAGGACGAGGCCATGGCGATGATCGTGCGCGGCTTCGTCGAGCCGATCGCCCGTGAGCTGCCGATGGAGTACGCCCTGGAGCTCAACCGCCTGATCGAGCTGCAGATGGAGGGCGCGGTCGGCTGATCGCCGCCCCGTCCCCGTCCCACGAAACCCACGGAGAACACCTCAACATGACCACCCAGGTCCCGGTCCGCGCCGACGAGGCCGGCACGGAACAGCCCCACGATGCCCGCGTGACGGTTGTGCGGTCGTATGCCGCCGCCGACTTCCCGATCCCGAACGGGCGCGAGGAGGAGTGGCGCTTCACTCCGCTCACGCAGCTCACCGGACTCCTCGACGGCTCGGCCAAGCCGGCCGCCGAGACCCCGGAGCACGTCATCGGCGCGCTGCCGGCCGGCGTGACGACGGAGCGGGTCTTCCGCGACGACCCGCGGGTCGGTGCGGTGCTCCTGCCGTTCGACCGGGCCAGCGCCGTGGCGTACGGCGAGGCCGCCGACGCCCTGGTGGTCAGCGTCGCCCGCAACGCGGTCGTCGGGACGCCGGTCGTGATCGGCGTCCGCGGCCGTGGCGGCGACGGTGCCTCGTACGGCCACACGGTCGTCGAGGTCGGCGACGGGGCCGAGGTCACGATCGTCCTGGACCACACCGGCGCGGCGACGCTGTCGGACAACGTGGAGATCAGCGTCGGCGCCAACGCGTCGCTGACGTTCGTCACCGTGCAGGACTTCGACCGCGGCTCGGTCCACCTCCAGCACCAGCGGACGCGGCTCGCGGCCGACGCCCGGCTCCACCATGTCGCGGTCTCCCTCGGCGGCGACCTGGTCCGGCAGTACACCTCGGTGGACTACGCCGGCCGGGGCGGCGACGCCGAGGCGATCGGCATCTACTTCGCCGACGCGGGCCAGCACATCGAGCACCGGCTGCTCGTGGACCACTCGGTCCCCGACTGCCGCAGCAACGTGGTGTACCGCGGGGCGCTGCAGGGCGACGACGCGCACACCGTCTGGGTCGGGGACGTCGTGATCCGCGCCGAGGCGACCGGTACCGACACGTACGAGATCAACCGCAACCTGCTCCTGTCGGACGGAGCGCGCGCGGACTCGGTGCCGAACCTGGAGATCGAGACCGGGGAGATCGCCGGCGCGGGCCACGCGAGCGCGACCGGCCGCTTCGACGACGAACAGCTCTTCTATCTGATGTCCCGGGGAGTCCCGGCCGAGGAGGCCCGCCGGCTCGTGGTGCGCGGCTTCTTCGCCGAGCTGCTGAACCGCATCCCCGTCCCGGAGCTCCGCGACCGGCTGCTGGCCACCATCGAGGGGCGGCTGTCGGAGGCTGGTGCCTGATGGCGGACGACTGGATCCGCGTCGCCGCGGTCGACGAGGTGCCGGAGGGCACCGTGAAGGCCGTGGAGGCCGGCAGCACCCCGGTCGCGGTCGTGCACACCTGCGGTGAGTGGTTCGCCGTGGAAGACGTCTGCTCGCACGCCAACGTCGCGCTGAGCGAGGGCGAGGTCGAGGGCTGCACGCTGGAGTGCTGGCTCCACGGCTCCCGCTTCGACCTCCGCACCGGCAAGCCCAGCGGCCCGCCGGCCACCGAGCCGGTCCCTGTCTATGCGGTCCGGGTGCAGGGCGGCGACGTGTACGTCTCGCTCACCACCGGACCCGACTCTGCCAACACCGTTTCGAACCAGGAGCCCACCTCGTGAGCACGCTCGAGATCCGCGATCTGCACGTCACCGTCAACACGGGCGACGAGGTCAAGCCCATCCTCAAGGGCGTCGACCTGACCATCCGCGCGGGCGAGACGCACGCGATCATGGGGCCGAACGGCTCCGGCAAGTCGACGCTCGCGTACTCCATCGCCGGGCACCCGAAGTACACGATCACCCAGGGCTCGGTGACGCTCGACGGCGAGGACGTCCTCGCGATGAGCGTCGACGAGCGGGCCCGGGCCGGCATGTTCCTGGCCATGCAGTACCCGGTCGAGGTCCCCGGCGTGTCGGTCTCCAACTTCCTCCGCACGGCCGCCACGGCGACCCGCGGCGAGGCCCCCAAGCTGCGCACCTGGATCAAGGAGGTCAAGGAGGCCATGGCCAAGCTGGACATGGACCCGTCCTTCGCCGAGCGCAACGTGAACGAGGGCTTCTCGGGCGGCGAGAAGAAGCGCCACGAGATCCTCCAGCTGGAGCTGCTCAAGCCGAGGGTCGCGATCCTCGACGAGACCGACTCCGGCCTGGACGTCGACGCGCTGCGCACCGTGTCCGAGGGCGTGAACCGGGTGCGCGAGTCCGGTGAGACGGGCGTCCTGCTGATCACCCACTACACGCGCATCCTGCGGTACATCACGCCCGACTTCGTCCACGTGTTCGTCAACGGGCGCATCGTCGAAGAGGGCGGCCCGGAGCTCGCGGAGCGCCTCGAGTCCGAGGGCTACGTGCGGTACACGGGGGCTGGGGCAGCCTCGTGACGGCCACGGCGGCCCGGCCGTCGGCGCTGGACGTCGAGGCGATCCGGGCGGACTTCCCGATCCTGTCCCGCACGGTGCGGGACGGGCGGAAGCTCGTGTACCTGGACTCGGGCGCCACCTCGCAGAAGCCGCGGCAGGTGCTCGACGCCGAGCGGGAGTTCTACGAGCAGCACAACGCCGCCGTCCACCGGGGTGCGCACCAGCTCGCCGAGGAGGCGACCGACCTCTACGAGGGCGCGCGCGCCACGGTGGCGGCGTTCATCGGTGCGCAGTTCGACGAGATCGTCTTCACCAAGAACGCCACCGAGGGCATCAACCTGGTCGCGTACTCGCTCGGCAACGCCGCGACGGCGGGGCCCGAGGCGGCCCGGTTCGCGGTCGGCCCCGGTGACGAGATCGTGGTCACCGAGATGGAGCACCACGCGAACCTGCTTCCGTGGCAGCAGCTGTGCCAGCGCACCGGGGCGACGCTGAGGTGGTTCGGGCTCACCGACGACGGCCGGCTCGACCTGTCCGATGTGGACAGCGTCATCACCGGGCGGGCCAAGGTCGTCGCGCTGACCCACCAGTCCAACGCACTCGGCACGATCAACCCGCTCGAGGTCATCTCGGCGCGGGCGCACGCGGTCGGCGCCCTGGTCGTGCTCGACGCCTGCCAGTCCGTCCCGCACATGCCGGTCGACGTGATGTCGACCGGCGCGGACTTCGTGGCGTTCTCCGGCCACAAGATGCTCGGCCCGACCGGCGTCGGCGTCCTGTGGGGCCGCCGCGAGCTGCTCGCGGCGATGCCCCCGTTCCTCACCGGCGGCTCGATGATCGAGGTCGTCCGGATGGAGGGCTCGACGTTCGCGCCCCCGCCGATGCGCTTCGAGGCCGGCGTGCCGAACATCGCGCAGGCCGTCGGGCTCGGTGCCGCCGTCGACTACCTCGACGCGGTCGGGATGGAGAAAGTCCACGCCCACGAGCGGGCGCTCACGGCGTACGCGCTCGACGGTCTCGCCACGGTGGACGGGCTGCGGATCATCGGCCCGCCGACGAACGAGGCCCGCGGGGGAGCCGTGTCGTTCACGGTGGACGGCATCCACCCCCACGACGTGGGGCAGGTGCTCGACGACCTCGGCGTCGCGGTGCGGGTCGGGCACCACTGTGCGTGGCCGGTGATGCGCCGGTACGCGGTGCCGGCGACGACGCGGGCGACGTTCTACCTGTACAACTCCACCGACGACATCGACGCGCTGGTGGCGGGCGTGGAACAGGCCAAGAGGTTCTTCTCGTGAGGGACGCGACCTGATGCAGATGGAATCGCTGTACCAGGAGATCATCCTGGACCACTACAAGCATCCGCACGGGCGCGGCCTCCGCGACCCGTTCGGCGCCGAGGTGCACCACGTCAACCCGACGTGCGGTGACGAGATCACCCTGCGCGTGCAGCTCGGCGGTACCGACGCGGAGGCGAAGGTCGAGGACGTCTCGTACGACGGCCAGGGCTGCTCGATCAGCCAGGCCTCGGCCTCCGTGCTGTACGAGCTGCTGGTGGGCAAGACGGTCGGCGAGGCCCTCGCGGTGTCCGAGGAGTTCCGGACGCTGATGCAGGGACGTGGGAAGGTCGAACCCGACGAGGATGTGCTGGAGGACGCCGTGGCGTTCGCCGGTGTGGCGAAGTACCCGGCGCGGGTCAAGTGCGCGCTGCTCAGCTGGATGGCGTTCAAGGACGCGACCGCTCAGGCGGTTGGCGCGGAGACCGGAGGTACCCCGTGAGCGAGGATACTGTGCAGGCCCCGACGCCGGAGGAGTCCGCGGGAGTGGTCGCGGCGTCGACCGGCGTGGCGACGGCCGAGGACGTCGAGGAGGCCATGCGTGACGTGGTCGACCCCGAACTGGGGATCAACGTCGTCGACCTCGGCCTCGTGTACGGCGTCCACGTCGACCAGGAGAACATCGCGACGCTGGACATGACGCTGACCTCGGCGGCCTGCCCGCTGACCGACGTCATCGAGGACCAGACCCGCAGCGCCCTCACCGGTGGTGGGCTGGTGCAGGACTTCCGGATCAACTGGGTCTGGATGCCGCCGTGGGGCCCCGACAAGATCACCGAGGACGGTCGCGACCAGCTCCGCGCCCTCGGGTTCAACGTCTGACCCCCTCGCCGCCTCCTCCCGTGACCACCCCCGGTTCCTCGTCGCTGGAGCGCGAGGAACCGGTGGTGGCCACGGGGCCGGGGCCCGGGTGAGCGCCCGCCCCGCGGCCGGGGGCGGCCGGTGGGTCGAGGTGCCCGCGGAGCGGCTGACCCGGTGGTTCGACGGGTTCGCCGAGCGGCACGGCCCGTTCGAGGCCTCGGCGACACCGGAGGTCGTCACGGTGACCGCGGCCGACGGGGCCGTCGCCGAGTGTCACGTTCCCTTTCCGCCGCTGGTCGGCTCCGGGGGAGTGCTCACCTCGCTGGGCGCGCACGCGCGTGCCGATCGGCGGGTCGGGGTGCTGCTCGTGCGGCTCGGCGGCTTCTCGACGGGGGTCTTTGCCGGCACCGAGCTGGTGGCGTCCAAGACCGACAGCCGGCCCGTGCACGGCCGGAACCGGGCGGGCGGCTCGTCGTCGGGCCGGTTCGCCCGGCGCCGCGAGGGGCAGGCCCGCCACGCCCTCGAGGTGGCCGCGGACACCGCCGTCCGCGTCCTGCTGCCCCACGCCGGGACGCTGGACGCCGTGGTCACCGGCGGGGACCACTCGGCCGTCGACGCCGTGCTGGCCGACCCCCGGCTCGCCCCGCTGCGGCCCCTGGTGACCGGGCCGTTCCTCCCCGTACCGGACCCGAAGCGGGCCGTGCTCGACACCGCCCCGAGCCTCTATCGCACGGTACGGATCCGCGTCATCGACCCGTGAGCGTGTCGCACCTGTCCGGGTCGCCAGTCTCGTGACCGCGGGAGAACCACTGCTGCCGCTGCGCGGACGAACCGTGGGTCCACGTCTCCGAGTGCACGTCGCTGCCCTGGATCGCGTCGTCGCCCACCGCGGCCGCGGCCTGGAGCCCCTCGCGGATGTCGGCCTGCGACACGGTCGCCACCGGTCCGCCGCCCGCGTGCGCGGTCCACACGCCGGCGTAGCAGTCCGCCTGGAGCTCCAGCGCGACCGAGTACCGGTTGGCGCGCCCGGGGTCGTTCTGCTGGAGGCGGCGGACCTGTCGCTCGGTGCCGGTCAGGTTCTGGATGTGGTGCCCGTACTCGTGCGCCAGCACGTACGCCTGGGCGAACTCGCCCGGCGCCCCGAACCGGCTCGCGAGCTCGTCGTAGAACGTCAGGTCGACGTACACCTGCTCGTCGGCGGGACAGTAGAACGGTCCGACCGCCGACGTCGCGCTGCCGCAGCCGGTGGTCACGGCGCGGCTGAAGAGCACCGTCCGCGCCGGCCGGTACCGCTCGCCCAGGGCCCGCGCCCAGAACTGCTGGATGTCGTTGATGTAGGCGATGTTGCGGCAGTCGGTCTGCTCGAACCGGTCCGGGTTGCTCGCGGCACACTTCTCCGCGAGCGCGCGGCCGTCGTCGGAGCCGCTGCCCGAGGTGCCGGGGAGGACGCCGTTGACTCCGAGCAGGCCCAGCACGACGGTGATCAGCAGCCCCGCGAGGCCGCCGCCGATCGTCTTGCCACCGCCGGGGATGCCGAACCCACCGCTGCCGCGGACGTCGGAGACCTGGGACGTGTCCAGCTGCGCGTTGTCGTCGAAGCTCACGGCGACAGAGGCTACGGGTGCCTGCCCGGCCGCGCGCGCCGGAAGCCCGGAGAACCGACCGCCCGGTTGGCGTAGACTGGTGGTCGTGACCCCCGGGACGTGCTGACAGCAGCCGAGCACCGCCGCGGCCTGTCCACCTGACGTCTCCGAAGAGGTACCCACCCCATGATCTCTGTGACCGCGCTGGAGCTGCGCGCCGGCTCCCGCATCCTGCTGTCCGACGCGACCCTGCGGGTCCAGGCCGGCGACCGCATCGGCCTGGTGGGTCGCAACGGCGCCGGCAAGACCACCAGCCTGCGGGTGTTCGCCGGGGAGTCGCAGCCGTACGCCGGGAAGATCGAGACCCGCGGGCCGGTCGGCTACCTGCCGCAGGACCCCCGCACCGGGGATCTCGACGTGACCGCCCGGGACCGCGTCCTGTCGGCGCGTGGCCTCGACGTCCTGCTCCACGACATGGAAAAGGCCCAGGTCGGCATGGCCGAGGCCGCCGACGACGCGGTCCGCGACAAGCTGATCCGGCGCTACGGGCGGCTGGAGGACCAGTTCTCGGCGCTCGGCGGGTACGCGGCCGAGAGCGAGGCTGCCCGCATCTGCTCGAACCTCGGCCTGCCGGACCGCGTCCTCGCGCAGACTCTGGGCACGCTCTCCGGTGGTCAGCGGCGCCGGGTGGAGCTGGCGCGGATCCTGTTCTCCGACGCCGAGACGCTGCTCCTGGACGAGCCGACGAACCACCTCGACGCCGACTCCATCACCTGGCTCCGCGACCACCTCCGGAACCACAAGCGCGGCCTGGTCGTGATCTCTCACGACGCCGAGCTGCTGGAGGCGGTCGTCAACAAGGTGTGGTACCTGGACGCGAACCGGTCCACGGTCGATGCCTACAGCCTGGGCTGGAACGCCTATCTGCAGCAGCGTGAGACCGACGAGCGCCGGCGCCACCGCGAGCGGGCGAACGCGACGAAGAAGGCCGGTGCGCTCATGGCGCAGGCCGACAAGATGCGCGCCAAGGCCACCAAGACGGTCGCCGCCCAGAACATGGCCCGCCGCGCCGAGCGCCTGCTGTCCGGGCTCGAGGACGTGCGGGCGGAGGACCGGGTCGCGCGGGTCCGGTTCCCGAACCCGGCGCCCTGCGGCAAGACGCCGCTGACCGCGGAGGGCCTGAGCAAGTCGTACGGCTCGCTGGAGATCTTCACCGACGTCGACCTCGCGGTGGACCGCGGCGCGCGGGTGGTCATCCTCGGCCTGAACGGTGCCGGCAAGACGACGCTGCTGCGCCTGCTGTCCGGCGTCGAGAAGCCGGACACCGGGCGGATCCAGCCGGGGCACGGGCTGAAGCTGGGCTACTACGCCCAGGAGCACGAGACCCTCGACACCGACCGCACCGTCCTGGAGAACATGCGCTCGGCCGGGAGCGACGCGCCGGACAGTGAGCTCCGGCGGATCCTCGGCGCGTTCCTGTTCTCGGGCGACGACGTCGACAAGCCCGCCGGGGTGCTCTCCGGCGGCGAGAAGACGCGGCTGGCCCTCGCCGGCCTGGTCTGCTCCAGCGCGAACGTGCTGCTCCTGGACGAGCCGACGAACAACCTCGACCCGGCGAGCCGCGGCCAGGTGCTGGATGCGCTGTCCACCTACACCGGCGCGGTCGTGCTGGTCACGCACGACCCCGGCGCCGTCGAGGCCCTCAACCCGGAGAAGGTCATCATGCTGCCGGACGGCATCGAGGACCAGTGGAACGCCGAGCTCGCCGATCTGGTCACGCTGGCCTGACCGGCGGATACCGGACAAGGGGGCCTTCCGGGCGCACCGGCGACGGCGGGGATACGATCACGACATCGGCGGCCTTGTGCTGGCCCGCCGCCGGTATACCCCCCACTCACCCTGAAACCGTGAGGGATAACGTCATGGTCGCCACACGCACTGTCGGCAAGGCCGCTCCTACCTCGGACCCCGCCCTGGCGAAGGGGCGTCGGGTCACCGGGACGGAGCGGACCAGCCTCGCCAAGGATCTGACCCGGCGTTACGCCGCAGGGGAGAGCATCCGTGCTCTCGCCGAGGCCACCGGCCGGTCGTACGGCTTCGTCCACCGGGTGCTCACCGAGTCCGGGGCGACGCTGCGCGGTCGTGGTGGTTCGACCCGCACCAGGAAGACTTGAGCGCACGTCGCACCGGCGTCGCTCACCTGACCCACAGGAGATCGATGAGCGACGTAGACGGCGGGATCCGGGTGGACCTGGACGGGCCGGTGTGCACGATCACGCTGTGCCGTCCCGAGGTGCTGAACGCCCAGACGCCGGCCACCTGGGCCGCCCTCCGCGAGGTCGGCGAGAAGCTCGACCCCGCCGTGCGCGTCGTCGTGGTCCGCGGCGAGGGGCGCTCGTTCTCGGCCGGGCTCGACCGGTCGGTGTTCGCCGGTACGGCGCCGGGTGGGGCACCCTCGTTCGTCGAGATGGCCCAGCTGCCGCCCGAGGAGTGCGCCGCGCTGATCGCCACCTACCAGGAGGCGTTCACCTGGCTGCGCCGGCCGGAGATCGTGTCGGTCGCGGCGGTGCAGGGTCACGCGATCGGGGCGGGGTTCCAGCTGGCGCTCGGGTGCGACCTGCGCATCGTCGCCGACGACGCGCAGTTCTCCATGGCCGAGACGAGCCTCGGGCTCGTCCCCGACCTCGCGGGCACCAAGCCGCTGGTCGACGCCGTGGGCACCGCCCGGGCCCTGGAGATCTGCCTGACCGGCCGCCGCGTCCCGGCGGACGAGGCCGAGCGGATCGGGCTCGCCACGCTGGTCGTCGGCCGCGACGTGCTGGACGACGCCGTGGCCGATCTCGTCGCCGCGCTGATCGCCCCGCCGGTCGAGGCGGTACGGGAGACGAAGGCGCTGGTCATCGGCGCCGGGGGACGCTCCCACGCCGCGCAGCAGGCCGCCGAGCGGGAGGCGCAGACCCGCCGGCTCCGCACCCTCGCCGGCGTCTGACACCCGAGCGCGCCCGCGCCCGCCCCGGAATGTCGGGGCGGGCGCGTACGTTCGAGGGTGGGGAAGGTGACACATGATCGGTGGTACGCCGGGCTGGGAGTCGATGCGCGCGATGACGCGCCGCGACCCGGCCGTGAAGGATCACAAGCTGGCGCCGGGGACCTGGCGCCGCATCCTCGCGTTCGCGCGGCCGTACCGCCGGCAGGTCACCGTCTTCCTCGTCACCGTCGTCGTGTCCTCGGTGATCTCGGTCGCGACCCCGGTCCTCGCGGGCAACGTGGTGAACGCGATCGACGACCACGGCGCACGCTCGACCGTCGTCCTCATCGCGGCCGTGATCGCCGGACTCGCGCTGTTCGACGCGGTGGTCCAGATGGTGTCGCGCTGGTCGTCCTCCCGGATCGGCGAGGGGATCATCCTGGACCTGCGGTCCCGGGTGTTCGACCACGTCCAGCGGATGCCGCTCGCGTTCTTCACCCGTACCCAGACCGGTGCGCTGGTCAGCCGCCTCAACAACGACGTGATCGGCGCGCAGCGGGCGTTCACCTCCACGCTGTCGGGCACGCTGAGCAACGTCATCGCGCTCGTGCTCACGCTCGGCGTGATGATGACCCTGTCGTGGGAGATCACGCTGCTGTCCCTGGTCCTGCTGCCGGTGTTCGTGGTCCCGGCGAAATGGGTCGGGCGGCGCCTCGCCGGGCTGACCCGGGAGAGCGCCAACCTCAACGCGTCGATGAACACGACGATGACCGAGCGGTTCAACGTCTCGGGCGCGCAGCTGGTGAAGCTGTTCGGCAATCCGGACGCGGAGTCCGCCGCGTTCACCGCGCGGGCGGCCCGGGTCCGCGACGTCGGGGTCCTCTCGGCGATGTACGGCCGGGCGTTCCTCGTGGCGCTCACCCTGGTCGCCGCGCTGGCGCAGGCCCTCACGTACGGTCTCGGTGGCTGGCTGGCCCTGTCCGGCGAGCTGTCCGCGGGCACGGTCGTCACGCTCGCCCTCCTGCTCACCCGGCTGTACGGCCCGCTCACCGCGCTGAGCAACGTGCAGGTGGACGTGATGAGCGCGCTGGTCTCCTTCGAGCGGGTGTTCGAGGTGCTCGACCTGCCGTCCTCGGTGGCCGAGAGGCCCGACCCGGCCGAGGTGCCCGCCGGCGCGCGCACCATCGAGTTCGACGACGTGCGGTTCTCCTACCCGACCGCGGCCGAGGTCTCGCTCGCGTCGCTGGAGGACGTCGCGGTCCTCGACAACGCGCCCGCCCAGGAGGTCCTGCACGGGGTGTCGTTCACCGCGCGGCCCGGCGAGCTGGTCGCGCTGGTCGGCCCGTCCGGCGCGGGCAAGACCACGATCAGCCAGCTCGTGCCGCGGATCTACGACGTCAGCGCGGGCGCGGTCCGGGTCGGCGGCGTGGACGTGCGGGACGCGTCGTTCGCGTCGCTGCGGGACGTCGTCGGCGTCGTCACCCAGGACGCGCACCTCTTCCACGACACGATCCGCGTGAACCTCCTGTACGCGCGGCCGGACGCCACCGACGAGCAGATGTGGGACGCGCTGGAGCGTGCCCAGATCGCCGGCCTGGTGCGGTCGCTCACCGACGGTCTGGACACGGTCGTGGGGGAGCGCGGGTACCGGCTCTCCGGCGGTGAGAAGCAGCGCCTCGCGATCGCCCGGCTGCTGCTCAAGGCCCCGGGCATCGTGATCCTGGACGAGGCGACCGCGCACCTGGACAGCGAGAGCGAGGCGGCCGTGCAGCGGGCGCTGGACGAGGCGCTGGCCGGCCGGACGTCCCTGGTCATCGCGCACCGGTTGTCCACGATCCGGGGCGCCGACCAGATCCTGGTGGTCGCGGCCGGCCGGATCGTCGAGCGCGGCACGCACGACGAGCTGCTGGCCGCCGACGGGCTGTACCGGGAGCTGTACGACACCCAGTTCGCCCGGCAGAGCAACCCGCCCGTCGCGAGCCTCGCCGACTAGCCGTCCGCCGCCGCCGCCCGCAGCCGGGCGAACTCCGCCGCGAGCTTCGGCAGGTCGTAGTGGGCGTTCAGCCCGCTCGGGTTGGGCAGCACCCACACCCGGCTCGCGCCGAGCGGTTCGGGTTGCGGCCCGACCGCCGCCGTCTTTGCGCCGAACGCCACGCGGTACGCACCGACGCCCACCACCGCCAGCCACCGCGGCCGCCGGGCGCGGACCTTCTCGGCCAGCGTCGCCCCGCCCTCGACCAGCTCCGCCGGGGTCAGCTCGTCGGCGCGGGCGCTCGCGCGGGCCACCAGGTTCGTGATGCCGAGCCCGTACGAGGGGAGCAGGCCCTGCTCGGCGGGGGCGAGCTGCCGCGGGGTGAAGCCGGAGCGGTGCAGCGCGGGCCAGAACCGGTTGCCGGGCCGGGCGAAGTGCTCGCCGCTCCAACCGGACCACAGGCCCGGGTTGATCCCGCAGAACAGCAGGTCGAGGTCGTCGGTGAGCACGTCCGGGATGGTGCGGCCGTGGGCGGCGAGCAGGTCCTCCCGCGTCGGCCTCATCGGCGCCGGACCGCCTCCTCGACGAGGTCCAGCACGGCGCCGACGTCGTCGGCCGGCAGCCCGGTGGCGAGGTGCAGGACCAGACCGTCGAGCGCCAGTTCGAGGAAGCGCTGCAGCGTCTCGATCGGGACGTCGTCGCGCAGCACGCCCGCCTCGCGCTGGCGGGCGAGCCGCTCCCGGGTGGCCTGCCCGATCGCCTCCGACCGGGCGGCCCAGCGGCGGGCGAAGTCGGGGTCGGTGCGCAGCCGGCGGGACACCTCGAGCTGGGTGCCGAGCCAGCCGGCCTTGTCGAAGGAGCTGTCCCGGTTCAGCAGGTCCCGCATCACCTGCACGAGACCCTGCTCGGCCACGACCTCGGCCATCTCGGTGGCGTCGTCCTCGGCCACCGCCAGGAACAGCGACTCCTTGTCCCGGAAATGGTGGAAGATCGCGCCGCGGGACAGGCCCGTCTCGTCCTCCAGGCGTCGCACGGTCGCACCCTCGTAGCCGTGGCGGGCGAAGGCCGCCCGCGCGCCGGCGAGGATCTCGCGGCGACGGGCGTCGAGGTGGTCCTGACTCACGCGGGGCACTGCTGAATCGTATGCCGTACGTACGTCTCGTGAAACGTGCCGGTCGGTCCTGCGCGGGGTAAGTTCCGCTCTCGACCACAGAGAGGATGTCCGGTGACCGAGGAGACCCCGAAGCAGCGGGTGGACCGCGAGCTGATGGAGTTGCTCAACGAGCTGCGGGTGGCGCTGCCGGGTGTGCAGGTCCTGTTCGGGTTCCTGCTGACGGTACCGTTCGCCACCGGGTTCGAGGATGCCGACGCCTTCCACCGTTCGCTGCTGCTCACCGCGATCCTCACCGCCGGGCTGGCGATCGCGTTCCTGGTGGCACCCGCCGCGCAGCACCGGATCCTGTTCCGCGCGCAGCACAAGAAGGAGCTGCTGAAGCGCGGCAACGTGTTCGCCATCGTCGGCATGGGCATGCTGTCGATCTCGATCTCCGTGTGCGTGCTCCTGGTCGTGGACTACCTGTTCAGGATCCGCGTCGCGTCCGCCACCGCCGCGGTCATCGCGGTCGTCGTGGCGGCGCTGTGGTTCGTGCAGCCGCTGGTGTACCGCGGCCGCGAGCAGCTCGACGACGTCTTCGGCTGGGACGAGGACGCGGGCCGGGCGCCGGCGGACCGCTGAGCCCGGTCGCACCGCTCCGCACGGCGAAGGGCCGCCGTCCCGACCGGGGACGGCGGCCCTTCGGCCGTACGGTGGGTCAGCTCGTGATCAGCGAACGCAGCACGTACGGCAGGATGCCGCCGTTGCGGTAGTAGTCCGCCTCACCGGGCGTGTCGATGCGGAGCACCGGGTCGAACTCCACGGTGGAGCCGTCGGGCCGCGTCGCGGTGACGTGCAGGGTGCGCGGCGTGGTGCCCTCGTTCAGCGCGGTCACGCCGGTGACGTCGAACGTCTCGGTGCCGGTGAGCCCCAGCGACTCGGCGTTGTCGCCCGCCGGGTACTGCAGCGGGAGGACGCCCATGCCGATCAGGTTCGAGCGGTGGATCCGCTCGTACGACTCGGCGACGACCGCCCTGACCCCGAGGAGCGCGGTGCCCTTGGCGGCCCAGTCGCGGGACGAGCCCGAGCCGTACTCCTTGCCGGCCAGGACGACCAGCGGGAGGCCGGCCTCCGCGTACGCCTGCGCGGCGTCGTAGATCGTGTCCTGCTCGCCGGTGAGGAGGTTCTTGGTGAAGCCACCCTCGACCCCGTCCAGCAGCTGGTTGCGCAGCCGGATGTTGGCGAACGTGCCCCGGATCATCACCTCGTGGTTGCCGCGGCGGGACCCGTAGGAGTTGAAGTCCTTCCGGTCCACGCCGTGCTCGGCGAGGTACCGGCCGGCGGGGGAGTCGGGCTTGATCGACCCGGCCGGGGAGATGTGGTCCGTGGTCACCGAGTCGCCGAGCTTCGCCAGCACCCGGGCGCCCGTGACATCGGCGACCGGCGTCGGCTCCATCTGCATCCCGTCGAAGTACGGGGGCTTCCGGACGTAGGTGGAGTCGGCGTCCCAGGCGAACGTGTCACCGGTCGGCGTCGGCAGGGCCTGCCACCGCGCGTCGCCCGCGAAGACGTCCGCGTAGTCGCTGGTGAACATCTCCTTGTCGATGGCGCGGTCCATCGTCTCCTGGACCTCGTGCGGCGACGGCCACAGATCCCGCAGGAACACCGGGTTGCCGTCGGTGTCCGTGCCCAGCGGGTCGGTCTCGAAGTCGTGGTCCATCGTTCCGGCGAGCGCGTACGCGATCACCAGCGGAGGGGACGCGAGGTAGTTCATCTTCACGTCCGGGTTGATCCGGCCCTCGAAGTTCCGGTTGCCCGACAGCACCGCGACCACCGAGAGGTCGTGGGTGTTGACGGCCTCGCTGACCTCCTCGGGCAGCGGGCCCGAGTTGCCGATGCAGGTCGCACAGCCGTAGCCGACGAGGTTGAACCCGAGCTTGTTGAGGTACGGCACCAGCTCGGCGCGCTCGTAGTAGTCCATGACCACCTTGGAGCCCGGCGCGAGGGAGGTCTTGACCCACGGCTTGGTGGTCAGGCCCCGCTCGACGGCCTTCTTGGCCAGCAGCGCGGCACCGAGCATGACCGAGGGGTTGGACGTGTTCGTGCAGGACGTGATGGAGGCGATCGCCACGGCGCCGTGGTCGACCTCGTACTCGACCCCGTCCGCGCCGCGGATCGTCACGGGGTTGCTCGTGCGGCCCTCCGCGCCGTTCGCGGCGGAGATGAACTCGCGCTCGATCTCCCGGAGGTGCGGGGCGGCCTCGTGCGGGTCGATGTGGACCGCGGGCGGGTCGCTGGCCGGGAAGGTCTCGTCCACGGCCTCGTCGACGAGCGAGCGGATGCCGTCGTCGGAGTGCGCCACGTAGTCGCGCAGCGAGGTGCGGAACGCGGTCTTGGCGTCGGTCAGGGAGATCCGGTCCTGCGGGCGCTTCGGGCCGGCGATCGACGGCACGACCGTCGACAGGTCCAGCTCCAGGTACTCGGAGTACTGCACCTCGCGGGACGGGTCGTGCCAGAGGCCCTGCTCCTTGGCGTACGCCTCGACCAGCGCGACCTGCTCGTCGCTGCGGCCGGTGAGGCGCAGGTACCGGACGGTCTCGTCGTCGATCGGGAAGATCGCGCAGGTGGAGCCGAACTCCGGGCTCATGTTGCCGATCGTGGCGCGGTTCGCCAGCGGCACCGCCGCGACGCCCTCGCCGTAGAACTCGACGAACTTGCCGACGACCCCGTGCTTGCGCAGCTGCTGGGTGATCGTGAGCACCACGTCGGTGGCGGTGGCACCGGCCGGGATCTCGCCGGTCAGCTTGAAGCCCACGACGCGGGGGATCAGCATGCTGACCGGCTGGCCGAGCATGGCCGCCTCGGCCTCGATGCCGCCGACGCCCCAGCCCAGCACGCCCAGGCCGTTGACCATCGTGGTGTGGCTGTCGGTGCCGACGCAGGTGTCCGGGTAGGCCCGGAGAACACCGTCGACCTCACGCGTCATCGTGACGCGGGCGAGGTGCTCGATGTTGACCTGGTGGACGATGCCGGTGCCCGGCGGGACGACCTTGAACTCGTCGAAGGCCGTCTGGCCCCAGCGCAGGAACTGGTAGCGCTCCTTGTTGCGGCCGTACTCGAACTCGACGTTCCGCTCGAACGCGTCCTCGCGCCCGAAGACGTCGATGATCACCGAGTGGTCGATGACCAGCTCGGCGGGGGCGAGCGGGTTGATCTTCGCCGGGTCGCCGCCGAGGTCCGCGACGGCCTCGCGCATGGTGGCGAGGTCGACGACGCAGGGCACGCCGGTGAAGTCCTGCATGATCACGCGCGCCGGCGTGAACTGGATCTCGGTGTCGGGGTCCGCGTCGGCGTCCCAGCCGCCCAGCGCCCGGACGTCGTCCGCGGTGATGTTCGCGCCGTCCTCCGTGCGCAGGAGGTTCTCCAGCAGGATCTTCAGGCTGTACGGGAGCTTGTCCGCGCCGTCGACGGAGGCCAGCCGGAAGATCTCGTACGACCGGTCACCGACCTCCAGCGTCCCCTTGCTGCCGAAGCTGTCGCTGCTCGTGCCGGGTCCTGTAGTCACACGCTCTCCTTGTGATCCGCGATTCACCCTGCATCCTCCCGCATCCCACCCGGGTCGTCCTCCCGTGGGGTGGGACCAACCAAACAGTACGTCCGTCTTGCTATACGGGTCAAGGGCCACGCCTGTCGTGATCACCACCGCTTCTTCGCGCCGGAGCGACGCAGAAGTGGTGGTGATCACGACAGGGAGCGGGCCGGGCCGGGCCGGCTCAGCCGGGCAGGCGCGGACCGGCCTTCCGCAGGTCCGCCATCCACGCCTCCACCTCGTCCGACCGGCGGGGGAGCGCCGCCGACAGGTTCTCCCGGCCGTCCGCCGTCACGAGGATGTCGTCCTCGATCCGTACCCCGATCCCGCGGTACTCCTCGGGCACGGTGAGGTCGTCGGCCTGGAAGTACAGCCCCGGCTCGACGGTCAGCACATGTCCCTCGGCGAGCGTCCCCTCCAGGTACGCCGTGGCGCGCGCCCGCGCGCAGTCGTGTACGTCCAGGCCGAGGGAGTGGCTGGTGGAGTGGAGCGTCCAGCGCCGGTGCAGGCCGCACCCCGGCTCCAGGGACTCCTCCGCGCTCACCGGCAGGATGCCCCAGTCGGCGAGCCCCTCGGCGATCACCCGCATCGCCGCGTCGTGGGCCGCCCGGAACGGCACGCCCGGCCGCACCGCCGCGATGCCCGCCTCCTGTGCCGCGAACACCAGGTCGTAGACCCGGCGCTGCACGTCGGAGAACCGGCCGTTGACCGGCAAGGTGCGCGTGACGTCCGCCGTGTAGAGGTGGGTGTCCTCCACCCCGGCGTCCAGCAGCAGCAGGTCGCCGGGGCGGACCCGGCCGTCGTTGCGGATCCAGTGCAGCGTGCACGCGTGCGCGCCGGCCGCCGCGATCGTGGAGTAGCCGACCGCGTTGCCGTCGTGCCGCGCCCGCAGCCCGAACACGCCCTCCACCAGCCGCTCCGACACCTCGCGGTCGGCCGGCAGCGCGCGCACGACGTCCTCGAAGCCCTCGGCCGTCGCCGCGACGGCGAGGCGCAGGCGGCCGCGCTCCCACGAGTCCTTCACCAGCCGGAGCTCGGCCAGCACCGCCGCCAGCTCACCGTCCCGCAGCCCGTCGTCGGCCACGCCCACCGCGGCGTCCACCGTGGCGTCGATGCCGCGGAGCACCCGGGTCGTCTCCGGGTCCAGCTCGGCGAGCGCCTTGGCCAGGTCCCGGATGTGCGCCGTCTCCACGGCCAGCAGGGCGGCAGTCCCGGCCAGCGTGGGGCGGCGGCCGACCCACAGCTCCCCGTACACCCGGTCTCGGAAGAACTCGTCGGTGTCCCGGGGGGAGCGCGGGTGCAGGTACAGCGCGGCAGACCCGTCCGGGCGCAGGACCAGGACCTCGTCCGGCTCGTGGCTGCCGGTGAGCCAGTAGAAGTCGCTCCCGGGCCGGAACTCGTAGTCCGTGTCGTTGGCCCGGACCTTCAGGCCGCCGGTCGGTACCACCAGCGTGTCGCCGGCGAAGCGCTCGCCCAGGGCCTGCCGGCGGCGGGCGTGGAACGGCGCGTGCTCCGCCGCGGTGACGTCGCGATCCTCGGTGTCTGCCCAGCCGGACCGCATGGACTCGGCCAGCCGCTCCGGCAGCCCCTGGTCGTGGCTGGAGGTCTTCACACCCTCGTGCTCGCTCATGGCCTCCACGGTAGCCGCCCCCGTCGTGGGAGGATGGGCGCCATGTGCGGCCTGCTCACCTTTGTCAGCGCCTGCGGCGACGCCGCGGCCCACCGCGAACCGATCGCCGACGCGCTCGAATCCGCCCATCACCGGGGGCCGGACGAGACCGGCGTCACGGTCGCGGGCTCGGACGTCGTCCTCGGCTTCAAGAGGCTGTCGATCATCGACGTCGAGCACAGCCACCAGCCGATCTACTACGGCGACGGCCGGTACGTGATGACGTTCAACGGCGAGATCTACAACTACCTGGAGCTCCGCGAGGAGCTCACCGCCGACTTCGGCGCGAAGTTCGAGACCGACGGCGACAGCGAGACGATCCTCGCCGCGTACCACCACTGGGGCGAGGCCGCGGTCAACCGGCTGCGGGGCATGTTCGCGTTCGTCATCTGGGACACCGTCGAGGGGCGGGCGTTCGGCGCCCGGGACTTCTACGGCATCAAGCCGCTGCACTACCTGGTGAACGACGACGGCCTGTACCTGGCGAGCGAGAAGAAGGCGCTTGTGCCGTTCTCCGCGGCGGCCCGGCAGGGCGACGCGGGCATCGACCCGGCGAGCCTGTCGCACTACCTGACCCTCCAGTACGTCCCGGAGCCCGCGACGCTGCACCGCGACATCACCCGGATCGAGTCGGGGGAGTGCTTCACCTACACGCCCACCGGCGGGATCGCGGTGCGCCGCTACTACACCCCGGACTTCCGGCCCACCCCGCAGTCGTCCCCGGAGGCGCTGTTCGCGCGGATCCGCGAGGCGCTGCGGGAGTCGGTGGCGCTGCACCTGCGGTCCGAGGTTCCGGTCGGGGCGTTCCTGTCCAGCGGCATCGACTCGACCGCGATCGTCGCGCTGGCCCGGGAGCACAAGCCGGACATCAAGACCTTCACGGTCGGGTACGAGGTGGACGGGTACTCCGAGATCGAGGTCGCCCAGCAGTCCGCGCGGTGGCTCGACGTCACGACGATCCCGACCCTGATCAGCGCCGACGACATGATGGACGCGCTGCCGCGGATCGTCTGGCAGCTCGACGACCCGGTGGCCGACCCGGCGCTCGTGCCGCTGTACTTCGTCGCGAAGTCGGCCGCCGAGCACGTCACGGTCGTGCTGTCGGGTGAGGGCGCGGACGAGTTCTTCGGCGGCTACGGCATCTACCGCGAGCCGCTGTCGCTGCGGCACCTGCAGGCGCTGCCCGGCCCGCTGCAGCGGGGGCTGAAGGCGCTGTCCCGGGTCATCCCCGAGGGCGTCCGCGGCAGGTCGTACCTGGAGCGGGGCACCACCCCGATCGAGGAGCGCTACTACGGCAACGCGCGGATGTTCACGGAGGCCGAGAAGTCCCGGCTGATGCGCTCGTACGACCCGTCGGTCGCGTACACCGACGTCACCGCGGCGCACTACCGCGACTCGGCGCATCTCGACGACGTGACGCGGATGCAGTACATCGACCTGTTCACCTGGCTGCGCGGCGACATCCTGGTCAAGGCCGACCGGATGTCGATGGCGCACTCGCTGGAGCTGCGGGTGCCGTTCCTGGACACCGGGGTGTTCGAGGTCGCGGCCACGATCCCGCAGGAGCTGAAGGTGACCTCGGACGGCGTGCGCAAGTACGCGCTGCGCCGGGCGCTGGCGGAGGTCGTCCCGCCGCACATCGTGAACCGGCCCAAGCTCGGCTTCCCCGTCCCGACCCGGGTGTGGCTGAAGTCGGTCATGTACGACTGGGCGCGGGACATCATCGGCAGCTCGGGCGCCGGGCAGCTCCTGGACCTGCCGTACGCGCTGACCCTGCTCGACGCCCACCGGCGCGGCGACGCCGACCACAGCCGGAAGGTCTGGACCGTGCTGGTGTTCTGCGTGTGGTACGCGATCTACGTCGAGGGCACGCTCGACCCCCGGCCCGCGCCGGCGGCGTCCCGCCTGGCGCACTGAGCGCCGCGGCGCCGCCCGACGGCGCGGCGGCGCGCGGGCCCGCCTGACCCGCGGGAGGCGAGGACACCGCGGGGCACGGTGAGCACGGCCGTCGCGGCCGGAGGTGTTCGGGCTTCGCCGGTGGTGGCAGAGTGACTCCCAGCTGGTGAGGGGGTTGCATGGCACCTGACGCGCACCCTCGGGAGGACGGCGACCCGGTCGCCGGTTTCCACTCACGGCTGCGCGATCTTCATCTCGCGGCCGGGAAGCCGTCGGCCAGGGTGCTGGAGAAGAAGACCGGCTACGGGAGCACGACGTGCAACGACGTGCTCCGGGGCGCCCGCTTCCCGTCCTGGGAGGTGACCGAGGCGCTCGTCGCGGTGCTCGGCGGGGACGAGCTGGACTGGCGACCGCGCTGGCAGGACGCCCGTCGCGCGCTGGACGCCCGCCAGGCCACCACCGGCTCGGCGGGCCGGACGGTGGCCGCGGCCCCGGCACCGGAGGGCGAACCCGCGTCCGCCCCGGCGGGCGGCGCGGCGACCGGATCACCGGCCGGTCCGCCGGCGCACCGGGGCCGGTGGCGCCGCACCGTCGCGCTGGCGTCGGTCGTCGGCGCCGCGATCCTGACCGTCGTGGTGCTGGTCGTCGTCCTCCCCGCCGTCACGGGCGGGCCGTCGAGTCCGCCCGCCACGCCGACCTGCCCGATGGTCCGGAGGTACACCGTCGAGGTACAGGGCCGCCTGCTCGACGCGGGCGGCCACGTGATCGGCGAGATCGTGCCCGGGGACGTGGTCGACGCGGACCACCTCGATACGGGCCCGTACCGCAGCCGCCGGAAGGTCACGGTGGTGCGCAGCGGCAAGGTGGGCTACGCCGACCCGGCCAAGCTGCGCTTCGTCGCGACGATCTGCCGCACCCGGACCTGACCCGACCGCCCGCCGTCCCGATCCGGCCCGAGCTGTCCCGCGCCGTCCTGCGCGTATCCCGAGGTGTCCGCCGCCGTCCGGCAACGCTGGAAGGACGGCCGGGCGGACAGCTACGCAGAGGGCAGGCGGCCGGTCATGCCGGATCGGCCGGTGACAGAGGAGGTCCCATGCGTCAGATCGCGAAGGTACGCGCCGCCGCCGCGGCTCCGGCGAGGTCGGCGAGGTGTTGGGCGGCGGCCGGTGTGCTCGGGCTGGTCGTGGCGGTCACCGCCCCCGCCGGTCCGGCCGCGGCCGACCAGCACGGCTACGACACGGTGGTGTGCCACACCGACACCGCGTACATCTACCAGGATCCCGACACGTCCTCGCCCCGGCTCGACGCGCTGCCGCGCGGCGCGCACTTCCACGTCTACCACGACGGGGGCACGTTCAAGTTCGGCGTCCGCAACTACAACAGCATCTCCGGACACGTGCTGGCGAGCCAGCTGTGCCGGGTCTAGGGAGGGACGACATGCACATCAACTCGCGATCGCGACGCGCCGTCGCCGTCACCGCTGCGGCGGGCGCGCTGGCCGGATCGCTCGTGTTCGGCACCGCGGCCACCGCGGCCGGGTCGGGCCGGGAGACCGCGGCCGGCCCCGCGTCGACGGCCACCGCGTCGGTGGCCGGCGATCGGCGCTGCGTCCAATGGAGCAAGGTGTACGTCCGCAACTACCCAGCCGGGCAGGCCTGGGAGAACCTGCAGCACAACGAGACGTTCAGCGTGTACGAGTACCGCGACAGCGGCTGGGCCCGGGGCTTCGCCTGGGGTGACCTGAACACCGACCAGAGCCCCTACGCGCCGCCGTACAACAACGTCTGGGTCGAGACGGCGGCCCTCGGTCACCACGTCAACGACGGATCATCCTGCCCCTGAGCCCCGGGAGGAGAGGAGAACGCGATGCGAGCCAACGACAGGGAGCAGCCGGCGCGCCGCCGGACCGCGGTACTCGGAGGCTGCCTCGTGCTGGCCGCCGGAGCCCTGCTCGCCGGAACGCCCGCCGAGGCGGCGAGCCACCGGCACATCAGGGCGGGCGTCATTCCGACGATCTCCTACGCGCCGAACTCCTACGTCATCGGCAACGCGTACCCGGGCTGGTCGATGTTCGTCCAGGGTCCCCGGCAGTTCGCGAGGGGCCCCGGCAATCCCGGCGGCGCCTACTACCGGTGGGGGTTCCTCGGGGGGCAGTTCCGCCGGTGCGCGTGGATCGAGGACGGCAACACGACCGGCGGGACGCCGACCCCCAACCGCTGCGGCGCTCCGCGGCAGATCGACACCCCGTACTTCCTGCGGACGTTCACCAACGGCACCAAGAACGACAACGCCGGCGACGGCTCGCCGACACACATGAACCACGGCGCCTCCGGGTGCACCGACCACAGGGCGTACGGCAACGTGTCCCCGTGGGCGACGCCGGCCCGACCGGCGAACGTGGTCGGGGACGTGCCGGACGGCAAGTCGCTGCTCTGGCGTTACGTCAGCCGTGACGGCAGGTGGGTGATGGTCCGCGATCCGCACCCGGCAGCGGGCAAGCCGAACTGGTACTTCGTGCCACGGGCCTGCGTCAGCCTCGCGAACCGGAACTGAGCACGGTTCGTGCCCGCGACCGCCGATGGCACTCACCCGTCGTCCTCGCGGCGGGTGAGTGCTACAGGCGGCCGTCCAGGTCCGCGTAGGCGCGCAGGACGGCGACCAGCGCGACCCCGGGGCCGTACGGCGCCACCGCCGCGACGTCCTCGGGCGGGCGGTCGTCGGCATGGCCGTCCCGGCAGAGCCAGGCGAGCCTGGCCAGCTCGTCGTGCTGGGCCTTGACGAAGTCCCGACCCACCGCCGCGCCGTGCCCGGGGACCACGGTGGCCGTCCCGACGAGGCCCTCGACGATCTCCAGCAGCGCCGCGTCGGTGGCCGGCCAGTCGAGCGGCCAGGCGTCACCGAACCCCGGCGGCCCGCTCTCCTCGACCAGGTCGCCCGCCACGACGGTGGCCGCGTCCGGTACCACGACCACCAGGTCGTCGTCGGTGTGGCCACGGCCCAGGTGGACGAGCTGGACGGTGCGCCCACCCACGTCCAGCACCGTCTCCTCGCGAACGGTCCGATCCGGTACGCGCACCGTCGTCGCGAGGATGCCGTCGGCCAGCCGCGGGAACTCCGCGGCGATCTCGGCGAGCGCCCGGTCGTCCAGGGCCGCGAGCCGGTCCGCGCACCCCTCGTGCGCCCACACCTCGGCGCCCGGCCCGGCCACGACCGCGTTGCCGAAGCAGTGGTCGAAGTGGTGGTGGGTGTTCACCACGCGGTACGGCAGCGGCGTGACGCGGCGCACCGCGGCGGCCAGCTCCGCGGCCTGCGCGGGCGTGGCGAGGGTGTCCACGAGCAGTGCCTCGTCCGGACCCACGACGAGCGTCGAGTTCACGTCCAGGACGGGGTAGCGCAGCACGTACACGCCGTCCGCCACCTCGGCGAAGCGCGGCACCTGCTACGCCCGGCCGAACCGGGTGCGGTCGACCACGACCCGTTCGATGCGCCCCTCGGCGACCGTCTGGGCGCCGTCGTCCCGGACCACGACCGCGAACGCGAGCTTCCGCCCGTTCACCGAGACCAGGTGGGCCTCGGCCTGGACGGTCCCGCCGACCGGCGTGGGGACCCGGTGGTCCAGCTCCACCCGGGTGCCGACCGACGTGTACGGATCGGCGAGATGGCCGCCGAGCGCGGCGACGGTGGCCTGCTCGGCCAGCGCGACGACGCGGGGGGTGCCGAGGACGTCGACGTCGCCGGAGCCGAGCGCGGCCGCCGTGTCCTGCTCGGTGACCGTCAGTCCGGCCCGGCCGGTGAGTCCCACCTGGAGCGTCATGCGGCCACCCTAGGCGGAAGCCGGAGTCTCGACCACGACGGCGGTCCCGGCCCGACCGGACGACGACCACGACGGCGGTCCCGGCCCGACCGGACGACGACCACCGGCACCTTTCGGCCGCCTGCGGCGGCACCCGCCGGCCCGGCCGGTGCGTCCCCGTCGAGCGCCCGGCGGGGACCCCGGGCCCGAGCTAACGTCGGGGGACCATGACGACCGCACGCGACGACGTCCTGCCGACCGTCGCCGGCTGGCTCCGCGCCGCCCGGCGGGTCACGGTGCTGACCGGCGCCGGGATCTCCACCGACTCCGGCATCCCCGACTTCCGCGGCCCGGCCGGGGTCTGGACGAGGAACCCGGCGGCGCAGCGGACCGTCACCCTCGAGGCGTACGTCGCCGACGCGGACGTCCGCCGTACCGCCTGGCGCAACCGCCGCGACCATCCGGCCTGGCACGCCGAGCCCAACAGCGGGCACCGGGCGCTCGTCGCCCTGGAGCGCTCCGGGCGGCTCGCCGCGCTGATCACCCAGAACATCGACGGCCTCCACCAGCGCGCCGGCTCGGACCCGGCGCGGGTGATCGAGGTGCACGGGACGCTGTTCGCGGTCGAGTGCCTGGAGTGCGGGGACCGGACCGCGATGACCGCGGCCCTCGACCGGGTGGCGGCGGGGGAGGACGACCCCGCGTGCCGGCGGTGCGGCGGAATCCTCAAGGCGGCGACGATCAGCTTCGGCCAGCCGCTGGTGCCGGCGGTCCTGGCCGCTGCCCGGGACGCGGCGGCGGCCTGCGACGTGTTCCTCGCGATCGGGTCGACGCTGTCCGTCCAGCCCGCCGCCGGGTGCGTCGCGGTCGCCGCGCGGGCAGGCGCGCGGGTCGTGATCGTGAACGCCGACCCGACCCCGTACGACCCGATCGCGGCTGCCGTGGTGCGCGCGCCGATCGGCGAGGTGCTGCCCGCCCTGGTGGCCGGCGGCGCGGATGCGGGGAAGTTGCCCCCCCTGCACTAACATCGCCCCCGCAATGGCGCTCACGGAGATGGACACCCCCGCACCGGCGTCCGGCGACGACGAAGCCCCCGGACGCCGTCGTCGGCGTGTCCTGTGGATGTCCGGCTACACCGTCGCGTTCCTGGGCTGGTGGACCCTCGTCGGCCTGCCCACCGACTACGCGGTCGCGTTCGGCTGGCTGTGGCTTGCCACCGTGGCGTGGCGCAACGACCAGCCGTGGCGGCGGCACTGGGGGTTCGTCCGCGACTGGCTCCCGATCCTGGTCGCCCTCGTCGTCTACGACTTCAGCCGCGGGCTCGCCGACCGGTTCATGCCGGTGCACATCCAGGCGGTGGTCGACGCCGACCGCGCGCTGTTCGGCGTCGTGCCGACCGTCTGGCTGCAGGAACACCTGTTGCAGCGCGGGAACGTGCAGTGGTGGGACGTGCTGGTGTCGTTCGTGTACTTCTCCCACTTCGTGGTCAGCCTGACGGTCGCCGTCGTGTTGTGGATCCGGAACCGGGACCGGTGGCTGGCGTTCATGCGGCGGTGGCTGGCCCTCACCGCGGCCGGCCTGCTCACGTACTTCCTCTACCCGGCCGCGCCGCCGTGGTACGCCTCGAAGTACGGCTACATCACCGAGACCGTGTACCGGACCTCCGCGGACGGCTGGCACGAGATCGGGCTGCGGAGCGCCGGCAAGCTGCTGAGCGCGGGGCAGGCCCTGTCGAACCCGGTGGCCGCGATGCCGTCGCTGCACTCCGCGTTCGCGATGCTCGTGGTCGCGTTCTTCTTCACCCGGGTCCGCCGGCGCTGGATCCCGCTGCTCCTGCTCTATCCCCTCGCGATGACGTTCAGCCTCGTGTACGCCGGGGAGCACTACGTCATCGACGTGCTGGTCGGCTGGACGTACGTCCTGATCGTGATGGTCGTGGTCGGGTACGCCGAGCGGTGGTGGCGGCGCCGGGCCGGGACGGCGGTCGCCGCGCGGGACGAGCCGCTCGGCGCCCGGGACCCCGCGGTCGCCGATCCGGACGCCCTCCCGTTGCGGTGATCGACATCACGGTCCAGTAAGTTCTGCCCCAGTCAGTCAGCTGCCTGGAGGCCCCCGATGCGTGTCCCGCTCACAGTCCGAGACTTCCTCGATCGCGCCGAAACGGCGTATCCGGAGCGGATCGGCATCGTCGACGAGCCGGGCACCCGAGACTCGCTCGGCTCGGTGACCTGGGGCGAGGTGGCCCGCCGCGCCCGGGCGTACGGCGCCGGCCTCGACGCCCTCGGCATCGCACCGGGAGAGCGCATCGCGGTCGTCTCCCACAACGCGTCGCGGCTCCAGGAGCTGCTGTTCGCCGCCCCGTACCACGGCCGGATCCTCGTCCCGGTCAACTTCCGGCTGCACGCCGACGAGATCCGCTACATCGTCGAGCACTCCGGTGCGAGCGCCGTGCTGGTGGACCCCGAGCTGGACGGGTCGCTCGCGTCGGTCACCGCGAAGCACCGGTTCGTGATCGGCGCCGAGTCCGACGAGGCGATGCTGCGCTTCGACACCGAGCCGGCGCCGTGGGAGCCCGATGAGGACGCCACCGCGACGATCAACTACACCTCCGGCACGACGGCCCGGCCCAAGGGCGTGCAGATCACGCACCGGAACATCTGGACCGACGCGGTGACGTTCGGCCTGCACACCTCGGTCACCGACCGGGACGTCTTCCTGCACACGCTGCCGATGTTCCACTGCAACGGCTGGGGCATGCCGTACGTGGTCGCCGGGATGGGTGGCACGCAGGTCGTGATCCGGAAGATCGACGGCGCCGAGATCCTGCGCCGGGTCGCCCAGCACGGGCTGACGCTGGCCTGCGGCGCCCCCGCCGTGTGGTCGGCCGTGCTCGACGCCGCGCAGGACTGGGACGGCGAGATCCCCGGCCGCGACCGGATGCGGATCGTCTGCGCCGGCGCCCCGCCGCCCTCGCGCACGATCGCGCGGATCGAGGAGGAGCTCGGCTGGGAGTTCCAGCAGATCTACGGCCTCACCGAGACCTCGCCGCTGCTCACCCACAACGCCCACCGGGCGGAGTACGACACGCTGTCGGGGGAGGAGCGCGCGCAGCGGCTGTCCCGGGCCGGCGCGCCCGCCCTCGGCGCCCGGATCCGCACCGACGAGACCGGCGAGGTGCTGGTCCGGTCGAACACGGTCATGGAGGGGTACTGGAGCGACCCCGACGCGACCGCCAAGGCGCTCGACGGCGGCTGGTTCCACACCGGTGACGGCGGGGCCGTCGACTCCGACGGGTTCCTCACCATCGCGGACCGCAAGAAGGACGTGATCATCACCGGCGGTGAGAACGTCTCTTCGATCGAGGTCGAGGACCGGCTGTTCTCGCACCCGGCCGTCGCGGAGTGCGCCGTGATCGGCGTGCCGGACGAGAAGTGGGGCGAGCTGGTCCTCGGGCTGGTCGTGCTCGCCGACGGCGCGGCGGCCACCGAGGCGGACCTCATCGCGCACTGCCGCTCGTCGCTCGCGGGTTACAAGGTCCCGAAGCGGATCGAGTTCCGCGAGTCGATCCCGCGCACGGCGACCGGGAAGATCCAGAAGTTCCTGCTGCGCAAGTCGTTCTGGGAGGGCCGTGACAAGCAGATCAACTGAGGCTCTGGCCGCCCCCTGTCCGCGTTGATCATGGGGTTTTGGTCAGACACACCGCGTGTCGTGCCGAAACCCCATGATCAACGTGGGGGTGGCGGTGCGAGCGGGGTCACCTCGCGCAGGAAGCCCCGGGCGGTGAGGAACTCCCCGAGCGTCTCGCGGTGTACGTCGCACGCGACCCAGGTCTTGCGCCGGTCGGGCGTGTGCAGGCGGGGGTTGTTCCAGGCGAGCACCCAGGTGGCGGGGTCGTGGCAGCCACGCGCGGAACAGGTGACGACGTCGGGCTGGGCGGGGGATCCGATCACCGGCCCAGTCTGCCAGCGCGGCGGGCGCGGGAGAGACGGCCGGGATGGAGGACGCCGGGCGACCACGGGGGAAGCCGCCCGGCGTCCCCGAAAGGTTACATCACTCGGTGCAGTGCTTGTAAGGTCAACAATGTGGTGTCGCCGGCGGATTTCCCCCGTCCGGCGGAACGGCGGGCCGCCGGACGCCCCCCTTCACAGCGCCTTCACCGCACCCGTGCCAGGCTGGGCACCATCCGACCGCCGTCCGGCTGACCAGTCTGCCCCGCAGGAGGCCCGAGTGACCCAGCAGTCCACCCCCGCGCAGTCCACCCCCGCGCAGGACGCGACCCAGCTGGAGAAGACGCTCTTCGAGGTCAAGCGCGTCATCGTCGGCCAGGACCGGATGATCGAGCGGATGCTGGTCTGCCTGCTGGCCCGGGGGCACTGCCTGCTGGAGGGCGTGCCGGGGGTCGCCAAGACGCTCGCCGTCGAGACGCTCGCCACCGTGGTCGGCGGAACCTTCGCGCGCATCCAGTTCACGCCCGACCTGGTGCCCGCCGACATCCTCGGCACCCGGGTCTACAAGGCCTCGTCGGAGACGTTCGACGTCGAGCTCGGGCCGGTGTTCGCCAACTTCCTGCTCGCCGACGAGATCAACCGCGCCCCCGCGAAGGTGCAGTCCGCGCTGCTGGAGGTGATGGCGGAGCGGCAGGTGTCGATCGCCGGCCGGACGTACCCGCTCCCGACACCGTTCCTCACGCTCGCCACCCAGAACCCGATCGAGCAGGAGGGCGTGTACCCGCTGCCCGAGGCGCAGCGGGACCGGTTCCTGATGAAGGTCGTGGTGGGCTACCCGACCGATGTCGAGGAGCGCGAGATCGTCTACCGGATGGGTGTCAACCCGCCCGTCGCGCAGCAGGTTCTCGACCCCGAGAGGCTGCTGCGGCTGCAGGAGGCGGCCGACCGCGTGTTCGTGCACTCCGCGTTGGTCGACCACGCGGTACGCCTGGTCCTCGCCACCCGGGCGCCCGCCGCGCACGGGCTGGGCGACGTGGCCGGGCTGATCGCGTACGGGGCCAGCCCGCGCGCCTCCCTCGGGCTGGTGGCCGCGACCCGCGCCCTGGCCCTGATGCGCGGCCGGGACTACGCGCTGCCGCAGGACCTGCACGACGTGGCGCCGGACATCCTCCGGCACCGCCTGGTGCTGTCGTACGACGCGCTCGCCGACGGCGTGCCCGCCGAGTACATCGTCGACCGGGTGCTGGCCACCGTGCCGATGCCCACCGTGTCGCCGCGGCAGAGCGCGGACCTGCGCCCCGCCTCCGGTGCCCCGGGCAACGGCGGACCACAGGCCGGGGGCTGGCCGGCGCCCACGGAGCGGCCGGCGTGACAGCCGCGGGAGGCCCGCCCAGGCTGGACGACGGCGGCACCGAGGCGGTGCTCCGCAAGCTCCAGCTCCTCGTCGCCCGCAAGCTCGACGGGCTGCTCCAGGGCGACCACCTGGGGCTGCTCCCGGCCGCCGGCTCGGAGATCGCGGAGTCGCGGGAGTACCGGCCCGGCGACGACGTCCGGCGGATGGACTGGCCGGTCACCGCCCGGACCACGGTGCCGCACGTCCGCCAGACGGTTGCCGACCGCGAGCTGGAGACGTGGATCTGCCTCGACCTCTCGGCGAGCCTCGACTTCGGCACCGCGCGCTGTGAGAAGCGCGACCTGGCCGTCGCGGCCGCCGCCGCCGTCACCCATCTCACCGTCCGCGGTGGCAACCGCACCGGTGCGGTGATCGCGGCCGGCGAGCGGATCGTGCGCATCCCCGCCCGCGGCGGCCGGGCGAACGCCCAGGGCATGCTGCGCCGGATGGTCGAGACGCC
This sequence comes from Actinomycetota bacterium, assembly GCA_030840805.1. Taxonomy (GTDB): domain Bacteria; phylum Actinomycetota; class Actinomycetes; order Mycobacteriales; family HKI-0501; genus JAVEDU01. The sequence goes on from JAVEDU010000054.1 coordinate 33,775, forward strand.
GCGGGCCGCCGCCGGTGCGCAGACCGATCTCGCCGCGGCGATCGACACGCTCAACCGGCCGCCGCGCCGCCGGGGCATGGCCGTGGTGATCTCCGACTTCCTCGACGGGGAGGCCGACGACCCGGCCACCGCGCCGGCGTGGGAGCGCCCGCTGCGCCGGCTCGGCGCGCGGCACGACCTGCTCGCCGTGGAGATCGTCGACCCGCGAGAGCTGGAACTGCCCGATGTCGGCGTCCTCACCGTCGTCGACACCGAGACCGGCCGCCTGCACGAGGTGCAGACCGGGGACCGGCGGTTCCGGCAGCGGTATGCGGAGGCCGCGGCGGCCCAGCGCGCCGGGATCGCGGCCGCCCTCCGCCGCGCCGGTGCGGGACACTTGCGGCTGCGTACCGACTCGGACTGGCTGCTCGACATCGTCCGCTTCGTCGCTGCCCAGCGGCGGGGCCAGACCCGTGGGACCACCCGATGATCCGCTTCCTCAGCCCGTGGTGGCTGCTCCTCGTGCTGCCGGTGCTGCTGCTCGCGGCGGCCTACGTGGTGGCGCAGGTGCGCCGCAAGACGTTCGCCGTGCGGTTCACCAACGTGGCCCTGCTGGCCAAGCTCGCCCCGAGGTCGCCGGGGTGGCGCCGGCACGTCACCGCCGGGGCGTTCCTGCTCTGCCTGCTGGTTCTGGCGACCGGCATGGCGAAGCCGTCGACCGAGGTGCGGGAGCCGCTCGAACGCGCCACGATCGTGCTCGCGCTCGACGTGTCGCTGTCGATGCAGGCCACCGACGTCGAGCCGGACCGCTTCGCGGCGATGCAGGACGCGGCGAAGCTGTTCGTCAAGGAGCTGCCCGACTCCTACAACCTGGGGCTGGTGGCGTTCGCGAAGAACGCCGCCGTCATCGTGTCGCCCACCAAGGAACACCGCCAGGTGACCCAGGCCATCGGCAACCTGCGCCTCCAGGAGTCGACCGCGATCGGCGAGGCCGTCTTCGCCTCGCTCCAGGCCATCGCGAGCGTTCCCGCGGACGGCGCCGCCGGGCCGCCACCCGCGCGGATCGTGCTGCTGTCCGACGGGTTCAACACGTTCGGCCGGGGGCCGGACCAGGCCGCCGAGGCCGCCGCGACGGCGAACGTCCCGGTGTCCACGATCGCGTTCGGGACCCAGGAGGGCGTGGTCGAGCTCGACGGCCGGCCCATTCCGGTACCGGTCGACCGTGACACCCTCGCGGCGCTTGCCGACTCCACCAAGGGCAGGTACTACGAGGCCGTGTCGGCCGACGAGCTCAAGGACGTCTACCGGGACCTCGGCAGCTCGGTCGGGTACCGCACCCGGCCGCACGAGATCACCCAGTGGTTCGCCGGGCTGGCGCTGCTGCTCGGGTTCGCGGCCGGCGCGCTCAGTCTCCTGTGGACGTCGCGGCTGCCCTAGGGCGTGAGGATCAGCTTGCCGGTGCTACGGCGGGAGAGCAGCTTCTCGTGTGCCTGCCGGGCGTCGGCCAGCGGGAACTCCCCGCCGACGACCGGCCGCAGCGTGCCCGCGCGGACCATCTCGAACATGCCGTCCATCGCCTCGGCGAGCATGCCGGGCCGGGTCGCGGCGTGCACGAGCCAGAACCCGAGCACGGCGCGGGAACGGCCCATCAGCTCGGCCGCGTTCACCGGCGTCGGCGGGACGCGGGACGCCATGCCGTAGGTGACCAGCCGACCGAACGGTGCGAGCGCGGCCAGCGACGCGTCGAACACGGGGCCTCCGGTCATCTCCAGCACCACGTCCACCGGGCGACCGTCGTTCGCCTCCCGCAGCGCGGCCGTGAGGTCCGCGGTACCGGGGTCGACCGCGACGTCCGCGCCCAGGTCGAGCGCCAGCTGCCGCTTCTCGGGGCTCGACGCGGTGGCGATCACCCGACCGGCGCCGAAGGCCTTCGCCAGCTGGACGGCGAGCGTGCCCACCCCGCCGGCCGCCGCGTGCACCACGACGGACTCGCCGGGTGCCAGGCGGGCCGAGGTCCGCAGGATGTGCCACGCGGTGGTGCCCGCGAGGACCAGGGCGAGCGCCTCGCCGTCGCCGATCCCGTCTGGGATCGGGAACGTGGCCGCCGGGTGGACCACGGCCTTCTCCGCGTACCCGCCGCCCGCGAGGGTCAGCGCGACGATCCGGGTGCCGTCGGCGCGGCGGCCCACGACCTCGGCCCCGGGGATGAGCGGCAGGCGCTGCCGGGCGAGGTAGCTGTCCTCGATCTGATGCGTGTCCGCGAAGTTGACGCCCGCGGCGAGCACGTCGACGAGCTCGAACCCGTCGGCGTCGACCGGGTCGGGGACCTCGGTGAGCGTGAGGACTTCCGGGCCGCCGAACTCGGTGATCTGGATGGCGCGCATGGCGCCCACCCTAGGGGTCCGGTGTGGACGGTCGGCCCCCGGCGTCGAGGAGGTGGCGCGGGAACCGTTGCGGCGCACCGCGGACGGCACCGGGTACCGATGGTGCCGCCGCGGGCTCGTGGAGCGGGGCCGGCCCGTTCGGCCGGAACCGGTGCGCCGCCGGGTCCGGGACCGACCGGGCGTGCGCCGCTCGTGCGGCGACACCGGGCCGTGGGCCGGGAGCGGTACCGACGAGCCCTCGTGAGCGCGGCATCCGGTGGTCGCCGAGCGACGACGTGGGCGCGCGACCGGGGGCTGGGGTCGCCGAGCCGGGCCACGACGGGCAGGGTGGACGGGTACCGCCGGTGCCCGCGTCCGTCGCGCCGCGCCGCGCGCTCCCGGTTAACGGCTACCCATCGGTAACATTTAACCTCCGATTGACGGCCAGCGTCGACCCGTGAAGGAGTGCCCGTGTCCCGCAGTGTTCTGGTGACCGGAGGGAACCGGGGCATCGGCCTCGCGGTCGCCCGCGCGTTCGCCGCCCAGGGCGACAAGGTCGCGGTGACGCACCGGGGCAGCGGTGCGCCGGAGGGACTGTTCGGCGTCGAGTGCGACGTGACCGACGCGGCCGCCGTCGACGAGGCGTTCACCAAGGTCGAGGCCGAGCACGGCCCGGTCGAGGTGCTGGTGTCCAACGCCGGGATCACCGACGACACGCTCCTGCTCCGGATGAGCGAGGAGCAGTTCACCCGGGTCATCGACGCGAACCTCACCGGCGCCTACCGGGTCGCGAAGCGCGCCGCGAGCAAGATGCTGCGCGCCAAGAAGGGCCGCATGATCTTCATCGGCTCGGTGGTCGGCCTGGTCGGCGCCCCCGGCCAGGTGAACTACGCCGCCTCCAAGGCCGGCCTCGTCGGCGTGGCCCGGTCCATCACCCGCGAGCTCGGCAGCCGGAACATCACGGCGAACGTGGTGGCGCCCGGCTTCATCGAGTCCGACATGACGGCCGAGCTCACCGAGGCGCGGCGCAAGGAGATCTTCGGGTCCATCCCGCTCGCCCGCTTCGGCGCGGCCGAGGAGGTCGCGGGCGCGGTGACCTGGCTGGCGTCCGACGAGGCCGCGTACGTCACCGGGGCGATCATCCCGGTCGACGGCGGCCTCGGCATGGGCCACTGACCAACCCTCAAGTCCACTGTAGACAGGAGAGAGCCGTGTCCGGCCTGCTCGAAGGCAAGCGCCTGCTCATCACCGGCGTGATCACCGACGCCTCGATCGCGTTCGCCGTGGCGCGCATCGCCCAGGAGCAGGGTGCGGAGGTCGTGCTCACCGGGTTCGGCCGCATGTCGCTCGTGGAGCGCATCGCCAAGCGGCTGCCGAACCCGGCGCCCGTCGTGGAGCTCGACGTCACGAATCCGGAGCAACTGGAGACCCTCGCCGACCGGGTGCGCGAGCACGTCGACGGCATCGACGGTGTCCTGCACTCGATCGGGTTCGCCCCGGCGAGCTGCCTCGGCGGCGGTTTCCTGGAGACCCCGTGGGAGGACGTCGCCACGGCGCTCCACGTCTCCACGTTCTCGCTGAAGTCGCTCGCGGTCGCGACGCTGCCGCTCATGGGGGACAGCGGGGCGATCGTCGGGCTGACGTTCGACGCGCAGCAGGCGTGGCCGGCGTACGACTGGATGGGTGTCGCCAAGGCGGGCCTGGAGTCCGCGGCCCGCTATCTCGCCCGCGACCTCGGCCCGCGCAACATCCGGGTCAACATGGTCGCCGCCGGCCCGCTGAAGACGATGGCCGCGAAGAGCATTCCGGGTTTCTCCGCGTTCGAGGAGCCGTGGGCGAAGCGTGCGCCGCTCGGCTGGGACCTCAACGACACCGCGCCCACCGCGAAGGCGTGCCTCGCCCTGCTCAGCGACTGGTTCCCGAAGACGACCGGCGAGATCATCCACGTCGACGGCGGGTTCCACGCGGTCGGCGTCTAGGGTCCGGCGCGGCCTCCGGCGGGTTCACCCCGGTGCCCCGTTCGGCGGGCCGCACCGGTGAACCGGTCGGGAAGCCTCCGGCCTCCGGGCCCCGCCACCGTGCCGCTGGACGGCCGCGGCTCAGCGCGGCGGCGAGGTCGGCGAGCGTCCCGGCCGGTGCCCGCGCGGCCCGCGCCGCGTGGGCTGCTCCCCGCCTGTCGAGATCGTCCCGACTCTCGACCGGGAACCGGGGCCGGCGACCGGCCGGGCCGGACCGTGCGGTGGAGACCCGCCGCGCTCCCGGGCCGACACGACGAGGGGCGCCGGTCCGGTGCGGTGCTCCGGACCGACGCCCCTCGGGCGATCGGGACGCGTCAGTAGTTGATCAGGTTCCAGGCCGCGACGCGGGGCTTGCCGTAGGAGCTGCTGTAGGAGTCCACGAAGTTCATCGTGTTGTACAGGATCCCGCAGGGCCACGCGCGGTCCGAGCGGTCGACACTGCCGATGCCGATGAAGCGCATCTTGCGGTCCATGATGTTCTTCCGGTGACCGGGGGACCTCATGTACGCGTCGAACAGCTGCTTGGCGCTGCACGCGGAGGCGTAGCCGACGTTCTCGGACACCTTCGTCCAGCGCGGCGAACCGGCCTTCGCGACCTGCGAGGCGAAGTTCGGGTTGTGCTTCATCGAACGGGCGCCGGCCATGCTGCGCGCCCAGCGGCGGGCCACATCGGTGGTGCCGGCGGCGACCCGGACCGGGGCGAGCCCGGCCCTCGTGCGCGCCTTGTTGATGTAGCCGACGAGCCCCGCCTCGGAGGCGTTGAGGGTCACGCCGTTGACGGAGTACGTCGACGCGGCCTGGGCCGGTGTGGCCGTGCCGACGAGCACGGCGACAACGGGGACGAGCAGCAGAGCAAGGAACCGGCGGGTGAGCTTCAGCATCGTGGGGGGGATACCTTCGCGATCTCGGCTGGAGTGCTTTGTCCGTTTAGGCATCGGCCATCCGGGTGACCCGCTTGAGGGCAGGTCGATGAGGGCTGTGTCACCGGGCCCACCCGTCACGCCCGTCATGCGGCGGTCCCCACCGCGTAGACCGCGAGGGTCGAGCCGTTCGCGCCCCCGGCGCGCACGGAGGCGTTCTTCACGCGGAGCTTCAGCGTGTTGCCGAAGGCGCGGGCGGCGGCCGGAATCGTGATGACCTGCGTCGTCACCGTCGTCCCCACCCGGATCGCCCCCACGTACGTGTTGCGGTCGAAGTGGTCGGCGATGGTGAACTCGAGGGTCACGCGGCGGCCCGCGGCGGGGGCCTTGAGCCCCGCCTTGACGGTGATCCGGGACTTCCCGGCCAGCGACCACGCATCGCGGACGTCCCAGGAGACGAGCCCGTTGCCGGAACCGCTGCTGCGCAGGGTGACCCGCGCGGCGTTGTCGGACGAGTTGGCGGCGTCGTACCGGACCGCCGACCGGGCGAGCTTGCCGGACGCGCCCGTCGCGACGCGGGCGTCCCGGCCGCTCTCGAACGCCAGCAGGCTCGCGGCGCCGGACGGCGTGTGCTCGTCGAGCCGCACGCCCCACGCCGGGACACGGCCGGCCCCGTACGACGACCCGCGGTAGGAGTCGACGAAGTTCATCGCGTTCCAGACGATCCCGCAGGACCACTTGGGATCGGTGCGGTCGACGCTGCCCATGCCGATGTAGCGCACCTTGCGGTCCAGGATGTTGGCGCGGTGCCCCGGCGAGTTCATGTAGGCGTCGAACAGCTGCTTGGGGTCGCACGCGGAGGCGTAGCCGACGTTCTCCGAGACCTTGGTCCAGTTCGGCGACCCGGAGCGGCCGACCTCGGCCGCGAAGTTCGGGTTGTGGCCGAGCGTCTTGGACGTGGCCATCCTCAACGCCCAGCGCCGCGCCACGTCGGTCGTGCCCGGTGTGACCGTCACCGGGGCGAGTCCGGCCTTGCGACGGGCCTGGTTGATGTAGCCGACGAGCGCGGCCTCGGACGCGTTGAGGCGGGTGCCGTTCACCGAGGCCGGCTTCGCCTGTGCGGCGCCGGGCACGAGGCCCCCCACCGCTGCCGCCAGCAGTGGAACGAGCAGCAGAGGAGCAAATCGTCGCGTACGGGGCACCATCGCGGTGGAAACCTTCGAGACTCGGGGACGCTTGGGCGGTTCCCGTACTGCTTCGGTCGTTCGCCCGGTCGCCTTGAGCCCGCTGGTGAGGTTTTGATCACCGCCCCCGGACTGCCCGCTGCCCGCGCCTCCGGGGAGGATGGAGCGCGTGGACGACCGCTACGACGCCATCCTGTTGCTGTCCTTCGGCGGCCCCGAGGGTCCCGACGACGTGATGCCGTTCCTCGAGAACGTGACGCGGGGCCGCGGCATCCCGCGTGAGCGGCTCACGGCGGTCGCCGAGCACTACCACCACTTCGGCGGCGTCTCGCCGATCAACGGCCAGAACCGCGCGCTCCTGACCGCGCTCCGTACCGAGCTCGCGGAGCACGGGGTGGACCTTCCGGTGTACTGGGGCAACCGGAACTGGGACCCGTACCTCGCCGACACCCTGCGGCGGATGCGCGACGACGGCGTGCGCCGGGCGCTCGGCTTCGCGACCTCGGCCTTCTCGTCGTACTCCGGGTGCCGGCAGTACCACGAGGACATCGCGCGGGCCCGGGCCGAGGTGGGCGACGGGGCGCCCGAGGTCGACAAGCTGCGCCACTACTTCAACCACCCGGGGTTCGTCGAGCCCCACGCCGACGCGGTCCGGGCGGCGCTCGCGAGCCTGCCCGGGCCGCGCCGCGTCGGTGCCCGGCTGGTCTTCACCGCGCACAGCATCCCGGTCACGATGGACGCCTCGAGCGGCCCCGCCGGCGGGCTGTACTCGACGCAGCTGCGGGAGTCCGCCCGGCTGGTGGCCGAGTCCGCCGCCCCGGACCTGGCGTGGGACCTGGCCTGGCAGAGCCGCAGCGGCCCGCCGCAGGTGCCGTGGCTCGAACCCGACGTCAACGACCATCTGGCGGACCTGGCCGAACGCGGGGTCACCGATGTGGTGGTGAGCCCGGTCGGCTTCGTCAGCGACCACCTCGAGGTGCTCTGGGATCTGGACAACGAGGCCGCCGGCACCGCGGCGAAGCTGGGGCTCGGGTTCGCCCGGGCGGCCACGCCGGGGACGGACCCGCGGTTCGTCGCGATGATCCGGGAGCTCGTCGCGGAACGCCTGGAGCCGGGCTGCCCGCGCCGCGTCCTCGGAGCGATGCCGCCGAGTCACGACCTGTGCCCGCTCGACTGCTGCCCGGCACCACGCCGCCGGCCGGCGGCCTCCTGACCGCCACCGCGGCGAACGCCGAGGTCACCCCGCCGACCTGGGTCAGCAGCAGCGCACCCACCGTACTGACGCCGAGCGACGCGGCGAGGACCGGCGCCCCCAGCCGGTCGATCGCCGTGCCGACCAACGGTCCGGTCGCGACGCCGACCACGCCGAGGGTGGCGATCACGAACCCGGTGACCGTGAGCGGCAGGCCGCGCACCGCGTGCAGGGAGATGACCAGGAACGGCAGGGTGAAGCCGCTGCCCAGCGCGTTGATGCAGGAGGTGGCGAGGACCCGCCCGGCAACAGGCTCGAGCGGGGGGACGGGCACGGCCCCATTCCGCGGCCGCGAGCCAGAGGTTTTTCGCGGCCGGTGGCGCGGGGGAGTCAGCCGAGCCCGAACGGGGCGTTGTGCGCCGCCGCCCGGGCCCGGCGCGCCGCGGTGGCGAGCGGGCGCAGGGCCGCGTCGCGCCGGGACGCCTCGTAGGCGTTGACGGCCGCGCCGGGCGCGTCCTCCCCGGCCAGCGTCACGATCCGGGCGACGAGGTCCGCGCGGTGCAGGAGCTGGTGGGCCCGCCGGTCGTAGCCGGGAGGCAGGTCCGCCGTGGCGCCGTTCCGGCGGAGGTCCGCGAGGGCCTGGGCCAGCTCGGGGCGCCACCGGGCCACATCCAGGTCGCGCAGGGCATCGGTGGAGGTCCGCAGGGCATCCAACAGGTCGTGTTCGGCCTCGGCGACCGAGACCGCCTCCGGGCGTACCGGCTCGTCGGGCAGGGGGAGCACGTGCCACCGGACGGTGTGCCAGACGTCGCCGGATCCGGAGACGTGGCGCTCCACGGCCGGCACCAGGCCGGTCCCGCCGCAGAGCGCGCCCTCGCCGGCCGCCAGCGCGGCGATGCTGAAGTCACCCGGACCAGGGAGCCCGCGGGGGTCACCGGGGGCGGGCACCACGAGTCGTACCGCGGCGGGATCCACTTCGGACAGCTCCGCCAGCGCGGTACGCAGCGGCACCGCGTGGAGCTGTCCGGGGAGGTCGGCGACCTCGTGCTCGGCGTCGCCGGACTGGACGGCGGGCGCGACGTCGTCGAACGGGACCAGGCCGGCGCGCCAGGCCCGGACCCAGGAGACCAGCCGGCCGGAGCGCAGGCTCATCGCGGTGGGGCGGGAAGTGGGTGATCGCGCACACACAAATCGTACGGAGCGTCGCCCGTCCCGCACGCTCGGGTGTCGACCCGGCTTCTCGAGATGCGACGGGTGATCAGGAGTTCTAGGGTCCCGATCATGTCTCTCATCCTGTGGATCCTTGCAGTCGTACTGGTGGTCTCCGGCATCGTGGCCATCTTCCGGAGCCAGCTCCTCTGGGGCATCGTCCTCATCGTCGTCGGGCTGCTGGTCGGCCCCGGTGGCGTCAGCATCTTCACCTGACCGGACCCTCGTCGGCGCGCCGGAGGCCGTCGCCGGACCGTTCGCGTTACCGTGCCACCCGTGCGAAGTCTCGACTACGGGCAGGACGTTCTCGCGAAGGCCCGGCGGCGGCCTCCGGCCGTGGTCGAGGTGGAGGCCGAGACCGACCTCGTGGTGGAGGAGCCGGGCACCGGCTTCTGCGGCGCCGTCGTCCGCTGCGCCAAGGATGCGGTGACCCTCGAGGATCGCCACGGCAAGCGCCGGGTCTTCCCGCTGCTGCCGGCCGGTTTCCTGCTCGACGGCAAGCCGGTGACGCTCGTCCGCCCGGTGCCGGTGCCGGCGGTGGCCTCGGGACCGCGCCGCACCGCGTCCGGCTCGATCGCGGTCGAGGGCGTACGGGCCCGGGTCGCCCGGGCCGGCCGGATCTATGTCGAGGGAGTGCACGACGCGGCGCTGGTCGAACGGGTCTGGGGAGACGACCTCCGGATCGAGGGCGTCGTCGTGGAGCCGCTCCACGGGGTCGACGACCTGCCCGCGGTGGTCGCGGAGTTCGCGCCCACCCGCGCGCGCCGGCTCGGTGTGCTGGTCGACCACCTCGTACCGGGAAGCAAGGAGAGCCGCCTCGTCGCCGGGATCTCCCACCCGCACGTCCTGGTCACCGGGCACCCGTACGTCGACATCTGGCAGGCCGTGCGCCCGGCGTCGATCGGCATCGCGGCCTGGCCGGACGTGCCCAAGGGCCGGCCGTGGAAGGAGGGCGTGTGCGCCGCCCTCGGGGTGCGGGACGTCCATGAGATGTGGCGGCGCGTGCTCGGCGCCGTGGACACCTACGCCGACCTCGACACACCGCTCCTCGGGGCCGTCGAGCGTCTGATCGATTTCGTGACGGTCGAGGACTGATACCCGAATTTTCTTGGACCGCCGTGGGATCATGGACCCATGCGCGACTGGCTGCTCTGGTTGTTGTTCGGAGTCGGTCTCGCCGTGGCGGAGCTGGTGTCGCTGGATCTGGTCCTGATCATGCTGGCGGCCGGGGCGTTCGCCGCGGCCGGTGGTGCGGCGCTGGGGCTTCCGCTGCTGTTCCAGGGACTGGTGTTCGCGATCGTGTCCGCGCTCGCGCTGGTCCTGATCCGGCCCGTCGCGCGGGCGCACCTGGAGCGCGGCGCTCCGCTCGCCACGGGTATCGCGGCCCTCATCGGGAAGGACGCGCTGGTGCTGGAGGAGGTCGGCGACGGCTCCGGCCTCGTCAAGATCGCCGGCGAGCAGTGGACCGCCCGCCCGTTCCAGGACGGCCAGGTCATCGAGCCGGGTGCGACCGTCGAAGTCATCACCATCCAGGGCGCCACCGCCCTCGTCTGGAGGAAGTGCTGATGGACGGCACCATCGCCATCGTCGTCGTCGCGGTCCTCGTGCTCGCGGTGCTCACCGTGCTTGCCCGGGCCGTGCGGATCGTCCCGCAGGCGCGGGCCGCGATCGTCGAGAGGCTGGGCCGGTACAACCGCACCCTGGCCCCGGGGCTCGCGGTCGTCGTGCCGTTCGTCGACCGGGTGCGCCCGATGATCGACCTCCGCGAGCAGGTCGTCTCGTTCCCGCCCCAGCCGGTCATCACCGAGGACAACCTGGTCGTCGGTATCGACACGGTCATCTACTTCCAGGTCACCGACCCGCAGGCGGCGACCTACGAGATCGCCAACTACATCCAGGCCATCGAGCAGCTCACGGTCACCACGCTCCGGAACGTCATCGGTGGGCTGAACCTCGAGGAGACCCTCACCAGCCGGGACGAGATCAACAACCGGCTTCGCGGCGTGCTGGACGAGGCGACCGGGAAGTGGGGGATCCGCGTCAACCGCGTCGAGCTCAAGGCGGTCGACCCGCCGCACTCCATCCAGGAGGCGATGGAGAAGCAGATGCGGGCGGAGCGGGACCGGCGTGCCGCGATCCTCACCGCGGAGGGGTTCAAGCAGTCGCAGATCCTCACGGCCGAGGGCGAGAAGCAGGCGGCCATCCTTCGCGCGGAGGGCGACCGGGAGTCCCGCCGGCTGACCGCGGAGGGCCAGGCCAAGGCCATCGAGACGGTCTTCGCGGCCATCCACGCCGGGCGGCCCAGCCCGGAGCTGCTGGCGTACCAGTACCTCCAGGTCCTGCCGCAGATCGCCCAGGGGGACGCGAACAAGCTGTGGATCGTCCCGTCCGAGCTGGGCAAGGCGCTGGAGGGTCTCGGCAACGCGGTGGGCCGGATGGCTCCCGCGGCGCCGGTCGCCGCCGACCCGGTGGTCCCGGTGCCGGACGTCCCGGTCCCCGGCGCTCCCACCAACACCCACTGAGTCGGCCGGACCGGCCGCCGCGCGGCGATCTCGCTGCCCGGTCTGTCCGCCTTCATTCCGGCCCTGCCGATCTGACGGGTGGGGTGTGACGTACGTCGCACCTTTCACCCGAACGGCCCCCTGTCGTGCGGTAGCGCAAGGTAGCCGAGCCGTGTCAAATTGTTGTTGAGAGAGGGGGTGGCGGGTGCAGAACTCATCGTTCTGGCAGGCGACGGAGGTCGACCTGTCGTTGGCGTCCGGCGACGGCCTCGCGATCGTTTCCTCCACTCCGGCGGTGCACGTCCCGGAGCCGCGCTCCGAACAGCATCCGACGGTCGCCCCCGTCGCGCCCGACGGGCTGTATCGCGCCGCGTTCGAGTCCTCGCCGCTGGCGATGGCGGTGCTGGACCCCGGCGGCCGCTTCTTCCGTGTCAACACCGCGCTGTGTGAGCTCGTCGGCCACACCACCGAGGAGCTCCTCGATCGGCCGTACGAGTCGATCGCCGATCCCGACGACGACTTCGACCACCACGACTCCCTGGCCGGGTATCCGGTCGAGCTCGGGGTGACCGACGAGCGCAAGCTCCGGCACCGCGACGGCCGGACCGTCTGGGCGCGTCTCTCGGCACAGACGTTCGGGGACGACCCGGCCGACCCCTGGACGATCTGCGTGTGGGAGGACGTGGACGTGCGGCGCCGCACCCACGAGCGCCTCGCCCACCTCGCCCTGCACGACGCGCTGACGGGCGTCGCCAACCGCACCCTGCTGGACGACCGGCTCGCCCAGGCCCTCCGCGCGCGCGAGCGGGACGGCGGCGTGGTGGCGGTCCTGTTCTGCGACGTGGACGACTTCAAGTCCGTCAACGACCGGTTCGGCCACCGGTTCGGCGACACCCTCCTGGAGGTGGTCGCGACCCGGCTGTCCTCGGCGGTGCGGTCCGGCGACACCGTGGCCCGGGTGGGCGGTGACGAGTTCGTCGTCGTCTCGCTGGTGCACGACCTGGCGGACGCGGACGCACTGCTGTTCCGGGTGGGCGAGTCGCTCGGCGCCGGGATGCGGGTGCCCGGCGGCTCGGGGCTTCCGCTGTCGGTGAGCGTCGGCATGGCGATCGCCGCCGACGCCGTCGCCTCGGCTGCGGAGTTGCTCGAGTGCGCCGACCGGCAGATGTACGCCGTGAAGCGCCGCCGGGTCCTCGACAGCACCTCCTGAGTCCCGCGCCGGGGTCGTCCGGCAGGATCAGGCGGTGAACGTCGACCACATCACCGATCCCGACGACCCCCGTCTCGCCGACTATCGCTGTCTCACCGACGTCGACCTGCGGGTCGCGTTCGAGCCCCCGCACGGCCTGTTCGTCGCGGAGGGCGAACTGGTCCTGCGGCGTGCGGTGGCGGCGGGGTACGAGCTGCGGTCGGTACTCGTGGACGCCAAGCGGGTGGCCCAGGTGGCCGACGCCATCGCCGCCCAGCCCGACGTGCCGGTCTACGCGGCCGCCCCGGCGGTCCTGCAGGCCACCACCGGCTTCCACGTCCACCGCGGCATCCTGGCGTCGGTACGGCGCCGGCCGGTCGCCCAGGTGGCGGACCTGCTGGCGGCGTCGCGGCGGCTCGCGGTCCTGGAGGACGTGAACAACCACACCAACCTCGGGGCGATCTTCCGCGGCGCGGCGGCGCTCGGGATCGACGGCGTGCTGCTGTCGCCGTCCTGCGCGGACCCGCTGTACCGGCGGAGCGTGCGGGTGAGCATGGGCGAGGTGTTCGCCGTGCCGTACGCCCGCGCCGACAGCTGGCCGGGCGCGCTGGCGGACGTCCGGGCGGCGGGGTTCACCGTGCTGGCCATGACCCCGGCCGAGGACGCGGTCGCCCTCGACCGGCTGCGCGCGGTCGACCGGGCCCGCCCGGCGCTGCTGCTCGGCGCGGAGGGCCCCGGGCTCTCCCGGGGCGCCCTGACCGCCTCGGACGTCGCGGTCCGCATCCCGATGCGGCGCGGGGTGGACTCGCTCAACGTCGCCGCGGCGGCGGCCGTGGCGTTCTGGGAGATCTGCCGGGAGACGTGACGGCGGGGGTCCGGTGCCGGTCGCCCGACGGGCACCGCGGGCCACGACCGCTGCGACGGTGGGCGCACACCGGTGGCCCGGAGCGGCGGGGTCCGGTGCCACCCTCGCGCGGACACTGTCGGCGTTCGGATGTTGCCCGGTCGGTCCGGCGCTGCGCACGGGACAGTGGTCCCATGAACGAGCGTGGCGAGCACCTCGGCATCTACCGGTCGCCCGCGGGCGCCGCTGCGGTTCGGCAGCGTCACCTGGAGCTGCTCGACGGCCGGCCGATGCCGTGCCGGCGCCTGAGCGTGCCCACCGGGAGGGGGAGACGTTCGTGGTGGCCGGCGGCCCCGAGGACGCGCCGCCCGTGGTGGTGCTGCACGGGTCCGGGTCGAACGCGGCGAGGTGGCGCGGCGAGATCGCCGGGTGGGCGCGGCACCGACGCGGCTACGCCGTCGACGTGATCGGCGAGCCCGGGCCGAGCGCACCGTCGCGCCCGCCGATGGGAACCGAGGCGTACGCGCTGTGGCTGGACGACGTGCTGCGTGCGCTCTCGCTGTCCCGGGTGGCGATGGTGAGGGAGTCGGCTGGGCGGGTGACGGGCGCTGGACTACGCGGCCCGCCGGCCGGAGCGCGTCACGCGGCTCGCGGTGCTGAACCCGGGCGGCGTCGGCCGGCAGCGGATCGGCGTGCTGCTGAAGGCGATCCTGCTGCGGCCGCTCGGACGCCGCCGAACCCTGCTGTCGATGCTCGGCCCGGCGGCACGGGACGGCGTCCGCGACACGGCGCCGGGCCGGTTCGCCCTGCTCGTCTCCGGGCACTTCCGGTATCGCCGGCAGCGGTTCCCCGTGTTCGACGACGCCACGCTGCGGCGGCTGACGATGCCGGTCCTGGCGATCCTGGGCGGGCGGGACGCGCTTCTCGACTCCCGGCAGACCGCGCGGCGGTTCCCGGACACGGTGCCGACCGCGAGGGTGCGGTGGGTGCCCGGTGCCGGGCACCTGCTGCCGGACCGGACCGACGCGGTCCTCGACGTCCTGACCGGCTCGACCGCGGAGTCGCGCCGTGCCTGACACCCTTGCCCGGAGCGGCGTGCGCACGCTCCGGTGCGCGCCGGACCGGCCACGAACGAGGCGATCCGGTAGGTCAGGACTCCCGCCGGACCTCCTCGGCGGACTTGTCCGGCCGGAACCCCCGCCAGGAGGGGTGCCGCAGCCGGCCGTCCGCCGTCCACTCCGTGAACATCACCTCGCCGACCAGCTTCGGCGTCACCCAGTGCGCGTCCCGGGCGTCCGGGCGCGGCGGGTCGACCGCGAACGGGGAGGTCTTGCGTTCCAGCGGCCGCAGCGTGCGTCCCACGTCGGCGAGCGCGGCCGCGGTGAATCCGGTGCCGACATGCCCGACGTACTCCAGCCCGTGCTCGCCGGGCATCCCCAGGAGCAGCGAGCCGATCGTGCCTGCCCGCCGGCCGTTGCCGGGCCGCCACCCGGCGACGACGACCTCCTGGGTGCGGACGTTCTTGACCTTCCGCCAGTGCGGCGACCGGCGGCCGGGCAGGTACGCCGAGTCGGCCCGTTTCGCCAGCACTCCCTCCAGCCCGCGCTCGCGGCTGACCGCCACCATCCGCTCGCCGCCGCCGAAGGAGGCCGGGGGCACCGCCCACGCCGGCCCCTCCAGGCCCAGGCCGTCCAGCAGCTCACGGCGGTCGGTGTACGGCAACGCGGTGGTGCCGCGGCCGTCGAGGTACAGCACGTCGAACACCAGGTACACCACGGGCACCTCGTCGGCGAGTCGCCGCGCCTGGGCCGGCTTCGTCACGCCCATCCGGCGCTGGAGCAGGCCGAAGTCCGGCCGCCCGGCCTCGTCCAGCGCGACGATCTCCCCGTCGAGCACCGCGGCGACGCTGCCGAGCTGCGCGGCCAGCCCGCGCACCTCCGGGTAGGCCGCCGTCACGTCGTGGTCGTTGCGGCTCCGCAGCCGGAGCCGGCCGCCCTCGGCGTAGGCGATCGTGCGGACGCCGTCCCATTTCATCTCGTACGCCCAGTCGGCGTCCTCGGCCGCGGGCGGCAGCGTGCCGGGCGTCGCGAGCATCGGCGGCACGAGCGCCGGCATCGGTTCCCAACCGGCCGGTGCGGGGTCCCTGCGGTGGATCTCCCACCGGTCGTCGCCGGTGCGGAAGAGCACGTACCGTCCCTCGATCCGCCCGCCGTGCAGCACGACCTCGACCTCGCGGTCGGTCCACTTCAGCGTCTCGTAGGTGCCGGTGTCCCAGATCGTCACCGTGCCGCCTCCGTACTCGCCCCGGGGGATCTCGCCCTCGAACGTGGCGTAGGAGAGCGGGTGGTCCTCGGTGTGCACGGCGAGATGGTCGGAGCCGGGATCGAGCGGGAGGCCCTTGGGGACGGCCCAGGACACCAGCACTCCGCCGCGCTCCAGCCGGAAGTCCCAGTGCAGCGCCCGGGCGTGGTGCTCCTGGACCACGAACTCCTCGTCGCGCCCCCGCGGTGCCGGGTCCTCGGCGGGCACCGGCTCGGGGGTGCGGTCGGCATTCCGCTTCCGGCGGTACGTGTTCAGCTCACCCATCGCGCCCATTCTCCGGGTGCCGGCGGATTCCGCAGGTCAGCGTGTGAACCCACGCGGGCCGGGGTAGGCACGCCGAGGACGACGGGAGCGTGGGATGAGCGAGCCAGCCGAGGGCGACGAGCCGGTGACGGACGCGGACCGGGCGGAGGAGCTCGCCGAGGGCGCGGGCGTGGACCCGACGCCGGAGCAGATCGCGGAGTACCAGCGGCTGGCGCACGATCCCGCGGCGCCGTCGACCGGCGACGAGCCGCCGGAGCCGCTCGAACCCCCGGACTGACGTGTAGAGGCGCCCCCGCCGGGGCAGGGTGGGCCCATGGGAACGATCACGCGCACGGTCGCCACGACCCCGGATCGGGTCTTCGCCATCCTCGCGGACGGCTGGACGTACTCGGGCTGGGTGGTCGGCTGCAGCCACATCCGCAACGTCGATGCCGGCTTCCCGGCGCCCGGCACGAAGATCCACCACTCGGTGGGGGTCTGGCCGGCGACGGTCGAGGACACCACCGAGGTGGTCGAGGTCGAGGACGGCAAGCGGCTCGTGCTGGAGGCCCGGGTGTGGCCGGTCGGCAAGGCCAAGGTCGCCTTCACGCTGGCGATCCAGGGCGAGGAGACGATCGTGACCATGGAGGAGGAGACCACCGGCGGCCCCGGCAAGATCCTCCAGAACCCGGTCACCGACCCGATCCTCGACAAGCGCAACGACGAGTCGCTGTCGCGGCTGTTCGCCATGGCGATCCACCGGGGGCCCGCGCTGTACCCGGAGGCGCGGCCGTAGCGACGCCATGGTGCCGGACCCCGTGGTCCGGTTGGACCGGACGCCAGCCCCCGGGGAGGCCCGATGCCCGCGTTCGACCCGGCTGCCTACGGCAGCCACATCGCCGACATCTACGACGACACCGTCCTGCACCTGCCGACAGCGGAACCGGTGGCGCGGCTCGCGGAGCTGGCGGCGGGCGGGCCCGTGCTGGAGTTCGGCATCGGGACCGGGCGGCTGGCGCTGCCGCTGGCGGCGCGTGGCCTGACCGTCGCCGGGATCGACGGTTCCCCGGAGATGGTGGCCGGCCTGCGGGCCAAGCCCGGCGGGGACCTCCTCGACGTGGTGGTCGGGGACTTCTCGGCGGTCCGCGTCGAGGGCCGGTTCGCGCTGGTGGTGCTGGCCGTGAACACCGTGTTCGCCCTGCCCGACCAGGCCGCGCAGGTCCGCTGCTTCCGCAACGCCGCGGCGCACCTGCGGCCCGGTGGCCGGTTCGTCGTGGAGGCGTGGATCCCCGACCCCGGGGCGTTCCGGCACGGGACGGCGCTCCGCCCGGTACTCGTCGACGAGGACGTGGTGGTGGTCGAGGCGGCCGTGCTCCATCCGGCGGAGCAGCGGATGACCACCACCACGCTGCGGTTCACCGAGGACGGGGTGCGGCTGCTGCCCGCGAACCACCGGTACGCGTGGCCGGCGGAGCTGGACCTGATGGCGGAGCTGGCCGGCCTGGTCCGCGAGGTGCGGTGGGCGGACTGGGCCGGTACGCCCTTCGGGGACGAGAGCCGCCACCACGTCACGGTGTACCGGCGCCCCGCTCAGGAGGACGGCGACGTCGTCGGCGGCGCGTAGATCGCGCGGTTCGCCGCGCGGATGCCCGCCGCGTAGACGCCGCCGCCGAGGCCGTCGCGCACGAGGGCCACCCGCGCCGCGTTCGCGCCGGGCCCGCCGTGCACGCCCCCTCCGGGGTGCGCCGACGCGCCCGCCAGGTACAGCCGGTCGACCGGGGTGTCCGGCCGGCCCAGCCCCGGCACCGGCCGGAACACCAGCTGCTGGTGGAGGGCGGACGTGCCGGCGTTGAGGGCACCGTCGACGAGGTTGGGGTTCTCCGCCTGGAAGTCGGGCGGCCCCTGGACGTACCGCCCGACGATCAGGTCGCCGAACCCGGGTGCGTGCCGCTCGACCAGCGCCTCGATCCGGTCGACGTGCCGCCGGGTCGCCGCGGCGTCCTCCACCGTCCCGCGCGGTACGTGCGTGTACGCCCACGCCGACTCGGTCCCGGCGGGAGAGCGGGACGGGTCGGCGGTCGTGAGCTGACCGAGCAGCACGAACGGGTTGGCCGGCACCGTGCCGGTCGCGAGCTCCGCGCTGTAGGCGGTCAGCCCGTCCACATCGGCATCCAGGTGGACCGTGCCGGCCCGCCGTGCCTGCTCGGCCCGCCAGGGAATCGGACCGGACAGGGCCCAGTCCACCTTCACGGTGGCGTCGTCCCACTCGAACCGGTCCAGGTCCCGGACGAACCGGCCCGGGAGGTGCTTCTCGCCGACGAGGTCGCGGAACAGCGCCGGCGCCGCCACGTCGGCCAGCACCGCGCGGCGGGCGAGCGCGATGTCGCCGCCCGCGGTCCGGATGCCCTGGGCGCGCCCGGCCCGGACGAGCACCTCGGTCACCGGCACCCCGGTCACCACCCGGCCGCCGCGCTCGGCGAGCCGGGCCACCAGCGCGTCGACGATCCGGCTCGCGCCGCCCGACGGTACGGGGAAGCCGACGTCCTGCGCGAGCATCGCCAGCAGCCAGCCGAAGATCGCACTGCCCGCCCCGTCCGGGCCGAGGTCCGCGTGCAGCGCGTTGCCCGCCAGCAGCGCCCGAGCCCCGTCGCCGCGGAACTGCTCCTCGCCGTACCGCCGGACCGGCATCGTCGCGAACCGCGCCAGGCGCAGCCCGTCGGCCACGCCGAGGGCACGGGCGAGCCGCACCGCCGGCAGCAGGGGCGGGAACGGCCGGAACAGCGCGTCGAGCAGCGGCTCGCGGACCTGTCGCCACAGCGCGTGGCTCTCCGACCAGGCATCGCCGTCACCCGGGGCGAACGAGTCCACCGACGCCCGCGTCTCGTCCAGGTCGCGGGACAGGACCACGCAGCGACCGTCCGGCAGGACGTGGGCCAGCACGGTGGGCGCGTGCCGCCAGCGCAGCCCGTACCGGTCGAGGCCGAGCCCGCCCAGGACCGGCGACGCCGCGCCCAGCGGGTAGAAGGCGCTGCACAGGTCGCTGAGGAACCCGGGAGCCGTCATCTCGGCCGAGCGGACCGCGCCGCCGGGGATGTCGGACTGCTCGACCACGAGGACGCTCCAGCCCGCGTCGGCGAGGATGTTCGCCGCGACGAGGCCGTTGTGCCCCGCGCCGACGACCACCGCGTCGACGCGCGCGTCGACCGTCATGCACCTGCTCCGGTGGCCGCGCGGAGCAGCCCACGCTCGGTCACGAGCTCCAGGTCGAGGGTGCGGTAACCCCGCTCGGCGAACAGCACGACGATCCGGGCCCCCTCGTAGTGGCTCACGATCCCGCCTCCCCACTCGGTGTGCGTCACGCCGGCGCCCACCGGATACGGGCGGTCACCCGTCTCGGTGCTCGTCCCGGCGTCGCAGTTGTCGCATCGGCCGCACGGACGGGCATGTTCCTCGCCGAGCAGCTCGAGCACCACCCGGCGGCGGCAGTCCGCGGTCTCTGCATAGGCACGCACCATGTCGACCCGGGTCGTCTCGAACTCCCGCCGCCGATCCCGTTCCGCCAGTGCCGTCTCGACCAGGCGCCGCGGATCGGCCCCGCTGCCGGCGACGAGCGCGAGGCCGGCGCGCCCGCTGCGGACGGCCCCGCCGGCGGCGAGCGCGCCGACCGCCGCCGACACCCGCTGCCGGGACAAGCCGGTCTCCCGGATCAGGGCCGACCGGGAGAGCGGCTGACCGGAGAGCAGCACCCGCACGACGGTCCGGAGGTCGTCCGCGGACACCCCGCCGCCGGAGCGGAGGTAGCGGCCGAGCGCGAAGTCCTCGGACCGGAAGAACAGTGTCGCCCGGGCCGGCTCACCGTCGCGTCCCGCGCGCCCCACCTCCTGGTAGTACTCGTCCACCGAGGTGGCCGGGCCGGCGTGGAACACCGCTCGGACGTCGGGCCGGTCCACCCCCATGCCGAAGGCGTTCGTGGCCACGACGAGGTCCGCCGCGCCGCCGAGGAAGGCGTCCTGCGTCGCGGCGCGCTCCGCTGCGCGCAGCCCCGCGTGGTAGACGAGCGCGGGTCGACCGGCCGCGTACAGCGCGTGGGCGAGGACCTCGCAGCGGCGCCGGGTCGGCGCGTACACGATCGCCGCGCCCCGCTCCGCCACGGCCGCCTCGACCAGCGCCGCGTCCCGGGCGGCCGCGGCGGCGAAGAGCTCAGCGCCGAGCCAGATGTTCGGCCGGTCCGCCTCCCGCACCACGACGGCGGGGTCGCGCAGCCCGAGCCGGTCGGTGATGTCGCGGCGTACCCGGGGCGAGGCCGTCGCCGTGAGGGCGAGGGTGCGCGGCCGGCCGAGGCGGTCGACGGCGGCGCCGATCTGCAGGTACGCCGGGCGGAAGTCGTGGCCCCACTCGCTCACGCAGTGCGCCTCGTCGACCACCACGAGCGTGACGTCGGCCCCGGTGAGCTCCGCCAGCACGTCGTCCTTCTCCAGTTGTTCGGGCGCGAGGAGGAGGAACGCGGTCCGTCCCGCGGTGAAGTCCGCCAGCGTCCGCCGCTGCCGCGCGGCGCCGCCGGCCGAGTTCAGGGCCGCCGCCGGGTGACCGTGGGCGGTCAGGGCCGCCACCTGGTCGCGTTGCAGCGAGAGGGTCGGGGAGATCACCAGGGTCGCGCCGCCGAGCAGCGCGGCCGCGGTCTCGTAGACCGCCGTCTTCCCGGTGCCGGACGCGAGCACCGCGAGGGCGTCGCGGTCGAGCACGGCGCGGATGGCCTCCTCCTGGCCCGGCCGGAGGGTGGCGACGCCGACGGCGTCCCGGGCCACGGCCCGAATCGTTCGTGCGTCGGCGCGGGCCGTGTTCCGGGCGGGCATCGTGGCGGCGTTCCTCTCGTCGGGGCGGTGCCGATCCCTTGCCCCGGCGTCGTACCGGCAAACGGGCCGTCACCGGCGCAGCGCGCGCACCGGGCTGGCGGCGGCGCGGAGCCGGCGGCCCCGGTACGGCACGCCACCGCTCAGCCGGTACCCGACGGCCAGCCAGGCGCAGACGGCCCGCTCGGCGAGCCACACCGGGGCCAGTGCGACAGCCGACGGCGGGAACGCGCGGCGCCCACCACACCGGCGCCGGCCCGCCTCCGCGACGGCCACCGCGGCGAGGGCCCCCGCGGTGACCGCCGACGGGCCCCGGCGGACCGCCCGCAGCAGGCCCGGCAACAGGGCGAGCTCGACGGCGAGGTGCACGGGCCGGGCGAACTCGTCGTAGGCCTGCCGAACGCGCTGGCCGACGAAGTGGCGCACCGCCGGGGGGCGGCGTGCGACGAGCAGGTCGAGCCGCCACCGCACCCGGCCACCGCGCGCCGTCACGGTGCGAAGCAGTTCGAGGTTCTCGAACAGGACGTCGCCGCGGTACCCGGCCGGGCCGAGTGCCGAACGGCGCACCGCCAGCGTCCCCGGCATGTCCCCGCCGGCGGCACGGTGCAGCAGGACGCGCGCGGTGTCGTACAGCGCGTGCGGCGGGCAGGGCGCGTAGTGGTTCTGCGGGACGACGGCTGCCGCACCGTCCAGGGCGCGCGCGGCCTCGGCGAGCCCGTCGACGGTCCAGCGGACATCGTCGTCCGCGACCACGACCTTGTCGTACCGGGCGAGCGCGAGCCCGGTGACGACACCGGCAACCTTTCCGTTGAGCAAGCGCTGCCGGGGGCGCACGTGCCGGCCGAGGGTCGCCCACGCGGTGTGGTTGCGGGCGAACACGTCCTCCGGCGACCCGTCCACGATCACGAGGTCCACCGTCGGCGCCAGCGTGCGGAGATACCCGGTCAACTCCTCGTCGAGGCGCGTGGTCGCGATCGGCAAGATGTACGTGAGCTGCATGACCCACCTCCCGGCGGGCCGCGCTACCCCGGTCACGGCATCCATGCATTCGAGTGACCTGGGGCACCGACAGGTGTGAACGCGATCCGGACGGGGTAGCGAGCGACAAGATCAAAAAGGAATGAGGTCCCCCCATGCCCTATGGCGACGTGCTCGAACCCGCCCAGCTCGCCCCGCCCACGCTGCCGGCCGCCCGCGGACCGTGGAGCGAGTGGCTCTTCGACCGGCTGACCGGCGCGCCGGGGGCCGTCGGACCCGCGCCTGCCGTGACGACGAGCGTCATCCGGGACGCGGACCTCGCGCTCGCGCTGTACTGCCTCTACGAGCTGCACTACCGCGGCTTCGCCGGGGTGGACGACGCGTGGGAGTGGGAGCCGGAGCTGCTCGCCGCCCGCCGGCTCCTGGAGCAGCGGTTCGAGGCCGAGCTGCGGGAGGTCGTCACCGGTCCCGAGCTGACCGAGCTGCCCGGGGCGCTGTACGAGGTGATCAAGGAGGGCAGTGCGCCCTCGGTGTCCCGCTTCCTCGCGCAGCACGGCACCGCGGAGCAGTTCCGCGAGTTCGCCGTGCACCGCTCCGCGTACCAGCTCAAGGAGGCGGACCCGCACACCTGGGCACTGCCCCGACTGGGTGGCGCACCGAAGGCCGCGATGGTCGAGATCCAGGCCGACGAGTACGGCGCCGGCATCGAGCGGGACATGCACCAGAACCTGTTCGCGGTGACGATGGCGGAGCTGGGCCTGGACCCGAGCTACAACGGGTACCTGGACCGGCTGCCGGCCGAGACGCTGACCACGGTCAACCTGGTGTCCTTTTTCGGGCTGCACCGCCGGTTGCGCGGTGCGGTCGTCGGTCACCTGGCCCTGTTCGAGATGACGTCCGTCGAGCCGATGGGCCTGTGCGCCGAGGCGCTGCGACGGCTCGGCTACGGCCCGGGGGCGCGGCACTTCTACGAGGTGCACGTCGTGGCGGACGCCCACCACGAGACGGTCGCGGCCGAGCAGCTGGCCGCGGGGCTGGCGGAGCTGGAGCCCGATCTGGTGCCCGATATCGTGTTCGGCGCCCGGGCCGTCATGTACGTCGAGGGCCTGCTGTCGGCGCTGATGGTGTCGGCCTGGAAGCGCGGCCGCTCGTCACTTCGGGAGAACTCAGGCGAAAGAGGACTGGTGCGGCTCCGTTCAGCAGGGTAAGCACGGATCCTGACCCGATCAGCAGTGGAGGAGTGGAGATGGCGACGACCAGCACCCACGCTCGGAGCGACGCATCCGTGGGGGAACTCGTGTCCCGCGTGGCGACGGACCTGTCGACCCTGGTGCGCCAGGAGCTCGCGCTGGCGAAGGCGGAGGTCAAGCAGGAGGCCGCCCAGGCGGGGAAGGCCGCCGGGATGTTCGGGATCGGTGCGTTCGCCGGCGTGATGACGCTGGTGTTCCTGTCCGTCGCGGCGATGTTCGGCCTCGTGTCCGCCGGCCTGTCGACCTGGCTCGCGGCGCTGATCCTCGGCGTCCTGTGGGCGGTGATCGGGGGCGTGTTCGCGCTGCTCGGCGCCAGGGAGATCAAGTCGGTCAACCCGCCCGAGCGGACGATCAAGACGGTGAAGGAGGACGTGGAGTGGGTCAAGAGCCGCGGGAGATAGAGCGGGAGATCGAGGCGACCCGGGATCGGCTCACGGCGAGTGTCGACGCCCTGATGGAGCGGGTCGATCCGCGGGAGGTCGCCCGGCGTACCGCCGGGTCGGCGAAGGAGAGGTTGCTCTCGACGGTCCGGCGGGCCACCGGGCGCTGAGCCCGCTCCGCACGGCACGAGGACGGGCCGGACACCGGGAGTGTCCGGCCCGTCCTCGTGCCCGGGTCAGAAGCGGGTGTCCTCGTGGCCGTGGCCGAGCGCCGCCCACATGTCGCCGAGGTTCGCGTACGCGCGATCGGCCGGGAGACGGCGCAGCTCCTCCAGCACCCGCGGCGGGGCGTACCGCTCCACGGCCTTCTCCAGCAGCTCGTCGCGCCCCGCCGGGAAGTCCGAGCGGCGGAGCGCCGCCGCGACGGCGCTGCGGAGCTCCACCTCGTCCGCCGTCAGCCCGGCCGGCACACCGCCCAGGAGCTCGCCGGAGGGATACAGGTCGGCGTCGGGCTGATCGTCTCCCGGCGGCTCCGGGTCGGCCCACTCCTCGGCGTGCGTGGAGTGTCCGGACCGGACCATGCCCTCCACCTCGCCGGCGAGCTGGTCGTCCACGCGGGGGCCGTGCTTGTCGCTTCCCCGTTCCATCGCGTGCCTCCTCGTCCTGGGCTGCACCGCAGCGCTACCCGGTTGGCGGACCGTCAACCGTCTGCGCGGTCCGGCTCGACGTGCATCGCCGCCTCCTCCGCGGTCAGCCCGCCGGCGTCGGGCCCCACGTCGGTGGCGATCTCGTCCTTCTCGTCGTCGGCCCGGACGCCCTCGTCCGGCGCCACCAGCCGGCCCACCTGCTCGAACGCGGGGTCGTCGGCGTCGAGCGCGGGGTCTGCGTCCACCGGGATGTCGTCCGGCCCCACGTCCGGCTCCTCCCGGGAGAGGCGCAGGTCCAGCGGCTCGCCCTCGCGCTGCTCCTCGGCCGTGGTGCCGTGGTCCAGCACGGCGGCGGGCTCCCGGCCGGGCAGCGGCGCCTCCTGGGGATCCCGGGACCACTGCTGCTCGGGGGTGCCCTCCTGGAGATCGGGGATGCCCTCGTCCTCGAAGCGGGACGGGATCTCGCGGCCACGCTCGGGCCCGGTCATGGTGACTCCTGTTCGTCTGCGTCGTCCGTCAGCGGTGGTCCGGCCGCAATCGGTCCGGGTCGACCTCGCGGCCCGGGTACCGGCGGCGGTACTCCTCCTCCAGTTCCCGGACCCGGGCGGTGTGGTTGGCCAGCGCGTCGTCGGACCCGTGGCGGAGGGTGTCCAATCGCGTCTGGTGCAGGTGGCCGAGCTCGGCGAAGAGCTCCTCGTCGGCGAGCTCGGTGAGCGGTGCGGTCGCGGTCATCGAGGCTCCTCAGACCGGCCCGGCGGCGCCGTCGGGGTTCGGTCGCCGGGCGGTCCCGGTCTGCTCGTCCCGGGCCCGCATGGCCTCCGCGCCCGCGTCGCCACCGGTGGCGTCGTCGACCTGCCCGTCTCCCGAGTACACGGCCATCGCCTCGGCGACCTCGGCGGCGACCGTGCCGCCCGGGGTGACGGCCTGCTCGCCCGGGGGCGTGTCGGCCGGGGGGAGCGGTGCGTCGGCGTACGTCATCGGATACCTCCGGTCGCAAGTGGATGGTTCGGCTCGGACCCTGCCCAGGTCGCCGCGGTCCCACACCTGTACGCCGGGCCGGTTTGCCCCCGTCCGCCCGGGTACCACTCGGACGCCGAGGAGAGGAGTTCGGCCATGACCGCTCCGCGCGAGCCCCGCGACGCGGCCCACGCCGCCGAGGAGCCGGGTGTGCTGTCCGAGTACGGCAACGACACGGGGTTCGCCGGCGAGCTGCTCGGCGTCGAGCTGCCTGAGCCGCCACCGGTCGCCGACGCCGACACGCCCCGGACCGAGGACCACTAGCGGGGCCGCTCCCCGCCGGACGCGGTGTGCCGCGTACCGGCGGGTCCCTACGCTGCCGGTCGTGAAACCGGCGACGGTGGCGACCGGGGGAGCGATCGTGCTGGGGCTGCTGGGCTTGGCCGGTGCCACCGCGGCGGCGTCCGCGGCAGCTGACCATGGCCCGATCGACATGGCAACGGAGGGGGCCGCGTTCTACGGGGACTACGACTACTACCCGATCAACGTGCGCCACGGGGCGTTCCACTACCGGGGGAACCTCGACGACCTCCTCGACGACGACGACCGGGTGAAGATCGAGGTGCGGGTGGAGGGATACGGGCCGAGGATCCACTGGGCACCGATGGACGAGGACGCCGCCGTGAACGCCGAACGCTGGGACCCGGCGGCGACCCGGACGGACCGCGCGTGGGTCAAGGTCTGCCGCGACCAGGGCTTCCCCAAGGGCGACAACTGCCGGGAGAAGCCCTACCACCGCTTCGCGCGGTGACGGCCTCCATGGAGCCACGGGCGTGACGGCGGCCGTCCGCGCGGAGGGCGTGGAGTTCGCGTTCACCCCCGGCGAGCCGGTGCTGTGTGGTGCGGCGCTGGAGGTGGCGGCAGGCGAGGTCGTGGCCGTCCGCGGCCGCAGCGGCAGCGGGAAGTCCACGTTCCTGCTGTGCCTCGCCGGGATCCTGGCCCCGCAGGCCGGTCGAATCGAGATCGCGGGGCGGGACCTCACCGTGCTGGACGACGACGGCCGCAGCGCGGTGCGGCGCACCTCCCTCGGTTTCGTCTTCCAGTTCGGCGAGCTGGTGGCCGAGCTGGACCTGCTCGGCAACGTCGCGCTGCCGCTGGAGCTGCTCGGGGTGCGCCGGTCCCGGGCGGCTCGCCACGCCGGAGCGCTGCTGGACGAGCTCGGCCTCGGGCCCCTCGCGAGGCGCCGGCCGGGTGAGGTGTCCGGCGGGCAGGCCCAGCGGGCCGCCGTGGCCCGCGCCCTCGTCCACCGGCCCGCGGTCGTGCTCGCCGACGAGCCGACCGGGTCGCTCGACGAGGAGAACGCGGCCACCGTGCTGGACGCCCTCGTCGGGCTCGCGGTGCGCCGCTCCGCCGCGCTGGTCCTCGTCACGCACGACGACCGGGTCGCCGAGCGGGCGAGCCGGTCCGTCACGCTGGTCGACGGGGCCGTCACGGATGCGTGGTCGGCCCGGTGAGGTCGCGTCCGCCGGGCGTTCCGGTCCCGACCCTGACCCGGCTCGGCTGGCGGCTGCTGCGGGTCGCGGCCCATCGGCGGACCCCGTCGATGGTCCTGGTCGTGCTGGGTACCGCCGCCGCCGTCGTGAGCGCGCTCGTGGGCCTGTCCGTGTCCACGGTCGTCGACGCGCGGCAGGCGCGGGCGGAGGCACGCTCGTTCCACATCCCGGACGACCTCGCCGACGCGCGGATGTGGGTCGCGGAGCAGTACTACCCGTGGCGGAACCGCGTCCTCGTGCGTGTCGACGTCGCCCTTTCCATGGACACCGCCCTGTCCGACGCGCCCCCGCCGCCCGCTCCGGGACTGCCGCGCTGGCCCGGTCCGGGGGAGGCGTTCACCTCGCCCGCGTACGCCCGCGCAGTGAGCCGCCATCCGGAACTGGCCTCCTACGCACCCGGCACGATCGTCGGGACGGTCGGCCCCGCCGGACTCCGCGGCCCCGACGAACTGGTCGTGTACGGAGGCGTCGACCGGTCGGCGTTCCCGCACGGAGGTCTTCCGGTCACCGGGGTCGGACGAGGCTTCCCGCCGACCACCGAACTCCCGCCGGGCATCGTCGCGAGGCTCGTCGCGTTCTTCCTGTTCTGCGTCGGCCTGCCGCTGTGCGCCTTCCTCGCCGTGGCGGCGCGGGTGTCCGCCCGGACCCGGTCACGCCGGCTCGCCGCCCTGCGCCTGCTCGGCGTGCCGGTACGCGGAGCCCGTCAGGTGAACGCCGTCGAGGTCGGCGTGCTGAGCGCCGCCGGGGCACTCCTCGGCGTGCTGCTGTATCCGGTGGTCAACGTGGTGGTGGCCGGCACCGGCGCGCTGGGGGTCGAGTGGTTCCCGGCCGACACGGCCCTGACGCCCGGTCGTGCCGCGGTCACCGTGGCCCTGACCGTCGGGCTGGCCCTGGTCGTCGGCGCGCACTCGGTGCGGGCCGCCCTGCTGTCGCCGTTCGCGGTACGGCGGGAGGGCCGCGTGCGGCGGCCGTCGACCTGGGCACTGCTGCCGCTCGCCGCGGGGCTGGTGGTGCTGGCGGTCCTGGCGTACGTCCGCCACGGCGCGCACGGCGAGACCGGGGCGATCGACAGCTCCCACGTCCTGCTCGCCGCGGTGGCCCTGACCGGGATCGGGCTCCTCCTCGCCGCCGCGCCGCTCGCCGCGCGCTGCGGCGAGTACGTCGCCGCCCGCGGCCCGTCCCTGGCGAGCCGGCTCGGTGCGGCGCGGGCCGCGGCCGACCCCGGTGGCGCGAGCCGCCTCACCGCGGGGGTGCTCGTCCTGGTCTTCGCGTCGGGGATCCTGATCGGGGTCACCGAGGTGACCCGGACCGCCACGCGCCCGCAGCGCCCGGTCGTCGAGCTGTCGGTGGACCTGGTCGGGGTACCGGCGCGGGCGCGCGCGCCCCTGCTCGCGATCCCCGGCACCGCGGCGGCCGTGGTGGTCCGGTCACCGATTCGGCCACCCCGGATGGTTCTCGTCCGCGCCCTCGTCGCCGACTGCGCGGGCCTCACCCGGTACGTGGGGGCCCCGTTGCCGGACTGCCGGCCGGGGAGGTCGTACGCGGCCGGCCCCCTGCCACCGGGCCCGACCGTCGCCCTGCCCCTCGGCCCGCACGGTGAGCTCACCCGGGTGCCCGTCCCGGCCCGGACTCTGCCGCCGGACGTCGCCGCGCGGATCCGCCCGATCCACGTCGTGCTCGCTCGCCCGGCCGCCGCCGCCCTGCGGGGCGAGTACGGCCAGGTACTGCTGCGGACACCGCGGGCGAACCTCGACGCCACGATGGCCACCCTCGTCGCCCTGGCCCCCTACGCGGACCCCGACGCGCTGGGGCTCAACCCCGCCGACGCCGCGCACGACAGGGTCGTCCTGGCCGTCGTCCGGTTCGGCTTCGGGCTGGGCGCCCTCGTCGCGTTCCTCGCGTTCGCGGTGGCCGCCGTCGACCGAGCCGCGGAACGCCGGGCCGCGGACGCCTCGCTGCTGGTGCTCGGCGTGTCGAGCCGGACCCTCCGTCGCGCGCAGGTGTGGGAGGTGTCCCTCGTGATGGGGGTCGCGCTGGCGGTGGCCGCCGCCGCGGGGGTGCTCGGGAGCCTCGCGTGGCAGTTCACCCTCGGCACCGACCAGTCCGCGGACACGCCGGCCCTGCTGGTCCTCTGCGCGGCCGCGGCGGCCGCGGTGGGGATCGGCGCCTTCGTCGCCGCGGCGGTGTCGACCCGGTCCCTCGACACCGCCGCCCTCCGGCGGGACTGAGGAGGGGCGCGTCAGGACCAGCGGTCGGGGTCGCCCCGGTCGGTCACCGTGCGGCCCTCCTCGGGCTCCGTGCTCGCCGGCGCGTCGGGATGGGTACCGGGGCCGCGCGGGGTGTCACCGCGGTCCGCTCCCACCCGGGCGGCGGCGCGGGAGATCTCGTCGTCGGGGACGCCCGCGTCCGGTGCCCCGCTGTGCGCCGCGGCGTCGGCGGACTCCAGCGCGGTCTCGGTGGCCTGTGCCTCGGCGTGCGTCTCACGCTTTCCGTGGGGTCCCGTGGCGCGGGCGTCCTGCTGCGGGTCGGTCATCGTGGTCCCTCCGGTCGTCGGTACCGCCACCGTCTCGCGGAGGCAGCCCCGCCGCCACTCGTCACTGCCGAGGTGGGACCCTCGGCACCGTCCCGGGTCGTCCCGCCAGGTGAGGCCGACGCCGGCCCCGGCCCGCCCGATGCCCGGGTCCGAACCCGTCACGACCGCGATGCGCTCGTCGCCACCGTCGGACGTCTGCGCTGTCCCCGGAGGGCTCCTCACTCCGCGGGGTGTCGCAGCGGTGCCTGCCCGGTCATCGTCCGTTCTGAGGCCCGCCGCCGCCGACCGCCGTCGTTGATCTTCAGACACCCGATGTTTAACCGGACAAGTCGGGGTTACTCACCGGGCGAGCGCGTCCAGCAGAGCGGCGCGTGCGCCGCCGGATGGGGACACCATCCGGAACCCCTCCCCGCGGAGGTGTGTGTGCGTGTCGGTTCGGCGTCCCGCTCTCACCTCCGGCCTGCCGCCGTGCTGTTCGACCGCGACGGCACGCTGGTCGTGGACGTGCCCTACAACGGCGATCCGGCCCGGGTCGTGCCGGTGCCGGGAGCGCGGGCGGCGCTGGACCGTCTCCGTGCCGCGGGCCTGCGCCTCGGCGTCGTGTCGAACCAGTCCGGGGTCGCGCGGGGGCTGCTCGGGCTCGCCGACGTGCGGGCCGTGAACGCGCGGGTGAACGAGCTGCTGGGGCCCTTCGGCGCGTGGCGCTGGTGCCCGCACGGCCCGGACGAGGGCTGCCGGTGCCGGAAGCCGGCACCGGGGCTGGTGCGCGCCGCCGCCGCCGATCTCGGGGTGACCCCGGCGGACTGTGTCGTCGTGGGCGACATCGGAGCCGACCTCGGCGCCGCCGCGGCGGCGGGCGCGCGCGGCGTCCTGGTCCCGACGGCCGTCACCCGCCGGACGGAGGTCATCGCGGCCACCGTGGTCGCGCGGGACCTCGGGCACGCGGTCGACCTCATCCTGGCGGGCGCCCGGTGAGCGGGCGCCCCGTCACCGTCGCGCATGCTCTGGTCGCGCGGCTCGACGGCGACGGTGACGTGCTGCTCGCCGGCCCGGCCGTCCGGGCCGTGGCGGCGGGCGCGGACGAGCTGACGCTGCTCTGCGGGCCCTCGGGCCGGCAGGCCGCCGCGCTCCTGCCCGGCGTGAACCACGTGCTGGAGTGGGCCGCGCCGTGGATCCAGGCGGAGCCCGGACCGGTGCGGGCACCGGAGGTGGACCGGCTCGTCACGGTGGTGCGGGGCGCGGGCATCACGGCGGCGGTCGTGCTGACCTCGTTCCACCAGTCGGCACTGCCGCTCGCGCTGCTGCTGCGCCTCGCCGGCGTCGGGCGCATCACGGCGATCAGCGAGGACTACCCGGGGTCGCTCCTGGACGTCCGCCACCACGTCCCGGAGCTGATCCCGGAGCCCGAACGCGCCCTGTCCGTCGCGGCGGCGGCCGGGTTCCCGGCCCCGCCCGGTGACGACGGCCGGCTGCGGGTCCGCGGCCCGCTGCCCGACGTCGATCACCTCGTCGGCCCCGGGGCGTACGTGGTGGTACACCCGGGTGCCACCGTGCCCGCCCGCGCCTGCCCGCCCGCGCTGGCCGCCGAGGTGGTGCGGATGCTCACCGGGCAGGGCCGCCACGTCGTCGTCACGGGCGGCCCGGCGGAACGGCCCCTCACCGCGCAGACCGCCGGGACGGACGGCACCGACCTGGGCGGGCGAACCACGTTCGCGGAGCTCGCCGCGGTCCTGGCCGGTGCGGACGCGGTCGTCGTCGGCAACACCGGCCCCGCCCATCTCGCCGCGGCGGTGGGCACCCCGGTCGTCTCGCTGTTCGCCCCCACCGTGCCGTACGAGAAGTGGCGGCCCTACGGCGTCGTCGCCGTGCGCCTCGGTGACCAGCAGGCCGCCTGCCGCGGCACCCGGGCGCGGGTCTGCCCGGTCCCAGGCCACCCGTGCCTGGCGTCGGTCACCGCCGTCGAGGTGGCCGGCGCCGTCGCCGAGCTGGAGGGAGTACCCGCATGAGGGTGCTGCTGTGGCATGTGCACGGATCGTGGACGACCGCGTTCGTCCGGGGGCCGCACACCTATCTGCTCCCGGTGACGCCGGAGCGCGGTCCGTACGGGCGGGGCCGCGCGCGGACCTGGGACTGGCCCGGCGCCGCCGTCGAGATCCCGGTCGGCCTGCTCCGGAGCGCCGAGGTGGACGTCGTCGTGCTCCAGCGGCCCGAGGAGGTCGAGCTCGTGGAGCGGTGGCTCGGCCGCCGCCCCGGTGTGGACGTGCCGGCCGTCTATGTCGAACACAACACCCCGCGAGGGGCCGTGCCGGACACCGTCCACCCCCTCGCGGGCCGGGCCGACATCCGGGTCGCGCACGTCACCCACTACAACGACGTGATGTGGGACTGCGGCCGCGCACCCACGACCGTCATCGAGCACGGCATCGTCGACCCCGGCGAGCGGTACACCGGTGAGCTGCCCCGGGCCGCGGTCGTGGTGAACGACCCGGTCCGCCGGTGGCGGGTCACCGGTACCGACCTGCTCCCGCGGTTCCTCGACGCCGCGCCACTGGACGTGTTCGGCATGCGGGTCGAGCGGCTGGCCGAGGTGCTCCGGGCCGCCGACCGCGAACCGGTCGGGGTCGGCGGCGGGGTGGGCACGGCCGAGCCGGAGCTGCGGACGTTCGAGGATCTGCCACAGCACGCGATGCACACCGAGCTGCCCCGGCGCAGGGTGTACGTACACCCGCTGCGGTGGACGTCTCTCGGGCTGTCACTGCTGGAGGCCATGCATCTCGGGATGCCCGTCGTCGCGTTGGACAGCACGGAGGTGTCGGAAGCGGTACCGCCCGGGGCCGGGGTCGTGTCGACCCGCGTCGACGCGCTGACCGACGCGGTACGGCGGCTGGTCGCCGATCCCGCGGAGGCCCGGGAGGTGGGGAGGCGCGCCCGCCGGGCCGTCCTGGACCGGTACGGGCTCGTGCGTTTCGTGACCGACTGGGACCGGCTGCTCAGGGAGGTGACCCGGTGAAGATCGCCATGGTGTCGGAACACGCGAGCCCCCTCGCGGTGGTCGGCGGGGTGGACGCCGGAGGGCAGAACCTGCACGTCGCGGAGCTCGCGAAGGCGCTGGCCCGCCGCGGCCACGAGGTCTGCGTGCACACCCGGCAGGACGCGGCGTCCCCGCGCGGAAAGGTGGAGCTGGTCCCCGGCGTGACGGTCGACCACGTGCCCGCCGGACCGCCGGAACCGCTGCCCAAGGACGAGCTCCTGCCCTATATGGCGGCGTTCGGCGCGTACCTGACCGAGGCCTGGGCCGTCGCCCGGCCCGAGGTGGTGCACGCGCACTTCTGGATGTCCGGGCTCGCGGCGCTCACCGCCACCCGGGATCGGCCGGTGCCGGTCGTGCAGACCTTCCACGCGCTCGGGTCGGTGAAGCAGCGGCACCAGGGGGTCAAGGACACCAGCCCGCCGGGGCGGATCCGGCTGGAGCGCGCCATCGCCCGTTCGGTCGCGAAGGTGGTCGCCACCTGCTCGGAGGAGGTGTTCGAGCTCGCCCGGCTGGGTGTCCAGCGGCGGCAGATGACCGTGGTGCCGTGCGGGGTCGACCTCGACCAGTTCACCGACCGCGGCCCGGTGGCGCCCCGGACCGACCGCCCCCGGATCGTCAGCGTCGGGCGGCTGGTCGAGCGCAAGGGGTTCGACGTGCTGATCCGGGCGCTGCGGGCCGTGCCGGGGGCGGAGCTGCTCATCGCCGGTGGCCCGGCCGCACCCGGCCTGGCCGGGGACGCCGAGGCGTGCCGGCTCCTCGCGCTGGCACAGTGCTGCGGCGTGGCGGACCGGGTGCACCTGCTCGGCGCGGTGAGCCGGGCCGACATGCCCGGGCTGCTGCGCTCGGCCGACGTGGTCGCCTGCGCGCCCTGGTACGAGCCGTTCGGGATCGTCCCGGTCGAGGCGATGGCCTGTGGCATCCCGGTGGTGGCGACCGCGGTCGGCGGGCTGACCGACACCGTGATCGACGGGGTCACCGGCATCCTCGTCCCGCCCCGCCGCCCGGACCGGATGGCGGCCGCGCTGCGCACCCTGCTGGCCGACCACAGCCTGCAGCTGAACTTCCGGAGCGCGGCGCTGGACCGCGCCCGGTCGCGGTACGCGTGGGACCGGATCGCCGGTGAGACCCATCTCGTGTACCGCGAGGTCACCGCGTTCCCGGCGGATCGGCTGGGGGTCGCCCGATGAGTGGGCCGGGCGCCGTCGCGGGGGCGTACGGCCGGCGCCATGTCGAGGCGCTGCGCCGCGGCCTGGCCGAGCTGCGGACGGAGACCGCGACGCTGGCCACCTGGGGCACCCACCTGGCGGGACTGCTGGCGGACGGCGGGCGGCTGCTCGCCGTCGGCAACGGCGGCAGCGCCGCGCAGGCCCAGCACCTCACCGCGGAGCTGGTCGGGCGGTACCGGACGGACCGGCCCGCGTACTCGGCGA
Source organism: Actinomycetota bacterium (assembly GCA_030840805.1). Classification (GTDB taxonomy): domain Bacteria; phylum Actinomycetota; class Actinomycetes; order Mycobacteriales; family HKI-0501; genus JAVEDU01. Next base: position 67,288 of record JAVEDU010000054.1, read on the forward strand.
TCGCGCTGCACGCGGACACCTCGTCGGTCACGGCCCTGGCGAACGACTATGGCGTCGAGTACATGTTCGCCCGCCAGGTGGAGGCCCACGGACGGCCGGGAGACGTGCTGGTCCTGCTGTCCACCAGCGGGCGCAGCGCGAACCTCCTCGTGGCCGCGGAGACGGCCCGCCGCCGCGGGCTCACCGTCTGGGCCGTCACCGGCGCGGCGCCGAACCCACTCGCCGCGCTGGCCGACGCCGCCGTGTGCCTGGGAGTCCCGGAGACCGCGACGGTGCAGGAGCTGCATCTCGTCGCGCTGCACATCCTCTGCGCGGAGGTGGACCGGGCGCTGGGGGTGGTGGATCTCCGGGACGCGTCCGAGACCGGCGCGGAGCTGGCGGTATGAGGGGGCCGCTGGTCGTCCTCGGCGACGCGTTCCTCGACCGGGACATCGTCGGCACCTCCGACCGGCTCTGCCCCGACGCCCCGGTGCCGGTGGTCGACGTGCGGACCGAGCTGGACCGCCCCGGTGGCGCGGCGCTGGCGGCACTGCTGACGCGCGGGTTCGCCGGGTGCGAGGTGGTGCTGGTGACGGCGCTCGGCGACGACCGGGTGGGTGCGCGGGTCGTCGCGCTGCTCGACGGCGAGGTCCGGGTCGTCCCGGTGCCGCTCGGCGGGCCGACGCCCGAGAAGATCCGCATCAGGGTCGCCGGGCAGTCCCTGCTGCGGGTGGACCGGGGCCGGGCGGCCGCCGAGCCAGGCCCGCTGGGCCGGGCGGCGCAGGCGGCGATCCTCGGGGCCGGTGCGGTGCTGGTCGCCGACTACGGCCGGGGCGTCGCGGCACATCCGCAGGTACGGGAGCTGCTGCGGCAGGTCACCGCCCGCCGGCCGGTCGTCTGGGATCCGCATCCGCGCGGCGCGGTACCGGTGCCCGGCGCGCGGCTCGTGACCCCCAACGCCCGCGAGGCGGCACAGCTGACGGGTGGCGGGTCCGCGGGCGTGCGGGCGAGGGGTGCCGACCTCGCCGCGCTCGCGGCAGGTGCGGCCCGGCTGCGTCGCGACTGGGCCGCCACCGCGGTCGCGGTCACCATGGGCGAGGACGGCGCGCTCCTCGTGCTCGGCGAGCCCGAGCCGCTGGTCGTCCCCGCCCCCGTCGTGCCCGCGGGGAGCGACACCTGCGGTGCCGGTGACGCGTTCGCCGCCGCGGCGCTCGCCGGTCTGGCCGGCGGCGAGGTGCTGTCCGAGGCGGTGGCCGAGGGAGTGCGGCAGGCCAGCGCGTTCGTCGCGGCGGGAGGTGCGGCGGCGGTCACCGCGGTGCTGCGCGGCCGGCGCGACGCGGGCCGCCCGGTTCCCGGCGGTGCCGCCGACATCCCCGCCCTGCTCGCCCGCGTCCGGTCCACCGGCGGCACGGTGGTGGCGACCGGCGGGTGCTTCGACCTGCTGCATCCGGGCCACATCGCGACCCTGCAGGCGGCCCGCCGGCTCGGCGACTGCCTGGTCGTCTGCCTGAACTCCGACGACTCGGTGCGCCGGCTCAAGGGCCCGGACCGTCCGATCAGCCCGGAGGGTGACCGTGCCCACGTGCTGTCCGCGGTCACCGGTGTCGACGCGGTCGTGGTCTTCGACGAGGACACCCCCGAACGGGTCCTCGCCGAGCTGCGCCCGGACATCTGGGTGAAGGGCGGTGACTACGCCGGGGGAGAGCTCCCGGAGGCCGAGCTCGTGCGCGGCTGGGGCGGCCAGACGGTGGTCGTCCCGTATCTCGACGGCCGGTCCAGCACCGGTCTCGTCACGGCGGCCCGGCGCGGCCGCCCGACCCCCTGAGGAGAGGACCTTCGATGCGCGATCCCGGCACCGTGCTCGTCACCGGCGGCGCGTCCGGACTCGGGGCCGCGGTGGTGGCCGCGGTGGCCCGGGCCGGCGGCCGGCCGCTGGTACTCGACCTCGCGCCACCCGCCGACATCGGCGGGGTGCCGGTCGACCACGTCCTGGTGGACCTCGCCGACGCCCGGGCGGCCGAGCGGGCGGTCCGCGAGCTGGTGGACCGGGGTGGTGGCGAGCTGGACGGCGTCCTCACCGCCGCCGGGACGGACCGGTGCGGGGCGCTCGGCGACGTCGACGGCGCCGCCTGGGACCGGGTGGTGCGGGTCAACCTCTTCGGCACGGCCGCCGTCGTCCGTGCGGCGCTGCCCTATCTGGAACGGAGCCACGGCACCGTCGTGACGGTGTCGTCCACCCTCGGCCTGAAGGCGGTCGGCGACGCCACGGCGTACTGCGCCTCGAAGTTCGGCGTGGTGGGCTTCACCCGCGCCCTCGCGGCCGAGACCCGTGGCCGGGTCGGCGTCACCCTGCTGATCCCGGGCGGCATGCACACGGCGTTCTTCGACGACCGGGACGAGCGGTACAAGCCGCCGCCGGACGCGAAGCTGAACCGGCCGGAGGACACCGCGGCGGCGGCTCTGTTCGCGCTGACCCAGCCGCCGGGGTGCGAGGTGCGGGAGCTGGTGGTGGCCTCCTCCGAAGAGGGGTCGTGGCCGTAGCCGTCCTGCTGGTGCTGCGGGCGCTCGGACTCGGGGATCTGCTCACCGGCGTCCCCGCGCTGCGCGGCCTCCGGCGGGCCTACCCGGATCACCGGCTCCTGCTCGCCACCCCGCCGGAGCTGGCCGGTCTCGCGCTCGCCACCGGCGCGGTCGACCAGGTGGTGCCCGCGCGCGGCCTCGCCCCGCTCACCGGACCGGCCGGGCCGGACGTCGCGGTGAACCTGCACGGGCGCGGGCCGGAGAGCCACCGACTGCTCCGGGCGCTCCGGCCGCGGCGGCTGGTGGCCTTCCGCTCCGCGGAGGCGGGTCACGCCGAGGGGCCGGCCTGGCGTCCGGGGGAGTACGAGGTCGCCCGCTGGTGCCGGATGCTGGCCGCCCACGGCATCCCGTCCGATCCGGCCGACCTCGCGTTGCCGCCTCCGCCCACCACGCGCCCCGGCCACGTGGTCGTCCACCCCGGCGCCGCGCATCCCCGGCGGCGCTGGCCGGCCGAGCGGTTCGCCGCGGTGGCGCGGGGGCTGGCGGAGGCCGGTGGGGACGTGGTCGTCACCGGCTCCGCCGCCGAGGAGGAGCTGGCCGGGCGGGTCGCCGGGGCGGCGGACCTGCCGGCGGACGCCGTGCTGGCGGGGCGGACCGATGCCGGTGAGCTCGCCGGGATCGTCGCGGGGGCCCGGCTGGTCGTCTGCGGCGACACGGGCGTGGCGCACCTGGCATCCGCGTTCGGGACGCCCTCGGTGCTCCTGTTCGGGCCGGTCTCCCCGGCCGAATGGGGCCCACCGCCCGGCCGGCCCGCCCACGTGGTGCTGTGGCACGGGCCGGGGACGGACGACGGCACCGGAGCGGTGGACCCGGCACTACGGACGATCACCGTGGCCGAGGTGCTCGAGGCGGCGGCGGGGCTACTCGGCGGCCGGACTCAGCCGGCCGCCCCGTCCATGCCCACGGCGCGCTGACCCGGAACGACGACCCGGACGCCGTCGATGCGGGGCGAGCGGCACTCGCAGGTGGCAGCGGAGCCGGCCGGGGCGTTCTCGATCGGGAACAGCGGCGTGAGCTCCGAGATCCGGAGGACCCACCGGACCGCGGCGCTGGGCGCGACGAGCCGCAGCGTGTGACCGGTCGCCTGGACCTGCTCCTGGACCCGGACGAGGAAGTCCAGGCCGGTGGAGTCGAGGAAGGTCACGTCGTGGAGGCAGATCGCCACGTCGGACGCGGTGCTGTGGGAGAGGAAGGAGAACATCGCGTCGAGGTTGTCCTCCAGCGCGATGTCCACCTCACCCACGAACGCGAGCCGATGGGGATGCGGGGTGGCGCAGCACGACACGGAGCCCCACGGGGGCAGGGTCGAACGTGGGCTGGGCAGGGGCAGAGTCTCCATGGGGGCCTCCGTGCTCTGACGGACGGGGCCCACCGCAGGGTTCCCCATCACGCGAAGTCAGGTGCCACCGCTGGGGACTCAACGGCGCGGATCCGCGGCATCGCGAAATCCGTTCTCCTCTGAATAGACCCGTCCCGTCCGATAGTCAACTGTCCGGCGTCCGACCACCGGAGGTGTCTGCGGGTGCCGCCCCCTGCGCACCCCGCCGTTGTGGCCCGGAACACGTGTGGTCACGCGATCGGCTCGACATGCGAGGGGTCGGCGCCCGTGCCACCATCGCTTCGGCACGGTGCTGGCGGCACTACCCCCGCCCTCCGCGCCCGAGGTGAACCGTTCCGGCGCTCGAGCAGAGGGCGTCGGGACGTCCCGGCCGTCAGCCGGGGCGTCGGCACGGCCGCTCCCGCCGACGCCTGGCCGGTCACCGCAGTGACACCTCCTGCCGCGGCAGTGGACCGCTCGCCGTCGGCGCACGACCAGCGAAGGAGCCGTCCGTGACCGCTTCCCTTCTCGACACCGCTGCACCCTGGGACACCGCCGCACAGGCCGCCGAGGTGCCGGTCCCGAACGACGCCGCCACCCTCGCCCGTGATGCCACGGTCATCCCGCTCGACCGGATCACCGTCACGGTCGCCGAGGGCACCGAGGTGGACGAGGCGCCGCAGCGACGTTCCGACCGGGCCACCTACACGCTGCTGTCGACGATGGCGTACCACACCGACGAGCGGGAGCGGCAGCGCGCCCGGCTGGAGCTGATCGAGTTCCACCTCCCGCTGGCCCGCTACTTCGCCCGCCGGTTCCGCAACCGCGGCGAGCCCTACGAGGACCTGGTACAGGTCGCCACCGTCGGCCTGATCAAGTCGATCGACGGGTTCGACTTCTCCCGCGGCGTGGAGTTCTCCAGCTACGCGATGCCGACGATCGTCGGCGAGCTGAAGCGGCACTTCCGTGACAAGGGCTGGAGCGTGCGGGTTCCGCGCCGGCTCCAGGAGCTGAAGATCGAGATCGCCGGTGCGACGACCCGGCTCACCCAGCAGCTCGGCCGGTCCCCGACGGTCCGCGACCTGTCCACCGCGCTCGGCATCACCGAGGAGGAGGTGCTGGAGAGCCTGGAGGCGTCCAACGCCTACTCGGCGCTGTCGATCTACGCGCCGGTCGGCGCCGACGAACAGGCCCCGTGCGTCGCCGACATGCTCGGCGAGGTCGACGCGGACCTGGAGAAGGTCGAGAACCGGGAGTCGCTGCGACCGCTCCTCGCGCACCTGCCGGTACGGGAGCAGCGGATCCTCGCCATGCGCTTCTTCGGCAACATGACCCAGACGCAGATCGCCGACGAGATCGGGGTCTCGCAGATGCACGTGTCCCGCCTGCTGTCCCGGTCGCTGTCGGTCTTGCGCGCCCAGCTGCTGGTGGAGGACTGAATGCGGATCGGGTACTTCCTCTCCTGCGAGGAGTTCGGCCCGCGCCAGCTCGTGCAGCAGGCCGAGTGGGCCGAGCGGGCGGGCTTCGAGGGGCTGTGGATCTCCGACCACTACCACCACTGGAACGACGCCCAGGGCCAGAGCGCGTTCGTGTGGTCGGTGATCGGCGCGCTGTCGGCCCGTACCGCCCTGCCGGTGACGACGGCGGTGACCTGCCCGACCGTCCGTATCCACCCCGCCGTCGTCGCGCAGGCGACCGCGACCAGTGCGGTGCTGCTCAGCGGGCGCTTCACCTTCGGTGTCGGCAGCGGGGAGGCGCTGAACGAGCACATCCTCGGCGACGCGTGGCCGCCCGCCGACATCCGCCTCGACATGCTGGAGGAGGCGGTCGCGGTGATCCGGGAGCTGTGGGGCGGCGAGAACGTCACCCACAGCGGCACGTACTACGAGGTGCAGAACGCCCGGATCTACACCCGTCCGGAGCTGCCACCGCCGGTGTACATCTCCGCCTTCGGCCCCAAGGCCGCGGCGCTCGCCGGCCGGATCGGCGACGGCTTCGTCTGCACGAAGCCCGATGCCGAGCTCGTGGGGATCTTCCGCGACGGTGGCGGCGGTACCCGCCCGGCGCAGGCGGGGTACAAGGTCTGCGCCGGGCCGGACGCCGCCGCGGCCCGCCGTACCGCGCACGGCCTGTGGGCGAACGAACAGCTGCCGGGCGAGCTCGCCCAGGTGCTGCCGACCCCCCGGCATTTCGAGCAGGCCTCGACGCTGGTGACCGAGGAGATGATCGGCGCGGCGCTGGTGTGCGGCAACGACGTGGACGCCCATGTCGAGCAGTTCCGGCAGTACCGCGACGCCGGGTACGACGAGGTGTACATCAACCAGATCGGACCCGACCAGGAGGCGTTCTTCGCGTTCTACGCGGAGCAGGTGCTGCCCCAGCTCCGCAAGCTCTAGGAGCCTGTTCTAGAAGCCCAGTCGGCTCTGCAGCTCCGGCACGAACTCCTCGTCCTCGGCGGCCACCTCGTCGAGATCGATCTGGTCCGCCAGCTGCCCGGGCGGCCGCTCGTCCAGCAGCAGGGCGACCGCCTCCCGGACCACCTCCTCCGCCGGGGCGTCGGGTGCGTCGAGACCGGTCAGGAACCGTTCGGACGCCACGACCGACACCCGGGTGACGGCGGCGCCGTCGGCCACCTCGACGGTGAACTCCCCGCCGTCGGACGGCCGGACCACGATGTCGAGGGCCACGGGTCCTCCGCTCAGGTGCCGTGCGCCGGGTCGAGCCGTGCCGTCAGCCACGCGCCCGCGAGCGGTGCCACCTGCTCCACCCCGACGGCGTCGTTCACCAGGTCGGCGGCGCCGGAGACGACCCGGAGGGCGGCCGGTCCGACCCCGGCGACATGGTGGAGCTCCCGCAGCTCGCGGTCGTGCTCCGCGACGAGGAACAGAACCGGGACCGGCAGGTCGGCGAGCAGCTCCGCGGCGAGATCGGGTCGGCCGTCGCGGCAGACGACCGCGTCGACCCGCGCCGGTCGGGGCGGCCGGGGGCCGCCGTTCGGGCGCGGCGACCCGGCGAGCAGGACCCCGGCGTGCAGCGCGGCCGCCGCGGCCGTCCCGGTCGCCAGCACCCCCACCGGCAGCGCGGCCACCTCGACCTCCATCCGGGCCACCCGGTCGAGGACCGCGGCGAGGCGTTCGGTGAGGAGGGCGACGTCGTGCCGCGCCCTGGCGGCGCCGGCGTCCCACTGGTCCTCGTCGGAGGCGAGCAGGTCGGTGAGCAGGGTTGCCAGCCCCTGGCGGTTCAGCCCGGCCGCCAGCGCCTGGTGGCGCGGGTTCAACCGTGCCCCACTGCTGGCGTGCGCGAGCACGGTCAGGCCGTGGACCGGCCCGCGGCCGATCGGCCAGGCCAGGTCCCCGAACAGCGTCGTGCCGGGACTCGGGATCGTCACGGTTCGCGTGGCATGCCGGGTGATCATCGGTTCCTCCCCGCTCGCGCCTTACCCAGCCGGTCGGCGGTCCAATCCCGCGCGGCGTTAGACCGGCCGTGCCCGGGGTAGCCCGCGCCCATGCGTGTTCTCGGGATCAACGCCGTCTTCCACGACCCCGCGGCGGCCCTCGTCGTGGACGGCCGGATCGTCGCCGCCGCGGAGGAGGAACGGTTCAGCCGCCGCAAGCACGGCAAGCGCCCGGTGCCGTTCTCGGCGTGGGAGCTGCCGGAGCTGGCCGCGGCCTGGTGCCTCGGCCGGGCCGGGCTGGCACCGGCGGACCTCGATGCGGTCGCGTACTCGTTCGATCCCGGCCTCTGCCGTCCCGCCGGGGAGCTGGGTCTCGCGGACCCGTGGGACTGGCTCCGGCAGGAGTTCGCCGCGCGGGCGCCGCAGTTCCTCGCCGCCGCGTTGCCGGGACTCGACCCGGCCGTGGTGCGGTTCGTGCCGCATCACGTCGCGCATGCGGCCTCCGCCGGGCTCGCGATCACCGAGGACTGCGCCGTCCTGGTGCTCGACGGTCGCGGCGAGGCACGCAGCCACCTCGCCGGGCGGTACCGGGGCGGCGTGCTGGAGGTCCTCGCCGGCCAGGAGCTGCCCCATTCGCTCGGGCTGCTGTACGAGGACCTCACCGAGCACCTGGGCTTCCTGCGCTCCTCCGACGAGTACAAGGTCATGGCGATGGCCTCGTACGGGGAGCCGCGGTTCCTCGGCGCACTGCGGGAGGCGGTCCGCGTCACGCCGGAGGGCGGGTTCGTGGTCGACCCGCCGGACTTCGGGGCGTGCGCCAAGCGGCTGGGCCGTGGCGACGCGTGGACCGAGGACCACGCGGATCTCGCCGCGAGCGTGCAGCGCCGCCTGGAGGAGGTGCTGGTGGCGCTGGCCCGCTGGACGTACGACGCGGCGGGCGGACCGGCGACGCTGGCGATGGCGGGCGGGGTGGCGCTGAACTGCGTGGCGAACTCGCGGATCGCCGCCGAGACGGCGTTCGACCGGGTGTGGGTGCAGCCCGCGGCCGGGGACGCCGGGACCGCGCTCGGTGCGGCCCTGCACGTCGTCGCCGAGCGCGACGCCCGCCCGGCGCCGATGGCGGGCGCGGACCTGGGCCGGGACTTCACCGACGCGGAGATCGAGAGCGTGCTGCGGACCGCGCGGCTGCCGTACCGCCGGCCGCCGTCGATCGCCGCGGCGGCGGCCGAGGTGCTCGCCGCGGACGGCATCGTCGCGTGGTTCCAGGGCCGGAGCGAGTACGGGCCGCGGGCGCTGGGGCACCGCTCGCTGCTGGCGCATCCCGGCCGGGCCGGGAACCTGGAGCGGATCAACGACGTGAAGGGCCGCGAGCAGTTCCGGCCGGTGGCGCCGATGGTGCTCGCCTCCCGTGCGGCGGAGATCTTCCGCGGTCCGCTGCCGAGTCCGTACATGCTGTTCGTCCACGAGGTCGCCGCGGAGTGGCGGGACCGGATCCCGGCCGTGGTGCACGTCGACGGCACGGCCCGCATCCAGACCGTCGAGGACGGCGCGGTGCCGCTGGGCGACCTGCTCCGGGAGTTCGACGCCCGGACGGGGTTGCCGGTGGTGGTGAACACCTCCCTCAACACGGCCGGCCGGCCGATGGTGGACGACCCGCGCGACGCGCTGGAGCTGTTCGGGTCGGCGCCCGTGGACCTGCTCGCGATCGGGCCGTTCGCGGTGGATCGCGGATGATCGTCTCGGTGGTCGTACCGACGGTGGGACGGGCGTCGCTGGACGGGCTCCTCGCGGCGCTCGGGGAGGGGGGACCCACCGAGGTGCTGCTGGTGGACGACCGGCGGGACGCGACCCGGCCGCTGGGGCCCACGGTGCCGCCGTCGCTCGCCGGCCGGGTGTCGGTGGTGCGCGGTCCGGGCGCCGGACCGGCCGCCGCCCGGAACGCCGGCTGGCGGGCCGCCCGCGGGGAGTGGGTCGCGTTCCTGGACGACGACGTGGTGCCCGCCCCGGGGTGGTGGGCGCTGCTGGCCGCCGATCTCCGCGTACCGCCGGAGGTGGCCGGGGTACAGGGGCGGATCGTCGTCCCGCTTCCGGCCGGCCGGCAGCCGACCGACTGGGAACGGTGCACGGCCGGCCTCGGCGGCGCGCGCTGGGCCACCGCGGACATGGCGTACCGGCGCTCGGTGCTCGCGGCGGTGGGCGGCTTCGACGAGCGGTTCCCCCGGGCGTACCGCGAGGACGCGGACCTGGCGGTGCGGGTCCGGGCGGCGGGACATCGGCTCGCCGTGGGGGAGCGGGTGGTGCGGCACCCGGTCCGTCCAGAGGGCCGCTGGGTGAGCCTGCGGACCCAGCGCGGCAACGCCGACGACGCGCTGCTCCGCCGCCTGTACGGCCCCGGCTGGCGCGGGCTCGCCGGGGTGCCGCCGGGGCGCCGCCCCCGCAACGTGGCCGTCACCGCCGCCGCGCTGGCCGCGGTCGTGGCGGCGGGAGGTGCGGCGGCGGCCCCGACGGCGCGGGCCCGGCGGCGGTGGCGTTCCGTGGCGATCGGGGCGGCGGGCCTCGCGGTGGCGGGGGTGGCGGAGTTCGGGTGGGCGCGGATCGCGCCGGGGCCCCGGACCCGCGAGGAGGTGCTGACGATGGCCGCGACGAGCGTGCTGATCCCGCCGCTCGCGACCGCGCACTGGGTGCGCGGCTGGCTGGCCCACCGGAACGCCCCGCCGTGGTCCCCGCGGGCGACCGCGTGACCTCCGCCGTCACGGTCGTCGTCGCCACCCGCGACCGCCGGACCGAGCTGCTCGGCTCGCTGGCCCACCATCCGCCACCCGTGATCGTGGTGGACAACGGGTCGCGGGACGGCACGCCCGAGGCGGTGGCGGCGGCGTTCCCGGACGTCGAGGTGCTGCGGCTGCCCGGCAACCGGGGCGCCGCGGCGCGGAATGCGGGCGCGGACCGGGCCCGGACGCGCTATCTGGCCTTCGCGGACGACGACTCGTACTGGGAGGGCTCCTCGCTGGCGCGCGCGGCGGCCGTCCTGGATGCGGCGCCCGGCACGGCGCTGCTGTCCGCCCGGGTGCTGGTGGGGCGGGAAGGCCGGTTGGACCCCATCTCGGTCGAGATGGCCCGCGCTCCGCTCGGCACCCCGGCCGGGGCGCCCGGCCCGGCGATCCTCGGCTTCCTCGCCTGCGCGGTGGTCGTGCGGCGGGACGCGTTCCTGGCCGCCGGGGGGTTCTCGCCGCTGCTGCACGTGTACGGCGAGGAGGCGCTGCTGGCGATGGACCTCGCCGCCGCCGGCTGGTCGCTGTCCTATGTGGAGGAGCTGGCCGTGCGCCATCTGCCGTCCACCACGGCCCGGAACCCGGCCGCCCGCCGCCGCCGGGAGGCCCGCAACCGGGTGCTGACCGCGCTGCTCCGGCGGCCGATGGCGCACGCGGGGCGGACCGTGTGGGCGGAGCTCGGCGACCGGGACCGGCGGCGCGGCGCGCTCGGCGCGCTGGCGTCGCTGCCGGCGGTGCTGCGCGACCGGACCCTCCTGCCGCCCGCCGTCGAGGCCGACCTCCGCGCGCTGGAGTAGACGTCCGCCCCTCCCGTTGATCATGGGCTTTGCAACAGACACGCCGGCGCGTCGTGTTGCAAGGCCCATGATCAACGCGGGGGATGGGCCGGTACCCCGGTTCTCGCCCGCGGCTGCGAGGATCTCCACGGGGCACGGGAGGAGGCCACCGTGGAGTACCGCACCCTCGGCCGCAGCGGCTGTGCCGTCTCGGCGTTGGCGCTCGGCACGATGACGTTCGGCACCGAGACCGCCGAGGCCGGGTCGCATGCTCAGCTGGACCGGTTCGTCGAGGCGGGCGGCACGTTCGTCGACACGGCCGACGTGTACACCCGCGGCGCCGCCGAGGAGATCGTCGGCCGCTGGCTGGCGAAGCGCCCGGAGCGACGTGACTCGATCGTGCTCGCCACCAAGGGCCGGTTTCCGACGGGGGCGGGGCCCAACGACCTCGGGCTGTCGCGGCGCCACCTGTCCGCGGCGCTGGACGACTCGCTCCGCCGGCTCGGCGTCGAGGCGGTCGACCTGTACCAGGTGCACGCCTGGGACCCGCTGACCCCGCTGGAGGAGACGCTGCGCTTCCTCGACGACGCGGTGCGGTGGGGGAAGATCCGGTACGCCGGGCTGTCCAACTACACCGGCTGGCAGGTGCAGAAGGCGGTGGACCTCGCCCACCACCGGGGCTGGGCCCCACCGGTGACCCTGCAGCCGCAGTACAACCTGCTGGCCCGCGAGATCGAGTGGGAGATCGTGCCCGCCTGCCTGTCCGCGGGCCTGGGGGTGCTGCCGTGGTCCCCGCTCGGCGGTGGCTGGCTCACCGGCAAGTACCGGCGGGACGAGCGACCCACCGGCGCCACCCGGCTCGGCGAGGACCCGAACCGCGGCGTGGAGGCGTACAACCGGCGCGGCCGCACCGAGCGCACCTGGGACGTGCTGGACGCGGTCCGGGCCGTAGCGGAGCGGCGCGGGGTCTCGATGGCCCAGGTCGCCCTCGCCTGGCTGGCCGACCGGCCGGGCGTCTCGTCGGTCATCCTCGGCGCCCGCACGCTCGAGCAGCTGGACGACAACCTCGCCGCGGCCGGGCTGCACCTCACGGCGGAGGAGACCGCGATGCTCGACACGGTGAGCGACCCCGGTGTGGCCGACTACCCGTACGGCGGGCCGGGGGCCGAGCAGCGGAGCCGGAACATCCAGGGCGGCCGGTGAGCGGGCTCTCGTGGCGTGCGGGTGCCGCAGCGATCACCGGGCTGGTCCTCGCCGTCACCGTGGCCGTCGAGCGGGCCGGTGACGCGGAGGGCCGGGCGCCCCGGACCGAGGCGCCGGCCGTGGCCGCCGCCGCGCCCCGGATCGTGCCCGCCCCCGTATCGCTGCAACGGCGGCCGGGCCCCGCGTTCACCCTCACGCCGCAGACCCGGCTCGTGGTCCGCGACCGGCGCGCGACCGGGGTCGCCGAGCTGACGGCGGTGCTCCTCCGCCGCTCGACCGGCTACCCCGTCCCGGTGACGGACGGCGCCTCGTACGGCGGCCACGACGTGCTGTTCGCGCTGGACGGCCCGGCGTCCCTCGGCGACGAGGGGTACACCCTCGCCGTGCACGGCCGGGGCGTGCGGTTGACCGCGCACGCCGCCGAGGGGCTGTTCCGCGGCGTGCAGACCCTGCGTCAGCTCCTGCCCGGCCGGATCGAGAGCGCCACCGTGCGGCCCGGCCCGTGGGCGGCGCCGGCCGTGGCGATCACCGACCGGCCGCGCTTCGCCTGGCGCGGCGCGATGCTCGACGTGGCCCGGCACTTCTACGGCGTGGACGACGTCAAGCGGTACCTCGACCTGGCGGCGCTGTACAAGGTGAACGTCCTGCACCTGCACCTGACCGACGACCAGGGCTGGCGGCTGGAGATCGAGAAGTGGCCGCGGCTGACCACCGTGGGCGGGCGCACCGAGGTGGGCGGCGGCAGGGGCGGGTACTACACCCAGGAGCAGTACACCGAGATCGTCCGGTACGCCGCGGCGCGGTACGTGACCGTCGTCCCGGAGATCGACATCCCGGGCCACACGAACGCGGCCCTCACCGCGTATCCCGAACTGACCTGTGACGGCACCGCGCCGCCGGTCCACACCGGCATCGACGTGGGCTTCAGCTCGCTCTGCGTCCGGGCGGGCGTCACGTACCGCTTCCTCGACGACGTGATCCGCGAGGTCGCCGCGCTGACCCCGGGCAGGTACCTCCACGTCGGCGGCGACGAGGCGTACGACACGAGCCGCGCGGACTACAAGGCGTTCATGGCGCACGCCCGCCAGGTGGTGCGCGGGCACGGCAAGCGGCTCGTCGGCTGGACCCAGGTGGCGACCACGCCACAGGATCCGGACTCGCTGGCGCAGTACTACCACGCGGCCCACGGGGACGACCCGCGGACGAAATGGGCCCACGCGGCGGCCGACCAGCACATGAAGCTGATCATGTCGCCGGCCGCTCGGGCGTACCTGGACATGAAGTACACGGCGGCGGACCGGCTGGGCACGGACTGGGCGGGGCTGGTCGACACCCGGACGTCCTACGACTGGGACCCGGTCACCTTCATCGCCGGACTCTCCCCGGGAGATGTCCACGGCGTCGAGGCGGCGCTGTGGACCGAGACCGCCGCCTCGATGGCGGAGGTCGAGTACCTGGCCTACCCGCGGCTCGCCGGGGTCGCCGAGCGGGGCTGGTCGCCGGCCACGGGGCGCTCCTGGGCGGACTACGCGCCGCGGCTGGCCGCGCAGGGTCCACGGTGGACGGTGCTGGGGGTGCGGTTCCACCGGGACCCGGCGGTGCCGTGGCCGGCCGGGACCGGCGGGGAGACGACGGCGCCGAGCGGAGGGTGACCGCCGGTCGCGGTCCGGTGTGGAGGGTCGAGTTCGTTGCGCCGGCAAGGTCTTGTGATGCTGGACTCCGCGCGTCTACTGTGCGGTAACTTCCGGCGGAACGAGGTCCCTGCCCATGCGTCGTCTCGGTGTCATCGTCTCGTCACTGCTCGCGCTGGTGATCGGTGCCGCGCTCGTCGCCCCGCTCGACCCCGCCGGCGCCGGGACCCTGCCGACGGCGCCGCGGTTCACCCAGATCACCGCCCGGGACGGCGTCGTGCTGCGCGCGAATGTGGTCGAGCCCGCGACCGCGGGGCCGAAGCCGGGCGTCGTGTTCGTCAACAGCTGGGGGTTCAACGACGCCGAGTATCTCGCCCAGGCCAACGCGCTGGCCGCGCGCGGCTACGTCGTGCTGTCGTACACGACCCGGGGCTTCGGGCTGTCCGGCGGCACCGTGCAGGTGGCCGGCCCGCAGGACATCGCCGACGTGTCCGACGCGATGGACTGGATGATCGCGAACACGTCCGTCGACCCGGCCCGGATCGGGGTCGCCGGCGTCAGCTACGGCGCCGGGATCGGCCTGATCGCTGCCGGGCACGACCCGCGCATTCGTGCCGTGCTGGCGCTGAGCGGGTGGACCGACCTGGTGGAGTCGCTGTACGGCGGGCAGACCCGCCGGCTGCAGGCCGTCGGGTTCCTCGGTGGCATCGCCGAGCTCGGCGGCCGTCCCTCGCCGGAGCTCCGGCAGATGCTCGCCGACTACTTCGCGAACCGGAACATTGCCGGGGTGAAGGCGTGGGGGCGCGTCCGCGGCGCCTCCACCTACCTCGGCGCCATCAACCGGAACCGGCCGGCGATCTTCCTGGCGAACGCGTACGGCGACAGCATCTTCGGGCCGAACCAGCTGGTGGACTTCTACGGGCGGCTCACCGGCCCGAAGCGGCTGGAGCTCGCGCCCGGCGATCACGCGGTGGCGGAGCTGACCGGGCTCGCCGGGCTGCCGAACCACGTGTGGACCGACGCCGGGCGATGGCTCGACCGGTACGTCGCCGGTACCGCGAACGGCATCGACCGCGAGAACCCGGTGGTGCTGCGGTCGAGGACGTCCGCCGCCGTCGAGGGCTACCGCGACTGGGCCGCCGTCGGCCGTCGGTCCACGCGGTACGCACTCGCACCGGCGGCCCTCCCGCTCGGCACCGGCACCCTCGGCACCGGGCGGCCGCGCAACGCCGCGGGCCCGGCGATCACGACCGGGGTCGACACCACCGCGGACGCCGGCGTGCTGATGCTGTCGAACGGCCTGGAGGCCCTCGACGGTGTCCCGCCGCTGGTGTCGCTGCGCACCGTCAGCCGGCTGCACGCGGGCGTCTGGACCTCGGCGCGGTTCCCGGCGGGAGCGGCGGTGCGTGGCATCGCCCATCTCCGGCTCCGGGCGCGTCAGCAGCCCGCGGGCACCGTCGTCGCCTACCTTTACGACGTGGACGCGCTCGGCACCGGACGGCTCGTCACACACGCCCCGATGACCTGGACGGGCGCCGGCCGCGAGGTCTCTCTCGACGTCGCGCTGCCGGCCACCTCCTACGATGTCCCGGCCGGGCACCGCCTGGCGCTCGTGGTCGACACCGTCGATCCGCTGTACGCCGACGCGGGCCGGCTCGGTGCCCCGCTGACCTTCGCCGGGCCGTCCTGGCTCGACCTCCCGGTGCGGTGACGCGGTGAGCGCCGTGCTGGCCGCGCTGCGCCGCCCGGTGGTGGCCGCGCCGATGGGCGGCGGGCCCTCGACCCCGCGTCTCGTGCACGCGGTCGGCCGCGCGGGCGGGCTCGGTTTCCTCGCCGGTGGGTACCTCACCCCGGCCCGGCTGACCGAGGACGTCGAGCGGGTACGGTCCCTCGGCGCGCAGCCGTTCGGCGTGAACCTGTTCGTCCCCACCATCCCGCCCGCCGACGACACCGCCGTCCGCGCCTATGCCGCCCGGCTGGAACCGGAGGCCCGGCGCCTCGGCGTGCAGGTCGGGCAGCCGGTGTTCGACGACGACGCGTACACCGAGAAGCTCGCCGTCCTCCTGGACCGGCCGCCCGCGGTGGTGTCGTTCGCGTTCGGGCTGCCGAGCCGGGACGTGGTCGAGGCGCTGCGGGCCCGGGGCAGCGAGGTGTGGGTGACCGTCACCGCCCCCGGCACGGCGCCGGACGCGGAGGTGCTGGGTGTCGACGCGCTGGTCGTGCAGGGCGTCGAGGCCGGTGCGCACCGTGGCGGCGTGGACGACACCGACGACGTCGCGCTGCTGCCGCTGCTCCGGCTGGTGGCGTCGCGCACCCCGCTGCCGCTCGTCGCCTCGGGCGGTGTCGTGGACGGGGCAGGGCTCGCGGCGGTGCTGGCCGCCGGTGCCGGTGCGGCGCAGCTCGGCACCGCCTTCCTGCGCTGCCCGGAGGCCGGAACCGCGGCGGTACACCGGGAAGCCGTCGTCACGCGGACCCCGACCGAGCTGACCCGGGCGTTCACCGGCCGCCGGGCGCGCGGCATCGTGAACCGGTTCCTGCGGGAGCACGCCGACGCACCGGCCGGCTACCCGGCGGTGCACCACCTGACCAGTCCGCTCCGCGCCGCCGCCCGGGCCGCGCACGACCCGGACGCGATGAACCTCTGGGCGGGGCAGACCCATGAGCTCGCCCGCGAGCTGCCGGCCGGTGAGGTCGTGGCCCGTCTGGTCGACGAGGCGCGGGTGGCGGTCCGCGACCTGACCGCCCGCGCCGACGGGTGGTGAGTCAGGCGACCCAGACCGTCTTGGCGTTGCAGAACTCCTGGATGCCGAGCTCGGCCAGCTCGCGCCCGTAGCCCGACCGCTTGATGCCGCCGAACGGCAGCTCGGGGTAGGACGTCGTCATCCCGTTGACGAACGTCTGGCCGGCCGCCAGCTCGTCGACGAACCGTTCCTGCTCGGCGGCGTCGTTCGTCCAGGCGTTGGAGCCGAGGCCGAACGTCGTGGCGTTGGCGATCTCGATCGACTCCTCGATCGAGCCCACCCGGAACAGCGTCGCCACCGGGCCGAACGCCTCCTCGGTGTAGATCCGCATCTCCGGCGTCACCTCGGCGATCACCGTCGGCGGGTACCACCAGCCGGGGCGGTCCGGCGCCTCGCCGCCGCAGAGCACCTTGGCGCCCTTGGCCACCGCGTCGGCGACCAGCTCCGTCAGGTCCCGGCGGCCCTGCTCGGTCGCCACCGGGCCCACCTGCGTCGTGTCGTCCATCGGGTCGCCGACGACGAGGTCACGCATGTTCTGCACGAACCGGTCGGTGAACGCGTCGTACACGTCCGTGTGCACGATGAAGCGCTTCGCCGCGATGCACGACTGGCCGTTGTTCTGGACCCGGGCGGTGGTGCCCACGTCGGCGGCCTCGGTCACGTCCGCCGACGGCATGACCACGAACGGGTCGGAGCCGCCGAGCTCCAGCACGGTCTTCTTGATCAGTCGTCCGGAGGTCTCCGCGACCTTGGAGCCGGCCGCCTCCGACCCGGTGAGGGTGACCGCCTCGATCCGGTCGTCGGTCAGTACCCGTTCCACGGCCGAGGACGAGATCAGCACGGTCTGGAAGGCGCCGGCCGGGAAGCCGCCCCGCTCGAACAGCGCCCCGAGGTACAGCGCGGTCTGCGGCACGTTGGACGCGTGCTTGAGGATGCCCGAGTTGCCGGCCATGAGCGCGGGGGCGGCGAAGCGCACGGCCTGCCAGAGCGGGAAGTTCCAGGGCATCACGGCCAGCACCGCGCCGATCGGCAGCCACCGGGTGTACGCGCGGGAGGCCTTCACCGCGGCGGCGTCCCGCGCGATGTCGGCCAGGAAGCGCTCGGCGTGCTCCGCGTAGTACCGCATGCCCGCGACGCACTTGGTCGCCTCCGCCTTCGCGGCGGCGAGGGTCTTGCCCATCTCGGTCGTCATCGTGCGGGCGATGTCGTCGATCTCGGACTCCAGCAGGTCGGCCGACGCACGCATCCACTCGGCCCGCCGGGCGAAGGGCGCGGCGCGCAGCGCGTGATACCCCTCCACCGCCCGGCCGAGGCGCTCGTCGACCTCGGCGTCCGTCATCGGGTCGAACGTCCGGATCGTCTCACCGGTCGCCGGATTGATCGTCGCGATGGCCACGGCAGCTCTCCTCGCTCCTCGGTGGGGCATCTCCACCCAACACCCATCCCGGCCCGCCCGCAGCCCGGCGGCCGCGGGTTCCCTTACGGTGTGCGCGTGAGACCGAGCGCGGGGCTGCTGCTGTACCGGTACGGCGTCGACGGCGCGGTCGAGGTACTCCTCGGCCACCTGGGCGGGCCGTTCTGGGCCCGCAAGGATGCCGGCGCGTGGTCGATCCCGAAGGGGGAGTACGGAGCCGGCGAGGACCCGGTGGCGGCCGCCCGGCGCGAGTTCCGGGAGGAGCTCGGCCACCCCGCGCCGGACGCGGAGCTGACGGCTCTCGGCACGGTCCGGCAGGCCGGCGGCAAGCAGGTCACCGTGTGGGCGGCCGAGGGTGACCTCGACCCGGCGACCGCCGTGAGCAACACCTTCGAGCTGGAATGGCCGCGCGGGTCGGGTGTGCTGCGGAGCTACCCGGAGCTCGACCGGGTGGCGTGGTACCGCGTCGATGCCGCGCGCGAGAAGCTCGTCCGCGCCCAGACCGCGTTCCTCGACCGGCTCGTCGACACGATCGGCGGGTGAGCCGGACATTCACCCGAAACGGCCACGGGTCTCCGCGGATCGGTCCATCATCGACGCAGAACGAGGGGGTGGGTTCGGTGCGGTGGCTGCGTCGGCACTGGGTCAGCCTGGTGCTGCGGGGCGGCGCGGCACTGTCCACGGTGGGTGCGTTCGTCGTCGGCGTGGAGGTGGGGACGTCGACCGGCCGGCGCCGAACCCTGCTGTTGGTCCTCGGTGCCACGCTGACGGGCCTGAGTCTCTTCCTCGCCGCGTTCGAGGGCTGGCGCCGGGACCGCGCCCGGCGGACGGCGCTGCAGGTCGCGCTGGATGCCGAGGAGAACCTGATGCTGACGCTCAACGGCGCGCTGGCGCCGCTCACCAGCTACCTCGGCGAGCTGGGGTCTACCGGCAACCGGGCGGAGCGCCGGGAGCTGGCCGGCCAGATCCGGCAGGCGGTCGTGGACGCGGCGGTCACCCTGACCGGGACGGGTTCGCGGAGCGCCTTCTACGAGCCGGGGTCGGGCCGCGTCCTGGAGCGTGTCGTGTACGCCGGCCGGGCGACCCCACCGCGAAACCGGTTCAGGCCCGGCACCCTCGACGGCGACTTCGCGCTGGACCTGGTCAGTCGCGGTGAGCTCGTGTTCGTCGACGACGTGACCGGTCACCCGCTGATCGATCCCGCCGAGGCGGACTTCGGCAGCGTGATCGCGGTCGCGGTGGCCGCGGGACCCCGTCGGTTCGGCCTCCTCATCGTCGACGCGCCGGCCGGCGGGCACCTCACGTCGACCGACGTGGAGGTCGTGCGGGTGCTCGGGAACCTGCTCGGCTGCGGACTGGCGCAGGCGTGACGCGTTACGCTGGGCGGGGGGCCGGAGGGAGTCGCGGCATGATCAGGCGTGAGCGCGTGGCGGAGGAGCTCGGGCGGCGCTGGCTGCTCGGTGAGCTGCCCGCCGTCGACTACTTCCGGACGGTACGCCGGGAGGCGCGTGAACAGGCCGAGCGGATCGTGATCGGCCGGCTGCGCCGGGCGGCGGCGGGGGATGCCGCGGACTGACCGGGACCGACCGGCGAACGAATTGTGGATCAGGGCTTCATGTCTGGTGCCCGGTGAGCCGATGCAATCTGAGTGAACGATCAACCGCCTGCCTTCGGCGTGGCCGGCGCCGATGTGCCGCTGGTCCTCGACCCGGGGACGCACGCCCGGGGCAGGACCGTCGCGGCGCGGTTGCGGACGTTCCGGGTCGGCAGCGCGATGTTCGCGGTCCCGTCGGTGGTGAGTGCCGTCGCGATCCCGTTTCTGCCCGTCGGGGTGCACCGCGAGTGGCTCGCCGTCGTCGCCACGCTCGGCATCGTCGTCGGCCTGGTGCTGCCGTGGCTGCCGTG
This sequence comes from Actinomycetota bacterium, assembly GCA_030840805.1. Classification (GTDB taxonomy): domain Bacteria; phylum Actinomycetota; class Actinomycetes; order Mycobacteriales; family HKI-0501; genus JAVEDU01. The sequence goes on from JAVEDU010000054.1 coordinate 87,000, forward strand.
GCAGCGCTGGCACCGGCGTGTCCAGTTCGTTCCCGTCCTGCTGAGCCTGGCCATGTTCGGCCCCGGGATCGGCTACTTCGGTCACGCGCTCCCGTACTACCTGTCGATGTTCACGCTCTCGTTCGTCTTCGTCGGGTTGTCCCAGCCGCCGCGGAGCTCCCTGAAGCTCGCTCCGGTCGCGTTCCTGTTCGGGGCCACCTCCGCGATCGGCCTCGCCGAGCCGATGCGCATCCTCGTCCCGGTGTTCCTCACCGTCGGCGTCGGCACCGTCGTCGGTGAGGTGGTGGCCCTCCAGGTCGCGCGCCTGCGCACCGCCCGCCACACGGTGGACAACCTCGTCGCGGGCATCACCGGCCTCACCGCGGCCGACGACCTGACCGATGCGGCCAACCGGGCGGCGACCGCCGCGGCCGGGCTGGTCTGCGCCGACATCGTCCTCGTGCTGCTCCCCGAGGAGGGCAGCCCCGGCCGGTACCGGTACTACGGCGGTCACGGCGCGTCGCTGGCGATCGACGAGGTCGTGGTGGACACCGCCCACCAGCCCAGCGGCGTCACGCTGGCAGCCCAGCACCGGCGACCGGTGTTCATCCGGGACGCCACCTCGTCCCCGCACGTCTCGAAGGCCAACGTGGAGCGGTTCGCCGAGGCGTCGATCCTGTACGTGCCGCTGATGGGCGAGGACGGGCTGGCCGGGGTCCTCACGGCGATCTGGCGGCGGCATCGGTCGGAGGTCCGGGGCATGACGCTCCGGGCCACGATGCTGCTGGCCGCGGAGGCGGGCAAGCAGGTCGAGCGGCTGCGCCGTACCGCGCGGCTGGCGCACGAGGCGGAGACCGATGCGCTGACCGGGCTGCCGAACCGTCGCGCGTTCTTCCGCGAGCTCGAGGGGCTGAACGACGACGACGCGGTGCTGTTCCTCGACCTGGACCATTTCAAGGCCCTCAACGACCGGTACGGCCACCAGGAGGGCGATGACGAGCTGGCCGCGTTCGCGGCGACCCTGGCGGCGCTGACCCGCGGCACCGACTGCTCGGCGCGGTACGGCGGGGAGGAGTTCGGCGTCATCGTCCGTGGCGACGGGGAGCGCGGCGTCACCCTCCTGGTCGACCGGCTGCGGGAGGGGTGGGCGGAGCAGGGCCGGACCACCTTCTCCGCCGGCGCGGCGATCCACCGCGGCGGAGCGCCCGCCGGCACCCTCGCGGCCGCGGACCGTGCCCTGTACGCCGCGAAGGACACCGGCCGAGACCGACTCTGCTGGGCCGAGGACTGCCCCGCCCGGGGGGACGCGGTCCGCTGAGGAATCCCCTGCGCGGGGTTTGCCGGGGGTTGCCGGGGATGCGACAGTCGTGGCATGCGCCGGGTAGCCGTGGTCGGATCGGGCCCCGCGGGGGTCTACGCCGCCGCGGGGCTGCTGGCGCACGGGGACGTGGCGATCGACGTGTTCGACCGGCTGCCCTGTCCATACGGGCTCGTCCGGTACGGGGTCGCACCGGACCACGTGAAGATGAAGCAGGTCTCGCTCGCGCTGCAGAAGGTCCTCGAGAACCCGGCCGTGCGGTTTCTCGGCAACGTCGAGGTGGGCGCCGACCTCACGGCGGCGGACCTGCAGCGGCACTATGACGCCTTCGTGATGTGCCAGGGTGCCGCGGTCGCGCGCGGCCTCGGCATCCCCGGCGAGGACCTGCCCGGCAGCCTGTCCGCCACCGACTTCGTCGCCTGGTACAGCGGGCACCCGGACGCGCAGATCCCGCTGGCCGACGGCAGACTCGACGCCCGCGGGGTCGCGATCGTCGGGGTCGGCAACGTGGCGGTGGACCTGGCCCGCGTGCTCGCGAAGACCGCCGACGAGCTCGCGTACACCGACCTGCCGGACGACGTGCTGGACGTGCTCCGCGGCAGCGCGGTCACCGACATCCACATCGTCGGCCGCCGTAGCGCCGCGCACGCGAAGTTCACCACCAAGGAGCTGCGGGAGCTCGGCGACCTGCCGAACGCCGACGTTCTGGTGAACCCCGCGGATCTCGTGCTGGACGAGTCCGGGCAGCAGATCCTGGCGGCGGAGCCCGTCCGGGCCCGGAACCTGGAGGTGCTCCGGGAGTGGTCCGAGCGCACGCCCGAGGGGCGGCCGCGGCGGATCCACGTCCGGTTCCTGCACCGGCCGGTCGAGGTCGTCGGTGACGACCGGGTGATCGGGCTGGTGCTCGAACGGACCAGCATCGACGAGACGGGCACCGCGGTCGGCACCGGTGAGACGCTGACGGTCGAGGCGGACCTGGTGCTGCGCTCGGTGGGGTACCGCGGGGTGCCGTTCCCCGGCCTGCCGTTCGATGAGCGGCGGGGAATCGTGCCGAACGAGGGCGGCCGGGTCGTCCGCGACGGCGCGCCGGTGCCCGGCCAGTACGTGGCCGGCTGGATCAAGCGCGGGCCGACCGGCGTGATCGGCACGAACAAGCACGACGCGCAGGAGTCGATCACCGCCCTGCTGGCCGATCTGCCGTCCCTGCCGGTCGCTCCCGAGTCCGACCCGGACGCCGTGATCGCCGTGCTGGAGTCCCGCGGGGTGCAGGTCGTGGTGTGGGACGGCTGGCGCGAGATCGACGCCGCCGAGGCCGAGCTCGGGAAGGCCCAGGGCCGCAAGCGGGTCAAGATCTCCGACCGTTCCACGCTGCTGCAGACCGCCGCCCGGTCGGCCGGTCAGGGACGGGTCGTCGACGGCACCGATCGCTCCGCGGCGGCGGCGAGCAGGGCCGCCGACAGCCGGTCCAGGGTGTCCGCCGCCGCGCGCGAGTCGGCCGGGGACGGTGCCGTGGCGCCGTAGAGCGCCCGGCCCACCACCGCCAGCGGAGCGGCCGCCGCGGGTATCCGGGCCGCCAGCCCCTCCAGCCCCTCCGACGGCAGCCGCGGCGCGCCGGCCTCGGCCAAGGCCGTCTCGAACCGTCCGAACGCCGCCGGGAGCGGTCCACGGCGGCCGGCGCCCGTGCTCCCCGGCGCGGGGATCGTGCCCGCGCCGGGGCGGCTTCGGCACGCGAACCGGCCCACGGCCACGCCGGCGCAGACCAGGCAGACCAGGCCGACCGCGAGGAGCAGGCGGGCCCGCGCGTCGGCCACCAGGTTCCCCAGGGCCGTCCACGCGGTCGCGAACCTCCCCGCCGACTCGTCGGCGAGCGTCGCCCCCGCGGTCGGATCGGACGGCACCCAGCCGACGCCGGGGAACCACACCTCGACCCAGGCGTGCGCGTCGGAGTCCCGTATCACCCGGCGCTCGTCCACGCGGGCACCGCCGGAGAACCCGGTGACCAGCCGGGCCGGGATTCCGGCCGCCCGCAGCAGCACGGTCTCCGCGGCCGCGAACTGCTCACAGAACCCGGTGCGGTCGCGGAACAGGAACACGTCGACGGCGTCGTCACCCCGGCCCGGCACGGGCGAGTCGAGCCGGTACGTCGCCCGCGCCCGCAGATCCTCCTCGATCGCGCGGACCGCGTCGTATCGGGTGGGCGCGCCGTCGACCAGTCGTCGGCCCAGGTCCGCGACCCGTCCGGGCAGGGCCGGCGGCAGGTCGGTCCACCGGCCCGGGGACGGATCCGGGCCGGTCGCCCGGCGCAGGGTGGCGGGGTCGGTCCGCGGCGACGCCGAGGTCACGGTGTAGCCGCCGGGGGACGCCAGGCCGACCCGCCCGCCGCCGACCGTGAGGCCGACCGGGGCCGCCACCGCGACGGGCCGCCCCGGCGCGACGACGGTGCCGTAGTAGCCGATCGGGTGTACCTCGTCGGTCCGGGTGGTCTCGTGCGGCATCGCCGGGTCGTCGACGGTCGGCGGGACGGAGCGGACGGGGCCGCCGCGGAGGAGCCGTGCGCCGCCGGGTGGCGCGGACCAGCGCTGCCCGTCGTACCGGTCCAGGACGGCGCCACGCCACAGCCCCGGCGAGTCCCCCGGTACCGAGAGCACCGGGTCGTCGCCGAGCGTGCCGCGGACACGCATGTCGAGCACGCCGGAGGACCAGGCCCCGGCGCTGCGGCCGGTGGCACCCGGCCCGTCCTGCCCCTGCGCACCGCCGGCGAACCGGCTCCGCGCGGCGAGGTCGGACAGCGACGGTGGCCGCGGTACCAGCAGGAACACCAGCAGGCCGACCACCACCGCGGCGAGGACCGTCCGGACGACGCGGCCACCGGTGCGCGGGGCAGCCGGGGCCACCAGCACCGCGGCGGTCCCGCGCCGGGCGTGCAGGTCGTGGGCGAGGACCAGTGCGCTGATCGCCGAGACCCACGCGACCCCCAGCGGCGCGGCGATCGCCATCCCGGGGGCCAGGCCCGCCGACACGAGCACCATCGCGCCGCCGAGCTCCAGTCCCACCGTGAGGTCCCGGACGGACTCCAGCACGAGGGCGTGCGCCACGGTGAGCCCGACGAGCAGGATCGCGAGCGTCGCGCCCGCGTTCGTCAGGTCGCCGAGGCCCTGGGAGAGGGCGGCGATCACCGTGACCGCGAGCAGGCCGCTGCTGGCCCACTTCCGGGCGGTGCCGGATCCGACCCGGGATGCCCAGCCGGCCGCCAGGGCGAGCAGGGCACCGCCGGTCAGCCCGGCCCCGGCTGGGAGGAGGTCCGCCGCGACGAGCGCCCAGATCCCGGCGCAGGTCGTGACGAAGACGGCGATCCGGAGCGAGGTGTCGCCCCGGGACCCGCGGTCGGCCGTCACGGCCGGAACACCGCGAGCCGCCCGCCCGCCTCGGTGGTGAGCCACTGTGCCGCGGCCCACCATTCCGACCGCCAGTCGGCGGGAGCGGCGAGGAGGACCTCCCCGTCCGGTCCCGCCCAGCGCACCGCCTCCCGCAAGGTCGCGGCGTCCGGCGGCGGGGGGTCCACCAGCGCCGAGCACCAGTCGAGCAGGGCGGTGGCCGGCCCGGTGCACAACCCGTCGAGTCCCGGCTGCCCCGCGAGGAGGGCGACCGGACGGCCGTGACCGTGGGCGCCGACAGCGGTGGCGGCCACCGCCGCGACGAGCCGTTCCCAGTCCGGGGCGGCGGCGGGCCCGGTCACCACGAGGGCGAGCCGTGCGGCGCGGTGCTCCTCCCGTTCGACCACGACGGGCCGCCCACGCCGGGCCGTGCTGCGCCAGTGCACGTGCCGGGTGGGGTCGCCGGGCCGCCAGTCGCGGATCCCGGCCGGATCCAGGCCCTGCCGGGACGCCGTCGCGTCGCCGACCGTCGACGTGCCGGCGTACGGCGGCAGAGCCCGTACCGGCACCGGCGCCGGGTGGACGACGAGCAGCTGCCGGGCCTCGACGGTCTGGGTGGCGCGGAGCAGCCCCAGCGGTGCGGTGCTGGTGACCACGAAACGGTGCTCGTCGCCGTGGGCCCGCCGGCGGGCGGCCCGCGGCAGCTCGACCGTGGCCGTGGCGCCGGGCGGCAGCGGCGCGACGGCGACCGTCACGTCGTCGAATCCGGCGGCGTGGTGGGTGAGCCGCAGCGTCGGAGCGGTCCGCCGGCCGCCGTTGTGCACGGTCACGCGGTGCACCGAGGTGAAGCCGACGGCGGTCCGGGCCGGGGCGTCCAGCTGGTAGGTCAGGCCGTGGAGGCGCGGCGGCATCAGCAGCGCCGCGGCGAGCGTGCCGAGCGTCGCGGACGCGAGGAGGAACAGCCAGACGTCGTCGGTCAGGGCGGCCAGCCCGGTGAGCAGGCAGGCGGCGACGACCGGCAGGAGCGCCGCCTTCGTCACGGCGAGGACGGTCCTGGCGCCCGGGTCCGGGTCCCGGCGCCGGGTGAGAAGGAGCGGCACCGGCTCAGGTCACCACCGGGACGGGAACCCGGGCCACCAGCTCCGCGACCAGTTCCTCGGCCCGGTGCGCCGTCCCGGCCCCCGGCGCGAGCACCAGCCGGTGGGCGAGCACCGGCACCGCGAGGGCCCGGACGTCGTCCGGCGCCACGTACTCCCGGCCGCCGAGTACCGCGCGGGCCTGCGCGCAGCGGACCAGCGCGATCGCGGCCCGGGAGCTCGCCCCGAGCAGGACACGGGCGTCGCCGCGGGTGGCCCGGACCAGCGTCACGGCGTGGTCGAGCACCGCGTCGGCGACGAACACCTCGCGTACCCCGGCGCGGAGCGCCCGCAGCTCGCCGGGGGACAGGACCGGCCCCAGGTCGTCGACGGTGGCGCGGGCGAGCTGCTCGCGGACGACCAGCCGTTCGGCCGCGGGGTCGAGGTCGCCGAGCCGGACCCGCACCGTGAAGCGGTCGAGCTGCCCCTCGGGCAGCGGGTACGTGCCGTGCTGCTCGACCGGGTTCTGGGTGGCGACGAGGAAGAACGGGTCCGGCAGCGGGTGGCGGTGCCCGTCCACGGTGACCGCCCCCTCCTCCATGGCCTCCAGCAACGCGGACTGGGTGCGGGGCGTGGTCCGGTTCAGCTCGTCGGCGAGGACGACGTTCGCGAACAGGGGGCCGGGCACGAACTCGAACGTCTGCTGGTGCGGGTTCCAGACCCCCGAGCCGGTGAGATCGGCGGGCAGCAGGTCGGAGGTCGCCTGGATGCGCTGGAACCGGCCGCCGACCGAGCGGGCGACCGCCCTGGCGAGCGTGGTCTTGCCGCTGCCCGGCACGTCCTCGAGGAGCGCGTGGCCACCGGCGAGGACCGCGGCGACGACGAGCTCGACCGCGGCGCGGCGACCCCGGACGACCCGCTCGACGTTGGCGACGAGGGCCGCGGCCCGGTGCGTCAGCTCGGCGGGGTCTGCCGTCCGTCCGGGCGGGCTCATCGTCACTGCGGATCCTCCGTGGCTGTCCGGCGCCGTCGGGTGACGTATCGGCCGATCTGTCCCCGCGGTTGAGCGCGGGGGGCCGGTGGGCGAGGCCGGTGGGCCACTGTCCAAGATGTCCCGGTGACCATGACCGAACCGACCGATGCCGACGTCCCCGCCTGGCTCGCCGCCCGGGACCTGCCGGGGCTCGTGGACATCCACGTCCACTTCATGCCCGACCGGGTGCTGCGCAAGGTGTGGGACTTCTTCGACGACGCGTCGCGGCACTACGGGATGCCGTGGCCGGTGGAGTACCGCGTGGACGAACAGGCCCGGCTGGACATCCTGCGCGGGCTCGGGGTCCACACGTTCGCGCCGCTGGTGTACGCCCACAAGCCCGGCATGGCGCAGTGGCTGACCGAGTGGGCCCTGGAGTTCGGCCGGACGACGCCGGGTGCGGTGCCGACGCTGACGTTCTACCCCGAGCCCGGCGCGGCCAGGTACGTCACCGACGCGCTCGACGCCGGGGCGCGGTGCGCGAAGGTCCACGTCCAGGTCGGCGGCTACGACCCCCGTGATCCGCTGCTGGACGAGGTGTGGGGGCTGCTGGCGGACGCGCAGCTGCCCGCGGTGGTGCACTGCGGCGACGGGCCGATCCCGGGGGAGTACACCGGGATGGGACTGTTCGGGGAGGTGCTCGCGCGGCACCCTCGGCTGGTGGCCGTGATCGCGCACGCCGGGATGCCGGACTTCACCGGGGCGCTGGAGCTGGCCGACCGGTATCCGGGGGTGCACCTCGACACGACGATGGTCGGCACCCCGTTCGCCGAACGGATGTCGCCGGTGCCGGCGGACTGGACGGCGCGGCTGGCCGATCTCGCCGACCGGGTGGTGCTGGGGAGTGACTTCCCCAACATCCCGTATGCGTACGCCGAGCAGCTCGCCGCCATCGACGGCTGGGCCCGCGCGGACGACCGGCTGGGCGCGGCGTTCCTGCGGGCGGTCCTGTACGACACGGGCGCGCGGCTGCTCCGGCTGACCTGAGGAGCGGCCCCCCGCCTCCCGTGATCATCACCGCGTTTTCGGCGCCATCACGACGAAAAACCGGTGGTGATCACGAGGGGGAGGGGCGGCGCCGCACCGGGTACACCCGGATCCCCTCCGGGCCGCTCGTGACCTCCGCCGTCGCGCCGTAGTGCCGGGCGAGGCGCTCGGGGGTCAGGACGTCCGCCGGCGACCCGGTGGCCACCACCGCGCCGCCGGCCAGCATCAGGAGCGTGTCGGCGTACTGACCGGCGAGCGTGAGGTCGTGCAGCGTGCTGACCACGGTGAGGCCGTCCTCCCGCCGGAGCCGGTCCACCAGTTCGAGCACCTGCTGGGCGTGGCCGAGGTCGAGCGCCGACGTCGGCTCGTCCAGGAACAGCATCCGCGGCTGCTGGGCGAGCGCCCGCGCCAGCACGGCCCGCTGCCGTTCGCCGCCGGACAGCGTGTGCAGCGGGCGGTCCCGGAACGGCCCGAGATCGAGCCGCTCCAGCACGCCGGCCGTCACCGTGCGGTCCTCGGCGCGCGGGGCGGACAGCAGGGACCGGTACGGCGTACGGCCGAGCAGGACGTACTCCGTCACCGACAGCGCGGCCGGGAGCACCGGGGCCTGCGGCGCGTACCCGGCCAGCCGCGCGCGGTCCCGGGGCCGGAGCGACCCCGCGTGCCGCCCGCCCAGCGTGACCGTGCCGTCGTGCCGCACGAGCCCGGTCAGCGCGCGCAGCAGGGTGGACTTGCCCGCGCCGTTCGGCCCGACGACGGCGAGCCAGGAACCGCTGTCGAGGGTGAGGTCGACCCCGTCGAGCACCCGTGCGCCGCCGAGGGTCACCCCCAGCCCGGCGACCTCGATCGCCGCGGTCACGACCGGCCCGACCCGACGCGCAGCAGGATCGCGAAGAAGGGCGCCCCGACGAACGCGGTGACCACGCCGATCGGCAGCTCCGCCGGGGACAGCACGGTACGGGCCACGAGGTCCGCGAGCACGAGGAACGCGCCGCCGCCGAGCAGGGACACCGGCAGCACGGTGCGGTACGACCCGCCGGCGAGGCGCCGCACGATGTGCGGCACGACCAGCCCGACGAAGCCGATAAGGCCGCTCACCGCGACGGCCGCCGCGGTGCCCAGGGACGCGGCGACCAGCACGAGCAGCCGCAGCCGCTGCGGCCGGATCCCGAGCGAGGTGGCTTCGTCGTCGCCGACCGACAGCACGTCCAGACCGCGGCCGGTGGTGAGCAGGCAGATCGCGCTGACCGCCGCGTACGGCAGCATCAGGCCGACGGTCGGCCAGCTCGCGGCACCGAGCTGGCCGAGCAGCCAGGAGTACACGTCGCGCAGGCTCTCGGCGTTCGCCTGCTGGACCGCCGTCTGGGCGGCGGCCAGGAACGACGCCACCGCCACGCCCGCGAGGAGCAGCGTCGCGGCGCCGTCGCCCTGGCCGGCCAGGGCACCGAGTCCGTACGCGAGGCCCACGCCGGTGAGCGCGCCGACGAACGCGGCGAGGGGCACCACGCTGACCGGCCCGACCGAGTTCCCGGGCACGTAGGCGATCACGAGCGTCGCGCCGAGGCCCGCACCGGCCGCCGCGCCGAGCAGGTAAGGGTCGGCCAGTGGGTTGCGGAACACGCCCTGGTACGCCGCCCCGGCGAGCGCCAGCATGCCGCCGACCAGCGCGGCGAGCAGCACCCGCGGCAGCCGGAGCTGGAGCAGCACCTGGGTCTCCACCGGTGACAGTCCACTGTGGATGGACACGCCGGGGATCCGGTCGAGCAGCGCCGCCGCGGCGCCCAGCGGCGGCAGGCCGACGGCCCCGACGCTCAGGCCGGCCAGCACCGCCGCGCCGAGCAGGGCGGTCGCCGCCACCACCGCGACGGCGCGGCGGGGTGCGCTACGGCCAGCGGCCGTGGACGCCGCCCGGCCACCGCCGGACCGGGGCAGGGTCAGCCCTTCCGCGCGGCGAGCGTGCGCGCGACGGTCTCCGCGAGGTCCGCCACCCGCGGCCCCCACCGGGAGCCGAGGTCGTCGTCGAGCAGCACGATCGTCCCGGTGCGCACGGCGGGCACCGAGGAGAAGGCGGGACGTGTGGCGACCGTCGCCGCGTTCTGGCCGCAGCACCTGGTGTCGGCCAGCACGATGACGTCCGGCGCGGACTTCACCACGAACTCGGCGGACAGCTGCGGGTAGTCCTTCGCCGGGCCGGTTGCCTCGTCGGCGATGTTCCGGAGCCCGAAGCGGGCGTACACCGCGCCGACGAACGTCTTCGACGTCGCGGAGTAGAACGTCTGGTCGAGCTCGTGGTAGACGGTCAGGCCCCTGGTGGCCGGGGGCACCGACGCGACGGCGGCGTCGATCCGATGCTTCGTGGTGGCGACGACCTTCGCGGCCTCGGCGTGGTGACCGGTCGCGTCGCCGAGCACCTGGAGCTGGCGGTATCCCTCCTCCAGCGTCGTCGCGGCGGGGAGCATCAGCACCGTCACGTGGAGCTTGCGCAGCGCGGCGACCAGGCCGTTCGAGTCGTTGGAGGCGACCACGAGATCCGGGGAGTAACCGGCGACGGCCTCGGCGTTCGGCTGGAAGCCCGAGAGCTTCGTGCGCGGGGCCTCGGCGGGGTAGGTGGACTGGTCGTCCGCCGCGACGACCTGCTCGCCGGCACCGACCGCGAACAGGCTCTCGGTCGCGGTGGGGGACAGCGACACGATCCGCCCGGGTGCCGAGTCGATCGTGACGGGTCCGCCGGACGCCTCGACCGTGACGGGGAAGCCCTGGCCGGTACCGGAGGCGACGGTGGCCGGAGCGTCGCCGGTACCCCCGCAGGCGGTGAGGACGGCCGTGGCCGCGGCCACGAGGACGAGGGCGAGGCGCCGCGAGGGGCGGGAGGGCATGGTGACTCCGGGGGCATGGGCGTGGACCGCCCGCCGGGCGACCCCTCGCCGCGAGGGTCGTGGACGTCGGCGCCGGCCGGTCGACCTGGCTCGGACGGGGAGGACCCGGCCGCACAGGTGCGGGACAGCGCCGGGTTCGCACGCCGGACTTCGCCGTACCGGCGCCGTCGGCACGGTGCCGACGCGACCGACGGTAACAGTCAGGGGAGCCGCCCCGGCCGCGGGCCGGACGCTGTCGGGTACCCGAGTGTGCCCGGGTGTGAAAAGGGACTCCTTGTCGGTCCCCGGACGTTCTACCGTTGATCTCCCGGGGCGCCTACCGTGGAAAGCGCCACATCCAGTAGTCAAGGGAGTACTGAACGTGTTGGGAGACGACCTCGAGCGGTGGCTCGGAGAAGTGCCGACGCTCCACGACGTGCTGCCGGTCCAGACGGAGCGCCCGGCTCGCGGCGGCGGCCGCCTCGTGGTGACCTCGCTCGAGCTGTGGGGCGACCGCGCCAAGTGGAACGTCGCGCAGTTCCCGCCGCCCGCGCCGCCCGCGGCCGGCGAGCCGCTCCCGAGGTTCGCGCTGACCGACGACGCCGGGACCGAGTACCGCGTCGCCGGTGGGGGAGCCGGCGGCGACGGCCGTTGGTGGACCGAGTACGTCACCTTTTCCCCGGTGCCTCCGGCGCACGCGACCGTGCTGCGCCTCACCGGCGGAGCGCTCGCGGCCGGCGCGGTGGTCACCGTCGCCCTGGCCGTCGAGAACGCGGCGTAGCTACCGGGCCGGTACACCCGGCGCGGGCTCAGCCCGCCGCCGGGGCGAACGTCTCCAGGACACGCTCCGCGTGGGCGGTCGCCTCGGCGGGGTCGGCGTCCGGGGATCCCACCCGCGGGTTGAAGTTCAGGTCGAGGAAGACCTCGGTGATGCCCGCGTCGCCGAGCGCCCCCAGGTCACCGCGGATCTGCTCCTCGGTGCCGGTGAGCGGCCGGCGGGTTCCCTCGTCGGTCCGCTGCTCGTCGTCCAGGTGGACCACCCCGCGAACGACGAACCGCAGGGCCTCCGCGTCACGCCCCGCCTCGGCCGCGGCCTCCTTCACCGTGCCGACGGCCGCCCCGATCGTGGTGAGGTCGTGGCGGCTGGCACTGATCCAGCCGGCCGCGATGCGGCCCGCCCGGCGCAGGGCGGGCTCGGCGCCGCCGCCGAGCAGCAGCGGCGGCCCGGGCCGCTGGACGGGCCGGGGGTCGACCGTGGCCGGTGGGAGGTCGTAGAACTCGCCGCTGAACTCGACCGGGTTCTGGGTGAAGATCCGCTGCAGGCAGTCGACGAACTCCGCGACGCGGGCGCCCCGCCGCTCGTACGGGACCCCGACGGCCTGGAACTCCTCCGGTGACCAGCCGAGCCCGAGTCCCACGTCGAGACGCCCCCCGCTGAGGATGTCCAGGGAGATCAGCTGCTTCGCGAGCACGATCGGCGCAGAGAACGGCGCATTGACGACCGCCGTGCCGAGCCGGACCCGCCGGGTGACCGCGGCCGCGTAGGCCAGCGAGATCAGCGGGTCGTGGACCGAGCGGTACATCGGGCCGTAGTCGCCGCCGGCCGGGTTGAGCAGGCGCTGGAACGACCACAGCGACGCGTATCCCAGGTCCTCGGCGCGGCGGGCGAAGCCGGTCATGTTCGCCGGGGTGGCCCAGCTGCCCGACACGGGAAGGCCGAAGCCCAGGTCTACACGCGTCATGGGGGTGATCCGATCGGTCGCGGGCGGGGACAGTGCAGTCTCGCGCGAACCGGACGGCGCGTCGATCCGGGGCCCGTGATCTTCCCGACATGTCCGGCGGGATGCGCGCGCCGGGTTCGCGTGTTGGGGTGGACGATGGAACTTGAAGCGTCTACAAAATCTGGAGCGTTGATGCCGACCCTGTTCGAGCCCTTCTCCCTCGGCAAGCTGGATCTGGCCAACCGCCTCGTGATGGCGCCGCTGACGCGCAACCGCGCCGGCGCCGGCATGGTCCCGCAGGACCTCGCGGTCGAGTACTACCGGCAGCGCGCGTCCGCCGGCCTGATCATCACCGAGGGCACCCAGCCGAGCGCCGTGGGCCAGGGGTACCTGACCACGCCGGGCCTCCACTCCGCCGAGCAGGTCGAGGGCTGGCGGAAGGTCGCCGACGCGGTGCACGGCGCGGGCGGCGCGATCGTCGTCCAGCTGATGCACGTCGGCCGGGTCTCGCACCCCGACAACAAGGACGGCCTGGAGACGGTGGCGCCGAGCGCGATCGCCGCGCCCGGCGAGATGTTCACCGCGGGCGGCCCGAAGGCGCACCCCGTGCCCCGCGCGCTGGAGACCGACGAGCTGCCGCTCATCGTCGAGGAGTTCGTGCACGCCGCGAAGTCGGCGATCGAGGCGGGCCTCGACGGTGTCGAGCTGCACTCGGCCAACGGCTACCTGCTGCACCAGTTCCTCTCGCCGGCGTCGAACCGGCGCACGGACAACTACGGCGGCTCGCCGGAGAACCGCGCCCGGCTCGTCATCGAGATCGCCCAGGCCGTCACCGCGGCCATCGGGCCGGAGCGGGTCGGCATCCGGATCTCGCCCGGGCACCAGGTCCTCGGCATGGACGAGACCGACGCCGCGGACCTCGCGGCCACCTACGGCACCCTGATCGACGGGATCGCCCCGCTCGGCCTCGCGTACCTGCACGTCCTTGCCGACCCGAGCGTGGCCGGCCCGGGCTCCGCACTCGTCCAGGATCTGCGCCGGCGCTTCGGCGGCCCGCTGATCGGCAACGACGGCTTCGGCACGGTCACCACCCGCGAGGACGCGGCCCGCATCGTCGAGGGCGGCCTCGCCGATCTCGTGGCGGTCGGCCGCAACTTCATCGCCAACCCGGACCTGGTCACGCGCTGGCAGACCGGCGCGGCGCTGAACGAGCCCGACTCCGCCACCTTCTACGGCGGCGGCGCGGAGGGGTACACGGACTACCCGTTCCTGACGGACTGATCCACCGCGGGGCCCGGTCGGCCCCGAGCGCGGCGAAGGCCCCCACCCGCACCCGGGCGGGGGCCTTCGCCGTGCCGGCTACTTGTAGCGGTGGCTCTGCTCGGAGTGGCCCAGCGTGCTGGTGCAGGTCTTCCCGCTGATCGCCCGATGCCCACAGAGCTCGGTGACCTCCGGCCCGGGACCGGGCACCCCGACGGGCGCCTTCTCGGCCGCGGCCTGCTTCGGCGCGGGCGCCCGGGTCGGGGCGTCCTTCTGGCGCGCGGCCCAGTTGGCCTCACGCATGGCGCGCTGTGCATCGAGTTTGCTCATGCGGCCACTCTCCCATCTCGGCGGAACCCGTCCCGCCGCACGGTCCGGGGGGCTACGCGTTGGGCACGGTGGCGGCAACGGCCGATCGGCGGGCGAGCCTCCGGTCGAGCACCGCGGCGCCGCCGGCCAGGGCGAGGAACAGGACCGCGACGAGCACGCAGCTCCCGACCACGGGCGCGTACCCCAGTTCGGTCACGTCGAGGAAGGTGTACGGGTAGAAGTCGACGAGCGCGCCGCGGACGAGCGTGAACGCCAGCCAGCACAGCGGGAAGACCATGGCCAGCCCGACGATCCGCCGGGGGAGCGGACTCCGGGGCCCGAACAGCAGCCAGCCGAGGACACACAGCACCGGCGAGACGGTGTGCAGCAGGAAGTCGGCGACCGCCGCCGCGCCGGTGAGCTGCTGGTGCGGGGCGATGGCGACCCGGAAGACCACCCCGGTGACGGCGATCGCCAGTACGGCATCGAGCCGCAGCGTCCGGAACACCGTCGACGGCCGGTCGGGACGCACCGCCAGCAGCACGCTGGTGGCGCCGACGAGGAGGTTCGACTGGATCGTGAAGAAGCACAGGAGGTTGAGGACCCGGGCACCGGCGGAGTCGAAGCGACCCCCGGTGACGCCCGCCGTGACCACGATCTGGAGGACCAGTCCGGCGAGGACCGTGACGGCGGTGAGGGCGAACCACGCACGCGCGGGCGTCGATGTCGGCACGCCGGCACGGTACCCCGCGGCCGGACCGGGCTAGACCAGGACCAGGTCCGGGCGGCCCGCGGGCGTCCGCGACTCCACCCACGCGCCCAGCCGCTGCGGGGAGAACAGCTCGTCGATCACCATGAAGCCCGCACCGGTCAGACCCGCCTCGTCGTCCAGCGGCGACCGCGCGAGCCGCAGGTCCCGGGTCGCGAGCGGCAGGGACCGCCGATACACGGTCTGCCGGATCGTCGCGAGCAGCACGTCACCGGAGGCCGCCACGCCGCCACCGATCAGGATCAGCGACGGGTTGTAGAAGTTCACCAGCGTCGCGAGCATCTCGCCGACCAGCCGCCCGGACCGGGTGAGCAGCTCCAGGCAGACCGGGTCGCCGTGGTCGGCGCCCCGGCCCACGTCGCGGGCCTCCAGGTGTCCCGCCGTGGCGAGGGCCTCGGCCAGGAACGAGCTCCGGCCCTCCGTCGCGGCGGCGGTCGCCTCCCGGCCCAGCGCGGCGCCGCCGGCGAGGGCCTCCAGGCAGCCCACGTTGCCGCACCGGCAGACCACCTCGGAGTCCTCGACGACCGCCACGTGGCCGACGTCGCCCGCACAGCCCTGGGCGCCGCGGTGCAGGATGCCGTCCGACACCAGGCCGGCGCCGATCCCCGTGCCGATCTTCAGGTAGACGAACTCGCGGGCGCCCTGGGCCAGCCCGCCGCGCAGCTCGCCGAGGGCCATCAGGTTGACCTCATTGTCGACCCAGACGGGCACGCGGTGGCGCTCGGCGAGCCGATCGCGCACGGGGTAGCCGTCCCAGCCCGGCATGATCGGCGGGGCGATCGGGCGGCCCGTCGCGAACTCCACCGGGCCGGGTACGCCGATCCCGATGCCCCACAGCGGGGAGTCCCAGGCCTCGGCGGCGAGCAGTTCGTCGAACAGCTCCTCGACGCGGGGGAGGAGCACCTCGGGGCCGGCGGCGATGTCGGCCGGTTCCTCCCGGTGCGCCAGCAGGCGGCCGCGCAGGTCGGTGAGCCCGACGGCGATGCTGCTCGCCCCCAGCTCGGCGACGAGGATGCGCCCGGCCTCGCACCGGAAGCGGAGCTGCCGCGGTGCGCGGCCGCCGGTGGACGGGCCGAGCTCGCCCTCGGCAAGCAGCCCGTAGCTCATCAGGTCGGCGACCCGCTGGGTGATCACGGTCCGGCCCAGGCCGGACGTCCGGACGAGCTCCGGACGGGTGACCGCGGTGCCGGATCGCACCAGGTCCAGCACGGTGCACAGGTTCGCGACGTGCTCCCCGGGGACCGCCGTCTCGATGTCTGCCGTGGTCACCGGCGTCACCCCCGGGCTCTCTGTGCGGCGTTCGGTCGCTTTTGATCCTAGCGTGTTGACTTCTGCTCACCGCAAGCATTAGCGTCCGACCCCACCAGACGTGACCCAGCCCACACCGAAGCCCGGAGGTTGCGCGGATGAAGCTCGGATTCCTCACCGCCTGTCTGCCCCAGCGGTCGCTCGGCGCGATCGCGGCGTGGGCCTCCGCGGCGGGATACGAGGCGCTGGAGGTGGCGGCCTGGCCCGCGCTCGGCGACCGGCCGTTCACCGCGACGCATCTCGACGCCGGCCACTTCACCGCCGCCGAGGCCGAGCAGGTCACCTCGCTGTTCGCCGACCACGATCTCACCCTGTCGTCCCTCGCCTTCTACGACAACAACCTGCACCCCGACCCCGCGGAGCGTGCCGCCGTCAACCGGCACGTCCTCGCCTGCATCGACGCGGCGGCGCTCCTCGGCTGCCCGACGGTCGGAACGTTCGTCGGCCGCGACCCCTCGACGACGGTCACCGAGAACCTCCGCGAGGCCGAGCGGGTCTTCGCCCCGCTGGTCGACCACGCCGGCGAGAAGGGCGTGAAGCTGATCATCGAGAACTGCGTGATGGAGGGGTGGCACCCCGACGGGTACCCCGGCAACCTCGCCTACTCCCCGGAGCTGTGGGAGTGGATGTTCTCGATCGGGCTGTACCTCAACTACGACCCGTCGCACCTGGTCTGGATGGGCATCGACCCGGTCGAGGCCGTCCGGCCGTACATCGACCGCATCCCGCACGCCCAGGCCAAGGACATCCAGCTGTTCCCCGAGCGCCGCAACCGCTACGGCTGGCCCGGCAAGGCCGTCAGCCGGGAGGACCCGTGGGATGTCGGCTGGTGGCGGTACCGGGTGCCCGGCCTCGGCGACGTCGACTGGCGCCGGCTCGTCGACACGCTCTACGAGGGCGGCTTCGACGGCGTCCTCTCCGTCGAGCACGAGGACCCCGTCTGGGGCGGCACCGAGGACCGGATCCGGACCGGCCTGGAGGTCGCCCACCGCACCCTCCGTCCCCTCTTGGCCGCGTGAAACAGACAGTGGCCTGAAAGGAGCTCCTCATGCGTCTCGGATACCACTCGATCACCTGGGGCGGCGTCGTCGGCGACGCGACCGGCGTCACCAGCGTCAAGGACCTGTTCTACCGCGCGAACGGCGACATGGCCGAGGCCGTGCGGGACATCGCCGCGGCGGGCTACGCGGGCACGGAGATGTTCGACGGCAACGTCGCCGCCTACGCCGACCGGCCCGACGAGCTGCGCGCGCTCCTCGCCGACGCCCGGCTGGAGCTGGTCGCGGTGTACACCGGCGCGAACTTCATCTACGCCGACATCCTCCCCGACGAGCTGTACCGCGTGGAGAAGGCCGCCGAGCTGGCGGCCACCTTCGGCGCCGGGCGGCTGGTCGTCGGCGGGGGAGCCCGGCGCGCGGCCGGCACGACCGACGAGGACTACGTGCGGCTCGCCGCGGCCCTCGACCGCGTCACCGACATCGCGGCGGCCCACGGGCTCACCGCCAGCTACCACCCGCACCTGTCCACGATCGTCGAGAGCCCGGACGAGCTCGACCGGCTGCTGCCGAACACCCGCATCGGGTTCTGCCCCGACACCGCCCACCTGGCTGCCGGTGGCGGCGACCCCGCCGCGCTGATCCGGCGGTACCCCGACCGGATCAAGCACGTGCACCTGAAGGACTTCCGCCGCGACCCGCTGGAGTTCCTGCCGCTCGGCGAGGGCGTACTCGACTTCGCCGACATCGTCCGTGCCGTGGCCGAGACCGGCTATGACAGCTGGCTCATGGTCGAGCTCGACGGTTACGACGGTGACCCCCGGGACGCCGCGCTGCTCAGCAAGGCGTACCTCGACAAGCTCCTCGCCGTCCTCGGCCTCTGATCAGACGCCGGTCTCCGCCACCGCACCCCGGGAGAAGCACGTGAAGAAACTCATCGTCCCCCTCGCGCTGGGGGCTGTACTCGCCCTCGGTGCGTGCAGCGCCGGCCCCAGCGCGTCGTCCGACCAGTCCGGCGGTGTCTCGAAGGAGGCCGACGCCGCGCTGGCCGCGCTGACCGGCAAGGTCTTCAGCAAGGGCCCGAAGGGTGAGGAGCCCGCGAACGCCGAGGTGGCCGACCTCACCGATGCCGAGGTCGCCCAGGTGAAGGCCAAGAAGGCCACCGCGGCGATCGTCATGCACTACGGCGGCAACGACTGGGCCACCGCGCAGATCGACGGGCTCACGAGCGAGTTCGCCCGGCTGGGCATCAAGGTCGTCGCCACCACCGACGCGAACTTCAAGCCCGACAAGCAGGTGTCGGACCTCGAGACGGTGATGGCCCGGAAGCCGGACGTCATCGTCTCCATCCCCACCGACCCGGTGGCCACCGCCGCGCAGTACAAGAAGGCCGCCGCGGCCGGCATCAAGCTCGTCTTCATGGACAACGTCCCGAACGGCATGACGGCCGGGAAGGACTACGTGTCCGTGGTCTCGGCCGACAACTACGGCAACGGCGTCACCTCCGCGCACCTGCTGGCGAAGGCGATCGGGGGCCGGGGCGAGATCGGCGCGATCTTCCACGAGGCCGACTTCTTCGTGACGAAGCAGCGGTACGAGGGCTTCACCGCGACCCTGAAGAGCGACTACCCCGACATCGACATCGTCGAGTCCAAGGGCATCGCCGGACCTGACTTCGCCGGTGACGCGCAGAACGCCGCGAACGCCATGCTGAGCAAGCACCCGAAGCTCGCCGGCATCTGGGCCGTCTGGGACGTGCCCGCCGAGGGCGTCCTCGCCGCGGCCCGCGCCGGCGGCCGGGCGGACCTGAAGGTCGCGACCGAGGACCTCGGCAAGAACGTCGCCATCGCGCTCGCCAAGGACTCCCTCGTGGTCGGGCTCGGCGCGCAGCGGCCGTTCGACCAGGGAGTCACCGAGGCACGGCTCGCCGCCGGTGCGCTGATCGGCAAGCAGGCGCCGCCGTACATCGCCCTCTCGGCGCTCCCGGTGGACCACAGCAACGTGCTGGAGGCGTGGAGGCAGGTCTACCACCAGGACCCGCCGAAGTTCCTGACCGACTCGTACAAGAAGTAGCGCGGCCGGAGGGGTGCGGCACGCGCCGCACCCCTCCGCCCGCCCTCCGAAAGGGATCTCGCATGCGCACCCTCAACGTCGGGCTGATCGGCGGCGGGTTCATGGGCAAGGCCCACTCGCTCGCCTATGCCGCCCTGCCGATGTTCTTCTGGCCCGCACCGGCCCTGCCGGTCCGCAAGATCCTCGCCGAGGCCACCGACGAGATCGCCGCCGACGCGGCGGCCCGGTTCGGCTTCGAGAAGTCCACGAGTGACTGGCGGCGGGTCGTCGAGGATCCGGACATCGACGTCATCGACATCGCGACGCCGAACCACCTCCACGCCGAGATCGCCGTCGCCGCGGCGGCGGCCGGCAAGCACATCCTCTGCGAGAAGCCGCTCGCCCGGACGGGCGAGGAGGCGCGCGGCATGTACGAGGCCGTGCGCGGCACCGATCTCGTGAACATGGTGGCGTTCAACTACCGTCGGACGCCCGCGGTCGCGCTGGCCCGCAAGTACATCGAGGAGGGCGCGATCGGGCGCATCCTCAACTTCCGCGGCACGTATCTGCAGGACTGGAGCGCCGACCCGAACGCGCCGCTGTCGTGGCGGTTCCAGAAGGCGATCGCCGGCTCCGGTGCGCTCGGCGACATCGGCACCCACGTCATCGACATGGCGCGGTACCTCGTCGGCGACATCGCCTCGGTGAACTCGATCCTCTCGACGTACATCCCGGAGCGGCCGCTCCAGGAGGGCGGCGCGGACTCGCTAGGGGTGTCCCGCGGCTCGGACGGTCCGCGCGGCGAGGTCGATGTGGACGACGAGGTCATGACGATGCTCCGGTTCACCGGTGGCGCGGTGGGGTCCCTCGAGGCCACCCGCAACGCCCACGGCCGGAACAACTTCATCACGTTCGAGATCCACGGCACCGAGGGCTCGATCTACTTCAACTACGAGCGCCGCGACGAGCTCCAGGTGGCGTTCAACTCCGACGGCGCGGACCGGCGCGGTTTCCGGACCGTCTACACCGGGCCGTCGCACCCGTACGGCGAGGGCCTCTGGCCGATCCCGGCCCTGGGTATCGGGTACGGCGAGACGAAGATCGTCGAGGCGTACGACTTCTTCACGGCCATCGTCGAGGGCACGCAGGTCTCGCCGAACTTCGCCGACGGCTACCGGATCGCGCTCGTCGCCGACGCGATCACCGAGTCCGCGGGCAAGGGCAGCTGGGTCGACGTCCCCACCGTCGGGGACTGACCGTGACCGGGTTCGCCGTGGAGATGAGGGGGATCTCCAAGGCGTTCGACACGGTCACCGTGCTGTCCGAGGTGGACTTCGCGGTCCGCCACGGGGAGGTCCACGCCCTGGCCGGGGAGAACGGTGCCGGCAAGTCGACGCTCATGAAGATCCTCCAGGGCATCTACGAGCTGGACTCGGGCACCATCGAGGTCGACGGCCGGCCGGTCCGGCTCGGCTCCCCACAGGCAGCCAGGGCGGCCGGGATCGGCATGGTGTTCCAGGAGTTCAGCCTGGTGCCGACCCTCACGGTCGCGCAGAACATCTTCCTCGGCTCCGAGCCGCGCGGCCGTACCGGTCTGATCGACGACCGGGCGGCCGAGCGGCGGTCGGCCGAGGTGTTCGCCGACATGGGCGTGTCCGTCGACCCCGGCCGCACGGTGGCGAGCCTGTCGACCGCGTACTGGCAGCTCACCGAGATCGCCAAGGCGCTGGCGCAGGACGCCCGCGTCCTGATCATGGACGAGCCGACGGCGAGCCTCGCCAAGCACGAGGCCGACGCGCTGTTCGAGCTGATCGACCGGCTCAAGGTCCGCGGAATCGCCGTCATCTACATCTCGCACCGGATGGAGGAGGTGTACCGGATCGCGGACCGGATCACCGTCCTCCGGGACGGCCGATGGGTGCTCACCGAGTCCCTCGCCGAGATCACCCCGCCGCAGATCGTCGAGGCGATCGTCGGCCGGCGGCTGGAGGCCCAGCTGACCTACACCGATCGCGGCGACGCCGGCGAGACGCTGCTGGAGGCGACCGGCCTCCGGGCGGGTGGCCGGGTCCGGGACGTGTCGTTCCGGCTGCGGGCGGGGGAGATCCTCGGCCTCGCCGGGTTGATGGGCAGCGGTCGGACCGAGCTGGCGCGCTGCCTGTTCGGCATCGACCGGCTCGACGCCGGCGAGGTACGACTGCGGGGCACGCGCGTGGACCTGTCCAGCCCCGGCGCGGCGATCGCCGCCGGGCTCGCGCTGATCCCGGAGGACCGCCGCGAGCAGGGGCTCGTGCTGGACCACTCGGTGCGGGACAACCTTCTGCTGCCGCTGCTCGGGCGGCTGCGTCGCGGCCCGGTGCTGTCGGACGCGGCCGGGCGCAGGCTCTCCCAGGAGCTGCTGGAACGGTTCTCCGTCAAGGTGGCCGACCCGGCCCGCCCGGTGCGGCTGCTGTCCGGCGGCAACCAGCAGAAGGTCGTCATCGCCAAGTGGCTCGGCACCGACCCCGACGTCCTGATCATGGACGAGCCCACGGCCGGCGTCGACATCGGGACCAAGTCCGAGATCCTCGACATGATCCGCGGGCTCGCCGACGCCGGCAAGGGCGTCCTCGTCATCTCGTCCGAGCTCCCCGAGCTCCTCGCCGTCAGCGACCGGGTCCTCGTGCTCCGGGACGGCACCGTCCACCGCGAGCTGCACCGGCGGGACATCCCGTCCGAGGAAGCCCTCCAGCTCGCCGTCCAGGGAGTGTCATGACCTCGTCCACGGCCACCGCACCGGCCCTGCTCGCCCGGCTCGGCGCCTTCGACTGGCGCCGCTACATCATCTACATCGGGTTCGTCGCGGTGTTCCTCCTCTTCTCGATCCTGTTGCGCAACGACGGGTTCCTGTCCAGCGGCAACCTGCTCAACATCGGCCGGCAGACCGCGACGATCACGGTGATCGCCGTGGCGATGACGTTCGTCATCGCGAGCGCCGAGATCGACCTGAGCGTCGGTTCGGTCGCCGGGCTGGCGAGCGTCTGCGCGGCGATGGCCGTCGCCCAGTGGGGCCTGCTCGCCGGGATCGTCGCGGGGCTCGCGGTCGGCGCGCTGATCGGCGCGATCAACGGCGGCCTGGTGAGCGTCCTGCAGATCCCGTCGTTCCTGGTCACGCTCGGCATGCTCGGCATCGCCTCGGGGGTGGCGATGTGGATCACGAACTCGGCCCCGCAGCCGATCCTGAGCTCCACGTTCAACCTGGTCTTCGGCGGCGGGAACCTCGGGCCGATCCCGGGGCTGATCGTCTGGTCCCTGCTGGCCGTGGCCCTCGGCGCGGTCGTGCTGGCGAAGACCCGGTTCGGCCGGCAGGTCCTCGCCACCGGTGGCAACCGCACCGCCGCCGAGTTCACCGGGGTCAACACCCGGGCGATCAAGTTCAAGGTGCTGCTCCTGTCCGGCACCGTCGCGGGCCTCGCCGGGATGCTGTACGCCGGGCGCCTGGAGACGGGACGGTTCCAGTGGGGCGCGGGCGACGAGCTGTCCGCCATCGCCGCGGTGATCCTCGGCGGCACGTCGCTGTTCGGCGGCAGCGGCTCGGTCGTCGGCACGATGTTCGGCGCGCTGCTCATCGGCCTGATCAACAACGGGCTCATCCTGGCCGGGCTCGACACCAGCCAGCAGCAGGTCGTGCGCGGCGGAATCATCATCCTCGCCGTGGCCCTCGCCCGGCGAAAGTAGGGCCCGCCGATCCCGGCCGCGCCGCGCAGCCCCCCGTCCGCCCATGTCAGCGTGTCCGTGTCAGCGTGCCCGCATGCCCAGGAGGCAGCCATGTCTCGACCCGTCCGTGCCGGGCTCATCGGAACCGGCTTCATCGGCGGCGTGCACGCCCACGCCGTCCGTGCCTCCGGCAACATCCTCAGCCGGGTCGCCGGCAGCTCGCCGGACCGGTCCGCCGCCGCGGTGGGCCGGCTGGGCGCGGCGAACGGCCCCGGGACCGCCGAGGAGGTGGCCACGGCCGACGACGTGGACGTGGTCCACATCTGCACGCCGAACCACCTCCACGCCGCGCTCGCCGAGCTCGCGCTGAAGGCCGGTAAGCACGTCGTGTGCGAGAAGCCCCTCGCGACGACCTCGGCGGACGCCCGGCGGCTGACCGGACTGGCGGCCGAGGCGGGCGTGGTGGCGGCGGTGCCGTTCGTGTACCGGTACTACGCCACCGTCCGGGACGCCCGCGCCCGCATCGCCGGGGGAGAGACCGGCCCGCTGCGGCTGCTGCACGGGTCGTACCTGCAGGACTGGCTCTCCGACAGCGCGGACACGAACTGGCGGGTGGACCCCGCGCTCGGCGGCGCGTCCCGCACGTTCGCGGACATCGGCGTGCACTGGTGTGACCTCGTGGAGTTCACCAGCGGGCACCGGATCACCCGGCTCACCGCGCGGACGCTCACGGCCGTCGGTGACCGCGGCGGGCCCGTGAGCACCGAGGACGCGGCGACGATCATGTTCGAGACCGACCGGGGCGCGGTGGGCTCCCTGGTGGTCAGCCAGATCTCGCCGGGTCGGAAGAACCGGCTGTGGTTCTCCCTCGACGGCGCGGACGCGTCGCTGTCGTTCGACCAGGAACTGCCCGAGACGCTGTGGAAGGGGATGCGCGAGCACACCGTCGTCATCCCGCGCGGCAGCAGCACCACGCCGGGGTCGGCGCGGGCGTACTCGTTCCTGCCGGCCGGTCACCCGCAGGGGTACCAGGACTGCTTCGACAGCTTCGTGGCGGACGTGTACTCGGCGATCCGCGGCGGGTCGCCCGAGGGGCTGCCGACGTTCGCCGACGGGCTCCGCGCGGCGCGCATCACCGAGGCGGTGCTGGGATCGGCGGACGACGGCCGGTGGACCGCCATCGGCGGGGAGGAGGGGACGTGGTCATGAGTGATCCGGTGGCGGTGTTCCGGGCGCGTCCGGAGACGGTGGAGGAACTGGGCGGGCAGGTGTACCGCCCGAAGCCCGTCCCGTGTTGATCATGGACTTTGCAGCACGACACGCCGGCGTGTCTGTTGCAAACCCCATGATCAACTTGGAGTTGGGGACGCTCAGGTCTCGTGCAGATGCGGGTCCACCTCGCCGGGATGGGGCCACGCGCGCTCGTGCTCGGCGATGCGCTGGTGGGTCTTGTCGCGCTTGAGCTCGGCGCGGCGGTCCGGCGGCAGGTCGGCGATGTCGGTCTTCGCCGAGCGGTAGACCTCCTGCTTGTTCTCGTAGACGGCGGGCGGCATGCCCCGCAGCGCCTTGACCACCTCGGGCGGCGCGCCCTCCCGCTCCGCCTCCGCGACGAGTTCCTCCTTGGTGGCCGGGAAATCCGCGGCGTCGAGGTATTTCAGGACCTCGTCGGACATCACCATGGGGCGCTCCTCCGCTGTACGACAGACAGGGGATACCCCCGGACCGCCCGCGTATGCCTGCGGACCGGTGATCTCGCCCGGAGGGAGCCCGTCGTGCCACCGGATCACTACTACGGCGTCGTCGCGGGGACGTTCGCCTCGTTCAGCCGCGAGGACCCCCGCGACGACGGGCACTGGTACCACGGCAGGGTGCGGGTCGACACGCCGCCGGGCGGTACGAGGCCGCGCTCGACGTCGACACCCCGAGCGGGGTGGGCGTCGGGCACCGGCTCGTGACGGACCTGCGCCGCTCGGATTTTCCGCTGCTGTCGGGGTCGAGCCGGGTGTACGTCCTCGGCGAGCCGTACACCCAGCGACCCGCCGGGTCCGTACCGCGCGGACGACGGGATCTGGCGGGACGGCGCGGTGCTGTGCGAGAACGCCGCCGGCGCCCTGCGGGTGTGGCAGGTCGAGTTCACCACCCAGCCGCTGCACACCGACGGGACCGGTGCGCCGGTGTGAGTGCTCAGGCGGCGGACGTCTCGGACGCCGTCCGGCCCGGCGGCGGCGGGACCGCAACCGTCGCCGGGCCGGTCACGCCGCACCGCCGCGCGAGCGCGGTGATCTGCGGCAGCGTCAGCGTCTCCTCGTCCAGCAGCGACGCGGCGACCGCGCCCAGGAACTCGCGGTGCTCGGCGAGCAGCGTCGTGGCCGCGACATGGGCACCGGCCAGCAGTTCCTCGACGACCGCGGACACCGTGTCGTCGCCCGTCGCCGTCCGCGGGTGCCGCACCTGGTAGCCGAGCCGGGTCATGCCGTACTGGGTGGCCATCCGGAAGGCCAGCTCGGTCGCGGTCTGGAGGTCACCGGCCGCGCCCTGGGTGTACTCGCCGTCCAGCAGCACCTCTTCGGCGGCCCGGCCGGCGAGCGCGGTGACGAGCTGGGCGTGCGCCTTGCGCCGGGGCAGGAACAGGTCGTCGTTGCCGCTCATCCACGTGACGCCGCCGGCCGGGCCGCGGGGCACGATCGTCACCTGTACGGGGTCGTCGGCGTCGGCCTGGAGGTACGCGGCCAGCGTGTGCCCGGCCTCGTGCCACGCCGTGATCTCGCGGTCGTGCTCGGTGACCAGCGCGGAGGTCCGGGCGCGGCCCATCGCCACCGTGGCGACGGCATGGTCGAAGCACTCGTGCGACACCGAGACGAGATCCCGGCGGGCGGCCTCCAGGCAGGCCTCGTTGACCAGCGCGGAGAGCTGGGCGCCGGAGAACCCGGGGGTCCGCCGGGCGAGCGCGGTGAGGTCGAGGTCGCCGGCCACGGGCTTGCCGGCGATGTGCACGGCGAGGATGCGTTCTCGGCCGCGGCGGTCCGGGTTCGGCACCTCCACCTTGCGGTCGAGGCGACCGGGGCGGGTGAGGGCGGGGTCGAGGATGTCGCCGCGATTCGTGGCGGCGAGCACGATCACGTTCGAGTCGTCGAAGCCGTCCATCTCGGCGAGGAGCGCTACCAGCGTGTTCTCGGTTTCACCCGCACCCTGGTCGCCGTCGGCCGACCGGCGCCGGGCGACCGTGTCGACCTCGTCGATGAACAGGATCGCGCGGGGATGCCTGCGCGCGGCGGCGAACAGCTCCCGCACCCGCTTGGCGCCGACCCCGACGTACATCTCGGTGAAGTCCGAGCCGGCCGCGGCGAAGAACGGCACCCCGGCCTCGCCGGCGACCGCGCGGGCGAGGAGCGTCTTGCCGGTGCCGGGCGGCCCGACGAGCAGCGCGCCCTTCGGGGCCTTGGCGCCGGTCCGGGTGAACCGCTCCGGCTCGCGCAGGAACATCACCATCTCGGTGAGATCGGCGATCGCCTCGTCGCACCCGGCGACGTCGCGGAATCGGGTGGTGGGCACCGTGGCCGGTTCCACCGTGCCGCGGCCGCGGCTGCCGGCCCGGCCACCGACCCCGAGCCCGCCCCGGGAGACGCCGGTGGTGGCGCCCGCGCCGCCCCGGACGCGCTCACGCCGGCTGCGCACCATGAGGGCGGTCAGCAGGCCGAGGAGCACCACCAGTCCGCCGACCGCGATGCCGGCGGGCACCCAGCCGGCCCTGCTTCGCTGGGCAGCGGGAGCGGCCGTCATGCCGCCGGTCGTCCCGGCGGGGTCGGTCACGGTGAGGGGCACCCCGGCGGCGACGAACGCGGACACCACGTCGCGGACGTACGCGTCCGGCACCGTCGCCGCGGCCCCGGCCTTCGGCCCCCCGTGGTGCGTCACGGTGACGCGGTGCGCGGTCTCGTCCAGGGTGGCCGCCTCGACCTTCCCGGCCCGGACGTCGGCCAGGAGGCCGGTGAGGGTCGTGTCGGCGGGGGACTCGGCCGCCGGGCGGGGACGGGACAGTGCCGCGGTCGTGACGATCGCGACCAGCGTCACGACGAGGGTGAGCGCGACGCCCGCGAGGAGCGGGTCGGCACCCGTGAACCGCGCGCGCAGGGAACGGAGGAGACGGCCCCAGGGCCCAGGCTGTGTGGTCACGTGGTGGGTACGGATCGTGCCGCCGCGGCGGCACGTCCGGTTCCTCTCGAAGCTCGGTGGGGTCTCGCGCGAAACTACGCACAGTGCGGTATTGACCTCGGGCTGTAAGGACTGCTCCCAGCGTACGTCGCTCCGGGAGCGGTGCAGGCGGGTACCTGAGTGAGGAGAGCGGTCCGGGCTCCACGGATGCCACCGGCGCCCGACTGCCGACGCCGCGGCGGCGGCCGGCAGAGGCCGCAGCACCGCGGGCGTCGTAGCCTCGGGGCAATGGACCGATGGGCCGAGATCGACCAGAGGCTGGAGCGCATCGGCCGGCACCCGTTCCGGGCGAGGTTCCACCTCCGCGGCCGGGACCGGGCCACCGCGGAGCTCCGCGGGGAGCCGGTGATCCGGCGGCACGCCCACGAGCTGGTCGCGAAGCGGCTCGCGCCCGCCGAGCCGTACCGGGACGGCAAGCAGACCCCGTACCGCGGACATCCCGTCTTCGTCGCGCAGCACGCCTCGGCCACCTGCTGCCGGACCTGCCTGGAGCGCTGGCACGACATCCCGAAGGGGCACGAGCTGACCCGGGACCAGCAGGACTACGTCGTCGACGTGATCTGCCGCTGGATCACCCACGAGTTCCACCCGCCGGCGGTGTGAGCCGGCGCACACCGGCGCTGCCGGCGCATCCACCGTTCGGCCCAGGTCGTGCGGCCGGACAGGGGATCACCCGTCCGGCCCCCTGGGCCGATGAGGTAGAGAGGTCTGGCTACCAGCCGGGCAGGTCCCCGAGGAGAGCCGGCATGCAGGAACGGACGGGCGCGTGGAACGCGCCCGCCGTCGTCCGCCGCCTGCCCCGGCTCGGGGGGCTGGGCGTGGTGGTCACGACGCTCGGCGCCGTGCTGCTGTCCGTCGCGGCGCCGTCCGAGGCCGCGGACACCGCCGGGTCGCCGGTGCGGACGCCGTCCCCGGTGACGGGCGCCCCGGCGCGCGACTCGCTGCGGATCCCGCTGCCCCTGCCGCTACCGCCGCTGCCCCTCCCGCTGCCGACCCTCTTGCCGCTGCCCACCCTGCTGCCGCCACTGCCGCCACTGCCGCCGAAGCTGCCGACCCTGCTGCCCAGCGTTCCGCCCGTGGTGTCGACCCTCCTGCCGACGCTGCCCCCGACCGGGGATTCCCGGCCGCCGGCGGGACGCCCGCTCCCGTCCGGTGGGACCGGCGCGAGTGCCGCGCCGCGGTCGTCCGCGTCGGCCGGTGGTCCGTCGGGCAAGCCGGCGCCGTCCGCCACCCCGGTGGTTCCGGGCGGTTCCCCCGGCGCACCGGCGGCCGGTAGCGGTACCGGTCCCTCCGCCGCCCCGTCCGCCGACCCGGGCGACCGCGCGGTCGCGAACGCCGAGCAGGCGAGGGTCCTCGCCGACGCGCCGCTGCCGGAGCGGCTCCAGGCCATGGGGCAGAGCGCGTTCCGCCACAGCGGCCTTCCGCTGGGGGCCCTGCTCCTCCTGGCCGTGTTCCTGTTGCTGCAGGGCCGGGTCGACCGGCGAGACCCGAAGCTGGCGCTCGCGCCCGACTACGGGGAGCCCGACGTACCGTTCGGGTCGCCACCGGACGACCACGCCGCCCCCACCGCCGCCCGACCCGACAACCCGACGGAGATCCCTCGATGAGCACCGCCGGCCGTGCGACCCGCCCGGAGCTGGTCCCGCTCGCGTCGCGGATCCGGTGGACCGTCGCCTTCCGGGTCGTCCTGATCCTCCTCCCGCCGCTGATGTGGCAGCTGCTGCCCGGCGCGCGTTCCGGCGAGTGGGCGTCGCTCGGGTTCGCCGCGGCCGGCTACCTGGCCTTCCTCCTGATCACGCTGCCGCTGCCGCGACTCGGCCGGCCCGTCGCGCTGACCATGTTCCTGGCCAGCCTGCTGGTCGACGGGATCTACCTCGCCTGGGCCTTCCACCTGCTCAACGGTCTCGCGGGGCCGGTCGGATACCTCGTGACGCTGCACATCGTGGCGGTCACGTTGCTGGTGTCGTTCCGCTCCGGGCTGCGGCTGGCGCTGTGGCACTCGCTCCTCGCGTTCGCCGTGCTGCAGGCCGAGGCGGCGCAGGTGCTCGGGCTCACGATGACGCCGGTCTTCCCGGTCGAGGGGTTCGCCACCTATCTCGGGGTCCTGTGGATCACGGCCCTCGCCACGGCCACGTTCGCGGCGGTGAACGAACGTGAGCTGCGCCGCCGCCGGTACGACACCGAGGTGCTCCGCCGTTTCGCGCAGGCCCTGGAGGCCATCGACGATCCGGCGCGCATCCTCGCCGCGCTGGCCGGGCTCGCCCGGCAGGAGCTGCTGGCCACCCGGGTCGCCGTGCTCGCCCGGCCGCAGGGCGACGCCTCGGTGCCCGGCGTGTCCGGGGTCCTCGGCACGGTCGTCACGCTGGCCGGTGACGGCGTGCCACTGTTCGTCGACGCGCCGGACGAGCTCGCTCCCGGTTCGCTGGTCGCGCAGGCGCTCGCCACCCGCGAACCCGTGCTCAGCACCCGGGTGAACCCCGGTGCCGACGACTGGCTTCTCGACCTCCTGCCCGGGCTGCACCACGTGGTGGTCGTCCCGTTTGCCCTGAACGACCAGCTCGACGGTGCCCTGGTGTTCGAGTACGGCCCCGTGAAGGGGCTGGGCCGGACCGCCAGTGTCGAGCGCCGCCTGCTGGCCACCGCACAGCAGGCGGCGGCGCAGGCCACGATGGCCCTCGGCCGTGCCTTGCTCCTCCAGCGGCTGCGCACCGCCGCGGAGACGGACGGCCTCACCAAGGTCGCCAACCGGCGGATGTTCGACGTCACCCTCGAACGGGAGGCGGCGCAGACCCGGCGGACCGGCGGCTCGTTCGCGGTGGCCCTCGTGGACCTCGACTTCTTCAAGTCCCTCAACGACGAGCACGGCCACCTGGTCGGGGACGACGTCCTGCGCGGTACGGCCCAGGCGATCCGCGAGACGTGCCGGGACGGCGACCTCGCGGCCCGGTACGGCGGGGAGGAGTTCGCGGTCATCTTCACCCACGTGACCGCGGACCAGGCCGCCGTCGCGGCGGAGCGCGTCCGCTCGGCCATCCAGCGCGCCGACGTCTCGGTGCCGGTCACGGCCAGCATCGGCGTCGCGACGTTCCCCGACCACGCCGACGACCCGCGCGAGCTGCTCGCGCTGGCCGACGAGTCGCTGTACCTGGCGAAGTCCGCCGGCCGCAACCGCGTCGTCGTGGCCGGCCTCGACGGGGAGAAGCCCCGGATGGTGCCGCGGCCCCGCGCCTCCGAGCCCCGCCCGGCGGACCGCTCCCACTGACCCCCGGTCAGCCGGCCGACACCTCGATGCGGTCGAGCCCCGCCTCCCGGCAGCCGTCCTCCAGGGCGTCGAGCCCGAAGGCGTCGACCGGCCCGAGCGCGCCCGGTCCGCTCACCTGTCCGGCGGCCAGCCGCAGTGCCGCCCAGGCGATCAGGTCGCCGGTCAGTGTGTACGCGTCGACGCCCTCGACCCGCGCGGTGGCGAGCGGGCGACCGGCGGCATCCCGCGCGACCGCGAGGAACCGGGAGCCGCCCCGGGACCGCTCCGCCTCGTCCGCCCCCTCCCCGGTCGCCGTGCCGAGCCTCGCGGCGCCGCGGTCGAGCAGCCGGCCGAGCGCCGGGACCGCGCTGAGCACCGGGGTCAGGTACGACGCGGCCTGGGCGCCGCGGACGGCGCCGCCGAGCCAGCCGAGATACACGCCCACCTCGTCGAGCTGGGGGGCGAATCGGGGGAGGGTGTACTGCTCGGTCGCCCCGACCGACCCGCCGACCAGCGTCCGGCCGTCGCAGTCGAACCGGCCGAGCCGGCGCATCGCGGGCTCGGCCACCAGCCGGCCGCCCCGGTACGTGTGGTGCGGAACGAGCGCCGCGCCGAGGCCGCTCGCCCGGGTGCCGCTGCTCATCTTCGCGAGGCCGGTGAGGAAGTAGCCGATGTCCACCCGCCGCGCCGCCGGGCCCGCGGCGCGCAGGGCCAGCGCGCCGGTGAGGTTGCCCGGCACGTAGTCGTAGCCGAACGCGGTGAGCAGGGTCGAGCCCGCGCCGGCGGCACGGGGGCCGTACCGCTCGAACACGTCCCGGATGAACGGCGCCTCGCCGGTCGAGTCGACGTAGTGCGCGCCCGCGTCGATCGCCGCCTCGACGGCCGCCGCGCCGTGGCGCGCGAACGGCCCCACCGTGCTGACCAGCACGTCGCCGGGCCCCAGCAGCGCCCGCACGGAATCGGGACGGGACACGTCGGCCAGTGCCGTGTCGAGGCCGCCGTGCTCGGCGGCGAGCGCGGCGAGTTTGGTGGGGCTCCGGCCGACGAGCACCGGGCGGTGCCCGCGGGCCACGAGGGCCGCGGTGACGAGACGTCCGGTGTACCCCGTGGCGCCGAAGGCGACGATCTTTGCATCCATGGGGCGCGACGCTATCGGGTGACCCGGCGGCACACCGGCGGCGGCTCGGGCCGCCGTGGCGGCCCTGTACCGCCACCTCAGGTCGAGACCGCCGAGCGCCGCACGGTCCATCCGGACCGGCACAGCGCCGAACCGCGGCCGTCACCGATGCCCGGAAGGGGTTCCGGTTGCGGGCGGACCCACCGGTGCAGACCGCGCGGGCGGCGGGGCAGGGCGGCGAATCCACCGCCCGCCCGGCTCCCGTCGATATCCTCGGGGCGGAGAGGGACGCCATGGACCTGCTGCCCGCCCGCGCGGTGATGGTGCTGCACCTCGGTTTCCTGGCGTACGTGGTGGGCGGCGGCGTCCTCCTCCGGTGGTGGCCGCGCACCGTGTTCCTCCACCTCGCCGCGGTCGGGTGGGGCTTCACGTCCGTGCTGATCCCCCTGCGGTGCCCGCTGACCGCGCTGGAGGACACGCTGCGGGCCCGGGCCGGCGCCCCGTCGCTCGGCCCGGGCGGATTCATCGACCACTACCTGGAGAACGTGGTCTACCCGGAGCGCTACACCCCGCTCGTCCGGGCCGTGGTCGCCGGGATCGTCGTCGCGTCCTGGGTGGGACTCGCGCGTTCGGGTGGACTCCGCCGCCGTCCCTCCGGTGCCGGATCCCGCTGCCGATCGGAGGGGCCCGGAACCGGCGCAGGCCGGTGACCCTGGTGGCGTTCCCGCGGACGTCTTCTAACACCACCGAACGGGATTGTTCGGCTACGGCGCGTAGTTATACCCACATATGCCTCGCCTCACCTCGCACCGCTCGCCCTGGCGCGCGCTGCGCCGCCCGTCCTATGCCGCGTGGTCGGTGGCCAACCTCGTCAGCAACACCGGCACGTGGCTGCAACTCGTGGCCCAGAACGTGCTGGTGCTCCAGCTGACCGGTTCCGCCGCCCTCGCCGGCGTCTGCGCGACCGCGTCGGCCGCGCCCGCGCTGCTGCTGTCCCCGCTGGGCGGCGCGCTGGTGGACCGCCGGTCGAGGCGGGTCGTCGCCGGCATCGGCCAGGCCCTGCTCGGGCTGGTCGCCGCGCTCACCGCGGTGCTCGCCTGGCAGGACGCGCTCTCCGCGGCGGTGCTGATCGCGCTGGCCCTGGTGTCCGGCTCGATCGCGGCGATCGACGCGCCCGCCACCGCCCTGCTCGGCAACGAGCTGGTCGTACCCGAGGACGTCCCGTCCGCGATCTCGGTCGGGCAGGTCATCACCACCGTCGGCCGCGTCGGCGGCGCCGCGCTGGCCGGACTGGTGCTCGCCACCGGCGGGGTCGCGGTCGCGTACGCGGTGAACGCGGTGTCGTTCCTCTTCGTCACCGGCGTGATCGCCGCGCTGCCGTCGGTCCGCCCCGGGATCGCCGACCGGCGCCACGCCCCGCGGTCGGCGCGGGAGGACCTGCTCGGCGGGGTCCGGTGGCTGCGCACCCAGCCGGCCCTGCTGCTGCTCGCGACCGTGAGCGGTCTCGCGACGCTGCTCTCGCGGAACTACGGGCTGATGCTCGCGCCGATCACGCTCACCGCCCTGCAGGCGGGCGGCGCCGGGTACGGGGCGGTCAACGTCGCGCTCGGCGTGGGCGCCACGGTCGGCGCGGTCCTGGCCGGCCGGCTGCGGTCCCCGCGGGTGCGGCTCGCGGTGGTCCTGGCGGTGGCCGGTGCCGGGATCCAGGTCGCCGTCTCCGGTGCCCCGGTGCTCGGTGTGCTGCTCGCCGGTGCCGCCCTGATGAGCGGCCTGGAGTCGGTCGCGGCCACGGTGTCCGCCACGCTGCTGATGACCACGCCGCCGGCGGAGCTCCGCGGCCGGGTGATGGGCGCCTGGGGCACCGTCTCCACGTTCTGCGGGATGGCCGGGCCGATCGTGTGCGGTGGGCTCCTGTCGCTGCTCGGGCCGCGGCTGGGCCTGGCGGCCGGCGGGGTGCTCTTCCTCGGCGCGGTGCTGGCGGTGGCCCAGGGCTACCTGATGCGGGTGCACGGCCGGGGCGAGAGTCTGCGGGCCTGGCGCGGCGCACTGCGCCCCGCCTCCGTCACCGCATGATCACCACCGCCTTTCCGGCGTCACAGCCCCGGAAGAGCGGTGGTGATCACGAGGAGTTGGCGGTGAGCCGTTCGGTGAGCGCGCCGTCCGCGGCCGGCGGCGGGCCGACGACCAGGACGGGCCAGGTGGCCGCGTCCAGCATCGTGCCGGGGGCCGCGAGGGAGCGGGGGAGCGGGATGCCCGGCAGCACGTCGTTCGTGCCGACGGCGAGGACGACCCCGCCGAGTCGTGGCCGGCTCCCGGCCTCGCCGAGCCGGCGGCGTGCCGCGTCGCCGGGAACCCCGCCGTGGTAGGCGATCAGGCCCGGCACCGACGCCGCGACCCGGTCGACCCAGCCGAGGCCGGTGGGGTCACCGTGGCCCGCGGTGTCGGAGTCGCCGAAGAACCCGGCCTCGGGCCCGGTCAGGTCATCTTCGCGACGACGGACAGCGGCAGGGTCCGCATCGCGACCGACAGCGGCGCCCACGGCCAGCGGGGCACGTACGCCTTCGCCGGCTCCCGCTCGATCGCCGCCGCGAGGTGCCGGCACCCGGTCTCGGTGTCGAGCATGAAGGGTGCCTTCGTCACCCGTTCGTTCATCTCCGACCGGATGTAGCCGGGGTAGATCGTGCTCACCGCGATCCCGGTGCCGCGAACATCGGCGCGGATGCCCTCGGCCAGGGACGCGACGGCCGCCTTCGTCGCCGCGTACGTGGTCATGTTCCGCGGCATCCCGCGGAGCGCGCTCATCGACGAGATCATCACGAGATGGCCCTGGCGCTGCGCGCGCATGATCTCCAGCGCGGCCTCGGACTGGGCGAGCGCGCCCAGCACGTTGGTGCGGGCGGTCTGGAGGTTGGCGTCGAAGTACCCGGTGCCGAGCGGCCGGCCCTTGCCGAGTCCCGCGTTCACGATCACCCGGTCCAGCGAGCCGAGCCCGTCACGGAACGCACGGAACACCGCGAACACCTGCTCGTGGTCGTCGACGTCGAGCGCCGCGACGCTCACCCCGATGCCGGGGTGGGCCGTGAGCAGCTCGTCCCGGAGCTCCTCCAGGCGGTCGGTCCGGCGGGCGCACAGCGCGAGGTTCCGGCCGCGGGCGGCGAACTCCCGCGCCATGCCCGCGCCGAGGCCGGAGCTGGCGCCGGTGATGAGGATGTTCTGGCGCACGGACGCTCCTAGCGGTAGGTGAGCAGGCGCCGGCCGTCGCCGGCCACATGGGCGTGGTCGTTCACGGACAGCAGCGACGCGCCGCTGCGGCCGAGGGCGACCGTGGTGATGCTCGTGTTGATCATCACGCGGTTGAGGGCGAGCCAGCCCTCCGGCGGTACGCCGAGCAGCGCGGCCGCGACCGCGCTGATCGGCCCGGCCGAGGTCACCACCACGGTGCTGCCGCCGCGGTCGATGTCGTTCAGCGCATCGCGGACCCGGGACCGGAACACCGGCCACGGCTCGGGGTAGGACCCGCCGTCGGCACCGACCCACCGCGCCAGCGCGGCGTCCAGCATCTCCTGGAGCGCGCGGGCGGGGTCCGGCGCCCGGCCGATGTTCGCCGTCGCCTCGGCCGGGAGAGCACCGAGGAGCGCGAGGTGGTCGTACTCGTCCCAGCGCGGATCCACCACCGCGCCGGTCAGGCCGGCCGCCGCGGCGGTCTGCCGCTGCCGGGCCAGCGCCCCGGTGATCACCCGGGTGGGCCGGACCCCGCGGCGTACCAGCTCGGCGCCCACCGCGCGGGCCTGCTCGCGGCCGAGGTCGGACAGCTCGTCGTACGCGCCCTCGAGCCCGGTCGCCTGGCCGTGCCGGACGAGGTGGATCGCGCCCATCAGCGGCCCTTCGCGGTCTGGCGGATCAGCCGTCGGCAGCGGTGCTCCAGGTACCGGACCATGATCCAGTAGTGCCGGAAGGCGGGGTTGCGCGTCTGCCCCAGGTGGTACCGGTTGTAGATCTGCTGCGCGATGACCGCGAGCCGGAAGAGCCCGAACACCTCGTAGAACGTCCAGTTGTCCACCGGCAGCCCGGTGCGGTCGGCGTACTGCGCGACGACCTCCTCGCGCCGGAGCATCCCCGGCAGGTGGGTGGGCTGCCGCCGGGTCGCCCGGAACAGCCGGTCGTCGTCGGCGTGCACCCAGTACGCGAGGCTGCTGCCGAGGTCCATCAGCGGGTCGCCGATCGTGGCGAGCTCCCAGTCGAGGACCGCCCGCGGCACCAGGTTCTCGTCCAGCACCACGTTGTCCAGCCGGAAGTCTCCGTGCACGACCCGGCTCGCCACGTCGCCGGGCTGGTTCGCCTCCAGCCATGCCATCACCCGCGCGAAGCTCGGCACGTTCCGGGTCCTGGCCGCGCGGTACCGCCGGGACCACCCGGCGACCTGGCGCCCGACGTAGCCCGGGCCGCGGCCGAGTGAGGCCAGGTCGCCCGCCGGCTCGACCCGGTGCAGCTCGACCAGCAGGTCGACCACCCGGGTGCCCAGCTCCCGCATGGTCGCCCGGTCGAGCGGCTCCTCCGGCCGGGCCCGCAGGATCGTGCCGGGCACCCGCTCCATGACGTAGAAGTCGCTGCCCAGCACGGCATGGTCGCTGCACAGCGCCACCATCGCCGGGACGTACGGGTAGACCGGCGCGAGGAGGGACTGGATCCGGTGCTCGCGCGCCATGTCGTGCCCCGAGGCGGGCTTGGCGCCGGCCGGCGGGCGGCGCAGGACCAGGTCGCGATCGGGATAGCGGAGCAGGTAGGTCAGGTTCGAGGCCCCGCCGGCGAACTGCCGCACCTCCGGGACGCCGGTCAGCTCCGGGACCTCGCCGTGCAGCCAGGCGGCGACGGCGGCGGTGTCGAAGGCGTCCTCGTCCCGGACCGGGCGGGCCCCGGCGTCGGCCGTCACTGCGCCTCGATCCTGCGGTGCAGCCGCTCGGCCGCCGCGACGGTCCGGCTGTGCACCAGCGCGGGCGCGTACCGCTTCGCGAGCCACGCCAGCCGGCCGACGCGCTCGGTGAGCACCAGGTACCGCCCGTGGTCGACCGCGTCGACCACCTTGGCCGCCACCTCCTCGGCGGACAGCCGGGCCCGGGTGACCAGCTTCGTGGTGAGCTCGGCCAGGGCCGGGTCGGGGCTGCGCACCGACGTGGCGAGGTTCGTCCGCACGAATCCAGGGCACACGAGCGTGGTCCGCACCCCGAACGGGGCCAGTTCCGAGCGCAGGGTGTCGGACAGCGCGACGACGCCCGCCTTGCTGACGTTGTACGAACCCATCGCCGGCGGGGTGAGGAGCCCGGCCAGGGAGGCGACGTTCACGACGTGCCCGGACCGCTGCGCCTTGAGCAGCGGCACGAACGTGCGGCAGCCGCGCACGGTGCTGAGCAGGTTCGTCTCGATGATCCAGTGCCAGTCCTCCATCGGCACGGCCTCGATCCGGCCGGCGGCGGCGACCCCGGCGTTGTTCACCAGGATGTCCAGGCCGCCCCACCGCTCCTCGCACCACGCCCGCGCCGCGGCCCAGGCATCGTCGTCGCGGACGTTCAGCGCGAGGCTGTTCGGCGCGTCCGGCGGGATGAGGTCCGTGTACAGCACCCGGTCGCCGGCCGCGGTGAAGCGGTCGGCCATCGCCCGGCCGAGCCCGGATCCCGCCCCGGTCACCAGTACGCGGCGGCTCACCGGCCCACCTCCGCCAGGTAGGGCGCGAGCTCGATCCGGGCGACCACCCCGCGGTGGACCTCGTCCGGGCCGTCCGCGAGCCGGATCGCGCGCGCGGTGGTCCAGGCGCCGGCGAGGGGGAAGTCGTCGGACAGCCCGGCGCCGCCGTGCAGCTGGATCGCCATGTCGATCACGCGCTGCGCCATCGTCGGCACCGCCACCTTGATCTGCGAGACCGCGGACAGCGCGCCGGCGAGGCCCTGGGTGTCGAGCAGCCAGGCGGCGTGCAGCACGAGGAGCCGGGCCTGCTCGATGGCGATGCGGGCGTCCGCGATGCGCTCGCGGTTGCCGCCGAGGTTCACCAGCGGCTTGCCGAACGCCGTCCTGGTGGCGCCGCGGCGGCAGGCCGCTTCGAGGGCGCGCTCGGCGAGGCCGATGAGCCGCATGCAGTGGTGGACCCGGCCGGGGCCGAGCCGGCCCTGCGCGATCTCGAACCCGCGCCCGGGGCCGGCGATGATCGCGCTCGCGGGGAGCCGGACGTCGGTGAACGACACCTCGCCGTGGCCGCCCGGCTCGTCGTAGAACCCCATCGTGGGCAGCATCCGCTCGACCGTCACGCCCGGGGTGTTCCGCGGGACCAGGACCATCGAGTGCCGGGCGTACCGGTGGGCCTGCGGGTCCGTGACGCCCATGAAGATGAGCACCTCGCAGTCCGGGTGGCCGACCCCGGTGCTCCACCACTTGCGGCCGTTGAGCACGACCTCGGCACCGTCCACGACGGCGGTCGCGGCCATGTTGGTGGCATCGGAGGAGGCCACGTCCGGCTCGGTCATGCAGAACGCCGACCGGATCTCCCCGGCCAGCA
Organism: Actinomycetota bacterium; assembly: GCA_030840805.1. Lineage (GTDB taxonomy): Bacteria > Actinomycetota > Actinomycetes > Mycobacteriales > HKI-0501 > JAVEDU01. Next base: position 124,846 of record JAVEDU010000054.1, read on the forward strand.
GCGGGAGCATCCAGCGGTCCTGCTGCTCGGCGGTGCCGAAGTGGTACAGCACCTCGATGTTGCCGGTGTCGGGCGCGTTGCAGTTGAACACCGTGGGTGCGAGCGCCGAGCGGCCCATCACCTCCGCGACCGGCGCGTAGTCCGAGGTCGAGAGCCCGGCGCCGTGCGTGTCGTCGGGCAGGAACAGGTTCCACAGGCCGGCGGCACGCGCCTTGGCCTTCAGCTCCTCGACGACGGGGGAGACGGTCCAGCCGCGCTCGGACACCGTGCGGAGGTACTCCGGCTCCACCGGGTCGATCTCGGCGCGGACGAACTCCTGGACGCGGTCCCGGTACTCCCGGGAGCGGGGCGACGGCGCGAAATCCACGGGCACTCCTCGGCCTTGTTGAGCAGTGCTCGACAAGATAGCCGGTACGTTGAGCACCGCTCAACACAGCTCACCGGGGGGCCGGCATGGCCGAGAGACTGCGGCAGGACGACCGTCGCCGGCAGCTCATCGGCATCGGGCTCGAGATCCTGGCCACCAAGCCGATCCACGCGCTGTCGGTCGACGAGGTGGCGGCGCGGGCCGGGATCTCCCGTGGGCTGCTGTTCCACTACTTCGCCACGAAGCAGGACTACTACGCCGCCGTCGTGCGCGCCGCCGCCCGCCGGCTGCTGACCGCGGCGCAGGCCGGACCGGAGGTCGCCCCGGACCGGCAGCTCCGGTCGACGGTCGCCGCGTACGTCGGGTTCGTGGTGCGGCACCGCGAGCCGTACCTGGCGTTCTTCCGCGGTGGCGCCGGTGCCGACCCGCAGATCCAGGCGATCTACGAGGAGGTCCGGGACGCGCTCACCGACCGGGCGCTGGCCGCGACGGGCCTGCCGGCGAGCCCGGTCACCCGGCTCGCCGTACGCGGCTGGTGGTCGCTGGTGGAGAGCCTCGCCGTCGACCACTCCGGCGAGCGAGCCCCGGCGGTGGCCTCGGAGGCGCTGGTCTCGTACGCCGTCGACGCGCTGCCCGGCCTCCTGGCGGGTCTGGACCGGCTCACCGCGCCGGCGATCTAGAAGCGGCCCCGGTCGCGGCGTGGCGGTGACCTCGCCGGGTCGTCCCAGGTCCCCGCCGACCGGCGCGCCTGGCGCTGTACCGGGCCGGGCCTGGGTACCGTTTCCCGACGAACAGCACAGCGAGGAGACGCACGGTGAGCGACGTGGCCAGGACGCCGGAGCAGGAGCGCCTCCTCGAGCTGGCGCGGGCGGAGAACTTCGCCAACCCGCAGACGCCGGAGGAGTGGGACGCGCTCGCGAGGCTCCTGCGCCCCGCCGGCACGCCCGAGGTCGTCCGGACGCGCGACGAGGGCGAGCCCCCGCCGCGCCGCTGACCGGGGAACTCCCGCCCCACCCGAAACGTTGGTGCTGGGTCGGTCGACGGGGGACGGAGGCACGGCAGTGACGCTCGGGCGGTACGCGGCGATCTTCGTCCCGGGGGATCCGCCGCGGACGGCCACGGTGGCCTTCTGGGCGCCCGGCGGCGCGCCGCTGCCCTCGCCCACCGGGGAACTCGACCTGGCCGTACGCGTGGACGGCGAGGTGCTCCTCCAGCGCGTTCCGGTCGAGCGGGTCCCGGTCGCGGACGCCCTGCCGATCCTGGCCCGCGTTCGGCGCGGCGGGGATGCGCACCCGGCGGCCGCGTTCTGGGGCGCCGCCGCGCTCCTCGGGCTCCAGCTCGTCGCCCGCGGTCGCCTCCTGCCGGGCCTGACGCCCGGCGACCACGACGCGTGGCGGGTCGGGCCGCTGGACGCGGGCGACCTCGAGCGGATCCGCGGGCTGACCGAGGCCATGCCGCCGGAGGCCCGCGCGCTGCCGCTGCCCGGCGGTGGCACGGACCTGCCCGCGGCCGCGGAGCTGGTGCGCGCGTTCCTGGACGCCGTCGCGGACACCCTGCCGCGAAGCCCGGCCGCCGCGCGCGCCGCCGGTGGCGCCCCGTTCGCCGCCGTAGCGCCGCAGCGTGTCCCGGAACTGCGGGGCTGGGCGCGGGAGGTATCGGCGGGGATCGACCGCGGTATCCGGGCGTCGCTCCGGGTCGAGGCGGCCGCGGCGGGGGACGCCGAGTTCCGGGCGGTCGTGCAGCTGCACAGCCTCGCCGACCCGGGGCTGATGGCCGACGCCGGCGAGCTCTGGACCGGTGGCGTGCAGGGGTTCGGGCCACGGGCCCAGATCGAGGCCATGCTGTCGGTACGGCGGGCCGCCCTGGTGTGGGCGCCGCTCGGCCGGCTGCTCGACGGACCGGTACCCGACGCGCTGGACCTGGCCGACGAGGAGCTGGCGGAACTGCTCGTGTGGGCCGCGCCGCGGCTGGCCGCCGCCGGGGTCGACGTGCACTGGCCGAAGGACCTGGTCCGCGAGCTGACCGCGACCGCCGTGGTCGGCCGGTCGGACCCGGCGCCGTCCGCCGGCCCCGCGTTCTTCGGCGGTGACCGGACGTTCGGGCTCGAGTGGCGGATCGCGTTGCGCGGGGACCCGCTCACCGAGGCCGAGATGGACCAGCTCGCCGAGGCGCACCGCCCGGTGGTCCGGCTGCGCGACCAGTGGACGCTGGTCGACCCCGAGCTGGCGCGGAAGGCACGCGACCGCGTGTTGAAGCCGCTCACCGCGGCCGACGCGCTCGGGGCCGCGCTGACCGGCACGGCGGAGCTCGACGGCGAGCACGTCGCGGTCGCGGCGGGCGGGGCGCTGGAGGCGCTGCGGCGGCGGATCGCCGACCCGGACGGCGGTGACGAGCCGATCGGGCCACCGGCGGGGCTCGCCGCGACGCTGCGGGACTACCAGCTCCGCGGGCTGCGGTGGCTCGACCGGATGACCTCGCTGGGACTCGGCGTCTGCCTGGCCGACGACATGGGCCTCGGCAAGACGGTCACCCTGATCGCGCTGCACCTGCACCGGCAGGCCGATCCGGCGACGGCGGGAGCCACGCTGGTGGTGTGCCCCGCCTCGCTGCTCGGCAACTGGGAACGGGAGATCGAGCGGTTCGCTCCCGGTACACCCGTGCGCCGATTCCACGGCGGGGGCCGCTCGCTCGACGGGATCGGCGGGGGGTTCGTGCTCACCACCTACGGCACGATGCGCCTCGACGCCGACCGGCTCGGCGCACAGCGCTGGGGGCTGCTCGTCGCCGACGAGGCCCAGCACGTGAAGAACCACCGCTCCGGAACGGCGCGGGCATTGCGCCGGATCGGTGCCACCAGCGGCCCGGCCGCCGCCCGGGTCGCGCTCACCGGCACCCCGGTCGAGAACAACCTGTCCGAGCTGTGGGCGATCCTCGACTGGACGACGCCGGGGCTCCTCGGCTCGCTCACCGCGTTCCGGCACCGGTGGGCCCGCCCGATCGAGGCCGGCGGCGACACGGCGGCCGGCGAGCGGCTGGCCCGGCTGGTCCGGCCGTTCCTGCTGCGGCGCCGCAAGTCCGACCCCGGCATCGCGCCCGAGCTGCCGGCGAAGACCGTGACCGACCAGCCGGTCGCGCTCACCCGCGAGCAGGCCGGCCTGTACGAGGCCGCGGTCCGCGAGCTCATGGCGGAGGTCACGGCCAGCACCGGCATGGCGCGGCGCGGCCGGATCGTGAAGCTGCTGACCGCGCTGAAGCAGATCTGCAACCACCCCGCGCAGTACCTCGGCGAGGGGGACCCGCGGCTCACCGGGAGGTCCGGGAAGCTGGAGCTGCTGGACGAGCTGCTCGACACGATCACCGCCGAGGGTGGCGCCGTGCTCGTGTTCACCCAGTACGTGACGATGGCGCGCCTCCTGCGGCGCCACCTCGACGCGCGCGGCATCCCGTCGCAGCTGCTGCACGGCGGCACGCCGGTCCGCCGGCGTGAGGAGCTGGTGGACCGGTTCCAGGCCGGGGACGTGCCGGTGTTCCTGCTGTCGCTGAAGGCCGCCGGCACCGGGCTCAACCTGACCCGCGCCGACCACGTCGTCCACTACGACCGATGGTGGAACCCGGCGGTCGAGGAGCAGGCCACCGACCGGGCGTACCGGATCGGCCAGACCCGGCCCGTGCAGGTCCATCGGCTGATCACCGAGGGCACGGTCGAGGACCGGATCGCCGCGATGCTGGCGGCGAAGCAAACGCTCGCGGACGCGGTGCTCGGCAACGGCGATGCCGCGCTGTCCGAGCTGACGGACGCGGAGCTGGCCGACCTGGTCCAGCTGAGGAGGCTCTGATGGGGGAGTGCCGGGTCCGTGGGTTCCCGGCGTTCCCGCCCGGCTCGCGGAACACCCGGCTCGCGCGGTCCTGGTGGGGCAACGCGTGGATCCGGGCGATGGAGGAGACCGCGCTGGACCCCGATCGCCTCGCCCGAGGGCGCACCTACGCCCGCGCCGGCCGGGTCGGGCCCATCACGGTCAGCCCGGGCCGGCTCGCGGCGCCGGTGTCCGGCAGCCGGACCACTCCCTACCGCGCGGTGGTCAGCGTGGAGACGCTGAGCGACGTGGAGTGGGAGCGGTTCCTCGACGGGGTCGCCGCGAACGCCGGACACATCGCCGCGCTGCTCGACCGGGACATGCCGCCCGATCTCGTCGACGCCGCCGCGGCCCTCGGCGTCCGGCTGCTGCCCGAGGTCGGCGACCTGGAACCGGCGTGTGACTGCCCGGACTGGGGCTACCCGTGCAAGCACGCCGCCGCGCTCAGCTATCAGGGCGCGCGGCTGCTGGACGAGGACCCGTTCGTGTTGCTGCTGATGCGCGGCCGGGGCGAGCGTGAGCTGCTGGACGAGCTGCAGCGGCGCAACGCGCGGCACGTGCCGGTGCCGGCCTCGCCCCCCGGAACCCCGGCCGCGGTCGCCTACGCGCGGGAGGTCGCGCCGCTGCCCGCCGATCCGCCCGATCCCGGTCCGCTCGACCCGGTGACGCGCCCGGCGGTCGCCCCCGCGCCGGGACTCGGGCCGCACGCCCTGGACCTGCTGGCGCTCGACGCCGCCGGTCGGGCGCGCGAGCTGCTCGTCGCCGCCGAGCCTCCGCCGGTGCTCGACGAGTGGCAGGACACCGTCCGGCTCGCCGCCACCCACCCGGGGGTCCTCGACCGGTTGGGCGGCGCGGCCGGGCGGCTGCCGCGTGCCGTCCGCGCCTGGGAGTACGGCGGCGCGGCGGGGCTCGCCGCGCTGGAACAGGTGTGGAGCCCGCTCCGGGCCCAGACGGCCGCCCTCCGGGACGCCCTGGCCGAGGCGGCGGTGCCGGACCCGGCGGTGTGGCGGAACCGCTGGACGGTCACCGGGCCGGGCATACAGCTGCGGTACGGGCGGGACGGTCGCTGGTATCCGTACCGCGCCGAGCCGGACGGGTGGTGGCCCGCCGGGCCGCCCGAGCGGGACCCGGCCGCGGTGCTGGCCGACCTGCTGGACCGCTGACCGGTGATCACCACCCGCTTTTCGTCGCGCCGATGCGGGAACGAGGGGGTGATCCTCGGGAGAGGTCGGCCGGCCCGAGGTCCGGCTCGGCCCCACCCGGCACCGCGACGCGCGTGCGGGGTAGCGCCGACGCGTGGCGTTCGGTGACGTAGGCGAGCAGCTTCTCGCGCAGCTCGCAGCGCAGGTCGTATGCGTGGTCGGCGTTCACGGCGCTGGCGAGCACCCGGACGACGATCGTGGACTCGGTCGTGTCGACGACCTGGAGCGCCCAGTCCCGGCCGTCCCAGTGCGGCGAGGCGGCGACCAGCCGGCCGGCCTCGGTACGGAGCGCGTCCACCGGGGCGGAGTAGTCCAGGTGCAGCATCGCGGTGCCGAGGATGCGTGACCCGGTGCGGGTCCAGTTCTGGAACGGACGGGTCGTGAAGTACGTGGTCGGCAGGACCAGCCGCCGTTCGTCCCACAGGTGGACCACGACGTAGGTGAGGGTCAGCTCCTCGACGCGGCCCCACTCGTTCTCGACGACGACCACGTCGTCGAACCGCAGCGCGTCGGTGAAGGCGAGCTGCAGCCCGGCGAACACGTTGCTCAGCGTCGTCTGCGCGGCGAGCCCGCCGACGATTCCCGCGACCCCCGCCGAGGCCAGCAGCGACGCGCCGAACGTCCGCAGCCGCGCGAACGTCATCAACACCGCGGCGGCCGCGAGCACGACCAGCAGGGCGACGACGATCCGCCGGATCACGGTGACCTGGGTGCGGACCTTGCGGATGCGCCGGTTGTCGGCCACGTCCACCCGGAGTCGGCGGAATGCGGCGTCCTCGCTGACGTGGGTGACCCGTACGCCGAGCCAGGTCACCGAGACGATCAGCGCGACGACCAGCGTGTGCCGCAGCCCGCCCGCGAGGGCGGCTCCGAGCCCGGTGGCGGGGAGGACCGACAGCGCGGCGGCCACCACCAGGGTCGCGGTCCACGGGTAACGGCAGCGTTCGTGGGCGGTGCGGAGGAAGGGCCGCCGGCGGGCGAGCCCGCGCATCAGCGCGCCGCTGAGCCAGCCGAGGGTGGCGGCGGCCGCACCGGCCGAGCCGAACAGGATGAGCGCCGTGAGCATGATCGAGCAGACACCTCCGAGGCGGGGCACGCGTCCGTCTTGTCCCGACATGATCGCATCGTCCGGCTCCGCTGTCCGCGACCAGGGTCACTCGGCGTGTACGCAGAGCGACGCAGGCCCCGGGGTGGAGCGCTGCGCCCCGGCCCGACATGCTGGCCCGGTGACCGCTGCCACCCGGAGTGATGCCGACGACCGCGCGTTCGTGCGGGGGCACACCAGCCTCCGGCGGCCGCCGCTGCTGCCCGAGGTCACGCTGTGGCTGGCGGACGACGTCGTCCCGCTGTGGGAGGCGACCGAGCGGCGGCTCGGCGGGACGGACACGGACCCGCCGTTCTGGGCGTACGCGTGGGCCGGTGGTCAGGCCGTGGCCCGGTACGTCCTCGACCACCCCGACGAGGTCGCCGGCCGCACCGTCCTGGACCTCGCGTCCGGCTGTGGCGTCGGCGCGGTCGCGGCGGCGGTCGCCGGGGCCGCCCGGGTGGAGGCCGCGGACATCGGCATGTTCGCGGGCGTCGCCGCCGAGCTGAACGCCGAGAGCAACGGGGTGCGCGTCGCCGTCACCGCCCGCGACCTGCTCCGTGAGCCACCGCCCGCGGTGGACGTCGTGCTCGCGGGTGACGTCTGTTACGAGCGGCGGATGACCGCCCGGATGCTCGACTGGCTGGCCACGGCGCACCGGCAGGGGAGCCGGGTGCTGCTCGGTGACCCCGGTCGCGCGTACCTCCCCGGGACCGGGCTCGTGCGGGTCGGCGAGTACGACGTACCGACGCCCACCGACCTGGAGAGCGCGCCGGTCCGGCGTACCGCGGTGTTCTGCCTCGCACCCCTGGTCGGCGCCGCCGCCGGAACGCCGACATAGTGTCGCGGTAATCAGCATCGCTATCCGAGAGGTGTTCGCATGTCAGAACAGAACCCCCGCCAGAACACCACGTTCCCGAGCAACGGCGGCGAGGCGCACGGCTACCTCGCGCTCCCGGCGTCCGGCACCGGCCCCGGCGTCATCGTGATCCAGGAGTGGTGGGGCCTCACCGACCACATCGCCGACGTCACGGACCGGCTCGCCGCGGAGGGCTTCGTGGCCCTGGCGCCCGACCTGTTCGGCGGCAAGGTCGCGCACGACGCCGACGAGGCCGGCAAGCTGATGACCGAGCTCCCGGTGGACCGGGCCGCCCGGGACCTCGCGGGTGCGGTCGACTTCCTGCTCACCCACGACGCGGTCACCTCGGCCTCGGTCGGGGCCGTCGGCTTCTGCATGGGCGGCGGCTTCGTCCTCCTGCTCGCGGCGCAGCAGGGCGACAGGATCGGCGCGGCCGTGCCGTTCTACGGCGTCGGGCCGGCCGTGCCGGACACGTACGCGGGCATCACCGCGGCCGTGCAGGGCCACTACGGGGAGAAGGACGACTTCTACCCGGCCGCGGAGGCCCGCAAGCAGGAGGAGCAGATCCGCAGGGAGTCCGGCGCCGAGGTGGAGTTCTTCTACTACCCGGCCGGGCACGCCTTCCACAACGACACGAACGCGCTCGGCACGTACGACGCCGGGAACGCGACGCTCGCCTGGCAGCGGACGGTCGACTTCCTCCGGGCGAAGCTGGCCTGACCCCCGCCCCGTTGATCATGGGCTCGGCAACACGACACGCCGGCGTGTCTGTTGCCAACTCCATGATCAACGGGGAGAGGTCGTCAGACGGCGGCGGTACCGGGCGCGCCGACCGCGGCGACGATCTCCGCGAGCACCCGCTCGGAGTCCTCGTGCGGAACCTGGCAGGTCCCGGCCGCGAGGTGGCCGCCGCCGCCGTACCCGAGCATGACCGAGCCGATGTCGGCGGGCGAGGTGCGGTCGAGGATCGACTTGCCGACCGCGAGCACGGTGTTGAGCTTCTGGCGCCCCCAGATCACGTGCACCGAGACCCGGGCCGTCGGGAACAGCGCGTACACCATGAACCGGTTCCCCGCGTGGATCGTCTCCTCGTCCCGCAGGTCGACGATCACGACATCGCCCTCGAGGTGGCTCACCCGGCGCAGCTGCGCGACGAACAGGTCGTGCTGCGCCCGGTACAGCTCGGCGCGCTCGGAGACGTCCGGCAGCGCGAGGATCTCCTCGGCGTCCTGGTGCTCGATGCATGCGTCGATGAGCTGCATCATCAGCTGGTAGTTCGAGATCCGGAAGTCGCGGAACCGGCCGAGGCCGGTCCGGCTGTCCATCAGGAAGTTCAGCAGCGTCCAGCCGACCGGCTCGAGGATCTCGTCGATCTCGTAGGCGGCGGAGTCCGCCCGGTCGACGGCGTCCATCAGCTCCGCGGACACGTGCGGGAAGCGCTCGGCGCCACCGAAGTGGTCGTAGACCACGCGCGCGGCGGAGGGGGCGTCCGGGTCGATCACGTGGTTCGTGGCGGTGCCGCCGGTGCGCAGCGTCTCCGAGTGGTGGTGGTCGAACACGAGGTGCGCCGCCGGGGCGTACGGCAGGTTCGTGAGGATGTCGCGCTCGGTGATGTCGACCGCGCCGTCCTGGACGTCCTTGGGGTGCACGAACGTGATCTCGTCGATCAGGCCGACGTGGCGCAGGAGAACCGCACAGACCAGGCCGTCGAAGTCGCTGCGGGTGACCAGTCGGTACTTCACGTGTGGGATCCCTCCATCGAGGTCGGCCTGTCCGACGTTGCCTGAATCGGCAGCTATGGGCGGGGGCTGAACCGTCCGGGCTGTGGTGATCCCCATACGGTGTCGCGATGGACACTGTGGAGTGGCTGTTCCGAAGTCGCACGACCGGGCGGATCACGGTCGTGCAGTGGCCGAACGCGCCGCTGCTCGCCGGGATCGGCGTGCAGGCGGCGCGGTGGGTGTTCGACCCGGGCGGCGTCTGGCGTACCGCGCTGGAGGTGGCCGGTACCGCGGCGTTCGCCGCGTGGGCGGCCGACGAGGTGGTGCGCGGCGTGAACCCGTGGCGGCGGCTGCGCGGCGGGGCCGTGCTGCTGGGGCTGGTGGTGTCCTGGCTGCGGCGGTGACCCGACCCGAGCGGGGGGGGG
>JAVEDU010000004.1 GCA_030840805.1 Actinomycetota bacterium
GGCGTGTCCTGTGGCAAACCCCATGATCAACGCGGGGTGGCGCGTGGTGCGGGGCTCACGGCGGTCTCGACCAGCGGCAGCACCCGGTACGGGATCTGCGGCGCCAGCGCGATCACCGTGTTCGTCCGGACGATGCCCTCGATCGTGACCACCGCGTCGATGACCCGCTGCAGGTCGGTGTTCGAGCGCGCGACGATCCGGCACACCATGTCTCCCGCCCCGCTCACCGTGTGCGCCTCCAGCACCTCCGGGATCCGCGCCAGCTCCCCCGCGACGCACGCGTGCCCGAGCCCCTGCCGGATCTCCAACGTGACGAACGCCGTGACCGCGTAGCCGAGTGCGGCGGGGTCCACCTCGGGCCCGTATCCCCGCACCACGCCCCGTGCCGTGAGCCGGTCCAGCCGGGCCTGCGCGGTGCCCCGCGCGACGCCGAGCCGGCGCGAGCATTCCAGCATCCCGATCCGCGGCTCGTCGGCCAGCAACCGGAGCAGGCGGGCGTCCAGGTCATCGAGCACGGCTACCCCGCAATCTGTACAGCGTTTCCCGGCAAGGACTGCGCGGACTGTACATCCTGAGCAACCAGAACCGGGACAGTTGCCCAGTTGTGCCCGGAGACAAGAGGCTCCCGGCATGACCTCCACGATCGAGAGCCTGATCGGTGCCGTCGACCACGACCCGAGCGACGATCCGTTCCCGGTGCGCGGCATGGACGCGATCGGGTTCGCGGTCGGCAACGCCAGGCAGGCCGCCCACTGGTACTCGACCGCGTTCGGGATGACCTGCGTGGCGTACTCGGGCCCCGAGACCGGCAACCGCGACACCGCGTCGTACGTCCTGACCAGCGGCGGGGCCCGGTTCGTCCTGAGCGGCGCCGTGCGCCCCGGCACCGAGCTGTCCCGGCACGTCGCGGCACACGGCGACGGCGTCGTGGACCTCTCCCTCGACGTACCGGACGTACCGGTTGCGGTGCGGTATGCCCGCGCGCACGGCGCCACCGTGCTCACCGAGCCGCACGAGCTGACCGACGACGACGGGACCGTGGTGGTCGCCGCCGTCGCGACCTACGGCGAGACGCGGCACACGTTGGTCGACCGGTCCGGATACCGCGGCGTGTACCTCCCCGGGTACGTCCGCCGCGGCCCGCTGGCCGCGCCCCCGGCGACGCGGTTCTTCCAGGCCGTCGACCACTGCGTCGGCAACGTGGAGCTCGGCCGGATGGACATCTGGGTCCGCTTCTACAACGAGGTCATGGGCTTCACGAACCTGAAGGAGTTCGTCGGGGACGACATCGCCACCGAGTACTCCGCCCTGATGAGCAAGGTCGTGGCGAGCGGCAACCACCGGGTGAAGTTCCCGCTCAACGAGCCCGCGGTCGGCAAGCGGAGATCCCAGATCGACGAGTACCTGGACTTCTACGGCGGCCCCGGCGTGCAGCACCTCGCGCTGGCGACGGGCGACATCGTCGGGAGTGTCCGGGCGATGCGGGCAGCCGGGGTGGAGTTCCTGGACACGCCGGAGACGTACTACGACACGCTGGGCGAATGGGTGGGCGACACCCGGGTCCCGGTGGACACCCTGCGCGAGCTGCGGATCCTCGCCGACCGGGACGAGGACGGGTACCTCCTCCAGATCTTCACCAAGCCGGTACAGGACCGGCCGACCGTGTTCTTCGAGCTGATCGAGCGGCACGGCTCGCTCGGTTTCGGGAAGGGCAACTTCAAGGCGCTGTTCGAGGCGATCGAACGTGAGCAGGCTCGGCGGGGCAACCTCTGACCGGTTCGGACCCGTGCGGCAGGATGGCGGCATGACGAGTCCCACGCAGGCCGCCTGGCCGCAGGAGTACCCGCCGCCGGGCTACGCGCCGCCGCCGGTCCAGCTGGGCGGTCATCCGCTCGCGAGCCCGGGGGAACGCCTGGGCGCGAAGGTGCTCGATCACCTCGTCCTGCTGATCCCGAGCCTGCTCGTCGGCGCGGTGTTCTTCGTCCCCACGGCCGCGGTGCTCTCCGCCGGCAGGGGCTCGATCGCCCCGGCCGCCGCGTTCGTCCTCCTCGCCCTGGCGGTGTCGCTGTGGGCGCTCGTCCACGCGGCGATCCACTACGCCTACCAGGTGAGCTACCAGCAGCGGGCCGGGCAGACCGTCGGCAAGCGGGCCCTCGGGCTGCGGATCGTCCGGCTGGACGGTGGCGTGCCGGACCGGCGCGCGTACCGGCGGCGGTTCCTGGTGGAGAACGCCTCGTGGCTGGTGCTGGTCGTCCCGGTGCTCGGTTTCGTCATCTCGTCGCTGGCCGGCATCGTCCAGTGGCTCGACGCGCTGTGGTGCCTCTGGGACAAGCCGTTCCAGCAGTGCCTGCACGACAAGTACGCGGGTACCGCCGTCGTGAAGGTGCCGGGCGCATGAGCATCTCCGCGGGCTGGTACCCGGACCCCGCCGACCCCGACACCCAGCGGTACTGGGACGGCGAGCAGTGGGTCGGTGAGCGCCTGCCCGTCGGGGCGGTGCCGCCGGCCGGGCCGCTCGCCCCGCCGGCAGAGCCGGCCTCCGCAACGCCCGGGCCCGGGCCCGCCGGAGCGGAACAGCCCACCGGCTGGTTCCCCCCGCCCGCCCCGCCCGCCCAGCCGGCTCCCGGCGGGCCGGTCTCCGGACAGCCGACCGGCTGGTACCCGCCTCCCGGCCAGCCGGATCAGCCCGGTCAGCAGGTGCCCGGCCAGACCGGTGGCTGGTACCCGATCCCCGGTGACCAGGGCGCGCCCGTGGCGGGTGCGCTCGCGCCCCTCGCGAACCGGTTCGCCGCGCGGCTCATCGACATCGTCGCGGTGTTCCTGCTCAACGTCGTGGTCAACGGCTACTTCGTGTACCAGCTGGTCCGGGAGCTGCTCCCCGTCGTGAACGCCATGCAGCGCGGCGAGCCCCAGCCGGCGTACTCGGACCACGCGAACACCCTCTCGCTGGTGATCTCGCTGGTCGCGATGGCCCTCTGGTTCGCCTACGAGGTACCGGCGATCGCGGCAACCGGGCAGACGCTCGGCAAGCGGCTCCTCGGCATCCGGGTCGTCTCGGTGGACGGCGAGCCGATCGGGTTCCGCCGCTCGATCCAGCGCTGGATCCCGCAGGGGTTCCCGCTGCTGCTGTGGGGCGTGTTGTTCGTGGTCCAGCTCCTCGACGCGGCGTGGTGCCTCTGGGACAAGCCGCGCCGCCAGTGCCTGCACGACAAGGCGGCCCGCACGGTCGTCGTCACCGCCCCGTCCCGGCCCCACTGACCCAGGAAGAGGATCGATGCCGCTCACCCGCCGCGATCTGGACCGGATCCCGTCGTACCGGCCCGGCCGGAACCCGGCGGACCTCGCCCGGGAGCTCGGCCTGTCCGAAGCCGTGAAGCTGGCGAGCAACGAGGTGCCGTACGGCCCGCTCCCCGGGGTCGCCGAGGCCGTCGCCGAGGCGGCCCTGGGGATGCACCGGTACCCGGACCTCGCCGCGGTCGCGCTGCGGGAGGCGCTCGGCAAGCGGTACGCGGTCGACCCCGCCCGGATCGCGGTGGGCTGCGGGTCGGTGGCGCTCGCGGAGGTGCTCGCCAAGGCCACCGCGGGGCCCGGCGACGAGGTCCTCTACGCGTGGCGCTCGTTCGAGGCCTACCCGATCCTCACGATCGGCGCCGGCGCGACGCCCGTGCAGGTCCCCAACACCGCGGGGCACGAGCACGACCTGGACGCGATGGCCGCCGCGATCACCGACCGAACCCGCCTGGTGTTCGTGTGCAACCCGAACAACCCGACCGGTACGGCGATCCGGCGGGCCGAGCTGGAACGCTTCCTCGACGCCGTACCGGACAGCGTGCTCGTCGTGATCGACGAGGCGTACCGCGAGTTCGTCACCGATCCCGGCGTCCCGGACGGGCTGGACCTGGCCGCCGGCCGGCCCAACGTCGTGGTGCTGCGGACGCTGTCGAAGGCCTGGGGGCTCGCCGGCATGCGGGTCGGCTGGCTCGCCGCCGCCGAGCCGGTCGCCGAGACCATCCGGAAGATCGTCACGCCGTTCTCGGTGTCCCTCGTCGCACAGGCCGGCGCGCTGGCCGCGCTCGACTCCGTCGGCGAGATGCAGCGGCGGGTCGACCTGGTGGTCGCCGAGCGGGACCGGGTCGAGACCACGGTCTCCGCGCTCGGGGTGGACGTGCCGCCGACCCAGGCGAACTTCGTGTGGCTGCCGCTCGGCGAGCGGTCCGTCGAGTTCGCCGCCGCCGGCGAGGCGCGGGGCGTGATCGTCCGGCCGTTCGCGGGCGACGGCGTCCGGGTGACGATCGGGACGCCCGCCGAGAACGACCTGTTCCTGGCCGTGGCGCGGGAGGTTCTCGGCGGCTGACCGGCGGCCCGGGCCCATCGGACCGCCGCCGATCGGGTCGAGGGCGCCGCGGCGGCGGGTGTTCTCAGCGGTCCCGGATGAGGTCGACCGACTCGTCGAAGACGCAGGCGACGTACGGCGGGATGATCTTCTCCGGCGCGCCCGGTCCGGCGTGGTCCTCGAACAGCTGCCGGACGTCGACCCGCTCGAAGCGCGTCGTGAACACCCGGCCGCCCAGCAGCGTGAACGGGAACAGGTGGATCGAGTCGTGGATGGTGGTCTGCGACGGTTCGAGAAGCCACCCGAGCAGCCCCGTACAGAGTGCCCAGCCCGCCGGTGTGCCGGCCCGCAGGTCGAAGTACGGCGCGCCGGTGACGAGCTGTCCGAACTCCCGGACCACCGCCGCCCGGCGCAGGGGGCTCGCCGCCGCCACGCAGGCGCCCGCGCCGGCGACGTCGAGCCGACGCTGCTCGGACAGCACGCGGTTGGCGAACGGCGGCAGCATCCCGAGGTCGAGGACGTCCGGCACGTGGTCGGGCGTCGGCCGATGGCGCGGGTCCAGCACGATGAAGTGGGTGTACACCGCGCTGCGGGTCCACGAGATCGCGCACCCGTCGCTGCGCACGATGGCGCCGCAGTAGTGCCGCCACGGGCTGTGGGCGTTCTTCCGCGACTCCATCGTGACGACCGTGGAGAACCCGTCGCCCGAGTGCGAGAGGATCTGCGTCCCGTCCACGGGGTCGCACCGGACGAGGGTCACGCGCCCGTCGCCCACCTCACCGGCGTCCGGCGCGGCGACCTCCTCGCCGATGATCAAGCGAGTGCCGAGCAGGGGATCCCATTCGCGCTGCGCGACGACGTCCTCGAAGTAGCGCTGCGCCTCGGTGTCGAGGACGAGCGGCGGCGCGCCGAGGTGGCCCTGCCAGACAGCCGGCTGGCGGCGGAGCGGGGATTCGCTGAAGTCGTCGTGACTGCCGAATGCGGCCAGGATGCTCTGGTGCTTGACGAAGTGCATGGTCGCGGCCGCATAGGTGAGGGCGAGCGGTCGCGCGATGTCGTCGATCCGGTACGCACCGCCGCCGAAGGTCTGCACGAGGACGTCCGACGCGGGGCTCTCCCCCACCATTGACAGCCCCCTTCCGTTCCCCGTGGCGAGGGTACGCGGGTCGCGGCGGCAACCCGGGTCCGGACCGTCAGCGGGCCGGTCGCTCGCACCACCGGGCGAGGTCGTCGAGGTCCCGGTTCAGCGTGGCGAGCACCGTCCGGGCCGCCAGCACCCCGAACAGGAACCCGACGAGCCGCGCGCCGAGGTTCGGCGGCGGGGCGTCGAACAGGATCTCGACCTGCGTCTCGGAGCCGACCGGCACGAACGTCGTGGTCGAGCGGAACCTGGCCCCGCCACTGGTCCCCTCCACCACGTACCGCCGGGGCGGCTCGCACTCGACGACCACCAGTTCCTCCGTCGCGGACGGTCCGGCCGCGGTCCTGGTCTCCCGCCAGCGGGTTCCGACGGCGAACGGACCGTCGGTCAGCGGCTCGATGCGCTCCACGCCGCTCATCCGCTTCCCTGCACCGGCGACGTCGGTGGCCGACCTCCACACCCGGTCGACGGGTGCCTTGATTCGCCTGTGGACCTCGGCCGACGCCATACCCCTCCTCCGCCGCTGACCGCAGGCTACGCCGGGTCGGACCGGTCCGGTGGTTCCGGGCGCCGGGGACGGAACGGCACGGACCACCGGGCGGGACCCGCGTCCGGACGGAAAATTCGCGCCGATCATGCACAGCTTTGGCGGCGTGGCAACCGCGGGGCCGGTACGCGGGGGCTGAGCAGCGGAAACAGGAACCCGCCCGGACGCCGGTCGCGGCCCGGGCCGCGACCGGAACGGCACCGCACCCGCCTCGACGGGGTTGCATCAGGATGATTCGGACGTAACGTTGTGCCCGCAGTTGATCACAGGTTGTACGCAATACGAGGAGGGTACGAAACGATGGCACGACGCAGGATCTATGGAGTCGCAGCGGCCGCAGCAGCGGGAGCGGTACTGGTCGCTACACCCTCGTCCGCGATGACCGCGCCGGAGTTCCAGGCTCCCGACTCCGCAAAGTCGGACTACGACATCCAGAACTACCGGCTCGCGCTGGGCTACGACCGTGCGGAGCGTGAGGTCGACGCGACGACGACGATCACGGCCACCGCCACGAGCCCGACGCGCACGTTCGCGCTGGACTTCGACCGGGTGGCGAAGGCCGCGACCGTCAACGGCGCTCCGGCCACCGTCACGAGGAACGGTGACCAGACGATCATCACGATCGACAAGGCGCTGCCCGAGGGCGCGAACCTGACGATCGTCCTCAGCTACACCGTCACGCCGCCGTCGACACAGGACGGTGCCGGGTTCCCCGAGCTCAAGGCCCCGGACGGCGAGGCCGACCTGCCGGACGCCGGCCTGCCGGCCGGCTGGCTGCCGCAGAACGTGCGGCCGGACGCGGCCGAGCTCGACCTCGTGTCGGCCCTGCCCGCGCAGCTCCAGGCGTGGAAGACCGACCAGGGCATGCGGTACCTCGACAAGGCCGCGGACAACGAGACGGCCGACCCGGCCGCTGTCGCCGCGGCCGAGGCCGAGCGCGCGGCTGCCGTCCGTGCGGCGATCGAGCAGCGCGCCGCGAAGCTGGAGGCTGCGCGTGCGGCCGCGGCGGAGCGACGCGCCGAGTGGCGCGACCGCATGGAGGCGACGCGCGCCGAGCGAAAGCAGGACGGCGCGGCGCGGGGCGAACGGCACCGTGGCGAGCGTGGCGACCACGGGGCCCGCGGCCACCGGGGCGACCACGGTTCCCACGGCGAGCGGCACCACGGCCACGGCCACGGCCGCTGACCGGGTCCAGCCCGAACCGACGAGGGGCTCCGGCCGGCACACGATGCCGGCCGGGGCCCCTCGGTCGTGCCGCCGGTCAGTCCCGGGCCGGCCGGATGCGCCCCGTCACCGCACCCAGCGTGATCGGCCGCCCGTCGACCCCGGTGGCGGTGGCCGAGATGACGACCTCGTCGCCGTCGAGCAGGAACTCCCGGGTGGACCCGTCGGCCAGCGTGACCGGCTCGGCGCCGTTCCAGGTCAGCTCCAGGAACGAGCCCCGCTGGCCCGCCTCCGGGCCGCTCACCGTGCCCGACGCATACAGGTCGCCCGGGCGGACCCGGGCGCCGTTGACCGTCAGGTGCGCCAACTGCTGCGCCGGTGACCAGTACATCGTCGCGAACGGCGGCCTGGAGACCACCTCGCCGTTCCACCGCACCAGGAGCTCCAGGTCCAGTCCGGACGGCGTCTCCTCGCGCAGGTAGTCGAGCACGGGCGGGTCCTGGTCCGGCCCGGCGACCCCGGCGGCGGCGAGCGCCGCCAGGGGCGTGACCCACGCGG
This sequence comes from Actinomycetota bacterium, assembly GCA_030840805.1. Classification (GTDB taxonomy): domain Bacteria; phylum Actinomycetota; class Actinomycetes; order Mycobacteriales; family HKI-0501; genus JAVEDU01. Next base: position 7,744 of record JAVEDU010000004.1, read on the forward strand.
ACACGCTGGTGGCGAACGACTTCCCCAGGAACGGCCCGAGCGGCACCGTCTCCCACGCCTGCAGGTCGCGGGCGGACCAGTCGTTCAGCAGCACCACGCCGAACACGTGACCCCGGTAGTCCACAGTGGAGATCGGGGTGCCGAGGTCGTTCGAGGTGCCCACCACGAAGCCCACCTCGGCCTCGATGTCGAGCCGCCGGGTCGCCCCGAACGTGGGAGTCCCGTCGACCGGGTACTGGCCACGGGGCCGCACGATGTCGGTACCGGACACCACGACCGTCCCCGCCCGCCCGTGGTAACCGATCGGCTGGTGCCGCCAGTTCGGGTACAGCGGCGGCGCGGTCGGGCGGAACATCCGGCCGACGTTGGCGGCGTGGTGCTCCGAGGAGTAGAAGTCGACGTAGTCCCCGACCGACCACGGCAGTACCGGCGTCAGCGCGTCGAGCGGCCGGAGCACCACCCGGTCGCGGTACGCCGGGTCGGTGAGCAACTCGGTGACCCGCCCGCGAAGTGCCGCCCACACCGCGGGACCGGCCGCCAGCAACGGGTTCAGGACGGGGGCGTCCACCACGGCACGCAGCGTCTCCGGCGTCACGGCGCCCGCGTCGATCCCGGCCGCGAGCTCGTCGAGCAGGCCCGCGGCGCCCGCCTCGTTGAGGTCGAGCGCGTCGTCGCCGATCCGGACCAGCAGATGCTGCGCGTCGTCACCGAGGACCGCGGCCCCGTAGGGGAGGTGCCCGAGCCCGAACCCGGAGTCGGCGGGGACGCTGACCCACGGAGCCGTTGACATGCCCGGGACGCTAGCCGACGCTACAGAAACGGGACAACGGCCCAGGGGAGGACGTCGCGCGTGCCCCACTACCGGCAGGTCGGCGAGGTGCCCCGCAAGCGGCACACCCAGTTCCGCGCCCCCGACGGCGCCCTGTACGCCGAGGAGCTGATGGGCGTCGAGGGGTTCTCCAGCGACTCCGCCCTGCTGTACCACCGGCATCTGCCGACCGCGATCGTGGACGCTGCGGTATTCGACGCCCCGACGTGGACCCGCTGGCCGAACCTGCCTCTCAAGCCCCGCCACTTCGTCACCCACAAGCTGGACGACCCGGGCACCGACCCGATCACCGGCCGCCGGCACCTGTTCGCCAACGCGGACGTCCGCATCTCCTACGCGGTCGCGGAGCGCCCGTCCCCGCTGTACCGCAACGCGATCGGCGACGAGTGCCTCTACGTCGAGAGCGGCACCGGCCGGCTGGACAGCGTCTTCGGGCCGCTCGACCTCCGCCGGGGCGACTACGTCGTGATCCCCACGTCCACGACGTACCGGATCGTGCCGGACGGCCCGCTGCGGACGCTGGTGGTCGAGGCGACCGGGCACGTCACCCCGCCGAAGCGGTACCTGTCGGCGCGCGGGCAGTTCCTGGAGCAGGCGCCCTACTGCGAGCGCGACCTCCGCGGCCCCGGCGAGCCGCTGCACGAGACCGGCGCCGACGTCGAGGTGATCGTGCAGCACCGGCAGGGCTGGACCCGGTTGACCTACGCGCACCACCCGTTCGACGTGGTCGGCTGGGACGGGTGCCTGTACCCGTACGCGTTCAACATCGCCGACTTCGAGCCGATCACCGGCCGGGTCCACCAGCCGCCCACGGTGCACCAGACGTTCGAGGGGCCGAACTTCGTGATCTGCTCGTTCGTGCCGCGCAAGGTCGACTACCACCCGGACGCGGTACCGGTGCCGTACAACCACGCCAATGTGGACTCCGACGAGGTGATCTTCTACTGCGGCGGCAACTACGAGGCCAGGCGCGGCTCGGGCATCGGGCCGGGCTCGATCTCCCTGCACCCGAGCGGCTGCGCGCACGGTCCGCAGCCGGGGGCGGTGGAACGGTCGATCGGCGCGGAGTCCTTCGACGAGCTGGCGGTCATGGTCGACACGTTCCGGCCGCTGGAGCTCTGCGAACCGGCGTTGGAGTGCGAGGACAGCGGGTACGCGTGGACCTGGTCGGGCCGCGCCCCGTCCACCTCAAGTTGATCATGGGGTTTGCAACACGACACGCGGGCGTGTCTGTTGCAAACCCCATGATCAACGCGGGGGTAGGGCGGATTCTTCAGCGCATGCCCATGCCGGTGACGTGCTCGGGCGTCACCCGGACGGTCACCCGCTCGTCTCCCGGCCCGTCGTTCGTGTACGCGCCGCCGGTGTACTTCTGGGACAGCTGCTCGACGAGCTCCCGCGCACCGTCCGGCGACAACGCCGCGGTGCCGCGGATCTCGGCGTACTCGTAGGGGTTCTCCGGGTTCACCGCCACGATGCTGACCCGGGGGTCGCGGCGGAGGTTCCGCTCCTTCTGCCTGCCGACCAGCGTGGACAGCAGGACGTCGTCGCCGTCGCGCGCCGCCCAGACCGGGCTCGCGTGCGGACTCCCGTCCTCGTTCAGCGTGGCGAGCGTGACGACCGTCCGGCCGTCCAGCAGCGGCTTGGCGTAGTCGGGCAGGGGCACAGCCATGTCAGCTCCTCGTCGAGGGATCCGCCCCTGGACTATGCCGCGCGGGCCAGGCCCTCCACCACCCGAGCGCCCGGCAGCGACGCCAGCGCCGCACCGGGCAGCCACAGCTTCGAGCCGCGGATGCCGCTGCCGACGACCACCACCGCGGCGGCGGCGACGGCCGCGTCCACGTACACCGGCCAATCCATGGGCAGCCCGAGCGGCGTGATCCCGCCGTGCTCCATCCCGCTCCTCGCGATGGCGTCGTCCATCGGCGCGAACGACGCCTTCCGCACGTCCAGGTTCCGCCGCACGACCCCGTTGACGTCGGCGCGGGTGGTGGCGAGCACGACGCAGGCCGCGTACCGGTCCGCGCCGCCGCGGCTGCCGCGCACCACGACACAGTTCGCGGACTCCGCCGGGGCGACCCCGTACCGGGCGCAGAACTCCGCCGTGTCGGCCGAGTCCGGGTCGATGGCGGCCACCGTGATCTCCGCGACGGGCACCGGCCCGGACCAGGCGGCGAGCGCGGCGGTCACCGGCGGGGCGAGCAGGTCGGGGCGGCGAAGGGCGGGTTCGCGGATGAGGGTCTCGGTCACCGGACCATGGTCACCGGTCAGCGGGACCGCAGCCAGCTCAACCCGCCGACGAGGCCGCCCAGGATCAACACGACGCCCAGCGCCAGCGCGGCCGAGGTGTGCGGCGCCCGCAGCAACCAGCCGGCACCCGCGAGGACCGCGAGCAGCCCCGCGACACCCACGACGGCGCGATCCCGGGCGCGGTCGATCCGAGCGACGGCCTCGCGGGTCTCCGCGGTGGCCGGTACCCGTCGCCGGGCCCGCCACCGCGCCACCCCGTACACCAGGCCGAGGAGCACGAGCAGGACCGTGCCGACCGGGCCGAACCCGGCCGGGTGCCCCAGCAGCAGCCCCGCCGCGACCAGCCCGCCGGCCACTGCCACCCAGGTGGCGTCGCCCCGGTAGGCCCGCGCCGCGGTGTCGGGGCGGGCGGGGTACGCCGCCGCCAGCCCCTCGGCGAGCTCGCGCGCGTAGTCGTGCCGCCCCTGAGCCGACAGAACCGTGATCAGCGCGCGGGTGGCCTCGTCGTCGCCGGGCGCGGCCAGCAGGACGCTGCGCCACACCTGTTCCGCCTCGGACCACCGCCGGCTCGCGCTGAGCCCGGTCCCGTAGGCCCGCAGCGCGGCGGGGTCACCGGGCCCGACGTTGACCGCATGCCAGCCGTACGCGAGCGCGCGCTCGTCGCCGCCGGCCACCGCCGACGCCACGGCCGCGGCGTGCAGCGCGCCGAGGTGGTCCGGATGGAGCCGCAGTGCCTCCCGGGCGGCGTCCTCGCCCTCGGCCGCGCGGCCGAGGACCGCCAGCACCAGACCGCGCCCGGCATGCGCTCCCGGCTCGGCCGGGGCCAGCGCGACCGCGCGATCGGCCGCCGCGACCGCGTCGACGGTCCGGCCCAGGTCCGCCAGCAGCCGCGCCTCCCGGACCACGACCAGCCAGTCGCCCGGCCGGGCCGCGGCAAGCCGGCCCAGCGCGGCGAGCGCCTCCTCGGGGTGGCCCGCCCGCACGAGTTCCTCGGCGGCGTCCAGCTCGGGATCGGTCATCGGCTCAGGCCCGGGCGACGACGAGCGCGGTGGCGACCGCGGCGAGCCCCTCGGCGCGCCCGGTGAACCCGAGCCCGTCGGTGGTGGTCGCCGACACGGACACCGGCGCACCCACCGCGGCCGACAGCGTGGCGGCCGCCTCCGCGCGGCGCGGGCCGAGCTTCGGGGACACCCCGATGACCTGGATCGCCACGTTGCCGATGTCGAAGCCCGCGACCCGCACCAGCCGCGCCGTCTCGGTGAGCAGCGTGACACCGCTGGCCCCGGCCCACTCCGGGCGGGCGGTACCGAAATGGCCCCCCAGATCACCGAGGCCCGCCGCGCCCAGCAGTGCATCACAGGCGGCGTGGGCGGCCACATCGCCGTCGGAGTGCCCCGCGAGCCCGTCGGCGTCCGGCCAGTGCAGCCCCGCCACCCAGCACTCCCGCCCGGCCTCGAAGGCGTGGACGTCGGTGCCGATCCCCACCCGCGGGATCATGCGCGGTCCAGGACGGCCTCGGCCACCAGCAGATCGAAGGGTCGGGTCACCTTCATGGCCTCCTCGCGGCCGGGGATCGTGTGCACCGCCGCGCCGTACCGCGCCACCAGCGACGCGTCGTCCGTCCACGTCTCGCCGGCCGCGACCGCCGCGTACGCGCGGACCAGGACCTCGCGCCGGAACCCCTGCGGGGTCTGTACGGCGCGCAGCGTGGCCCGGTCCGGCGTCGCCACCACCGCACCACCGCCGTCGACCTGCTTCACCGTGTCGGTCACCGGCAGCACCGGTACCACCGCGTCGTGGCCGCCGCGCACCGCCGCGGCGACCTCGTCGGCCAGCTCGGGCGGGCAGAGGCAGCGGGCGGCATCGTGGACCAGCACGACCTGGGGATCCGGCGGGGCCGCGGCCAGCGCGCGGGCCACCGACTCCTCGCGGGACGCCCCCCCGGTCACGACGACGAGCTCGGCGGCGCCGACCACGGACGCCAGCAGGTCTCGCACCGCCCGTTCGGCACCGGGCGGGGCGGCCACCACGATCGCGGCCACGGACTCGGCCGCCGCGATCCGGCGTACCGCGTGGAGCAGCAGCGGATCGCCCCGCAGCGCACGCAGGGCCTTCGGTGCGCCGGGGCCCAGGCGCTCACCCCGGCCGGCGGCCGGTACGAGCACGACGGTGTCACGGGGCACGGGGCAGAGCGTACGTACAGCACCGGCCGGGGCCCCTACGGACCCCGGCCAGTGCCAGAACGTGCGGTTCTCAGGAGGCGAGGACCTTTTCGAGCAGGCCCTCGGCCGTTTCCTTGTCATTACCCTCGGCGAGCGCGAGCTCACCGACGAGAATGTCGCGCGCCTTCGAGAGCATCCGCTTCTCACCGGCAGACAGGCCCCGCTCCCTGTCCCTTCGCCAGAGGTCGCGCACGACCTCCGCCACCTTGTTGACGTCGCCGCTCGCGAGCTTCTCGAGGTTGGCCTTGTAACGCCGCGACCAGTTGGTCGGCTCCTCGGTGTGGGGAGCGCGCAGGACCTGGAAGACCTTCTCCAGGCCCTCCTCGCCCACGACCTCGCGAACACCGACGATCTCGGCGTTGTCGGCGGGGACCCGAACCGTCAGGTCCCCTTGGGCCACCTTCAGGACGAGGTACAGCTTCTCCTCGCCCTTGATGACTCGAGTCTCGATGGCCTCGATCAGAGCTGCCCCGTGGTGGGGATAGACGACGGTCTCGCCGACGGTGAAAGTCATGAGTCGGAAACCCCTTTCGCTGTGTCAAGAGTAACACGCCGACGGTCGGTCCCGGCAGCGATCTACTGGGTATAAGTGCAGGTCAGAAGGCATGAGGTCCTTCACACCGGGCTTGACATCGGCGCTGCCGTCTGCATCGGGAGGGCCGCCCGAGGGTCGACGGGCGTCCTCGGACGCGGTCGATCTCGGCCCCGCTACCCGCTGGCGCTCGGCGCCGCCGAGGGGCACAGTTGCGGACATACACCACACGTCCGCGAGGGCGGAGGACGAGGTGGACGCGTCAGGACCGGAAGACGAGGGCGGCATCTCCCCTGCCGGCGACCCGGGCGACCGCGATCACCCGAGGCGCGACGAGGATGGCCGAGGCGAGCCCGGACGACCGTTGTCCGGCCTGCCGCCCGGCTGGGCCGCGGTGGTCATCCCCGACGACGCCCGCGAGCTCGACGCGGAGGCGGCCGAGGTCCGGGCCGAGTTCAGCAGGGAGCGCCGCCGCCGCCGGGTGCGGCGCGCACTCCGGCTCGACCAGCTGGCCCGGTACGGCCTGTCGGCGCCGCTGATGGGGCTGGTGCTCCTCGTCCTGGCGTCGTTCGCCAGCCTGCTCGTGGTCGTCCTGCCGGCCGGTGCGCCGCTGACCCCGCCCGCGGCGCTCGCGCGCCCGCTGGTCCTGCCGGGGCGCGAGGGCGGCCTGCTGCCCGACGTCCAGCTCACCGACGCGCGGGGGCAGCCGTTCCCGGCGCGGGACCTGCGGCCCGGGGTGGTCCTGGTGGTCGGCGACACCTGTGACTGCGCCTCGCTGATCGCGGAGTACACCCACGCCACGGCGGAGGCACGGGTGCGTCTGCTGGTCGTGGGCGCGGAACGCAGGCCGATCCTGTCGACGGAGGAGGCCCGTGGCCGGGTCGTGGCGGTCACCGACCCGGCGCGGCGGCTCGCGGCGGAGCTGCTGCTGCGTCCCGGCGGCGCCGAACCGGCGGCCGTGCTGGTCCGGCCGGACGGCGTCGTCCACCGGATCGCGCTCAACGCCCGGAACGTCGTCACGCTCCGCACCGACCTGGCCGCGCTGACCTGAGCCGCACCGACCTGAGCCGCGCTGGCCCGAGCCGCGCTGACCCGATCAGGGCGACCGCAGCAGCGCCGCGTACAGCGTCAGCCCGGGGCCGAAGGCCAGCGCCACCACGTACCGGCCGGGCGCCGGGCGCGGCAGCGCGGACAGGACCATCAGCACGGTGGCCGACGAGCAGTTGCCGTGTTCGGCCAGCACCGCGCGGGAGGCGTCCAACGCGCCCGCCGGCAGGGCCAGCCGGTCGGCGACCACCTCGAGGATGCGCGGGCCGCCGGGGTGGACCGCCCAGCCGGCCACCTCCCCCGGGGCGACGCCGTTGCGGGCCAGCAGGTCCGCCACCATCGGCGCCACGTGGACGGCGAGCACGTCCGGCACCCGCGGGGAGAGCCCCATCCGGAACCCGAGATCGGTGACATCCCAGGTCATGTGGTCGGCGGTCCCGACATCGGTACGCGCGGCCACGTCCACGACCACGAGGCCGGTCCCCGCCGGTTCGAGGACCACCGCCGCGGCCGCGTCGCTGAACAGCGCGTGGGCCACCACCTGGCCGAGGTCGTCCGTCGGTGGCTGGAGGTGCAGGCTGGTGAGCTCCAGGCACAGCACCACGGCGGGGCGCCCGCGCGCGGCCACGAAGTCGGCGGCGGCACCCAGCGCGGGCAGGGCGGCATAACACCCCATGTGACCGACGAACAGGCGCTGCACGCTGTCGGACATCCCCAGGTCCCGGGCGAGCCGGATGTCCACGCCCGGGGTCGCGTATCCGGTGCAGGACACGACCGTGAACAGGCCGACGTCCCGCGGCGCCAGGCCCGCGTCGTCGAGGGCGCGGGCCACGGCGTCCTTGCCGAGCGGCATCGCCTCGACGGCGTACCGCTCCATCCGGGCGCCGGTGGACCACCGGGACAGGTCCTCCACCCGGGGGTCGGCCACGGTGTGCCGCTGCCGCACCCCGGCGGAGGCAAAGACCCGCCGGGCGACCCGGCTGCCGCCGAAATGGGTGGCGAAGAAGCCGTCCCAGAGGGCGTCCTGCGGCACGTCGGCCGGGAACGCCGCGCCCATGCCGGTGAGCACCGCGGACATCACCACCGCGGCACCGTGGTCTCCGTGTTCGGGTCCCCGCCCAGCGCGGCGACGCCGAGCCAGTCCGCGCACACGTCCGAGGTGGCCGGTTGCAGCGACCCGCACCGCGCGTCCCGGAACAGCCGTTCCAGCGGATGCCCGCGCCGGGTCGCCGAGGTGCCGGCCGCCTCCAGCATGGACGCGGCCACGGTCGCCGCCGTCTCCCCGGCGAGCAGCTTGGCGCGCCAGACCCAGCGGTTCGTCTCCGGGTCGCCGGGCGCGCGGTCCACCCGGCGCGCCGCCTCCAGCACCGCGAGCCGCGCCGCCGCGACCGCCGCGTCCGCCCGGCCGATCCGGGCCCGCAGGGCAGGCAGGGCCGCGAGGTTCCGCCCGTTCGCGTGTGCGGCGGCCGCGTCGACCGCCGCCTGGGCCACCCCGACGTACACGGCCGCGTAGCTCGCGACGAGCCACTGCGGCATCGCCTGGGCCAGCAGCAGCGTCAGGCCCTCGATCCCGCCCAGCAGCGCGTCCGGCGGCACGCTCACGTCCAGGTGCACGTCCTGGCTGCCCGTCGCCCGCATGCCGAGCGAGTCCCAGGTCTCCTCCACGGTGACCCCGGGCCCGGCGGGGACCAGGAAGTGCGACACCTTCGGCTCGGCCGTCTCGGCCGCCCGCGCGGCCACCAGGTACGCGTCGGCGAATCCCGCGCCGGACACGAACGCCTTCGCCCCGGTGAGGTGGAACCCGTCGGCCGTCCGGCGGTAGGAGGTCGTGAGCGCCGACAGCCGCGAGCCGGCGCCGCGCTCGCTCATCGCCACCGCGTACAGCGCCCCGTCGCGGGCCGCCGCCAGCACCCGGTCCCGGGCGTCGAAGTACGACTCGGGGACGCCCAGGGCCCGGGCGACGTCGTCCGGGGTCTGTGCCATCGCGCCGGTCACCGAGGCGTGCATGTTGAACACCAGGGCGGTGGCCCCGTTGCCGGCGGCGAGGGCCATCGCCACCTCGGCGTACTCCGCGAACGACGCGCCCGGGCCGCCGAGCCGCGGCGGGACCATCAGGCCCAGCAGGCCGGCGTCGCGGAGATCGGCAAAGTCCGCCGCCGGGAACACCCCGGCCCGGTCGTGCTCGTCCGCCCTGGCGGCGAACACCGGGACCAGGTCCCGCGCGGCGGTGAGCGCCGCGGCGGGATCGGTCAGGGCCGTCAGCATGGTCATCGCACCTCCTTCACGCCGTATCCCTGGAAGAGCACCGCGGTGGACCGGGTCGGGACCATCCCGGTGCGGGATGCCCGGCCCGCCCACCAGGCCAGCACGGCCCGCGCCGACGGGCGCAGCCCCCGCAGCCGGAGCGGTACGCCGTGCCGGGCCGCCTCGGCGACCAGTTCGGCACGGTCCACGAACAGCGCCGGGTCGTGGATGCCGCGCGGGGCCTGCCGGAGCCGCTCGCCGATCCGGACGGCGAGCACGTCGGCGAGACGGGTGCGGGCGAGCGTGTCGAGGACCAGCACCCCGCCCGGGCGCAGGATCCGGCACGCCTCGGCGACGACGCGCGGCAGATCCGGCACGTGTTCGAGGATCTCCCCCGCGCAGACCACGTCCGCCACCCCGTCGGCGAGCGGCACCCGCCGCACGTCCCCGCGTACCGGCGTCACCCCGTGCGCGGCGGCCTGCGGGAGCGCGGTGGCCGAGAGGTCGACCCCGAGGTGGCGGTAGCCCTTCCCGGCCACGTGCGGCGCGAGGAGACCGGCCCCGCAGCCGAGGTCGACCAGGAGCGCGGCGGGCCGGGTGGCGGGCGGCACCAGCCGGGCCCGGGCGTCCGCCAGCCAGTGCAGCGCCGCGAACGCGCCGGCCGGGTCCCACCATTGGTCGGCGAGATCGTCGTACTGCCTCGGGTCGTTCCGCGGTCGCGCCGGAGCACTCGTCACCGGCCCACCCTGGCACACTGCCGCACCGTGGAGAGAACCATCGCGGCTCGCGTCCGGGGCCTTCTCCGCGCCACCCACCCGGAACCGGCCGCGGCCGTCACGGTCGTGGCCGCCGCCCTCGCCGCGAGCAGCGGCCGGACCGCGGCGGGCGTTGCCGCGGTCGGGGCCGCCGTGCTCGCCGGGCAGCTCTCGATCGGCTGGGACAACGACGCCGTCGATGCCGACCGGGACCGGCGTACCGGACGGTCCGACAAACCGGTGGTCACCGGCGCGGGGACCCCGGCCCGGCTGCGGCGGGCCGCGGTGACCGCCGCCGCACTCTGCGTACCGCTGTCGCTGCTCTCCGGACCGTTCGGGCTCCTCCACCTCGGCGCCGTCGCGTCCGCGTGGCTGTACAACCGGCCGCTGAAGTCCACGGCCCTGTCGCCCCTGCCCTACCTCGTGTCGTTCGGGCTGCTCCCCGCGTTCGTGGTGCGGGAGCTGGGCCCGTGGTGGCTGCTCGCGGCGGGTTCGCTGCTGGGCGGAGGGGCCCATTTCGCGAACGTCCTGCCCGATCTCGACGACGACCTCGCGACCGGGGTCCGCGGGCTCCCACACCGGCTCGGCCGTACCGGCAGCGTCGCGGCGGCCGCGGTGCTGCTGCTCGCGGCGTCGGGATGCCTCGCGGTCGGCGTACCGGGGCTCGGGCTCGCCGGGGTGGGCATCGCGGTGCTCGCGCTGGGTTCGGCGATCGCGTGGGGCCGGCGGCGCGGGTCCAGGGCCCCGTTCCGCGCCGTGCTGGTGGTCGCGGTGGTCGACGTGGCCCTGCTGCTGGTGTCCGGAACGGCCCTCGGATGACCCGGCGGACCGCTCCGGCGGCCCCCGGAGGGCCGGGCGGAGCCGGGGCCACTACTGTGTTCCGCGTCGCGTGTGTTCACCGCACCGCATCCCGAGATGTTCGAGGAGGACCCGCCGTGAGCAGCAACACCGCCCGGTTCCCGTCGTCGCGGGGTCGCCGTGCCGCGCTCCTGCTCACCGCCGGGACGGCCTCCGTGGCGCTGCTCTCCGGGTGTGGCGCTGGGCAGATCTCCCAGACGGCGCAGAAGGTCGCCTCGGTCGAGGGGGTGAGCGCCTCGAAGCAGCACATCGACGTCAACGACGCGCTCCTCGCCAACCCGAAGGGCGACAGCTACCCGAAGGGCGCCGACGCCCCGCTGTACTTCACGATCTCGAACGACAGCCTCGAGGACGACCGGCTCGTGAGCGCCCGCACCGACTCGGGTGCGGCCGTCGTGCTCGTCCCGGCCGAGCCCGGCGCCACGCCGCCGGCGCTCGGCTGCGTGCTGGCCGCGTCGGAGCAGGAGGCGGCCGCGGCCGCGGCCCCCGGCCCGACCACCGAGCCCGCGCCGAGTGCGAGCGCGTCGACCTCGCCGTCCGCCTCCGCCTCGGCGTCCGGGTCGGCTACGCCGTCGGCCTCGGGCTCCGCGTCCGCGTCCGCGTCGGCCTCGCCGTCCCCGTCGTACAGCACGGAGATCGCCATGACCGTGCCGCACGACGGCGCGGTGCTCCTGACCGCCGGCTGCCCGCACCTCGTGGTCCAGAAGCTCAACCGCGGCCTGATCGCCAGCGACGCGATCACGCTGCGCCTGACGTTCGCCCGGGCCGGCCTGATCGAGCTGACGGTGCCGGTGGCGACGCCGAACAGCCCGCTTCCCCGCGAGGCGGTCCCCGGCTTCAACGAGCACGGTGCCCCGGTCGCCGAGGGCGGGCACGGCGCCGAGACCACCACGGGCGGGCACGGCTGACGCCACGCACGCACCTCGGTAGGGGCCCTCGCTTCGGCGGTGGCCCCTGCCGCGTACCGGGGGGCCCTGGCATCCGGGTTCTCGTCACACCCCACCCGTAGCGTGCACGACATGCCCGTACGCCCCGTGAGGACCACCCAGTGAAGGCCGCCGCCAAGGACCGCCCCTCCTACCGCTGTGACGAGTGCGGGTACGGCGCGGCCAAGTGGGTCGGCCGGTGCCCGGAGTGCCAGGCGTGGGGCTCGGTCGTGGAGCTCACGACGGCGCCGTCGGCGCTGCGCCGGGTCGCCGCGGGACCGGTCAGTGCGCCGGCCCGCCCCATCTCGGAGATCGCCGTCGAGGCCGCCCGTGCCCGCCCGACCGGTCTCGCGGAGCTGGACCGGGTCCTGGGCGGCGGGCTGGTCCCCGGCGCGGTGCTGCTGCTCGCCGGGGAGCCCGGGGTGGGCAAGTCCACGCTGCTGCTCGACGTGGCCCACTCGTACGCCTCGTCCGGTACCGGCAGGGCGCTGGTCGTGACCGGCGAGGAGTCCGCGGCCCAGGTCCGGCTCCGGGCCGACCGCACCGGGGCGCTCTCACCGCAGCTGTTCCTCGCGGCGGAGACCGACCTCGGCGCGCTGCTCGCGCACATCGACGAGGTGAAGCCCGGCCTGCTGATCGTGGACTCGGTACAGACGATCGCCTCGGCGGCCGTGGACGGCTCCGCGGGCGGGGTGACCCAGGTCCGCGCGGTCACCGCCGCCCTCATCGCCGTCGCCAAGGAGCGCGACATCGCGGTGGTCCTGGTCGGGCATGTGACCAAGGACGGCAACATCGCCGGTCCCCGCGTGCTGGAGCACCTGGTCGACGTGGTGCTGTCCTTCGAGGGCGACCGGCACTCGACGCTGCGGCTCGTCCGCGCCGTGAAGAACCGGTACGGCCCCGCCGACGAGGTGGGCTGCTTCGAGCTGCACGACGCGGGGATCCGCGGGCTGGCCGACCCGTCCGGGCTGTTCCTCACGCGCCGCACCGTCCCGGTGGCCGGCACCTCGGTCACGGTGACCGTCGAGGGTCGCCGGCCGCTGCTCGCCGAGGTGCAGGCGCTGGTGGCACCGAGCCCGCTGCCGAGCCCCCGGCGAGCCGTGAGCGGCCTGGACTCGGCCCGCGTGGCGATGGTGCTGGCCGTGGTCGAGCGCCGCGGCGGGGTCAAGCTCGCGACCAACGACGTCTTCTCCGCCACGGTCGGCGGGCACCGGGTCACCGAGCCCGCCGCCGACCTGGCGATCGCACTGGCCGTGGCGTCGGCGGCCGAGGACCTGCCCCTGCCCCCCGACCTGGTGGTGATCGGCGAGCTCGGACTGTCCGGGGACGTCCGGCGGGTGGGCGCCGTGAGCCGCCGGCTGGCCGAGGCCAGCCGGCTCGGGTTCGCCCGCGCGGTCGTCCCTCCAGGGTGCGGACCGTTCCCGCCGGGGATGCAGGTCTACGAGGCCGGCGACCTCCGCGAGGCCCTGCGCGTGCTGCCCGGCCGCGGGTAATCCGACGGTCCTGCGCGGGCCGGGTGATCGTCGCCCGTACACTCGCCGGGACAGGAACACCGGGAGGACACGTGGCGACGGCCGATCGCGACGACGCGCTGCGCTCGACCCTCGCTGCCGTTGCGCCCGGAACCGACCTCAGGGACGGTCTGGAGCGCATCCTCCGCGGCAACACGGGCGGCCTGATCGTGCTCGGCTACGACCGCACGGTCGACGGGCTGTGCTCGGGCGGGTTCCCGATCGACATCGAGTTCTCCGCGACGCGCCTCCGCGAGCTCGCCAAGATGGACGGCGCGGTGGTGCTGTCGAGCGACGGCACGCGGATCGTCCAGGCGGCCGTGCACCTGATGCCCGACCCGTCCATCCCGACCGACGAGTCGGGCACCCGGCACCGCACCGCCGAGCGCGTCGCCAAGCAGACCGGCCACCCCGTCATCTCGGTGAGCCAGTCGATGCGGATCATCGGCCTGTACGTCGCCGGCATGCGGTACGTGCTGGACGACTCGGCCGCGATCCTGTCCCGCGCCAACCAGGCCCTCGCGACGCTGGAGCGGTACAAGCTCCGGCTGGACGAGGTCGCCGGCACGCTGTCCGCGCTGGAGATCGAGGACCTGGTCACCGTGCGCGACGCGATGGCCGTGATCCAGCGGCTGGAGATGGTGCGCCGGATCGCCGACGAGATCGCCGGGTACGTGATCGAGCTGGGCACCGACGGCCGCCTCCTCGCTCTCCAGCTGGACGAGCTGATGGCCGGCGTGGACGAGGACCGCGCGCTCGTGGTCCGCGACTACACGCCGAGCGGGCGGCGCCAGCGCACGGTCGAGGAGGTGCTGAGCGAGCTGAACACACTCTCCGGCACCGAGCTGCTGGACCTCATCTCGGTCGCCAAGTCGGCCGGGTACCCGGCCACCGCGGACTCGCTGGAGGGCGCGGTCAGTCCCCGCGGTTACCGGCTGCTCGCCAAGGTGCCGCGGCTGCCCGGCGCGGTCATCGACCGGCTGGTGGAGCACTTCGGCGGGCTCCAGCGGCTGCTCGGGGCCACCGTGGACGATCTGCAGGCCGTCGACGGCGTGGGCGACGCGCGGGCCCGCAGCGTGCGTGAGGGCCTGTCCCGGCTCGCCGAGTCGTCGATCCTGGAGCGGTACGTCTGATCCGGTTCGGCCTCAGCTGATCCGGAACGCGACCCGCTCGCTCACGAGCGTGTCGAGCCGCGCGAGCAGCTGGTACGTGCCCGGCGAGACGCGGGTCCGGGCCTGCTTGCACCCCGGCGTGGAGTCCTTGCCCGACCAGGTGACCGTGTAGACCCGCTTCTCGCCCGGCTGCAGCGTCCGCACCGAGTTGCCGCGGAGCGGCTGGCAGTCGTCCGAGGACCACAGCCGCCGGCTGCCGTCCATGACGCGCAGCTCCTGGGCGTTCGCCCCGACATCGCGCCGACAGGCGGCCGAACCGGCGTTGCGCACGGTCAGGTACACCTTCGGCATCGAGCCGTACGACACCGCGGCACGGTCGAGGGAGGCGGTGAGCCGGAGGTCGGCATCGGTGCAGTCGGGCGCGGTGCCGCCGGCCGCCGGGGCGTTCTGCGCGGCCGGGGCGGAGGTGGACTCCCGCGGGGCCGGCGCGACGGGTCCCGCCGCGCCCGGCGCGGCGGAGGAGGGAGCCGCCGAGGGGGTCACGCCCACCGTCGGCGACGCGCTCGGCTTCGCCTGCCCGGCCGTCTGCGCGGCGTCCGAGCCACCGCCCCGGCAGGTCGCGAAGCCCAGCAGGATCGCGATCAGCACAGCACCGATCGCGGCCCGGCGCCGCCAGTACACGACAGGAGGAAGGGGACCGACCGTCATCTTCATCAGGCCCCGACCGTAATGCCGGATGCGCGTCGCATGTCGGCGGCGCGCCGTGTGACGATACGGCCGATGAACACGGAGATCCTCGACTGGTACGCCGAGAGCGCGCGGGTGCTGCCGTGGCGCGAACCCACCGCGACGCCGTGGCAGGTGCTGGTCAGCGAGGTCATGCTCCAGCAGACGCCGGTGGCCCGGGTGCTGCCCGCCTACGACGCCTGGCTGCGCCGATGGCCCACGCCCGCCGCGCTGGCCGCCGTACCCGTCGGTGAGGCGGTACGGATGTGGGGCCGGCTCGGGTACCCCCGGCGGGCGCTGCGTCTGCACGGGTGCGCCGTCGCGCTGGTCGCGCGGCACGGCGGCGAGGTGCCCGACGACGTGGACGCGCTGCTGGCCCTGCCGGGGATCGGCGCCTACACGGCCAGGGCCGTGGCCGCCTTCGCCTACGGGCAACGGGTGCCGGTCGTGGACACCAATGTGCGGCGCGTGGTCGCCCGCGCCGTCGAGGGCTCGGGTGAGGCGGGGTCCCCGTCCACGACGCGGGACCTCGCGGCCGTCGAGGCGCTGCTGCCGGACGATGCCCCGACCGCCGCTCGGCTGTCGATCGCGCTGATGGAGCTGGGCGCGCTGGTGTGCACGGCCCGGTCGCCGCGGTGCCCCGAGTGTCCGGTGCGGACCCGGTGCGCGTGGCGGCTGGCGGGCTCGCCGGCGTACCAGGGGCCGGTCCGCCGGGCGCAGGGCTTCGCCGGGACGGATCGGCAGGTGCGCGGGCTGCTCATGGCGGCGCTCCGGGACGCCGACGCGCCGGTGCCGCAGCACGTCCTCGACGCGGTGTGGCCGGAGGCCGTCCAGCGGAGCCGGGCCCTGGACGGGCTGGTGGCGGACGGCCTGGTCGACCCGGTACGCAGCGGCGAGTACGCGCTCCCGGGGCTGCACGGCTGAGCCCGCCCACTGCCTCTGCCCCTTGAAAGGCCGGGAGACAGACCGAGACCCCGGATCCGCTGGGGATCCGGGGCCTCGGGCCGTCTACTGCGGTACTACTCGGCGGACTCGCCGTCGGCAGCGCCACCCACGGCCGCCGGGACATCCACCGGCACCAGCTTGTCGGCACCGCGGAAGGTGAACTTCGCGGTCTCCGGCTGGGTCGGGTCGCCCTCGACGTCCACGACGATGATCTGACCGGCGTGGATCTCCCCGAACAGGATCTTCTCGGACAGCGTGTCCTCGATCTCCCGCTGGATCGTCCGGCGCAGCGGCCGGGCGCCCAGAACCGGGTCGTACCCCTTCTTGGCGAGCAGGATCTTCGCCGCGTCGGTGAGCTCGAGCCCCATGTCCTTGTTCTTCAGCTGCCGCTCCACACGCGCCGCCATCAGGTCGACGATGCTCACGATCTCCGCCTCGGACAGCTGGTGGAACACCACGATGTCGTCGATGCGGTTGAGGAACTCGGGCCGGAAGTGCTGCTTGAGCTCGTCCTGGACCTTCGTCTTCATGCGCTCGTAGTTGCTCTCGGTGTCGTTGCCGGACTGGAAGCCCAGCGACACCGCCTTGCTGACGTCCCGCGTACCGAGGTTGGTCGTGAGGATCAGCACCGTGTTCTTGAAGTCCACGACGCGGCCCTGGCCGTCGGTGAGCCGGCCGTCCTCGAGCACCTGCAGAAGCGTATTGAAGACATCCGGGTGGGCCTTCTCGACCTCGTCGAAGAGCACCACGGAGAACGGCTTGCGGCGGACCTTCTCGGTCAGCTGGCCACCCTCGTCGTAGCCGACGTAGCCGGGAGGCGCACCGACGAGACGGGACACCGTGTACCGGTCGTGGAACTCGGACATGTCGAGCTGGATCAGAGCGTCGTCGTCGCCGAACAGGAAGTTCGCCAGCGCCTTGCTCAGCTCCGTCTTACCGATGCCCGACGGGCCCGCGAAGATGAACGAGCCACCGGGGCGCTTGGGGTCCTTCAGCCCGGCCCGCGTACGGCGGATTGCCTGGCTGACGGCCTTGATCGCCTCGTGCTGACCGATGACGCGCTTGTGCAGCTCGTCCTCCATCCGGAGCAGACGCGAGGTCTCCTCCTCGGTCAGCTTGAAGACCGGGATACCCGTCCAGTTCGCCAGGACCTCGGCGATCTGCTCGTCGTCGACCTCGGACACGACGTCGAGGTCTCCGGCCTTCCACTCCTTCTCCCGCTGGGCCTTCTGCGAGAGCAGCTGCTTCTCCTTGTCGCGGAGGCTCGCCGCCTTCTCGAAGTCCTGCGCGTCGATCGCCGATTCCTTCTCGCGACGGACCTCGGCGATCTTCTCGTCGAACTCGCGCAGGTCCGGCGGAGCGGTCATGCGACGGATTCGCATCCGGGCACCGGCCTCGTCGATCAGGTCGATCGCCTTGTCCGGCAGGAAGCGGTCGGAGATGTACCGGTCCGCGAGGCTGGCCGCGGCCACCAGCGCGGCGTCCGTGATGGACACCCGGTGGTGCGCCTCGTACCGGTCCCGCAGGCCCTTGAGGATCTCGATGGTGTGCGCCAGCGACGGCTCGCCGACCTGGATGGGCTGGAAGCGGCGCTCGAGAGCGGCGTCCTTCTCCAGGTGCTTGCGGTACTCGTCCAACGTGGTCGCACCGATCGTCTGCAGCTCACCCCGCGCCAGCATCGGCTTGAGGATCGACGCAGCGTCGATGGCGCCCTCGGCGGCACCCGCCCCGACGAGGGTGTGGATCTCGTCGATGAACAGGATGATGTCGCCGCGGGTGCGGATCTCCTTGAGGACCTTCTTCAGCCGCTCTTCGAAGTCACCGCGGTACCGGGAGCCGGCGACGAGTGCGCCGAGGTCCAACGTGTACAGCTGCTTGTCCTTGAGCGTCTCCGGCACCTCGCCCTTGACGATGGCCTGTGCGAGACCCTCGACGACGGCGGTCTTGCCGACACCGGGCTCACCGATGAGCACCGGGTTGTTCTTGGTACGCCGGGAGAGCACCTGCATGAGGCGCTCGATCTCCTTCTCGCGCCCGATCACCGGGTCGAGCTTGGTCTCCCGAGCGGCCTGCGTGAGGTTGCGACCGAACTGGTCGAGCACCAGGGAGGTCGACGGCGTCCCCTCGGCGGGGCCACCACCGGACGGCTCCTTGCCCTGGTACCCGGAGAGCAGCTGGATGACCTGCTGCCGCACACGGTTCAGGTCGGCGCCGAGCTTGACCAGGACCTGGGCTGCGACGCCCTCACCCTCGCGGATCAGGCCGAGCAGGATGTGCTCGGTCCCGATGTAGTTGTGTCCGAGCTGCAGCGCCTCGCGAAGAGACAGCTCCAGCACCTTCTTGGCCCGAGGGGTGAAGGGGATGTGGCCGGACGGAGCCTGCTGGCCCTGCCCGATGATCTCCTCCACCTGCTGGCGGACACCCTCGAGGGAGATGCCGAGGGACTCCAGCGCCTTGGCCGCTACGCCCTCACCCTCGTGGATGAGCCCGAGCAGGATGTGCTCGGTGCCGATGTAGTTGTGGTTGAGCATCCGGGCCTCTTCTTGGGCCAGGACGACAACCCGCCGCGCGCGGTCGGTGAACCTCTCGAACATCATTCGCTCCTTGCAGAGAGCGGGCGGGCCAGCGAAGCCGGCCGGCCCGAGAGGACCGACCCTGGAACTCTTCGCATGCTAGTCCCGACCTGTCTCGTTCATGTTTCAGGCTGTGCGCGCCGGGCGGGGACCTTCCGGCGTCTCCCTGCTCAACCGATCCGGGCCTCGTCCTGTTCCGTTACCCGTACGCCCCCAGCGAACGCCCCGCGAGCACCGCGAGGTGCCGCTGTTGCGGAATCTTCACCAAGCCGCGCACGTTCGGGCCCACATGACAGCGCCCGTGGACCCCCGTCCGGCGGTGGACGCCGCTCGCGACGTGGTGGTGGTCGTCGCCGCCGGACCGGGCCTGGGGCGGGCCGTCGCCGAACGGTTCGCCCGCGAGGGCGCCGACGTCGCGCTCGTGGCCCGGTCCGAGCAGCCGCTGCGCGACCTCACCGCGCAGGTGGCGCGGCACGGCACGCGGGTGACCGCTGCTGTCGCCGACGCCGCCGACGAGGCCTCGCTGCGGGGCGCGCTCGCCGCCGTACGCGACGCCCTCGGCGCGCCGACCGTGCTGGTGTTCAACGCCTCGGTGTACGTCGAGGGCCGGCCCAGCGAGCTGGCGTACGACGCACTGATGCACGGCCTGCGCGTCGGCGTGGGCGCCGCGGTGGTGGCCGTGCAGGAGGTCGCCCCGGCGATGCGCACGGCCGGACGCGGCACGATCCTGCTGACGGGCAGCGAGGCAGCGCTGAACCCCTCCGTCCGCGCGGCGGGGCTGGGCATGGCGAAGGCCGCGCTGCGCAACCTGGCGTTCTCCGCCGCCGCCGAGCTCGGGCCCGACGGTGTGCACGTCACGACGGTCACCATCCGCGGCATGCTGGCGGCCGGGACCGCGTTCGACCCCGACGTGCTGGCGGAGCGGTACTGGCAGCTGCACGGGCAGCCACCGGAGCAGTGGCAGCCGGAGCTGACCATCGGCCGGTGACGGCCGCCGCCACGGGCTCGGCTTAGTGGGCCTTCTCGTACGCCTCGACGACGGTCGCGGGGATGCGACCCCGCTCGTTGACGTGGTGGCCGTTCTCCCGGGCCCAGGCCCGGATCTGCGCGATGCGGTCGTCCGGCCTGCTGCGCGCCCCGCGCGCGGCCCGGCCCCGGCCGGCACCCGGACGCCCGCCGCCGACCCGCCGGGCGGTGCCGACGTACGGCGCGAAGGCGTCCCGCAGCTTGGCGGCGTTGGCGGCGCTCAGGTCGATCTCGTACGCGACCCCGTCCACGGAGAACAGGACCGTCTCCTCCGCCGGGCCACCGTCCAGGTCGTCGACCAGGATCGTCTGCACCTTCTGCGCCACGTGAATTCCTTCTGCCGAACCAGCCGATGAATTGTGCTCCCCAGCATATTGCAGCGGGCGCGGCGTCGCAATTCGCATTCCGCCGACAATGTACGCCCGGTGCAGCTATCCCAGGAATTGCCGGCAGGAAATGCGCAGCGCGAATGTCGGCCTCGGCCCGGTGCTAGCGCCCACCGCCCGGCGGGGCGCCGGGACCGGCCGGGCCCGGGCCGTGCGGGTCGCCCGGGTGGTCCGGGTGGTCCGGGTGGTCCGGGTGGTCCGGGTGGTCCGGGTCGTCCGGTCCGACCGGTCCGAGCGGGTCGACCGGGTCGTCCGGGTCCACGCTGGAGCGGCCCCGGCGCACCGAGCCGTCGGTGTGCCGGATGGCGGCCCAGGCCACCCCGAGGAAGGCAGCGGCCACGACGAGGGGCGGCAGCAGTGCGGCGAGGGCGTCCATGGCGCGCTACGCCGGTCCGGGCGGCCCGGCCCGCTCGGGCTTGAGCAGCGGGAAGGCGATGGTCTCCCGGATGCTCTTCCCGGTCAGCAGCATCACCAGCCGGTCGATGCCCAGGCCCATCCCGCCGGTCGGCGGCATGCCGTACTCCAGCGCCCGCAGGAAGTCCTCGTCCAGCTGCATCGCCTCGGGGTCCCCGCCGGCGGCCTTGAGCGACTGCTCCACCAGCCGGCGACGCTGCTCGACCGGGTCGCTGAGCTCGCTGTAGGCCGGGGCCAGCTCGACCCCGCCGACGATGAGGTCCCACGCCTCGGCCAGCCCCGGCACCGACCGGTGCGGACGGGCCAGCGGCCGGACCTCCGCCGGGTAGTCCTTGACGAAGGTGGGGTGCATCAGGGTGTGCTCGACCACCTTCTCGAACAGCTCCAGCACGATGTCGCCGGCCCCCCAGCCGGGCTGCACGGCGACGTCGTGGCGGTCGGCCAGCTTGCGCAGCGTCTCGACCGGCGTGGTGACGTCGACCTCCTCCCCCACGGCCTCGGCGACGGCCTCGTGCACCGGCAGGTGCCGCCAGGGCGCCTCGAGGTCGATCTGCCCGCCGTGACCGTCCGGCACCACGGTGCGGCCGAGGGCCCGCGCGGCGTCCAGCACGAGCTCTCGGGTGAGGTCGGCCATCGTGTCGTAGTCGCCGTAGGCCTGGTAGGCCTCCAGCATCGTGAACTCGGGGCTGTGCGTGGCGTCGACGCCCTCGTTGCGGAAGTTGCGGCCGATCTCGTACACCCGCTCGAACCCGCCCACCACCATGCGCTTGAGGTACAGCTCGATCGCGATCCGCAGGTACATCGGCTGGTCGAACGCGTTGAGGTGGGTGGTGAACGGCCGCGCCGCGGCGCCGCCGTGCAGGAGCTGCAGCTGCGGCGTCTCCACCTCGAGGTAACCGTTGCGGTCCAACGTGGATCGCACCGACTTGAGCACCGCGGCCCGGTCGCGGATCACCTCGCGGGCCTCGTCGTTGACGATGAAGTCGACGTAGCGCATCCGGACCCGGGCCTCCGGGTCGCTCAGGCCGTGGTGCTTGTCCGGCAGCGGACGCAGCGCCTTGGCCGTGATCGCCCACCGGTCGGCCAGCACGGAGAGCTCCCCACGACGCGACGTCACGACCTCGCCCTCGACCCCGACGTGGTCCCCCAGGTCGACGTCGGCCTTCCAGGCCGCGAGCGAGTCCTCGCCCAGCTCGTCCAGCGAGAGCATCACCTGCAGCTCGCCGGTGCCGTCCCGCAACGTCGCGAAGCACAGCTTGCCGCCCACCCGCGAGAGCATCACGCGACCCGCGACGCCGACCCGCTCGCCGGTGCGCGCGTCGGGCCCGAGCTCGGCGTACCGGGACCGCAGCTCGGCGACGGTGGCCGTGCGCGGGAAACCCAGCGGGTACGGGTCCACGCCGGCCGCCCGCAGCCGGGCCAGCTTCTCGCGGCGCACCCGGACCTGCTCCGGCACGCCGTCAGGGGTGGTCTGGCCGGGCGGCTGGGGGCTCACCCGCCAAGGCTACCGGCGCGGCTCGCGCAGGTCCGCGCCGATGTCGAGCACCGGCGCGGAGTGGGTCAGCGCCCCCACGGACAGGTAGTCGACCCCGCTGGCCGCCGCCTCCCGGGCGTTCTCCAGCCGCAGGCCGCCGCTCGCCTCGAGCGCCGCCCGGCCCGCGACCAGCTCGACCGCTCGGCGCATGTCGGCCGGTGACATGTTGTCCAGGAGCACGAGGTCCGCCCCGGCCTCGACCGCCGTCACCACCTGCTCCAGGGTGTCGGCCTCCACCTCGACCGGCACGTCGGGGAACCCGGCCCGCACGGCGCGGAACGCCTCGGCCACGCCCCCGGCGGCCACGACGTGGTTGTCCTTGACCAGTGCGGCGTCGCTGAGCGACATGCGGTGGTTGACCCCGCCGCCGCAGCGCACGGCGTACTTCTCCAGCTCGCGCAGCCCGGGAGTGGTCTTGCGGGTGTCCCGGACGGCGGCACCGCTGCCGGCGACCGCCTCGACCCAGCGCTGGGTCACGGTCGCCACGCCGGACAGGTGCCCGAGCAGGTTGAGCGCGGTGCGCTCGGCCGTGAGCAGGGCGCGGGTGGGCCCGGTGACGCTCATCAGCACGTCGCCCGGCGCGACGGCGTCCCCGTCGGCCACGAGCTGCTGCACCTCCACGTCGCCCGCGCCGGCCAGCTCGAAGACCACGGCGGCCACGGGAAGGCCCGCGACCACCCCGGCGGCGCGGGCCACCAGGTCGGCGGTCGAGCACTGCTCAGCGGGGACCGTCGCGACGCTGGTGACGTCCACACCGCCGGCCAGGTCCTCGTCGAGGGCCCGCTGCACCACCGCCCGTACGCCGTCGAGCGAGAGGCCGGCCCGGCGCAGCCGGTCCGCCGTGGGCTCGCTGACCCTCATGCCGGGCCCCTCTCGCCGAACTGGACGACCTGGTTGTCGATCAGCCGGGTGGACCCCACCCGGGCGGCGAGCGCCAGCAGGCCCTCGCCGACGAAGTCGTCGGCGACGTCGCGCAACGTCTGCGGGTCCACCAGCACGACGTAGTCCACGGCGACACCCGCCTCGGCGACGGCGACCGCCTCGGCGGCGTGCCTGACCGCCTTGGGCCCCGCGGCTGCCTGCGCGGTCCCGGCCTGCAGCGCCCGGGACAGCGCCAGGGCTGCCCGCCGGTCCGCCGGCGAGAGGTACACGTTGCGGCTGGACAGCGC
>JAVEDU010000018.1 GCA_030840805.1 Actinomycetota bacterium
GGGTTCCTCGAGCGGGCGGCGGCTACGGCTGCGCGGCGAGGGCTTCCCGACCGGCGCGGGGGGCGACGCGGGCGACCTCTACGCGGTCGTGAAGATCATGGTTCCCAAGAAGCCGAGCAAGAAGGAGCGCGAGCTGTTCGAGCAGCTCGCCAAGGTCTCGAAGTTCGACCCGCGGAAGGAGCGCTGACGGCGCGTGACCGCGACGCGAACCCCCACGGCCACGGTCACGCTCGTCCGCTGGACGGCCGGCCCGCGCGCCGGCGACACGCTCGACGTCGACGCGCTCGCCCACGAGGCCGGCCTGCACCCCGACCTCGTCCGGCGCTTCGTGGACCTGGGCCTGCTGACGCCGGTTAGCGGCACGGACGGCGCGCCGCGGTTCCCGCGCGACGCCGCCGCGCTGCTGGCGTCCGCCGCGCGGCTGCGGCGCGACCTCGGCGTCGGCTACGCGGGCGCGGTGCTGGCGTGCGAGCTGCTCGCGCGCATCGACCAACTGGAAGCGCGGCTGCGCCGGTACGAGCCGCGAGACGAACGCCCGAGGAGCTGAGATGGATCCGAACCGCCTGACCGAGAAGACCCGCGAGGCGCTGCACGACGCGCAGACGAAGGCGCTGCGCTTCGGGCACACCGAGGTGGACGGCGAGCACCTGCTGCTCGCGCTGCTCGACCAGGAGCAGGGCCTCGTCCCCCGGCTGCTGCTGGCGGCCGCGGCGGACCCGAGCCGGCTCACGGCCGACCTGGAGGCCGAGCTGAGCCGGCGGCCACGGGTGAGCGGGCCGGGGGTGGACCCGGGCCAGGTCCGGATCACCCAGCGGCTGTCCCGCCTCCTCGACACCGCGGAGCGCGAGGCCAAGCGCCTCAAGGACGAGTACGTCTCGGTGGAGCACCTGGTCATCGCCCTCCTGGAGGAGGGACCGCAGACGGCCGCCGGGCGACTCCTCAAGCAGCACGGGCTGACCCGGGACAAGTTCCTGCAGGCCCTCACCCAGATCAGGGGGAACCAGCGCGTGACGTCCGCGATGCCCGAGGTGACCTACGAGGCCCTCGCCAAGTACGGCCGCGACCTTGTCGCCGAGGCGCGGGCCGGGAAGATGGACCCGGTCATCGGCCGCGACCAGGAGATCCGGCGCACGGTCCAGATCCTGTCCCGCAAGTCGAAGAACAACCCGGTCCTCATCGGTGACCCGGGGGTCGGCAAGACCGCGATCGTCGAGGGACTCGCGCAGCGCATCGTCAACAACGACGTCCCCGAGGGGCTGAAGGACAGGGTCGTCTTCGCGCTCGACATGGGCTCGCTGGTCGCCGGGGCCAAGTACCGCGGCGAGTTCGAGGAGCGGCTCCAGGCCGTCCTCACCGAGGTCACCGCGGCCGAGGGCCGGATCCTGCTGTTCATCGACGAGCTGCACAACGTGGTCGGCGCGGGCGGCGGCAGCGAGGGCGCGATGGACGCCGGGAACATGCTCAAGCCGTTGCTGGCCCGCGGCGAGCTGCACATGATCGGTGCGACGACGCTGGACGAGTACCGCAAGCACATCGAGAAGGACGCCGCCCTGGAGCGGCGGTTCCAGCCGGTCGTCGTCGACGAGCCGTCCGAGGAGGACGCCATCTCGATCCTGCGCGGGCTCCGCGAGCGGTTCGAGGTGTTCCACGGCGTCAAGATCCAGGACGGCGCGGTCGTCGCCGCGGTGGTGCTGTCGCACCGGTACATCTCCGACCGGTTCCTGCCGGACAAGGCGATCGACCTCGTCGACGAGTCCTGCGCGATGCTGCGCACCGAGATCGACTCGATGCCCGCCGAGCTGGACGAGCTGACCCGGCGGGTACGGCGACTGGAGATCGAGGAGATGGCGCTCGCCAAGGAGGAGGACGCGGCGAGCCGGCAGCGCCTCGAGGAGCTGCGCAAGGAGCTCGCCGACCTGCGGGCCGAGGCGGACGCCATGCGGGCGCAGTGGGAGGCGGAGCGGCAGGCGCTGAGGGCCGTCCAGGAATTGCGCGCCGGGATCGAGCAACTCCGCCAGGAGGCCGAGCAGGCCGAGCGAAACTACGACCTGAACCGTGCCGCCGAGCTGCGGCACGGGCAGCTGCCCGAGCTGGAACGCCGGCTGCGGGCGGAGGAGGAGCGGCTCGCCTCCCGGCAGGGCAGCCACCGGCTGCTGCGCGAGGTCGTCACCGAGGCCGAGATCGCCTCGATCGTGTCGCGCTGGACGGGCATCCCGGTCAGCCGGCTCACCGAGGGCGAGCGGGAGAAGCTGCTGCGGCTGGACAAGATCCTGCACGAGCGGTTGATCGGCCAGGACGAGCCCGTGCAGCTCGTCGCGGACGCCATCATCCGGGCCCGCTCCGGGATCAAGGACCCGCGGCGGCCGATCGGGTCGTTCGTCTTCCTCGGCCCCACCGGCGTCGGCAAGACCGAGCTCGCCAAGGCGCTCGCCGAGGCGCTGTTCGACACCGACGAGAACATGATCCGCATCGACATGAGCGAGTACCAGGAGCGGCACACGGTCAGCCGGCTCGTCGGTGCCCCTCCCGGCTACGTGGGGTACGAGGAGGGCGGCCAGCTCACCGAGGCCGTCCGGCGGAAGCCGTACTCGGTCGTGCTGTTCGACGAGATCGAGAAGGCCCACGCCGACGTCTTCAACATCCTGCTCCAGGTGCTCGACGACGGGCGGCTCACCGACGCGCAGGGTCGCACGGTGGACTTCCGCAACACGGTGATCATCATGACGTCGAACATCGGCTCGCCGTACCTCCTCGACGGCCTCCTGCCGTCCGGGGAGATCGCGCCCGACGCCCGCGAGATGGTGATGGGAGAGCTGCGGTCGCACTTCCGGCCGGAGTTCCTCAACCGGATCGACGAGATCATCCTGTTCAAGCCGCTGACGCTGCCCGAGATCGAGCAGATCGTCGACCTGATGTTCAACGACCTGCGCTCGCGCCTCGGCGACCGCCGGATCAACCTCGACATCACCGAGGACGCGAAGCGGTTCATCGCGGAACAGGGGTTCGACCCGGTGTACGGCGCGCGGCCGTTGCGGCGCTTCATCTCCCGCGAGGTGGAGACGCGGCTCGGCCGGGCGCTGCTCGGCGGGGACATCGGCGACGGCGCGACCGTCGGGATCGACTACCGGAACGGCGAGCTGGTCGTGACGATCGAGAACGTGCCGGCCCCGGCGGCGCCACAGCAGGCGGGGGTGTGACATGGCCACCCAGGCGTTGCCGACCACGGTCGTCCAGTGCGACCACTGCGGGAAGAAGAACCGGGTACCCGCCGCGGGGCCGAGCGCCCCGCGGTGCGGCAACTGCCACCAGGCGCTGCCGTGGATCGCGGACGCCGGTGACGACACGTTCGCGGAGATCGTCGAGAAGTCCCCGCTGCCCGTGGTGCTCGACCTGTGGGCGCCGTGGTGCGGGCCGTGCCGGATGGTCACCCCGGCGCTGGAGAAGGTCGCCCACGACCTGGCCGGCCGGGTCAAGCTCGTCAAGATCGACGTGGACACCGCGCCGTCGCTCTCCCGGCGGTTCGAGGTCCAGGCCGTGCCGACCCTGATGATCCTGCGGAACGGAGAGGTCGTCGCACGGCAGGCGGGCGCCGCGCCGGCCGACACCCTGCGGCGGTGGGTCGAGCAGACCCTCACCGCCGCCTGAGTCCGCACGGAGGACCGATGGCCGTCACCGACGACCCGCACCTGAGCCTCGTCCGCCCGGTCGTGCCGGAGCCGCCCGGCGGCTGCGCGGAATGCCTCCGGCTCGGCACGCCGTGGGTCCACCTCCGGCTGTGCCTCACCTGCGGGCACGTCGGCTGCTGCGATTCCTC
Organism: Actinomycetota bacterium; assembly: GCA_030840805.1. GTDB lineage: Bacteria > Actinomycetota > Actinomycetes > Mycobacteriales > HKI-0501 > JAVEDU01. The sequence goes on from JAVEDU010000018.1 coordinate 3,815, forward strand.
CCCGCTGAAACACGCGCGGGGCCACGCGTTCGCCGTCGAGCACCCGATCGTGCAGTCGTACGAGCCCGGCGAGGACTGGCGCTGGTGCTACGTCGACGAGGCGTTCGTCTGATGGGGGCACCGGACAGGCTCACCGAGACCCCGGACCTCGGCGGCGCGTACCCGCGGCTGACCGACATGCAGATCGCCGAGCTGGAGAGGTACGGGGAGCGCCGGCGCACCGAGGAGGGCGAGGTGCTGATCCGCGAGGGCGAGCACCCGCCGGCGTTCTACGTGATCACGGACGGTCTCGTCACCGTGCTGGACGGGTACGGCACCAGCGACGAGCGGCAGCTCGGGGCCCACGGCCCCGGGCGGTTCCTCGGCGAGCTGGCGCTGGTGATCGGCCAGCCGGCGTTCATCACCTCGGTGGTGCGGCGCGCCGGGGAGGTGCTCGCGGTCCCAGTGGACCGGCTGCACGAGGTCGCCGTCCACGACGCGAAGCTCGCCGACCTGATCACGCGGGCATATCTCGCCCGCCGGGAGATGCTGATCGAGCTCGGCGCCGGGCTGCGGATCATCGGCTCCCGGTACTCGCCGGACACCCGGCGGCTCCGGGACTTCGCGGCGCGCAACCGGCTCCCGCACCGGTGGGTCGACCTGGAGCGGGACCCGGCGGCGAGCACGCTGCTCCGGGAGCTCGGCATCGGGCCGGAGGACACCCCGGTGGTGGTGTGGAGCGGCACCAGGGTGCTCCGCAACCCGGGCAACGAGGAACTGGCGCGGGAGGCCGGCCTGCCGGCGCCCGGCGCGATCGAGACCGACGCCGACCTGCTCGTGGTCGGTGCGGGGCCGGCCGGGCTCGCCGCCTCGGTGTACGGGGCGTCCGAGGGGCTGCGGACCGTCACGCTCGACTCCGTCGCGGCCGGCGGACAGGCGGCCACGTCCTCCCGGATCGAGAACTACCTCGGGTTCCCGGCCGGGATCTCCGGTGCGGAGCTCGCCGAGCGGGCGGTCGTCCAGGCCGAGAAGTTCGGGGCGGTGATCACCGTGCCGGGCGAGGCGGTGGGGCTCGACGAGGACGAGGGTTACCAGGTCGTCCGGCTGGCGGACGGCCGGACGATCCGCGCCCGCACCGTGCTGATCGTGACGGGGGCGCGGTACCGCCGGCTGGACGTACCCGGGATCGACCGGCTGGAGCAGTCGAGCGTGTACTACGCCGCGACCGACATCGAGGCGCAGCAGTGCGCACCCGACCCCGTGGCGGTCGTCGGCGGCGGCAACTCGGCGGGGCAGGCCGCGGTGTTCCTGGCCGACCACGTCGCCCAGGTCTCCCTGATCGTCCGGGAGGACGAGCTCACCCGGAACATGTCGTTCTACCTGGCCGACCGGATCGAGCGGAACCCGAAGATCGAGGTGCTGCTGCACCACGAGGTCGCCGAACTGGTCGGCGACCGCGTGCTGGAGGCGGTGACGGTCTCCGACCGCGCCACCGGGGACGCCCGGACGGTGGACGCCCGGTCGCTGTTCGTCTTCATCGGCGCACAGCCCCACGCCGGCTGGGTCGGCGACGGGGTGGCGCTCGACGAGGGCGGGTTCGTCCGCACCGGCCCGGAGGCGATCTCGGACGGCCGGGCCGAGACCTGGCGGAAGCTGGACCGTGCGCCGCTGCTGCTGGAGACCAGCCAGCCCGGCGTGTTCGCGGCCGGTGACGTCCGCAGCGGATCGGTGAAGCGGGTGGCGTCCGCGGTCGGGGAGGGGGCGATGGCGGTCCGCCTGGTGCACGAGTACCTGCTGGCCTGATGGCAGCCGACGTCATCGACGTGGTCATCCTCAGCGACCCGGACCTGCCCGCCGAGCTGGCCGACCGGCTCGTGGCGGACCTGCCGGACCTCCTCGCCGAACGCGTGTCCGCGGAGGTCACCTGGCGGGTCGACGAGGTGTTGAACCCGCTCGCCGGGGACGAGCAGGTCAGCGTCAGCCACATGGTCGAGGTCGTCGGCGCGCGGATGCCCGAGCTGGGCTGGGACTACGGGATCTGCCTCACCGACCTGCCCCGGCGGTCCGGTCGGAACCCGGTGGTGGCGGAGCTGAACCCGTCCCACCGGATCGCGCTGGTGTCGCTGCCCGCGCTGGGCACGCTGCGGCTGTACCCGCGGGTGCGCGAGGCCGTGCTCGGGCTGATCGCGCACCTGTACGCCGAGCACCCGGCCGCCGGGGCGCCGCCGCGCGCCCTCGGGGCGGCGCGGCCGGTCACCCGGTCCGGGGGGCGCGACACGCTCTTCGTGGTGCCCGGCGCCCGCGGCCACCTGCGGCTGCTCGCCGGGATGGTGCGGGCCAACCGCCCCTGGCGGCTGTTCAGGGGACTGTCGAAGGCGCTCGCCGGCGTGTTCGCGGTGGCGGCGTTCGGGCTGACCAGCAGCGACGTCTGGCGGATCGCTCCCCCGCTCGGCCCGGGCCGGCAGGTCGTCCTCACGTTCGGCGTGATCGGCGCCCTCGTGATCTGGCTGATCGTGGACCACGAGCTGTGGGAGCGTCCGGCGACCCGGCAGGCCCGCGGCCGTGCCGTGCTCTACAACACCGCCACCGTGGTCACCCTGACGTTCGGCGTTCTCGTGCTGTACGCGGTGCTGGCCACGGTGCTCGCCGGGGCGGTCCTGCTGCTGCTGGACGACGGCGTGCTGGCGATCGTGATGGGGCACCGCCCCACCCCGGCCGACTACGCCGACATCGTGTGGTTCACCGCGTCCGCGTCGATGGTCGGCGGTGCGCTCGGGGCCGGCCTGGAGGACGACGCGGTGGTCCGGCTGGCGACGTACGGGGAGCGTCAACGGCTGCGCCAGCGCCAGGCCGAGACCGCGGAGCCCTAGCGGTGGAGCCTCAGACCCGGCGCAGCACGGTCACGGCATACCCGCCGCCCCCGTAGGGCTCACCGTCCCAGGTCGAGAACCGGTGCTCCCGCTCCAGGCCCGCGGCGGTGCACCAGCGGTCGAACTCGGCCAGGTCCACCGGCGCGCCCGCGGACGGCAGATGCCGCGCGTCGAGGCCGAAGCCGCACACCAGCGCCCCGTCGGGCCGAAGGTGCGCCGCCAGCCGGGCGACCACGGCGGCCTCCGTGCCGGCCGCGACGAACGGGAGCACATTCCCGGCGGCGACCACCAGGTCGAACTCCCGGCCGAGATCCAACGATGCCAGGTCGGCCAGCACCCACGGCAGCTCCGGCGCGGCCCGTCGCGCCTCGGTGAGCATCGACGGGTCCAGGTCGACGCCCACGCAGTCGAAGCCCAGCTCCGCCAGCCGGACCGCGACGCGGCCGGTCCCGCAGCCCGCGTCGAGAATCCGCGCGCCCGCCGGGACGAGCGACGCGCACAGCCGCGCCTCGCCGTGGACATCCGCGCCGGTGGCGGCCAGCTCGGCGAAGCGCGCGGCGTACCCCGCACCCCGCTCCACCCCGGCGGCCGAGGCCCAACGACTCATCTGTGTGCTCCCCTGCGGTGTACGGCGACACCGCAGGGTCGCACGGTCAGCCCCGGTGCCGCCGCGGGAGGAGGAACAGCAGCGCCCCGGCCAGCAGGATGCCGCCGAGCACCGTGGCGTCACCGCCGGGAATCTGCCGGGTGAGCTCGTCGACCCGCTCCCGCGCCCCGCTCTTCGCGCGGCTGACGGCTCGGCGGGGATCGACCTTCGCGGTGAGTGCGTCGAGGTCGTCGTCGAGCCGGTTCCGGGTGGCCTCGATCTCCTGCTCGATCTGCTGAAGGTCCTGCATCTCGTCCTCGCTTCCGACGTCGGGGGCACCGAGTCACCGGTCATCGCGTCTCGGGAGTATCCGATCACGGTCCCGCGCCGACCGCTTGCGGGAGCGAACGCGGCTCAGGTTAGAGATCCCGCGACACGCCGTCCACCGCCGGGACCGTCCGGTCCCCGGCCGGCTCGTCGGGTGGCACCCCGGCCCGGAGCCGGGCGACCGCCCCGAGCGTCATCAGCACGGTGACCAGCCACGCCGAGCCGAGCGCCCACGCGGCGAGCACATCGGTCGGGTGGTGCACCCCGAGGTACACCCGCGAGGACCCGATCCCCAGCACGAACAGCGCCGCGACCGCCCACGCCGCGACCCGGGCGTACCGGTTCCGCAGGTGCCCGCTCAGCAGCCACGCGAGCACGCCGAAGATCACCAGCGAGCTGGTCGAGTGCCCGGACGGGAACGAGTAGCCGCCGGCGGTGTCCAGGGCGTACGCCGGGACGGGCCGCGGCCGGTGCACCGCGAACTTGATCGAGAACACCAGCACCTGGACGCCCACGGTGGCGATCGCCGTGATCAGCAGGGGCCGCCGACTCCGTGCCCGGACCGCCAGCAGGACGCCGCCGAGCAATGCCACGGCGCTGATCGGCAGGGGATCGCCGAGGAACGTCAGCGCGCGGAACAGCGCGCTGAGCGCACCGGTCCGGTGGTGCACCGTGTACGACAGCACCGGGTCGTCCACCGCGGCGATGCCGTCGTGCTCCAGCACCGCGTCGAGCACGACCGCGAACGCCGTGCCCAGCAGGCCGACGACCACGAGACCGACGGTGAGCGAGAGCCCGAGCACCGCCCCGGGCGTGAACCGGTCGGCCGCGAACCGCAGGACCACCGCGTACCACCGGGGCGCCGGGACCGCCGGTGCCCCGGGCTCGACCCGCTGCCTGTCGTCCATACCGGACAGTCTCACCCGCCCGCGGCGCCGCCACGACCGACCCACCCACCCACCCCGCGTTGATCATGGGGTTTGCAACACGACACGCCG
>JAVEDU010000073.1 GCA_030840805.1 Actinomycetota bacterium
ACTGCTGCGCCCGGTCGCGGATCCTGGTGCAGCGCTCGGCCTACGACCGGTTCCTCGAACTGCTCGAGCCCGCGGTGAAGGGCGTGCGGGTCGAGGACCCGGCGCTGGAGACGGCGGAGATGGGGCCGCTGATCAGCCGGACCCAGTGGGACCGCGTCGCGTCCTACGTCCCGGACGACGCACCGGTGGCGTTCCGCGGCACGGCGCCGGACGGTCCCGGTTTCTGGTTCCCTCCGACGGTGCTCGAGCCCGTCGACCCGCAGGACCGGGCAGTCACCGAGGAGATCTTCGGCCCCGTTGTCGCCGTCGTCCCCTTCGACGACGAGGCGGACGCCGTCCGCCTGGCCAACCAGGGCGACTACGGCCTGTCCGGGTCGATCTGGACCCGGGACCTCGGCCGGGCGCTGCGTGTCTCGCGCGGCATCGAGGCAGGCAACCTGTCGGTGAACAGCCACTCGTCGGTGCGCTACTCGACGCCGTTCGGTGGCTTCAAGCAGTCCGGATTCGGCCGCGAGCTGGGACCGGACGCGCTGCATTCGTTCACCGAGGAGAAGAACGTGTTCCTGGCGACGGAAGGGTGACCGTGGGCGATCAGGCAGTCGTACGCCGCCTCGTGGACCGGGTGGCGGTGGTGACCGGCGGTGCGAGCGGCATCGGGCTGGCCACCGCCCGCAGGTTCGCGGCGGAGGGCGCGCACGTCGTCATCGGCGACGTCGACCCGACGAGCGGCAAGGCCGCGGCGGACGAGGTGGGCGGCCTGTTCGTCCAGGTCGACGTGACCGCCGAGGAGCAGGTGACGGGGCTGTTCCAGGCCGCGGTCGACACGTACGGCGGCCTGGACATCGCCTTCAACAACGCGGGCATCTCACCCCCGGACGACGACTCGATCCTCACCACCGGCCTGGACGCCTGGCGCCGGGTGCAGGAAGTGAACCTCACCTCGGTCTACCTCTGCTGCAAGGCGGCGATCCCCCACATGCAGGCGCGCGGCCGTGGCTCGATCATCAACACCGCGTCGTTCGTCGCGCGGATGGGTGCCGCGACGTCGCAGATCTCCTACACGGCGTCCAAGGGCGGCGTCCTCGCGATGTCGCGCGAGCTCGGGGTGCAGTTCGCCCGCGAGGGCATCCGGGTCAACGCGCTGTCGCCGGGACCGGTGAACACCCCGCTCCTCCAGGAGCTCTTCGCCAAGGACCCCGAGCGCGCCGCACGGCGCCTCGTGCACATCCCGATGGGGCGGTTCGCCGAGGCCGAGGAGATCGCGGCGGCCGTTGCGTTCCTCGCCTCGGACGACGCCTCCTTCATCACGGCCAACGAGTTCCTGGTCGACGGCGGCATCTGCGGGGCCTACGTCACGCCGCTGTGACGTGCGGCCGGGCCTTGTGGCAGCCGGCGGCCCGGAGAAGCATCGGTGTATCGGTGCGCTACCGCGAGGAGTGGTGGTCGTGATGACACGAGGTCAGCAGGCCCCGGGTGACTACGGCTACGACCTGGCGCACGAGGAGCTCGGCGGCGCCATGGCTCCGGACGTGGCTCCGGACGTGGCTCCGGACGTCCGCCCCGGCCCCGAGCACGTCGGCACCCCGCCGACCGACGGCCCCGTCGAGCACGACGAGGACTTCGGCTACGACGAGGCGCACGACTTCTGAGTCACAGCGCTTCGCCGTGACCAGCGAGCAACTCGGTGACCGTTGATCCTGCTGGCCGACGGAGGTAGGCGACGCCGCACGTGGAAGCGCTGTTCATCGCGCTCGTCAGCCTCTTCTTCGCGTTGTTCTGGGCAGCGGTCTCGCTGCAACGCAGGAAGGCCCTGAGGCTCTGGCGGAAGAACCTGTTCCACCTGGACGGTGTCGTGGATCGCCCTGGCGTGTACCCGGAGATCGAGCAGGCGGCGAGCCGGCACTGGTGGTCCGAGCCCCGGCCGTCACGCCGGGCCGGTCCTCCCGAGGGGTGAACGACGGCCGCGGGAACCGTGCGGCGGGGGGTCCTGACGACGACAAAGTGGCCGTTCGTGGGCCGCAAATATAGCGAAGATCACGGACCGGAGATTCCTCACAGCCGAGGGACTACATGCGCCGGCCCGTTTCAGCCGACGATCTAGGGAGCGGCGCCTCTGGCGCAATTCGAGGACAGCCAGAGAGGCAGACGTGACTTCCCAGCCCAGCGGGTTTCCTGACAGCGCGAACCCGGACGTAGTACTCGTCGGCGGCGGCATCATGAGCGCGACGCTGGCCGCGCTGCTCGGCGTCGTCGCCCCGCGCTGGAACGTCACCGTCTTCGAGTCCGCGCCCGACGTGGCGGGCGAGAGCTCCGATGCCTGGAACAACGCCGGCACCGGGCACGCCGCCCTCTGCGAGCTGAACTACACCCCGGCGGGTGCCGACGGTCGGGTGGACCCGGTGAAGGCCGTCACGATCAACGAGCAGTTCCAGGTCTCCCGCCAGTTCTGGTCGCACCTGGTGCGCGAGGGCATGACCGGCTCGCCGAAGGGCTTCATCACGCCGGTCCCCCACCTGAGCTTCGTCACCGGCGAGGCCGGCCGGGCCTACATGCGAGCGCGGCACCAGTCGCTCTCCGCGCAGCCGCTGTTCGACGGGCTCGAGTACACCGAGGACCCGGCCGAGCTGGCCACCTGGACCCCGCTGATGATGGCCGGCCGCGACCCGGGCCAGGTCGTCGCCGCGACCCGTGCGGCCGCCGGCACCGACGTGAACTTCGGCGCCCTGACCCGCCTGATGTTCGACGACGCCGCCGACCGCGGCGTGACGGTCCACTGCAACCAGCGCGTGCAGCACCTGGAGCGGGACACCGACGGCCGCTGGGTGGTCAGCGTGCGGGACACCGTCACCGGCGAGCGCCGCACCCTCCGCACCCGCTTCGTCTTCGTGGGCGCCGGCGGCGGTGCCCTGCCGCTGCTCCAGCGTGCCGGCATCCCGGAGATCACGGGCTTCGGCGGCTTCCCGGTCAGCGGCAAGTTCCTGCGCACCCGGTCGCCGGAGCTCGTCAGCAGCCACCAGGCG
>JAVEDU010000064.1 GCA_030840805.1 Actinomycetota bacterium
TACGGCCGCCGGGGCTCGGGACGCGGACGTGTCAGTGCTGGGCGTGGCTGCCCGTGTAGTACTCGAACAGCAGGCCGCCGACCGAGGCGATCACGGCGACGGCGCCGATCGCGATGAGCCACGGCGCCCAGAACACGATGCCGAGCCCGGCAATGGACGCCGCCGCGGCGACCGTGATGGGCCAGTAGCTGCCCGGGCTGAAGAAGCCCAGGTCACCCGCGCCCTCGCTGATGTCGGCGTCCGCCCGGTCCTCGGGACGGAGGTCGATGCGCCGCGCCACGAACGAGAAGTAGCCGCCACACATCATGCACAGGAAGCCGGCCAGGATGAGCGCCACGACGCCCACCCACTCGGTGCCCTGCGCGCTGCCAATGTCGATCTCCCGCGTCCACAGCCCGTACACGGCGGCCATGACGAACAGGAACACGGCGATGCCGTTGAAGATCCGGCTCTCGCTCCTCATCGGGGAGTCCTTCCTCGCCGTCGAGCGGGGGTCAGCTGGCCTGGCGCGTGTTGCGCCGGGTGTCGAACGGGTGCGTCGTCGTGGCGAACGGCTCCTGGCCGATCGCCCGGAGCGCGTCGGGGTTCGACATGCCGCTCTGCCGGGCGTCGAGGTACCGGGCGTAGTCGGCCTGGCTCACCACGCGCATCTCGAAGTTCATGTTCGCGTGGTAGGTGCCGCAGAGCTCGGCACAGCGGCCGACGAACGCGCCGGTCTTCGTCGGCCGGATCTCGAACGAGTTCGGGATACCGCCCGGGAAGACGTCCCGCTTGAACAGGATCTCCGGCACCCAGAACGAGTGGATGACGTCGTTCGAGGTCTCGGTGAACCGGACGTTCTGGTCCTTGGGGATCACCAGGACGGGGATCTGGTCGGACGTGCCGACCGTGGTGACCGGGCGCTCGTCGGCCGTCTTCGCCTCCGGGTACACGAACTGCCAGTTCCACTTGAAGGCAACGACCTCGACGGTGACGTCGGGGTTCTTCGACTCCTTCGTCACGGCGCTCTCGACGATCGCGGTGTAGTAGAAGAGCACCGCGATGATCAGGAACGGCACGATCGTGTAGACGATCTCGATCGGCAGGTTGTACCGCGTCTGCGCGGGGAGCTCGTCCCCGCGCTTCCGGTAGCGGACGACACACCAGAAGATCAGGCCCCACACGGCGACCCCGACGACCAGGGCCGCGATGGTCGACGCGATCCACAGGTCGAGCATCTGCTCGGACTGCGTGGTGATGCCCCGCGGCCAGCCGAAGCGGAGATTCTCCTCCGGCGAGCATCCGGACAACACCAGGACCGCCAGGCCCAGCAGACCCGCGGGCACCAGACGGCGCCCGGCGCGGCCGGACCGACGGTGTTCGAGCGACCGACTCGCGACCACCTGCAGAGCCTCCTCCGGAGCGCTCGGCGGCCACCCGGAGGAGGCGCCTGAGCAGTTCTCAACGACGATCGCACCCTACTCGACCGTCCATCGGGCAGCCCGCCGGGGGCGTTGGAGCGGGGCGGGGTGGGGGGTGGGGTCGGCGTTACGGTGCTCACCGTGACAGCCCCGGTCTATCTCGACGCCGCCTCCGCCGCGCCCCTGCACCCGGTCGCGCGAGAGGCGCTGCTCGCGGCCCTCGACGACGGCTGGGCCGACCCGGCCCGGCTGTACGGCGCGGGCCGCCGATCCCGGCAGCTGCTGGACGCCGCCCGGCAGACCGTCGCCGAGTGTCTCGGCACCCGGGCGGACGAGGTGTCCTTCTGCGCGAACGGCACCCAGGCTGTGCACCGCGCCGTCCTGGGCGGGCTGGCCGGCCGCCGCCGGGCCGGGGACCTGTTCGTCCACTCGGCCGTCGAGCACTCCGCCGTACTGCACGCCGCGGAGCGCCATGTCGCGGACGGGGGCCGCGTGACCTCCGTAGGGGTCGACCGGCTCGGCCGGGTGGACGTGGACGCGTTCGCCGCGGCGGTCCGCGCCCCGGGCGTGGCGCTCGCCGCCCTGATGAGCGCCAACCACGAGGTGGGCACGCTCCAGCCGGTCGGAGAGGTCGCCGAGGCGTGCGCCGCGACCGGTGTGCCGCTGTACGTGGACGCCGCCCAGACCGCGGGCCGCGGCCCGCTCCCGGCCGGCTGGTCGCTGGCGTCGGCGAGCGCTCACAAGTGGGGCGGGCCGCCCGGGGTCGGGGTGCTCGCGGTGCGCAAGGGCGTCCGGTGGTCCTCCCCCGACCCCGCCGACGAGCGCGAGGGCGGCCGGGTGCCGGGCGCCGAGAACGTCCCCGCGGTGCTCGCCGCCGCCGCCGCCCTCCGTGCGGTCACCGCGGAGGCCGCCGCCGAGGACGCCCGGCTGCGGCCGCTGGTCGACCGGATCCGCGCCACGGTGGCCGCCACCGTGCCGGACGTGGAGCTCGCCGGGGACCCGGACCGGCGGCTCCCGCACCTCGTCACGCTGTCCTGCCTGTACGTGGACGGGGAGGCGCTGCTGCACGCGCTGGACGCGCGCGGCTTCGCGGTGTCCAGCGGCTCCTCGTGCACCTCGTCGACGCTCACCCCGTCGCACGTGCTGGCGGCGATGGGCGTACTCAGCCACGGCAACGTCCGGCTGTCGCTGCACCGGGGAACGACCGGGGCGGACGTGGACCGGTTCCTCGCGGAGTTCCCGGCGGTGGTCGCGGACCTGCGCCGCACGGCCGGGGTCGAGGGGCTGTGACCCTCGTCCTGGACTGCCGAGGCCAGCGGTGCCCGCTGCCGGTGATCGTGCTCGCGCGGCGGATCGCCGACGTCGGACCCGGCGAACTGGTCCGGGTGGACGCCGACGACCCGGCCGCGCCGAACGACGTCGCCGCGTGGTGCCGGATGCGCGGGCACACCTTCGTCGGCGTCGAACCTCAGCCCGACGGTGTACCCGGGATCGTGGTGCGGCGCGAGCCTTAGCTGTACCGCGGCGTCCGCGCCGGGCCCGAACCGGTGCGGCCCCGCCGTGCCGCGATCCGGTCGGCGTTCCCCGGCCGGGGCCCCGCGCGTCGCGGTGGCCGGGTCGGCCCGGCCTCAGGCGCCGAGGTGCTCCGCGATCTCGGCCGCCGCGTCGTCCCCGTACGCCTCGGCGAACCGCTTCACGAACTCGGCCGGCTCCACGGTGTACTCCTGCGTCCCGACCGTCTCCACGACCAGCGTGGCGAGCAGGCTGCCCACCTCGGCGGCGCGCTGCAGCGGCAGCTCCCAGGCGAGACCGGCGAGGAACCCGGCCCGGAACGCGTCGCCGACGCCGGTCGGGTCGGCCTTGCGGACCTCCCGGGCGATCGGCACGTGCACGGGCTCGATGTCCCGGCCGGTGAGGTGGACTCCCCCGGCGCCGTGCGTGGTCACCCGGACCCGGACGCGGTCGAGGACCTCGGCATCGGACCAGCCGGTCTTCTGCTCCAGCAGTTCCTTCTCGTACTCGTTGGTGAACAGGATGTCGGCCCCGTCCACCAACTGCCGGATGTCCGGGCCCGCCATCCGGGCCAGCTGCTGCGACGGGTCCGCGGTGAACCGCAGACCGGCCGCCCGGGCCGCCTGGGTGTGCCGGACCATCGCGGCGGGGTCGTCCGCGCCGATGTGGACGAGGTCCAGCCCGCCGAGCCGTTCCACCACCGGCGCGAGCTCGATGTTGCGCGCCTCGGACATGGCCCCGGCGTAGAAGGACGCGATCTGCGCCATGTCCTCGTCGGTCGTGCAGACGAACCGTGCGGTGTGCGCGATCTCGGAGACGTACACCGAGTCACAGTCCACACCGTGCCGGGTCAGCCACGCCCGGTAGTCCGCGAAGTCGGCACCGACCGCGCCGAGCAGGACCGGGCGCAGGCCCAGCACGCCCATCCCGAACGCGATGTTGGCCGCCACGCCACCCCGGCGGACCACCAGGTCGTCGACGAGGAAGGACAGCGACACCTTGTGGAGCTGGTCGGGCAGCAGCTGCTCACCGAACCGGCCCGGGAAGTGCATCAGATGGTCGGTCGCGATGGACCCGGTCACGGCGATCTTCATTACGTAGCACACCCTCGGTGGCGGAACAGAGCGCCGCGAGTTTACCCGCCGTTCGGGGGACTACCGATCGGTACACTTTCCGACACCGACGTCGGGTTCTACTCTGGGCCCATGTCCACACGCCCCGGAGTCCTCAGCCCCGACGATCTCACCGTCGGCGAGCAGGCCGACATGGCCACCCACCGCGTCGGCACGCTGGACGCGCTGATCCGCGACTGCAGATCCCTGCCGGCCGGCTGGCTGCCCGCCTCCTCCCGCACGTCCGCGGTGCGGTACGCCCGGGTGCCGGTCCAGGACGAACTGGTGAGCCGCATCGGCGCACTCGGCGACGTCGAGTACCTGGACAACTAGACCCCCCTTCCCCCCCAGGAACAGCAACGGCCGCACCCCCGTCGGGAGTGCGGCCGTTTCTGTCAGGCGGGTGACCTAGCTGAACGAGTCACCACAGGCGCAGGAGCTGCCTGCGTTCGGGTTGTCGATCGTGAAGCCCTGCTTCTCGATCGTGTCGACGAAATCGATCGACGCGCCGGCGAGGTACGGAACACTCATCCGGTCCACCACGACCTCGACGCCGCCGAAGTCGGTCACCGTGTCGCCGTCGAGCGAGCGCTCGTCGAAGAACAGCTGGTAGCGCAGGCCCGAGCAACCGCCCGGCTGCACAGCGATGCGCAGCCGCAGGTCGTCCCGGCCTTCCTGGTCGAGCAGTGCCTTGACCTTGCCTGCGGCCTGGTCGGTGAGCACGACGCTCGTGGGGGTCTGCTCGGTCGTCTGGGGGACAGTCACGTGTGGCTCCCGATGCTTTGGTGTTTCTCCGTCCGATGGCTTCAACGCGGTTCGGTGCGGAGTGCATTCCCATCTTCCCACATCGATTCCGTCGGGGCACTCAACCGCGGCTCCACTCCTTCGCCACCCGGGCGGCCAGGGACCGCAGCGCCTCGGCGGGACGGCGGAGCGCCTCGTCCACCGAACCGGCGTGCTCGGCGAGCGAGTACGCCGCCTCGATCCCCGCGGCGGCCGCCTCCCGCTTGCCGACGTGCACCTGGCCCGCCAGCACCAGGCACGGGACACCCCGCTCCAGCGCGGCGCCCGCGACCCCGGACACCACCTTGCCCCGCAGCGACTGGGAGTCGAACGAGCCCTCGCCGGTGATCACGAGATCCGCCCGGTCCATCGCGTCGTCCAGCCCCACCAGGGTCCGGACCAGCTCGATGCCGGGCTCCCGGTGCCCGCCGACGGCGAGCAGCGCGGCCCCGAGCCCGCCCGCCGCTCCCCCGCCGGGCAGCGTGGCGAGATCCGGCGGGCAGCCGGGCAGGTCCGCGACCAGCACCTCCGCCCAGGTCTGCAGTGCCGCGTCGAGCAGCAGGACGTCCGCCCGGTCCGCGCCCTTCTGCGGCCCGTACACGGCACTCGCACCGTGCAGCCCGAGGAGCGGGTTGTCGACGTCGGAGGCCAGCACCACCTCCGCGCCCCGCAGCGCCGGTACGCCGCCGAGCCCGGCGCAGGCCGCGAGCGCCGCCCCGCCGTACGGGAGGGCCAGCCCGTCGGCGCCGAGCGGGGGCGCGCCGAGCGCCGCGTACATCCCGGCGCCGCCGTCGTTCGTCGCCGAGCCGCCGAGACCGACGACCACCCGCCGCGCGCCCGCCTCCACCGCCGCGGCGAGCAGCAGCCCCACGCCGTAGCTGGAGGCCACCCTCGGGTCCCGCTCGTCCGCCGCGAGGTGGTGGAGCCCGCAGGCCTGGGCGCTCTCCACATAGGCGGTGCCGCCGGCCAGCAGCACGGTGGCGGGCACCGGCCGGCCGAGCGGGTCGGACACGGTGAGCGTCAGCAGGTCCCCGCCGACCGTCGCGTGCAGCACCTCCACGAACCCGGGGCCACCGTCGGACAACGGACGGGGGTCCACCCGGTCGTGCGGCGCGCCGTCGGCCCACCCGAGGGCGACGGCCTCGGCGGCCTGGGCGGCACTCAACGTTCCGCCGAACGAGTCCGGCACCACGAGGACATCCATGCGTGATCTCTACCACGGCGAAAAACCGCCGGTGCGCGCCCCTCCCTGTGGGAAAATCACGGCGACGGACATCACCCTTCCCGAGGAGCGGGCGTTGACCACCACCGTGGAGCCCACCGGCTGGACCGACCCGGACCCGACCCCCGCCGCCCTGCTGCTGCTCGGCCGCGCCACCGACCCGGACTCCGAGCGGGGGGTCGACTGCCCCGGCGCACTCCCGGCGGCGTCCGACCCGTCACTCGCCGAGCGGGCCCGGGTGGCCCGCGCCGCGCTGGGCGACCGGGCGTTCCTCCTCGGCCACCACTACCAGCGCGACGAGGTCATCGAGTTCGCCGACGTCACCGGCGACTCGTTCAAGCTCGCGCAGCAGGCGGCCGCCCGCCCCGAGGCCGAGTTCATCGTCTTCTGCGGCGTGCACTTCATGGCCGAGTCGGCCGACATCCTCACCGGCGCCCATCAGCGGGTGATCCTGCCGGACCTGGCCGCCGGCTGCTCGATGGCCGACATGGCCACGTTCGACCAGGTCTCCGAGGCGTGGGACGTCCTCGCCGACGCCGGGGTCGCCGACGTGACCGTGCCGGTGAGCTACATGAACTCCTCGGCCGACATCAAGGGCTTCACCGGCCGGCACGGCGGCACGATCTGCACCTCCTCGAACGCCGAGCGCGCACTCGACTGGGCGTTCGGGCGGGGCGAGAAGGTGCTGTTCCTGCCCGACCAGCACCTGGGCCGCAACACCGCCGTCCGCGACCTCGGCCTGTCCCTCGACGACTGCGTGCTGTTCGACCCGCACAAGCCGGGCGGCGGCCTCACCGGGCAGCAGCTCCGCGACGCGAAGATGATCCTCTGGCGCGGGCACTGCTCCGTGCACGGCCGGTTCACGCTGGACTCGGTGAACGACGTCCGCGAGCGGGTGCCGGGCGTCAACGTCCTGGTGCACCCGGAGTGCCGCCACGAGGTGGTCGCCGCGGCCGACCAGGTCGGCTCGACGGAGTACATCATCAAGGCCATCGAGGCCGCCCCGACCGGCAGCGCCTGGGCGATCGGCACCGAGCTGAACCTGGTCAAGCGCCTCGCGCTGGCCCACCCGGACAAGCGGATCATGTTCCTCGACAAGGCCGTGTGCTTCTGCTCCACGATGAACCGGATCGACCTGCCGCACCTGGTCTGGTCGCTGGAGTCGCTGGTGGCCGGCGAGGTCGTCAACCAGATCACCGTCGAGCCGGAGACCGCGCGGTACGCCCGCGCGGCCCTCGACCAGATGCTCGCCCTCCCCTAACGCCCCGCCCGCCTCCCCGCCTCGGCCACCAGCAGGTCGGTGAGGTCGGCCGCCTCCACCTCCAGACCACGGGCGGTGAACCAGCGCGCGACGTTCGCGGCGTCGCGCGCCAGGAACTCCCGCCCCCGCGGGTGGGCGACGACGTCGACCGCCTGCGGGAGATCGATGAGCACGAGTCGCTCACGGTGGACCAGCAGGTTGTACGGCGACAGGTCGGCATGCGCGTACCCGAGCCGGGCCAGCGTCACCGTGGCCTCGACGCACTGCTCCCAGAGGGACGCGAGCAGGGCGGCGTCCGGGTGGAGCTGGGCGAGCCGCGGTGCGGCGGTCCCGTCCGGTTCGCCGACGAACTCCATCAGCAGTTCGGTCCCGGCCAGCGACACCGGGTACGGCACCGGGGCGCCCGCCTCCCACAGCCGGGCGAGGATCGCGAACTCCGCCGCGGCCCACTGCTGGGCGATCAGGTCCCGGCCGAACTCGGTCCGCGTCACCATCGCGCGGTTCTCCCGGCTGCGGCGGACCCGGCGGCCCTCCAGGTAGCCGGCGTCGCGTTGGAACGCCCGGTGCCGGGCGTCCCTGTACCGCTTCGCGGCGAGCAGGCAGCGCTCCCCGGTGCCGGGGATGCCGCGTTCGAGCAGGAAGACCTCGGCCTCCTTGCCGGTCTTGAGGATGCCGCGCTCGTGGTCGACGGCGGCTCCGGCCGTGACGAGCCAGCCGGGGGCGGGGTGCGGGCCACGGAGGCCGGCGACGATGCCGTCCCAGGTGGACCAGCGATCGCCGGCGTCGGGTGCGTCGTCCTGGTCGGACCGCTCCGGGCGCGCGCGGCGGCGGGCACGGACGGGTCCGAGATCATCGTGATCGGGGTCGTACGAGTAGCGGGGCAACGCGGGGCTCCAGAGGGAGAGGGCGCCCCGGCGGTGTCAGGCTCGGGGCGGCGGAACGAGGGCAGGCCGCAGCCGGGCGACAGTCACAGCGCACCTCCCTCGACTCGGGCCCCTCTGGTGATTTCCACCATCCGCGACCGCCAGCCGACCCGTCAACACAATTTCCGGCGACTACCCTTCACGGAGTCCCTCTCGACATGTCTGCGAGCTCAGGAGCCCCGTGACCGACGACGTTCTGGTGGTGCACGGCGGTTCGCCGCTCCGTGGGGAGATCCACGTCCGCGGTGCCAAGAACCTCGTTCCGAAGGCGATGGTGGCCGCGCTGCTCGGTGAGACGCCGAGCACGCTGCGAAACATCCCCGGCGTCCGCGACGTCGAGGTCGTCACCGGGCTACTGGAGGCGCACGGCGTCACGGTCGTCCGCAACGGCGACGAGCTGGTCATGGACCCCACCCGGGTCGAGCTGGCGAGCGTGGACGAGATCAACGTGCACGCCGGAGCCAGCCGCATCCCGATCCTGTTCTGCGGTCCGCTGCTGCACCGCCTCGGCCACGCGTTCATCCCGGACCTCGGCGGCTGCCGGATCGGCGACCGGCCGATCGACTTTCACCTCGAGGCGCTCCGCCAGTTCGGCGCAACGGTCGACAAGACCCCCGACGGCCTGCACCTGTCCGCGCCGCAGCGGCTGCGCGGCACCAAGCTCGAGCTGCCGTACCCCAGCGTCGGCGCCACCGAGCAGGTCCTGCTCACCGCGGTCCGGGCGGAGGGCGTCACCGAACTGCGGAACGCCGCCGTCGAGCCGGAGATCATCGACCTCATCGCGGTGCTGCAGAAGATGGGCGCGCTGATCACGGTCCAGACCGACCGGGTCATCCGGATCACCGGCGTGGACCGGCTGGACGGATACGTGCACACCGCGCTGCCCGACCGGCTGGAGGCGGCGAGCTGGGCGTGCGCGGCGCTCGCCACCCGCGGCGACATCTACGTCCACGGGGCCTCGCAGGTCGACATGATGACGTTCCTCAACGTCTTCCGGAGCCTCGGCGGGGCGTTCGAGGTCGACGACCGCGGGCCCGGCGGGCTCGGGGGAATCCGGTTCTGGCACCCGGGGGGCGACCTGACGGCGATGGCCATCGAGACCGCCGTCCACCCGGGGTTCCAGACCGACTGGCAGCAGCCGCTCGTCGTCGCGCTCACCCAGGCGTCCGGGCTGTCGATCGTGCACGAGACCGTGTACGAGAACCGGCTCGGCTTCACCGACGCGCTGGTCACCATGGGCGCACACATCCAGTTGTACCGCGAGTGCCTGGGCGGGACGCCGTGCCGGTTCGGCCAGCGGAACTTCCAGCACTCCGCCGTCATCAGCGGGCCGACGAAGCTGCACGCCGCCGAGCTGGTCATCCCGGACCTCCGCGGCGGGTTCAGCTACCTGATCGCGGCACTCGCCGCCGAGGGCACCTCGCGGGTGCACGGCATCGAGCTGATCCAGCGTGGGTACGGCGACTTCGACGGCAAGCTCGCGGCCCTCGGCGCCCGGGTGGAGCGGTCCGCGCCGGAGTCGGTACCGGCGCAATGACCGGCGGCCCCGCTGCACTAGGCTGCGCAGCGTGAGCCCACTGTTCCGCCGCGCCCCGACGGACCCCGCCCCTGCCCCCGTGGACCCGGCTGCGCCGGCCAAGGAGGGTGGCAAGGGACGTCCGACCCCGAAGCGACGCGAAGCCCAGGCGGGTCGCAAGCTCGTCGAGGCGCCGCCCGCGAACCGCAAGGAAGCCATGCGGCGGATGCGGGAGCGCCAGCGCGAGGAGCGCGTGGAGTCCCGCGAGGGCATGATGCGCGGCGACGAGCGGTACCTGCTCCCCCGGGACCGCGGTCCGGTGCGCGCCCTCGTCCGGGACATCGTCGACTCGCGTCGCAACGTCGGCACCTGGTTCCTCGCCGGTGCGTTCGTGGTGCTGATCGGCGGCAGCATCCCGATCCCGGCGGTCCGCTCCGGGGCGAACGCCGTCTGGCTGCTGCTGGTGCTCGCGCTGGTCGTCGACGGCCTCGTGCTGGCCCGCGGAATCCGGCGCGCGGTCGGAGCGCGGTTCCCGGAACACAAGAAGTTCGGCGGGCTCTACCTGTACGGCGTGCTGCGCTCGACCGTGTTCCGGCGGATGCGCACGCCGCGGCCCCGGGTGGACGTCGGACAGTCGCTCTGACCGACCCGGCGTAGGGTCGGTTTCATGGAATTCCGACACCTCGGCCGGTCCGGTCTCATCGTCAGCGAGATCGCATACGGCAACTGGCTGACCCACGGTTCCCAGGTAGAGGCCGACGCCGCCACCGCGTGCGTCCAGGCCGCGCTCGACGCGGGAATCACCACCTTCGACACCGCCGACGTCTACGCGGGCACCCGCGCGGAGTCGGTTCTCGGCGACGCCCTGGAGGGCGTGCGCCGCGAGTCGTACGAGCTCTTCACCAAGGTGTACTGGCCCACCGGCTCCGGCAAGAACGACCGTGGCCTGTCGCGCAAGCACATCCACGAGTCGATCAACGGATCGCTGAAGCGGCTCCGCACCGACCACGTCGACCTCTACCAGGCGCACCGGTACGACCACGCGACGCCGCTCGAGGAGACGATGGAGGCGTTCGCCGACGTCGTGCACTCGGGCAAGGCGCACTACATCGGCGTCTCGGAGTGGACCGCCGGCCAGATCCGCGCGGGCCACGCGCTCGCTCGCGAGCTCAGGATCCCGTTCGTCTCGAACCAGCCGCAGTACTCGATGCTCTGGCGGATCATCGAGGCCGAGGTCGTCCCGACCTGCGAGGAGCTGGGCATCGGCCAGGTCGTCTGGTCGCCCATCGCGCAGGGCGTCCTCACCGGCAAGTACAAGCCGGGTCAGGCCCCGCCCGCCGGTTCGCGCGCCACGGACGAGAAGGGGGGCGCGGACATGATCAGCCGGTTCATGACCGACGACGTGCTCTCCCGCGTCCAGCAGCTCGTGCCGCTCGCGCAGGACGCCGGGCTGACGATGGCCCAGCTCGCGATCGCGTGGGTGCTCCAGAACCCGAACGTCTCGTCGGCCATCATCGGTGCCTCCCGGCCCGAGCAGGTCACCGAGAACGTGAAGGCGGCCGGCGTGAAGCTCGACGACGACCTGCTCAAGAAGATCGACGACGTGCTCGGCGACGTGGTCGTCCGGGATCCCGCGAAGACGGTGAGCCCGGCCGAGCGGCCGTAGCCGTTCCGCTCTCCCCACTCCGAGTTGATCATGGGGTTTGCCACAGACACGCCGGCGTGTCGTGTTGTGAACCCCATGATCGATCTCGAAGGAGGACCTACTCCGGCGCCTCCAGCGACATCGTGTAGGTGGTCGTGTCCCCCTCGCGGAGCGTCACCTGCACGACGCCCGCCTCGGCAAGCTCGCGCCAGGTCTGGCCCAGCCACGTCTCGGCGTCGGACTGGCTGCCGAACTCCTCGCTCTCCGGGCCCTCCACCTCCCGCGCGTCCGCGTCCGCGTACCGCCAGGTCCACGCCATCTCGTCCTCCGTCGTCGCTGGTGGGCCGACCCTAACGGCCCCCGACTAGGCTCGCCGACGATGAAGACCCTGGTGCTCGGCGGTACGCGGTCCGGCAAGTCCGCCTGGGCGGAGGAGCGGGTCCGCACCGAGGCCGTCACCTACGTCGCCACCGCTCCCCCGCGTACCGGCGACGCCGACTGGGATGCGCGCATCGCCGCCCACCGCGACCGGCGCCCCGCCGGCTGGGACACCGTCGAGACCGGCGACGACCCCGGCGCGCTCGCGGCCGTCCTGCGTTCCACAGTGGACCGTGTCCTGCTCGTCGACGACCTCGGCGGCTGGCTGACCGCCGCGTTCGACGCCGCGGACGCGTGGGAGGACCCCGCCGCCGTCACCCCCCGCTGCGACGACCTGGTGTCGGCCGTGGCGGCGTGCCGGACCCGGCTCGTGCTGGTCAGCCCGGAGGTCGGCTGGGGCGTCGTCCCGGCCACCCGGTCGGGCCGCGTGTTCGGCGACGCGCACGGCCGGCTGAACCAGCGCCTCGCCGCCGCCTGCGACTCCGTGGTGCTCGTCGTCGCCGGGCTGCCGCTCCCACTCAAGCGCGACGGCGAGCCCCTCCACCCCGCCGGGTAGCCTCGCCGCCGTGGACTCCCAGCACCCCGCCGATGCCTGGGTGGGCGCTGTCCCGGCCGACCCCCACCGGCTGGACCCGGCCGAGGCTGCCCCGGTGGACCCGGCCCCGGCCCCGGCCGACGCCTCGGTCGGTCCACCGGACCCCGCCGCGGACGCCGCGACCCCGCGGGACGCCGTCCCGGCCGACCCCGACCGCACCCCGGTCGGCCTGCCGGACGCTGGCGCGGACCCCGCCGCCCCGTTGGGCGCCGTCCCGGCCGACCCCGACCCGGTTGACCCGGCCCCGATCGACCCCGCCCCGTTGGGCGCCGTCCCGGCCGACCCCGACCCGGTTGACCCCGCCCTGGCCGACGCGTCGGTCGGACTGCCGGACGCCGCCGCGGAAGCCGCCGCCCGGGACGCCCGGGACCCGGCGATCGGCCGCCTCGGCGAGGCCGCCGTGTGGGCCGCGGCGGTGCAGGGCGCGGCCCCCGCGCACCCGTTCCGCGCGGTACGGGTCGTCGCCGTCGCGGCGGACCACGGTATCGCCGCCCACGGCGTCTCCGTGCACCCGCCGGCCGTCTCCGCGCGGCGCGCCCGCGAGGCCGCCGGCGGGTCGGGGGTGTACGCCCGGCTGGCCCTGGCCGCCGGGGCGTCGCTGCGCGTGGTGGACGCCGGGCTCGACACCGACCCGCCCGCCGAGACGGCCGTCCGGCGCGGTTCCGGGGTGCTCGGCGCGGAGGACGTGCTGACCCGCGAGGAGGCCGCCGCCGCGTTCCGGCTCGGCCGATCCGTCGCCGACGCCGAGATCGACGGCGGCGCCGACCTGCTCGTCCCCGCGGTGCTCGGGGTCGGTGCCAGCGCCCCGGCCGCCGTCCTGGTCTCCGCGTTGTGCGACCAGGAGCCGGCCGTGATGACCGGTCGCGGCAGCGGGATCGACGACAACGCCTGGATGCGCAAGTGCGTCGCCGTGCGGGACGGGCTGCGGCGGGCGCGTACCGCGGGCAGCGACCCGATCGGGCTGCTGGCCGCGGCGGGTGGCGCGGACCTCGCCGCCGTCGCCGGGATGTTGCTGCAGGCCGCGGTACGCCGCACTCCGGTACTGCTCGACGGCGTCACGGTGCTCGCGGCGGCCCTGGTCGCCCAGCAGGTGGCGGTCGCCGCGCCCGACTGGTGGTACGCCCCGCACGACGGCGGCGACCGGGCCGAGCGGGCCGCGCTGAACGCCCTGCACCTGACGCCGGTGACCGACCTCGGTATGCGGCTCGGCGACGGCACCGGAGCGCTCGTCGTGCTGCCGCTGCTACAGACCGCGCTCGATCTCCAGGTCCCCTGAGGTGGGGCCGGGGCTGCGCCTCGCGCTGACGACGTTCACCGTCCTCCCCGTCCGCGGCGGGCCCGTCGACCGCGCCGCCGCGCGCACCGCGATGGCGCTCGGCCCGGCCGTCGGCGCGCTGCTCGGGCTCGGCGTCGGGGCCCTCCTGCTCGGCGGCGCCGCGGTCGGCGTACCGCCGCTGGTCGCCGGATTCCTCGCGGTCGGCCTGCTGGCGGTACTGAGCCGCGGGCTGCACCTCGACGGGCTCGCGGACACCGTCGACGGGCTCGGCGCGTACGGGGACCGGGACCGCACGCTCGCGGTGATGAAGGCGCCGGACGTCGGACCGTTCGGCGTCGTGGCGCTCGTGGTGGCGCTCGGCGCGCAGGCGGCCGGGCTCGGGGCGTTCGCCGGTCGGCCGTGGGCGGCCGTGCTGTGCGGCACCGCGGCGGCCGTCGCGGCCGGCCGTCTCGCGATCACCTGGGCCTGTCTGCGGCCCGTGCCCGCCGCCCGGCCCGACGGCCTCGGCGCGCTGGTGGCGGGCACCGTGCCGCCCGTCGTCGCCATCCTCGCCACGGCGCTGGTGGTGGCGCTCGCGGTCCCCGCCGTCCCCGGCCGGCCGTGGCAGGGCCCGGTCGCCGTGGTGGTCGCGCTGCTCGCGGCCGTACTGCTGCTGCGCCGGATCGTGCGCCGGATCGGCGGCGTCACCGGCGACGTGCTCGGCGCGGTCGCCGAGACGGCCGTCACGGCGGCGGTCGTCGTGCTCGCGGCGGCCTGACCGCTGCCGGACCGGCGGCCTCGTGCTCGCGGCGGCCTGACCGCTGCCGGACCGGCGGTCGTCGTGCTGGCGGCCGCCTGACCGCTGCCGGACCGGCGGCCTCGTCCCGCCGTGACCTGTCCGCCGGACCGGCGCGTCGTCCCGCCGTGACCCCTGCCCGGCCGGAAGCCCTACGGGGTCGGCGTGACCGCCGGGCTCTCGGCCGGGGCCGGGGACCCGGTCGGCGTCGGGGTGGCCGTCGGAGCCGCGGTCGGGCTCACGGTCGGCGACGGTGTGGCGGTCGGCGAGGACGTCTCGCCGGGCGTCGCGGTAGGCGAGTCGGTAGGGGTCGACGTCGGGGTGGGCCCGCTCTCGCGCTTCGAGCCGCTGGGCATGACGACCTGCCAGACCGTCTCGTTCTTGGACCTGTCCCCGGTGAGCAGCGAGGTCATCGACTCACCGGCGAGCGCCTCGACCGCGCCCACGCCACCCAGCGCGACGGCGAACGCGGCCAGCGCCGCGAGGGCGAGGCGCGCCCCGCGCGGAATCCGGCGGCGCGGCACGGCCTCCGCCGCCGTGGCGGCGCCAGGGTCTGCGGGTTGCGCGGTGGGCAGGTCGGTCGGCGCCGAGTCGGTGGTCCCGGTGGTCTCGGCCGCGTGCCCGGGAGCCTCCGTACCGCCCGCGAACCGGACCGCCTCGGTGCTCCCGTCACCGTTTCCGTTGCGCTTCAGCACGACGGTCTGGATCGGGACGATCTCGCGGAGCTTCGCGTTGGTGCGCGCCAGCGACGTCTTGTAGACCGCGGTGCCAACGGTGCCGATCACCGAGCCGAGCGCGGCGCCGAGGAGCGTGCCGGCGACGCTGAAGTAGGAGGCGGCCACGGCCGACGAAACGGCGGCCAAGGCGCCGGCGGCGACCTGGACCAGGCTCAGGTCGAGGCTACGTTCCTTACCGGTCTCGGGTGGTGCGGAAGTCATGATCCTCCCGTGATGTCGGGATCTGCGTCCTCTCTTGGTACATCGGGTGGTCGAGCCGGATCGTTCCCGGATGTGGCGGAACCCACCTCAGCGCACCGACGAGGGGACGAACGGCGGCGTCACGACCCGGACCGCGGTCCGGCGTCCGCGCACGTCGACGGCGACCTCGTCGCCCACGGCCACCCCGGCGTCCGTGTCGAGCAGCGCCAGGCCGATCCCGATCCGGCGCGTCGGGGAGAAGGTCCCGCTGGTCACCTCGCCGATCGGCGCATCGTCCGCGCCCAGCACGGCCATGTGCGGGCGCGGGATGCCCCGGCCCAGCGCCTCCAGGCCCCACAGCCGGCGGCGCGGTCCGCGCTCCCGCTCGGCGAGCAGGGCGTCCCGGCCCCAGAACTCCGGCTTGTCCCAGCCGACCGCCCACCCGGACCGGGCCTGCAGCGGCGTGATGTCGAGCGACAGGTCGTTGCCGTGTAGCGGGTACCCCATCTCCGTCCGCAGCGTGTCCCGGGCGCCGAGCCCGCACGGCCGGACGCCGAGGTCCTCCCCGGCCGCGAGGACCGCGTCCCAGAGCTCGCCCGTGTCGTCCCAGCCGGGGATCAGCTCGTACCCGTGCTCGCCGGTGTACCCGGTCCGGCAGACGATCACCGGCCGGCCGCGCCACTCCGAGACCGTGAAGCTCATGTAGTCGTGGTCGGCGGGCAGGCCGAGCCGGCCGAGCAGTTCCGCGGAGCGGGGACCCTGGACGGCGAGCACGCCGAACTCGTCGTGGCGGTCGGTCACCTCGATGCCCTCGGGCGCGGCCTCGGCGAGCCGGCGGACCACCTCGGCGGTGTTGGCGGCGTTCGGGACGAGGAACACGTCGTCGCCGGTGTGCACGTACGCGATGAGGTCGTCCACCACGCCGCCCGACTCCGCGTCGCAGCACAGCGTGTACTGCGCCTGCCCGGGACCGATCCGGCCGAGCGCGTTGGTCAGGCACCTGTCGACGAACGCCGCCGCGCCGGGGCCCCGCACGGACGCCTTCCCGAGATGCGACACGTCGAACAGCCCGACGCCTTCGCGCACCGCGGCGTGCTCGACCAGCACCCCGTCGTACTCGATGGGCATCTCCCAGCCACCGAAGTCGCCGGTCTTGGCACCCAGCGCGCGGTGGCGCTCGTGCAGCGGCGTGTGGCGCAGCGCGGCCGGTGGGGGGATCGTCATTCCCGTCACCCTAGGCGACGTAGCATGCGCGCCAACGGCCTAGATGATCGGAGCGCACGTGGCGACGCTGGCACTGAGCGACACCCCCGCCGAGACCCTGGCGACCGACGCGGTCGTCGTCGGCCTCCACAAGGGCCCGGACGGGCCGGTGCTCGCACCGGGCGCCGAGGGCGTCGACGCCGCGCTCGGGGGCCGGCTCGCCGCCACCCTCGCGCTCCTGGGCGCCGAGGGCGGCGTGGCAGAGGTGACCAAGCTCGCGACGCTCGGTGCCACCACCGCACCCGTCGTGGTCGGCGTCGGGCTCGGCTCGGCCGACGACCTCACCGCCGAGACCCTGCGCCGGGCCGCGGGTGCCGCCGTCCGTGCCCTGGCCGGCACCGGGCGGGTCGCGCTGGCCCTCCCCGCCGACGACGGCGACCAGCTGCGCGGGGTCGCCGAGGGCGCGCTGCTCGGCGCGTACGACTTCACCGCGTACAAGTCCTCTCCGAACGGCCGGCGCGCGCCCGTCCGGGCCGTGACCGTCGTCGTCCCCGCGGCCACCGACAAGGCCGCGAAGGCCGAGGCGAAGCGCGCGACCACCGTGGCCGGGGCAGTCCACCGCAGCCGGGACTGGATCAACACGCCGCCGAACGACCTCCGCCCGCCGGCGTTCGCCGACGCCGCCGCGGCGGCCGCCGAGAAGGCCGGTCTCGACGTCGAGGTGCTGGACGAGCGGGCCCTCAAGCGCGGCGGCTACGGCGGCATCCTGGCCGTCGGGATGGGCAGCGAAGCCCCGCCCCGACTGGTCCGGATCTCCTGGAACCCCCGCGGCGCGAAGACGCACGTCGCGCTCGTCGGCAAGGGGATCACGTTCGACACGGGCGGCATCTCGATCAAGCCCGGATCCGGCATGCACGAGATGAAGAGCGACATGTCCGGCGCCGCCGCGGTGATCAGCGCGATGCTCGCGATCGCGGCGCTGAAGCCGAAGGTCCGCGTCACCGCGTACGTGCCGATGGCCGAGAACATGCCCAGCGGCTCGGCGTACCGCCCCGGCGACGTCGTCACGATGTACGGCGGCAAGCGGGTCGAGGTGCTCAACACCGACGCCGAGGGCCGGATGGTCCTGGGCGACGCCCTCGCCCGCGCGGTCGAGGACGAGCCCGACTACATCATCGAGACCTCGACCCTGACCGGCGGCCAGGTCGTCGCGCTCGGATCCCGCGTCTCCGGCGTGATGGGCACCCCCGAGGTGACTGCCCGCGTCAAGGCCGCGGGCGAGCGCACCGGCGAGCAGATGTGGCCGATGCCGCTGCCGGAGGAGGTCCGGCAGGGCATGGACAGCCCGATCGCCGACCTCAGCCAGATCAACGCGTCCGGTGACCGGGCGGCGCACATGCTCCAGGGCGGGACGTTCCTGTCGGAGTTCGTGGGCGACGTGCCGTGGGCGCACATCGACATCGCCGGGCCGTCCTACAACGGCGGGCAGCCGTGGGGACACGTCAGCAAGGGCGGTACCGGGGTGCCGGTGCGGACGCTCCTCGCACTGGTCGAGGACTTCGCCGCCGAGGGGTAGGCCCGCTTCTCCGGACGCGGGGTGGGGTGGGGCTCAGCGCTCAGCCGCTCACGATCGGACCCGCGGCCGGCGCGTCCGGGCCGCCGAGCTCCTTGCGGCGCCGGGTCCAGTCCCGCATGCGCTGCGGGTACCCGGTGGCGCCGACGTCGTACACCGGGATGCTGAGCTTCCGCCCCAGCCGGCGGGCGCCGTCGGGACCGTCGATCCGCCGCCGGGTCCACTCGCCGTCGTGCGCGACGAGGACCACCGTCATCGCGGTCACGTTGGTGCGCGGCTCGACATAGGCCTCGACACCGCGCCGGGTACGCACGAACTCCTCGAGATGCGACGTATCGGACGACACCGCGCCCCGGGTCACGCCATGTTCGGAAGATCTCCGACGAAACCAGCGCACAGCCCACCTCCTGGCGCACAGATTAGGGCAGTGCGGGCACCGAGTCCGTCGAGTCGTGTACACCGAGCCGACGTACCGTTGTGGACAGAGGCTTCCCGGCGGCCACGAGTCGTGCACATCACTCCGGATCGTCCGGCGGGTCTTCTCCCCCCTCGTCGCGCCCGTCGATCACGAAGTGCCAAGATGGGGCGGCACCCGACAGAGACGTCAGGAGATGTTGTGAGCGACCCGAACACCGCGTTCGACCTCGTCATCCTCGGCGGTGGCAGCGGTGGTTACGCGTGCGCCCTGCGCGCCGCCCAGCTGGGCAAGTCCGTCGTGCTGATCGAGAAGGACAAGCTCGGCGGGACCTGCCTGCACCGCGGCTGCATTCCCACCAAGGCGCTGTTGCACGCCGGCGAGGTGGCGGACTCCGCGCGCGAAGGCGAGCAGTTCGGCGTCAAGACGGCCCTCGAGGGCATCGACATGACGGGCGTGAACGCGTACAAGGACGGCGTCGTCAGCCGCCTGTACAAGGGCCTCCAGGGACTCGTGAAGAGCCGCAAGATCACCTACGTCGAGGGTTCGGGCCGCCTCGTCTCCCCGACCGCGGTCGAGGTCGACGGCCGGCGGTACGAGGGACAGCACGTCGTCCTCGCGACCGGTTCGGTGCCGAAGTGGTTCCCGGGCATGGAGCCCGACGGCAACCGCGTCCTGACCAGCGACCACGCCCTCGCGCTGGACCGCGTGCCGACCAGTGTCATCGTCCTGGGCGGCGGCGTCATCGGCGTCGAGTTCGCCAGTGCGTGGCGCTCCTTCGGCGCCGAGGTGACGATCGTCGAGGCGCTGCCCCGGCTCGTCCCCGCCGAGGAGGAGAGCTCCTCGAAGCACCTGGAGCGGCGGTTCCGCAAGCGCGGCATCGCCTTCCACACGGGCACGAAGTTCTCGTCCGTCGAGCACACCGAGGACGGCGTCCGGGTGACGCTGGAGAACGGCACGCAGCTCGAGGCCGAGCTGATGCTCGTCGCCGTCGGCCGCGGCCCGGTGTCCGAGGGCCTCGGCTACGACGAGGTCGGCGTCGCCATGGAGCGCGGCTTCGTGACGGTGGACGGGTACATGCAGACCAACGTCCCCACCATCTCCGCCGTGGGTGACCTGGTGCCGACGCCGCAGTTCGCGCACGTCGGGTTCCAGGAGGGCATCCTCGTCGCCGAGCGACTCGCCGGGCTGGACGTCGTGCCGATCGACTACTACGGCGTCCCGCGCATCACCTACTCCGAGCCGGAGATCGCGTCGGTCGGTCTGACGACCGCGCAGGCGAAGGAGAAGTACGGCGAGGACAAGATCAAGGTCGTGGATTACGACCTCGCGGGCAACGGCAAGAGCCAGATCCTCAAGACGGCGGGAGCCGTCAAGTTGATCGGCGTCGAAGACGGCCCCGTCGTCGGTGTTCACATGGTGGGCGCCCGCGTCGGAGAGCTCCTCGCCGAGGCCCAGCTGATCTACAACTGGGAGGCCTTCCCCGCGGAGGTCGCCAGTCTCATCCACGGCCACCCGTCGCAGTCGGAGGCGGTCGGTGAGGCGCATCTCGCGCTCGCCGGCAAGCCCCTGCACGCGCACGGCTGATCCATCCCCACGACGCGCCGCCACGACACGAGGAGTCGACCAGACATGCCGGTCTCCGTCACGATGCCCCGCCTCGGTGAGAGCGTCACCGAAGGTACGGTCACCCGCTGGCTCAAGCAGGAGGGCGAGCGCGTCGAGGCCGACGAGCCGCTTCTCGAGGTCTCGACCGACAAGGTCGACACCGAGATCCCCTCGCCGGCGGCGGGTGTGCTGACGCGCATCGTCGTCGCCGAGGACGAGACGGTGGACGTGGGCACCGAGCTCGCGGTCATCGACGGCGGTGACGGCGCCTCGGCGCCCGCCGACGGCGGTGGCCAGGAGACGGCCGCGCAGACCCCGGAGCAGCAGGGCAACGGCCGAGTGCAGGACGAGGCCGCCGCCGACACGGTTGCCGAGGCGCCCTCGGAGGGGCAGGCACCCGCCGAGGAGCAGGCGCCCGCGCCCGTCGCCGAGGAGGCGCCGTCCGGTGGCGACACCGGCCCCGGTACCCCGATCACGATGCCGGCGCTCGGCGAGTCGGTGACCGAGGGCACCGTCACACGCTGGCTGAAGCAGGTCGGCGACAGCGTCGAGGTGGACGAGCCGCTGCTCGAGGTCTCCACCGACAAGGTCGACACCGAGATCCCGTCGCCGGTCGCCGGGACCCTGGTCGAGATCGTCGTGGCCGAGGACGAGACCGTGCCGGTGGGCGCACAGCTCGCCGTGATCGGGGGCGCCGGCTCCGGCGGTACGTCCGCTCCGGCCGAGGCCGAGCCCGCGCAGGCCGAGCCTGCGCAGGCCGAGCCCGCGCAGGCCGAGCCCGCGCAGGGCGGGTCCGCCCAGGGCGAGTCGGCCCAGGCCGAGCCCGCGCAGGCCGCACCGCAGCAGGAGACCACCCCGGCACCGCGGGCCGAGGCGGCTCCGGCCCAGGCCGAGCCGGCCCCGACCCAGGCGGCCCCGAGCCCGCAGCAGACGCCGGCCGCACCGGCTCAGCCCGCGGCGGCGGTCACCACCCGGTCGGAAGAGGACAGCAGCGCGTACGTCACGCCGCTGGTCCGCAAGCTCGCGTCCGAACACGGCATCGACCTCGGCTCGGTACAGGGCACCGGCGTCGGCGGCCGGATCCGCAAGCAGGACATCCTCGACGCGGCGGCCGCCAAGACCGCTGCCGCCGAGGCCGAGGCCGAGGCTCGGTCGCAGCGCAGTGCGGCGGCCGAGGTACCGGCCGCGCCCACCCCGGTCGCCGCGGCCGGTACCGCGGTCGAGTCCGCGGCCGCGCCCCTTGCGGCGGCGAGCTCCTCGACCCGCACGACACCGGTCACCGTGTCGCCGGCGGCCGCGGCGCTGCGTGGGAAGACCGAGAAGCTGTCCCGGCTCCGCAAGGTCATCGCGACGCGGATGGTCGAGTCGCTGCAGACCTCCGCGCAGCTCACGACCGTCGTCGAGGTGGACGTCACGCGGATCGCGCGGCTCCGTCAGCAGGCGAAGGCGGATTTCGAGGCGCGTCACGGCGTGAAGCTGTCCTTCCTGCCGTTCTTCGCACTCGCGGCGGTGGAGGCCCTGCAGGCCCACCCGACGGTGAACTCCTCGCTGGACATGGAGGCGGGCACGGTCACCTACAACGAGGCCGAGCACCTGGGCATCGCGGTGGACACCGAGCGCGGCCTGCTCGTCCCGGTGATCCACGACGCCGGTGATCTCAACCTCGCCGGGATGGCCCGCCGGATCGGCGACCTGGCCGCCCGGACGCGGGAGAACAAGGTCAGCCCCGACGAGCTCGGCGGCGGCACGTTCACGCTGACGAACACCGGCAGCCGGGGTGCGCTGTTCGACACCCCGATCATCAACCAGCCGCAGTCGGCCATCCTCGGCACCGGCGCGGTCGTCAAGCGCGCGGTCGTCATCGACGACCCGGACCTCGGTGAGCTGATCACTCCGCGGTCGATGGTGTACCTCGCGCTGTCCTACGACCACCGCATCGTCGACGGGGCGGATGCGGCGCGCTTCCTCGCCACCATGAAGGAGCGCCTCGAGGGCGGTGCGTTCGAGGGCGAGCTCGGTCTCGCCTGATCGATCCGGCTCCCGACGGGGCGTCACCGGTAGCCACCGGTGACGCCCCGCCGTCGTCCCGGCGGGTTCACCGGACCGGGTGTCCCCTCGGCACGTCGCCGGCGTCCACTCCCCGCGGGAGAACTCACGGTGCCCGGCACCGCGGTCATCCTGCCGTCGCCCGGAGGTGGCGCCATCGGCCGGCCCCCCGCAGGATGCAGCCATGCGAACCGCGATCACCGGCGCCTCGGGTCTCCTCGGCTCGGCCCTCGTCCCCGCGCTGCGGCGGGACGGCCACTCGGTCCTCCGGCTGGTCCGGCGGGAGCCCCGCGCGGAGGACGAGCTGCGCTGGGACCCGGCCCGGCACGAGCTGGACCCACGGGCGCTCGACGACGTCGATGCCGTGGTCCACCTGTCCGGCGCGGGCATCGGGGACAAGCGGTGGACCAAGGCGTACAAGCGGGAGCTCATCGCCAGCCGCATCGACAGCACCACCACGATCGCGACGGCCCTCGCCACGGCGGCCCCCCGGCAACGGGTCCTTCTCTCCGGCTCGGGCGTCAACTGGTACGGCGACACCGGCGCCACCGAGGTGGACGAGACGGTTCCGAACGGCACCGGGTTCCTCGCGTCGCTGGTGCAGGCGTGGGAGGCCGCCACCCGGCCCGCCGAGGAGGCAGGCGTCCGGGTCGTGCATCTGCGAACCGCACCCGTCCTCGCCCCCTCGGGCGGCACGCTGGGCCCCCTCCAGACGCTGTTCAAGGCCGGTCTCGGTGGGCGGCTCGGCTCCGGGCGCCAGTACATGCCGTGGATCTCCCTGCCCGACTGGGTCGGCGCTGCCCGCGTCCTGCTCACCGCGGACGACATCCGTGGACCGGTGAACCTGGTCGCGCCCGAGCAGATCACCAACGCCGAGTTCACCCGGGCCCTCGCGCGTGCCCTCCACCGGCCCGCGGTGCTCCCGGTACCGGCGTTCGCCCTCCGCATCGCGCTCGACGGGCTCGCCGACGAGGGTGCCCTCGTCAGCCTGCGCGTCGCGCCGCGGGTGCTGACCGACCACGGCTTCACGTTCCGCCACCGGACCGTGGACGAGGCCCTGCGCTGGGCGACGAACCGCTGAGCGGGCCGGGCCGCACGGCGCCCACCGTCGCGATCCGCCACCCCGACGGCGACGCCACGAGCTCGACGCGGAACGTGCGCTCCCCCCGCGGCGGGACCGTCCACAGCACCCTCCCCCGGCGGTCGAGCACCCGGTACCCGGACATCCGGTCGGTCACCTCCAGGCGGGCGCGGGACGGAGTGACCGCCAGGACTCGCAGCCGGCGCACCTCGTGCCTCACCCCGGGCGCCACCGCGCCGGCCGCGGTGAGGGCGGCGACCGCGGCGGCGTCCCCGGCGGCGGCGCGGCTTCCCGCCGCGTACACGTCACGGAGCCGCGCCGGATCGCCGCGGGCGAACACGATCGAGCGGGCCGCGTCGAGGGCCTGCACCCGGTCACGCCAGGTCACCACCGCGCCGGTGTCCCGGGCCGCCGCCACGGGCCCGGACCGCGCGGGCCCGGGCTCGACGGGCGCGGCACGCGGTCGTGGGCTGGCTGTCCACGACAGGACCGCACCCGCGCCGGCCACGACCACCGCCGCGACCACGACGACCGCGACCCGGCGAGCCGCCGGACCGGAGGTCCCGCGAGGCCACCGGGACGGCCGGCACCGCGGCCAGAGCCGCACCGACCGGGGCCACCTGCGGACGTTCCGCCCCGACCGGTACCAGGACCCGCCGCCCGCCGGGTTCCGGCACCACCAACGGCGGGCGGGCTCGACCGGCCACGCCCACCACCCGCGTTCGGTCGGTGCCGGCGGCGCGGGACGGGGCAGCGCCCTCGTCTCGGCGAGCCCCGGCACCGCGGACCACCCGGGCGGCGCCGCGGCTCCGCCCGTCCCGGCCGCGCTGTCCCCGGCCCCGCCCGTCCCGGCCGCGCTGTCCCCGGCCGCGGGCCCTCGCGTCGACCTTCCCTCGGACGCCGCGAGCGCCGACCAGGGGACGGGGTCCGGTCCGCCCGCGGCCTCGAACACCGCCCCCAGCGCCGCCGTGCCGAGCCGCCGCGACGGCTCGGGGTCGAGGCACGCCGCCAGCTGTCCGAGAAGCCCCGAAGCGTCCCGAGGCAGTGGCCGCAGCGGGTCCGGTGGACTGCCGGTCAGCAGGTGCACGGCCACCGCCGCAAGCCCGTACACGTCCGACGCCGCGGTGGGGGGTGCCCCCGCCAGCACGGCCGGGTCGACGTAGCCCGCCGTGCCGTGCACCGCGGGATCGGGGTCACCGGCGAGGCGCGCCGTCCCCAGGTCGGCGAGCAGCGGACGCCCGCGCGCGTCCAGCAACAGGTTGCCGGGCGACACGTCACCGTGGACGAGCCCGGCGGCGTGCGCGGCCACCAGCGCGGCGGCGACGGGCGCGCAGAGAACCGCCACCTCCGGCGCGCCGATCCGTCCCCGCCGGGCCAGCAGGCCGGCGAACGACCCTCCCTCGGCCAGATCGAGGACCAGTACCAGCCCGTCCTCCGTACCGCGCACGCCGCGCAGCCGCACGACATGCGGATGCTCGAACGCGGCCAGCAGAGCGGCCTCTCGCCGCAACCGGTCCCGGTCCGCCGGGGTACCGCCGGCGCGCAGTCGTTTCAGGGCCACCCGCTCCCCGCTCCGGAGGTCACGGCCCGCCCACACCTCACCGGTCGCGCCGAAGCCGAGCATCCGCTCCGCCGCGTATCCGGGCACCGTCCACGCCATGCGGACCACGCTAGAGCGCTCGGGCCCACCCTCGCCGCGGCTGTCCACAGGCGGGGTGAGGGCCGATTCCTGTCCACAGGCAGGATGGCGGGCATGGCCACCGCACCCACCCCGACCATCCTCGCCACCTCCGGCGGCTGGAAGTACGGCCGTCGCACCGAGCTGGAGTTCGCACCGCTCGTCCACCACGCCGTCGAGCTGTCGGGTGCCCATGGTCGCCGCCCGAAGGTCTGCCACCTGGGCACCGCCGGGGGTGACCAGCGCTGGTTCCACGCGCGCGTGGACGAGGCGGGGCGGGTGGCCGGATTCGACGTCAGCCACCTCAACCTGTTCTCGATGCCCAATGTGGAGGACCCGCTCGCCCATCTGCTCGACCAGGACGTGGTGTGGGTGAATGGCGGCAGCGTCGCCAACCTGCTCGCGGTGTGGCGGGTCCACGGGCTCGACGACATCTTCCGGACGGTCTGGACGGCGGGCGTCGTGCTCGGCGGCGTCTCCGCCGGGTCGCTGTGCTGGCACGTCGGCGGGACGACGGACTCGTTCGGCCCCGATCTGCGGCCGTTCACCAACGGGCTGGCCCTGCTGCCGTACTCCAACGGGGTGCACTACGACTCCGAGGATCAGCGGCGCCCGCTGTACCACCGGGCCATCGCGGACGGCACGCTGCCGGCCGGGTACGCGACCGACGACGGGGTCGGACTCGTGTACCGGGGCACCGAGCTGGCGGGTGCGGTGACCGAGCGGCGCGGCAAGGCGGCGTACCACGTCGAACGCGGTGCCGGCGACGCCGTGGAGACCCGGATCGAGCCCACCGTGCTGCCCGGGGCCGAGGGGTAGCTCCGCCCGGCAGCCCACGGTGCCGCCGGAGGCCGCGGCGTAGAGTCGCCGGCGTGACCGACACCGTGCTGCACACCGGCCTGGACATCGTCCGCGCCGGACTCGTCGAGTACACCGAGGCCTGGGCCGAGCAGCAGCGGCTCCACGCCGCCCGCGTCGCGGGTACCGGCCCGGACACGATCCTCCTGCTCGAACATCCGGACGTGTACACGGCGGGCAAGCGCACCGAGGCCTGGGAGCGGCCGTTCGACGGCACCCCGGTCGTGGACGTGGACCGCGGCGGCAAGATCACCTGGCACGGCCCGGGGCAGCTGGTCGGGTACCCGATCGTGCGGCTGCCCAACCCCAGGGACGTGGTCGCGCACGTACGGCGGCTGGAGTCCGTGCTCATCGACGTCTGCGCGGCGCGGGGGCTCACCGCCGGCCGGGTCGAGGGCCGGAGCGGCGTGTGGGTGCCCGCCGACGACCGCGGCCCGGACCGCAAGGTGGCGGCGATCGGGATCCGCGTCGCGCAGGGCGTGGCGATGCACGGGTTCTCGCTCAACTGCGATCCGGACCTCACCGCGTTCGAGCGGATCGTGCCGTGCGGCATCCCGGACGCGGGCGTGACGTCGCTGTCCAGGGAGCTCGGCCGGCCCGTGACGACCGCCGACGTGATCGACCTCGTCGAGGAGAGACTGCGTGCCGAGTTCTGAGCTGGTCGACGAGAAGTACGTCAGCCTGACCACGACCCGGCGGAACGGCACACCGGTACCGACCGCGGTGTGGGCGGCACCGGACGGTGCGGGACATCTGCTGGTCTGGACCGGTTCGCAGTCGGGGAAGGTGAAACGGCTCCGGCACACCCCGGCGGTCACCGTGGCGCCGTGCGACCGGCGGGGCACGGTCACGGGTGCGGCGGTACCGGCGACGGCCCGGCTGCTGCCGGACAGCGAGCTGCCGCGCGTCCACGAGGCCATGACCCGGAAGTACGGGCTGGTGTACCGGGTGTCCACTGTGGGCAGCCGGCTCGGCCGGCTGGCCGGGCTGAACAAGGGCCAGACCGGGGTGGAGATCACGCTCGGCTGAGGATGGCGGCCCCGGCGTATCCTCGGCGCCTGTGGACACCGCCGTCGTCGTCGTCGCCGAATACCTGCTGTACGCCCTCGCCGCGATCGCGTTCGGGGTGTGGCTGAGGCAGGACAACCGCGGCAAGCTCGTCCTCGGGCTGCAGGGCGTCGTCGCGCTGCTGCTGGTCGGCATCGGGATCACCGTGGCGGCGGCGCTGCACTCCGATCCGCGGCCGTTCGTCCACGACCCCCACTCGCAGCCGCTCTTCGCGCACGTGGCGGACAACGGGTTCCCGTCCGACCACAGTGTCGCGGCGGCGATGGTGGCGGCGCTCGTCTTCGCCTACCGCCGGGCGCTGGGCCTGGTCCTTGCGGTCGGCGCCGCGCTCATCGGCGTCGCGCGGGTCGCGGCGCACGTGCACCACGCGCAGGACGTCGTGGCGGGGCTCGCACTCGGCGCGCTGGCCGCCTACGCCGCCGTGTGGCTGGTGAACCGCGTCACGGCGCGGGTCGCGCCCGCGGTGTCCGGGTAGAGCAACCAGGGTCGGACGCTCGGTGGGACGCCACGTCGAGCGTGACCGACGCCCCGCGCCCGGCCTCGGCACCCTCGGCCGTCACGGTCACCGGGTCGCGGCCCGCGACCGGACCGGACCGGACCGAGCACGCAGACGCCGCCGTCGTGGGCGCAGCTCATCCCCTCGACGTGGTAGCCGGCGCGGACCAGCCCTCCCCCGCAGCGCGGTGACCGCCTCGTCGCGGGCGGCCGGGACGGCGAGCGGCCCTCGGTACACCGCGCAGCCGCCGTCCGCCTCCTCCTCGCAGCGCACGATGCCCGGCCGGTTGGCCGGCTGGACGCCGAGCGCGGACCACTCCCCCAGCGGGGCGCCCGGTTCGGGGGACGCGTCGGCGACGACGGCGTACGCCGACGAGCCCGTCGTGTCCCCGCCTGCGGCGAGGTGCAGGCCGGCGCCCGCCCCCGTCCCGAAGGCCTGGCACCCCGGTCGTCGCAGGACTGCTCCCGGACCGTCGCCCCGCCGCCCGGGCCAGCCAGCCGCACGACCTCCGCGAGCAGATCCGCGAGGGCGGCCGAGGACGTCACGCCGTACGGCGTGGGCGTGCCGCGGTCGGTCGCCGTGGCATCCCGCTCGGCGCCGGCCGGGACCGGGAGGGCCACGAGGAGGCGTTCCGCCGCGTCCGGCGCCGCGTCCGAGGAGGGCGAGACGTATCCGTAGTCCACCAGCCGGTGCACCACCACGGCGCCGACGGCCGCCAGGACGACCACGGCGGACAGGAGGACGAGCAGGGTGCGGGGCGGGTCACCGGAGAAGCATCGGTACCCCGGGTGACCCGCTGAAGCCCGCTCAACGCAGCTTCGGCATGACCTCCGCGGCGACCAGCTCGAGGTGGTCCAGGTCCGCGAGGTCCAGCATCTGCAGATACACCCGCTCGGTGCCGATCCCGGCGTACCGCGAGAGCGTGTCCACGACCTCCTGGGGCGTCCCGGCGGCGCCGTTCTCGCGCAGCTCGTCGGCGTCCCGGCCGATCTTCTCGGCCCGGCGCCGCACCTCGGCGTCGTCCCGGCCGCAGCAGAGCACGAGCGCGTTCGACCAGACCAGGTCCTCGGGCGTGCGACCGGCCGCGACCACGGCGTCCCGGACCCGGCCGAACTGCTTCTCGGTGTCCTGGACGGAGGCGAACGGCATGTTGAACTCGTCCGCGAACCGGCCCGCCAGCGCGGGAGTCCGCCGCGGGCCGCCGCCACCGATCACGATCGGAGGCCGCGGCGACTGCACGGGCTTCGGCAGCGCCGGCGAGTCCTCCAGCCGGTAGTGCTCCCCGGTGAACGAGTACGCCCCGCCCACCGGCGTGCCCCACAGCCCGGTGATGATCTCCAGCTGCTCCTCGAGCCGGTCGAAGCGCTCCTTCACCGGCGGGAACGGGATGCCGTACGCCCGGTGCTCCTCGGTGTACCAGCCCGCGCCGATGCCCAGCTCGACCCGGCCGCCGGACATCTGGTCGGCCTGCGCGACCTGGATCGCGAGCACCCCCGGCAGCCGGAACGTGGCCGACGTCATCAACGTACCGAGCCGGATCCGCGAGGTCTCGCGCGCGAGTGCCGGGAGCGTGGACCAGGCGTCCGTCGGGCCCGGGAGGCCGTCCCCGCCGCCCATCGCCAGGTAGTGGTCCGAGCGGAAGAACGCGTCGTAGCCGGCGTCCTCCGCGGCCTTCGCGACGGCGAGCAGGTCGTCGTAGGTGGCGCCCTGCTGGGGCTCGGTGAAGATGCGGAAGTCCATGCCCCGACCGTACGCGGTGGTGGGACATCACCGGACCGGGCCCGGGTACGGTGACCTCCGACGCGGGGCGCCCGGCACCGGGCTGAGACGAGACCCGTCGAACCTGCCCGGGTAGTGCCGGCGAAGGGACTCCCGCGATGAGCTTCTGTGCCGACGCGTGGGACCGCACCGCCGGGACCCGCGCGGAGATCTACCGCCTGCCGTTCGTCGCCGCGCTGGGCGACGGCACGCTCCCGCTCGACCGCTTCGTCGGGTACATGGTGCAGGACGCGCACTACCTCCGGGAGTACGCACGGGTGCTCGCCACCGCCGCGGCGAAGGCCGACGTCGTAGCGGACCTCGCGTTCTTCGCGCGGGGCGCCGTGACCGCGGTGGAGGTCGAGGCGGCGCTGCACGCGAGCCGCTCGGCCGGTGCGCCCGACCCGGGACCGTCGCCCACCTGCACCGCGTACACGTCGTTCCTGCTCGCCACGGCGCAGACGGACTCCTATGCCGAGCTGGTCGCCGCCGTCCTGCCCTGCTACTGGCTGTACTCCGACGTCGGCACCGTGCTGTCCGAGCGCGCGGCCCGGCTGACGGACCACCCGTACGGCGACTGGATCGGCACGTACGCAGACCCGGCCTTCGAGGCGGCCACCGCGACGGTCCGCGCGGTCGCCGACCGGCTCGCCGCCGAGAGCGGTCCGGCCACAGTGGACCGGATGCACGCCCGGTTCGCCCTGGCCTGCGAGTACGAGCGCCGCTTCTGGGAGGCGGCCTGGGTGGCGGAGTCCTGGGACCACCGTTCGGGCGGCGTACTCTCGGTGCCGTGACCGCCACCTCGAACCCCACGGACCCGGGCGGGCGCAAGATGCTGCGCCTCGAGGTCCGCAACGCCGAGACACCCATCGAGCGCAAGCCGCCGTGGATCAAGATCAAGGCGAAGATGGGTCCGGAGTACACCGCGCTGCAGGGCCTCGTGAAGCGCGAGGGCCTGCACACGGTGTGCCAGGAGGCCGGTTGTCCCAACATCTACGAGTGCTGGGAGGACCGCGAGGCCACGTTCCTCATCGGCGGCGACCAGTGCACGCGGCGGTGCGACTTCTGCCAGATCGACACGGGCAAGCCGGCCGACCTCGACCGCGACGAGCCGCGACGGGTCGCCGAGAGCGTCCAGGCGATGGGCCTGCGGTACGCCACGGTCACCGGCGTGGCCCGCGACGACCTTCCGGACGGCGGGGCGTGGTTGTACGCCGAGACGGTGCGCCAGATCCACGCGCTGAACCCGGGCACCGGCGTCGAGCTGCTCATCCCGGACTTCAACGCGAACCCGGAGCAGCTTGCCGAGGTGTTCGGCTCCGCGCCGGAGGTGCTCGCCCACAACGTCGAGACCGTGCCGCGGATCTTCAAGCGCATCCGGCCCGGGTTCCGGTACGAGCGGTCGCTCGACGTGATCCGGCAGGCCCGCACGGCCGGCCTGGTCACCAAGTCGAACCTGATCCTCGGCATGGGCGAGGAGCGGCACGAGGTCTCCCAGGCCCTGCGCGACCTGCACGACGCCGGCTGCGAGCTGATCACGATCACGCAGTACCTGCGCCCCTCCCCGCGTCACCACCCGGTGGAGCGCTGGGTGAGGCCGGAGGAGTTCGTCGAGCTCGCCGCGGAGGCCGAGGAGATCGGGTTCGCCGGGGTGATGAGCGGGCCGCTGGTGCGCTCGTCGTACCGCGCGGGCCGGCTGTACCAGCAGGCCCGAGAGCGCCGCACCGCCGTCGCCTGACGCCATACCCCGCAGAGTGACCCGCTGTGGTCACCCCGGCGTCACACAGACGACACAACCGGCCACAAGGATTGCTCCATCGGACCTTCTTCCGTCGCGAGGAGTACCCATGAACCGACCGGTGCCCGTCCTGCCGCCGCTTCTCGGCTGGGCCGTGGAATCTGCGTTCGACACCGCGCGGGCGTCCGCGCGGGACGCGGCGGGCGAGCTCGTCCGCTGGTCCGTGGACCGGATCCTGCCGGACGGCGGACAGCGGACGGCACGGCGGAACGCCTGGGCCGCGATGGGCGTCGAGGCGCGGCACGCGCGCGACCGGCGTGAGGCGGAGGCGGCGCTGCACCGGGCCGCGCGCCGGGCGGCCGCCCTCGCCGTCCACCCGTCCCAGGGCACGCGGGCAGCCCTCCCGGACGGGGCGGACGGGACCCGTGGGGCGACGGAGGTCAGATACAGCGTCTAACCTTCCGGACATGGCAGAGGTCGTCTATCCCCCCGTGATCGCCGTCGCCCGGACGTTCTTCGCCGCCCTGGGCATGCGGTTCACCCTCTCCGGCACGGAGAACGTGCCCCGGACCGGTGGCGCCGTGATGGTGATCAACCACGTGGGCTACCTCGACTTCACGTTCGCGGGACTGGCGGCGCAGCCGGCGAAGCGCCTCGTCCGCTTCATGGCGAAGGACGAGGTGTTCCGGCACCGCATCTCCGGTCCGCTGATGCGCGGCATGAAGCACATCCCGGTCGACCGGGAGGCCGGCACCGCGTCGTTCCGCGCCGCGCTGGACGCCCTCAAGGCCGGCGAGATCATCGGCGTCTTCCCCGAGGCGACGATCTCGCGGTCGTACGAGCTCAAGGAGTTCAAGTCCGGCGCCGTCCGGATGGCGCGTGCGGCCGGCGTCCCACTGCTCCCCACGGTCGTCTGGGGCTCCCAGCGGGTCTGGACCAAGGGCCGCCCGCGCGATTTCGGGCGCAACCACGTGCCGATCACGGTCGCCGTCGACCCGCCCATCGCCGTACCGCCGAAGGCCGACCCGGACGCGGTCGCCGCCGACCTGCGGGAGCGGATGAACGTCCTGCTGCACAGCGTCCAGGAGTCCTACCCCTACCAGCCGCGGGACGACGACGACCGCTGGTGGCTCCCCGCCCGGCTCGGCGGCACCGCCCCGACGCCCGAGGAGGCCGCCGCGCTCGACGCCGCGGACACCGAGGCCCGCCGGGCCAAGCGCGCGGCCCGGCTCGCCGCCGAGCAGGGCGGCGAGCCCACCGCCGGGTAGCCGGGCGGCCTGCATTCCGTGCCGGGCCACTAGACTCGCGGTATGGCCGCCAATCCCGACAAGGTCTCGTTCCGCGAGCGCCTGAAGCAGTTCCGGTTCGCGTTCTCCTACACGCACCGCAACGACCCGAAGTTCCTGCCGTACTTCGCGACCGCGCTGCTGGTGCCGCTCGCCGTGACGATCGCCGTCGCGGCGATCACCGGGGCCTGGGCCCTCACCCTGCCGCTCGGGATCGTGCTGTCGCTGCTCGCGGCCATGTTCGTGTTCGGCCGGCGCACCACGGCGGCGATGTACAACGAGATCGCCGGGCAGCCCGGAGCCGCCGCACAGGTACTCCAGACCATGCGCGGGAACTGGCGCGTGAGTCCGGCGGTGCAGGTCTCCACCCAGCAGGACCTCGTCCACCGGGTGATCGGCCGTCCGGGCGTCGTGCTGGTCGCCGAGGGCAACCCGAACCGGCTCAAGGGCCTGCTCGGCCAGGAGATGAAGCGGGTCCGGCGGGTCACCGGCGGCGTGGAGATCTACGTCGCGGTGGTCGGCGAGGGCGACGGCGAGGTGTCGCTGAAGAAGCTGAACCAGCACTTCCTCAAGCT
Organism: Actinomycetota bacterium; assembly: GCA_030840805.1. Taxonomy (GTDB): domain Bacteria; phylum Actinomycetota; class Actinomycetes; order Mycobacteriales; family HKI-0501; genus JAVEDU01. The sequence goes on from JAVEDU010000064.1 coordinate 32,699, forward strand.
GCCCCGCAACCTCACGCCGAAGCAGGTCAACGCGCTCGACACCCGGCTGAAGGCGATGAGCACGCCGAACATCCCGATGCCCAAGGGCCCGCTGCCGAAGGGCGCGCGGCTGCCCAAGGGCGCCAAGATGCCGCGCGGCTGAGCCTCTCGCCCCGTCGTCCGGGCGGTATCACGCCCGGACGACGACCGACCCCCCCGCGCGGTCGTGCAGGCCCCGCCCGTCCCGGTCGAAGATCACCGCGGGCACGACGAGGTTGAGCAGCAGCGCGCGCTGCGCCGCCCGCGGCAGGCCCAGCGGCCGCCCGTCGTCGACGCGCACGCAAGCGAGGCCGAGGAGCCGCATGCCGGGCGTCTGGCCGTACAGCCCGGTGAAGAACGTGTACTCCAGGAAGAACATGGCGCTGACCAGCAGCCCGGGCGGGGGCCAGCCCTGCGCGATGAGCACCGCTACACCCAGCGACAGCAGCCAGTCGACCGTCACCGCGGCGAACCGCCGGCCGAAGGTCGCGGGCTCCCCCACCGCCGTACCCTCGGAGCGGGGCTGCGGGGAGGGCGTGGCGCCACCGGTCGCGGACATGTCCCGAGCCTAATGACCGGTTCGGAGTGAGGACTGTCACGTCCCCGTGATCCGGTTAACACTGCTGAAACAGTCGGGACACCGAAGGGCAACGCGCTCTCCCTACCGTGCGTGGAGCCACACACCGAGACGGAGGACGAATGTTTTCCAGCGCCGAGCAGCTGCTCGCCTACCTCAAGGACGAGGACGTCAAGTTCGTCGACGTTCGCTTCTGCGATCTGCCGGGCGTCATGCAGCACTTCAACATGCCCGTCGAGTCGTTCGACGCCGACATCCTCGCCGAGGGCCTCGCGTTCGACGGTTCGTCGATCCGCGGCTTCCAGGCGATCCACGAGTCGGACATGCTGCTGCTGCCGGACGTGACGACGGCATTCGTCGACCCGTTCCGCGTCCACAAGACGGTCGCGCTGAACTTCTTCATCGCGGACCCGTTCACGCGTGAGCCGTACAGCCGCGACCCCCGCAACATCGCGAAGAAGGCCGAGGAGTACCTCGCCGGCTCCGGGATCGCGGACACGGCCTACTTCGGCGCGGAGGCGGAGTTCTACCTCTTCGACTCCGTCCGCTACGACACCACCCCGAACTCGGCGTACTACTACGTCGACGCCGAGGAGGGCCAGTGGAACACCGGTCGCGAGGAGCCGGGCGGCAACCGCGGCTACAAGACCGCCTACAAGGGCGGCTACTTCCCCGTCCCGCCGGTGGACCACCAGGCCGACCTCCGCGACGCCATCAGCCGCCGGCTGATCGAAGCCGGCCTGCACGTGGAGCGGGCGCACCACGAGGTCGGCGCCGGCGGCCAGGCCGAGATCAACTACCGGTTCTCGACGCTGCTGCACTCCGCCGACAACCTGATGCTCTTCAAGTACATCGTGAAGAACACCGCCTGGGAGCACGGCAAGACGGCGACGTTCATGCCGAAGCCGATCTTCGGTGACAACGGCTCCGGCATGCACGCCCACCAGAGCCTGTGGTCGAACGGCGACCCGCTGTTCTACGACGAGGCCGGGTACGCGGGCCTGTCCGACATGGCCCGCTGGTACATCGGTGGCCTGCTCTCGCACGCCCCGTCGCTGCTCGCCTTCACCAACCCGACGGTGAACTCCTACCGTCGCCTGGTGCCGGGCTACGAGGCGCCGGTCAACCTCGTGTACTCGCAGCGGAACCGTTCGGCCTGTACCCGTATCCCGATCACGGGCAGCAACCCGAAGGCCAAGCGCATCGAGTTCCGGGTGCCGGACCCGTCCAGCAACCCGTACCTCGCATTCGCGGCGATGCTGATGGCCGGCCTCGACGGCATCAAGAACAAGATCGAGCCGCCGGCTCCGATCGACAAGGACCTGTACGAGCTGCCGCCGGACGAGATCGCCGAGGTCGCTCAGGTCCCGGGCTCGCTCGACGAGGTGCTGAAGGCCCTGGAGCAGGACAACGAGTACCTGCTCGCCGGCGGGGTCTTCACGCCCGACCTCATCGAGACCTGGATCGACTGGAAGCGGGCGAACGAGATCGACCCGATCCGCCTCCGCCCGACCCCGCACGAGTTCGCGCTGTACTTCGACCTCTAGTCCGACACCGCGTCTGACCTGCGTATTCGCCCACTGCCGACCTCCCCGGTCCGCAGAGAGTCCGCAGGGACGGCACGGAAGGCAGGATCCAGGGCACGCCGGGCCCGGTCTTCACTCGCTGGAAACAGGTGCGCGTACACGCGCAGAGTGAAGCCCGGGGTCGGCGTGCCCTGGCTATGTGGCACCCGCCCGCCCCCGGGGGCCACGACGACCAGCTCGTCCACCTCGATCGCGCTGTTCACAGCGGCGCCGCCCCCCGGTCCCCGGTACGCGGCGCGAGCGCGTCGGCGGCGAGGTCGACGCTCAGGGCCAGCAGCCCGATGGTCGCCGCCGGTACGACGACGGCCCACGGGTTCAGCAGCACACCGGCGCCGTTCTCGCGCACCATCAGGGCCCAGTTCGCCTCCGGCGGACGCGGCCCGAGCTGCAGGAACGCTGCGGTCGACACCACGTACACGCCCTCCACGAACCGCAGACCCAGCAGCGCCAGCAGGGTGGACCGCAGGTTCGGCAGCACCTCGCGCCACACCAGGTGGCCCAGTCGCTCCCCGCCCGCCACGGCCGCCTCGACGTACCCGGATGCGGCGATCGGCGCGGCGGCACCCGCGACGATCCGGGTGGCGTACGGGATGCCGAGCACGACCGCCGCGGCGGTGCGCGTCGCGGCGGACTCACCTGCCGACGGCGTGCCGTATCCGCCGTGACGGCACGTACAGGTGTTCCGTGAGCCGCGCGGGCGGCACCGCGACCCCCGGCCCGCCGGCGCGGATCCAGTCCGCGATGGCGGTGACGAGCCGGTCGTCGAGGACCTCGACGAACCACACGGTGCGACCGCCGTTCCGCCGACCGGTCGCGGACGGGCCGACGACCACGACATTGGACCGCTCGCACAGGTCGAGGCAGCCGCTCTGCCGGAGCCGGCCCTCGCCGGCGACCGCGGCCCGCAGGCGCGCCAGCTGGCCGGCGTGGTCGGCGCCGGGATGTTTGGCGGGCGTACCGCAGCAGCAGCCCCGGCACACGGTCACCGTGCAGCCCGCCGCCGGGGCCGGCGGCGGCGCGGACCGGAGCCCGAACCGGCGCAGCAGGTCCAGCCCCGGCACGGGCCGCCGCCCGCCTACGCTTCCGGCTGCCATCGCGGCACTCCCGCCAGCAGATTGTGTGCCGTCCACCCTAGTGAACATAGGTAAGCCTTGCCTACACTTCTGGGACGCCAGATCGCGCCCTCGGGAGCCCGCACATGTTCGCCTGTCTCTGCTTCGCCGTCACCGACGAGGAGCTCGATGCCGCCATCGACGCGGGAGCCCGCACCGAGGAGCAGGTCGGTGACACCTGCGGTGCCGGCACCGGTTGCGGCAGCTGCCTCGACCGCATCTGTGCCAGGCTGGTGCGCGCCGAACCCGAGCACGGCCGGATTCCGCTCCGCGTCGCCGGCCGAGGGCAACGTCCACCCGATCGGAGATGTCGTGCAGGGTGACCCGGAGACGATCGAGTTCCTCAACGAGCAGCTCACCGCGGAACTGACGGCGATCAACCAGTACTTCCTCCACGCGAAGATGCAGGAGAACTGGGGCTACCGCACCCTCGCCGCATACACCCGGCACGAGTCGATCGACGAGATGCACCACGCCGAGATGCTCACCGATCGGATCCTGTTCCTCGAGGGCATGCCGAACTATCAGCGACTGTCCCCGCTGCGGATCGGTCAGACCGTCCCCGAGCAGTTCCGCGCCGACCTGGAGATCGAGGTCGACGCGGTGACGCGCCTCCGCGCCGGGTCCCAGCACATGCGCTCGGTCGGCGACATCACCAGTGCGACCCTCTTCGAGACCGTCCTCGCCGACGAGGAGGGTCACATCGACTACCTCGAGACCCAGCTCGCGCTGCTGGAGACGCTCGGCGAGCCGCTGTACCTGGCGCAGGTGACCGAGCACCCGTCCGCCTGATCACCACCGCCGATGCGTCGCCATGGCGCGAGCAAGCGGTGGTGATCACCGGACGGGGGCTCCGGAGCCGGCCGGACCGGCCACCTGTGGCGTGCCCACCGAAGCGAACGGATGATGGGAACATGGAGCTCCCCGCGGGCCGTGACCCGCAGCCTCCGCTCGCCGGAGCCGGCGAGGAGGTCGTGTGCGCGTGCTGCTGGTCGTGCGGCGCCGCGGTGTACAAGGTCGTCCGCCGACCACCGCGGGGCCACGTGGCCTGGGCCTGCGACGCCTGCGACGTGGCCTGGTCCGGTCCGGGCACCCCGCTCGCTCGCTCCGCCTAGCGCGACGCCGGCGCCGAGGCGCGGGAACCGGGGCGCCGGTTCCCGCGCCTCCCGCCGTCAGACGATGCCGACCTCGTGGAACGCGGCCCGCACGGTCTGCGGGGCCTGCCGCGCGACGACCCCGTCGCGGGCCAGGATGCGGGCCATCTCGCCGCACACGTGCGCCGCGTCGGCGAACTGCGCGGTCGGCCAGAGGTTCTGCAGCGCGGCGTACCAGATCTTGGCCGCCGGGAAGGCGCCGAGGTCCAGGGCCGTCAGGTAGAACGTCCGGTTGATGATGCCGCTGTTGAGGTGCGGGTCCCCGCCGGGCACGTAGCCCGCCATGCTGTCGGGCTGCGGGTCGTGGCCCATGAGGGAGTTGTCGTACGCGGTGCCGGGGTGCGACATGGACCGGATCGCCTCGCCGTACAGCCCGTCGGCCATGACGTCCTCGCCGATGAGCCAGTTGTGCTCCCCCGCGTCCCGGTTGTTCGCGTACATGTCGACGCAGGAACCGAAGATGTCCGAGAACGCCTCGTTCAGCGCACCGGGCTGGTCGGTGTACTGCAGGCCCGCGGTGTACTGGGTCACGCCGTGGGTGAGCTCGTGGCCGGGCACGTCGACGTCACCGGTGAAGTCCTTGAAGATGATGTTGTCGCCGTTGCCGAAGACCATGCGCTGGCCGTCCCAGAAGGCGTTGTCGTACAGCTCGCCGAAGTTGACGTCGGCGACCAGCGTCGAGCCGACATTGTCGATGGAGTCCCGGCCGAGCACCTCCTTGTAGAAGCTGCGGGTGGCGCCGAGCGCGTCGTACGCGGCGTTCGCGTTCGCGCCGGCCACCGGCTGGTCGCCCTCGCCCCGGACCAGTTGGACGTCGTAGTCCCACTGGTTCTTGTCGTCGTAGACCTGCCGGTCCGCCTTGCCCGGCTGGGGCGGCGTCAGGGTGGCGAGGGAGGCGTTGGTGGCGTACCGCCGCTGCTGACGCAGCTTGTCGGAGGCGACGGCGGTGCGTTGGGCGGCGCCGGGCTCGAGGCCGTCCGCGGCGGTGGCCTTGGCCATGTGGTCGACGATGTGCGGTGGAACGAAGAAGCAGATGTGCCGGCGGCTCATCGGGGTCCTTCCCATCGGCTGCGTGCTGACCGGTCCCACGTTAGGAGCGCCCCGAGCGCCTCACTGTCGGCCAGGAGACATCTGCACGGAGTGACGGTTTGGGGACACCGTGGGGGAACTCACCGGATAACGAATTGGCATGGCCGCCCCGGCGGCGCATAGTGGAAGGGTGCAACCATCCACCCGGCGTGGCTTTCGTGAGCTGGTCGGCTCGTTGTCGCGGTTCGCGATCGTCGGTACGACGACCACCGGGCTGTACCTCGGCCTGTACGTCCTCGCCGTCCAGCTGATGCCCGCCCTGGTGGCCAACCTCGTCGCGATGGTGCTGTCCACGCTCGTGAGCACGGAGTGGCACCGGTCCTGGACGTTCCACAGCGACCGGAGCGGGCTCCGCACCCACCTCCAGGCGGGCCTGGTCACCACGCTGACGTATCTCCTGACGTCCGGAGCACTCCTCGCCCTGGAGCGGTGGAGCCCCGGGGCCGGCGAGATCGCGCAGGTCGCCGCTCTGGTCGCCGCCACGACCACGGCCGGGCTGATCCGGTTCACCGCCCTGCGGGTGTGGGTCTTCGCCCGCCCGCGGCACAGGCACGACGGGCCGCCTTCGCCGCACACCGTGGCGGCCTACACCGACCCCGCCACGCCCCGGCACCGGGTCCAGAACGTCCGGCCGGGCCGCTCCCGCGAGATCGCGGCCCCGGAGTACACCGCGTCCCCGGGCGCCGAGCACACCCGGTCGTAGCTCAGCAGGATCCGCGCTGCCACGGGTCGAGCGAGCTGGAGATCCGGTACCGGCCCGGTTCGGACACCCGGACCCGGATCCACCGCCCGTCGGCGACGAAGCACCCGGCCGGGCCGGACACCGTGAGCCACCGGCTTCGCCGGACCCGGACCAGCACCGACGCGGGTTCCGCGGTGTCGAACGTGACCCCGGTCGGGTCCGAGCTGACCAGCCGCCCCGGGTAGTCCACCAGCGGCGTCGAACCCACCACGTTGTAGAGGATCCAGTCGCCGTTCTCCCAGACCTTGCGCAGGTACGGGAGATCGGCCTGGATCAGCGAGCGCTCCTCGCGACCGGAGAAGTCCAGCGGCGAGGACCTCGGCAGAGCCACGTACGAGATCGCGTTGGTGTACAGCCAGTCCAGGTACGTTCCGGGGTTGAGCGTCCCGTCGTAGAAGATCGTGTTCCGGTCCACGTCCACCTGGCGGAGCCAGCCGCGGGCGATCGGCACCGTCTCGGCAACATACGTGGACTCCCAGTGGTCGTGCAGCGGCACGACCTCGATCCGCCCGACCGGTCCCCGGGCCGACAACTGGTCGGTCAGCGGCGTGTAGAAGTCCCGATGCGCGGCCCGGGCGCCCGCGTTGCCGAGATCGGCGGCGATCAGGGGCGGCTGCCACCAGCACAGGAACGCCACCGCCATCGCGATCCAGCGCCGGTCGAGCCCGGACAGCGCGACGACGATCGGCGCCGCGTACAGCATGGGCAGCCGGATGACGTTGCTGCCCACCGGGCTCGGCACGTAGAACACGACAACCGCGGCGAGCCCGGTCAGCGCGATGCCGATCCGCAGCGCGCGCCACCGGGACGGGACGAGGAAGAACGTGGCCACGCACGCGGCCACGGCCAGCTTCATCGACTCCTCGGTGTACGGCTGTACGCCGCCGTCCCGGAACAGGACCGCCGGCGGCAGCAGCGCCAGCCCCGCGCCGACACCGAGCGCGAGCCCGTCCCGAACCCGCCCCGACAGGAGCAGGGCCGCGCCGCACAACCCGGTGAACACCCCCGCCACCGGGCTTCCCATCGAGCTGAGCGCGGCGAGGACGGCGGCGAGGGCCAGCCGGGTGCGCCGGCCCAGCGGCGCGATGATCGCGCAGAGCGCCAACATCCCGAACGCGATGCCGAGGGCGAACGTGGTCCGCCCGGACACCAGGTTGAACACGCCGACCACGGCCGCGAGCACCCCGCCGAGGGCCGGGCGGCGGACGCCGACCCGCACCAGCAGCGCCGCGAACGCCGCCGCCGTCACCACACACGACACCGCGCCGACGCCCCGCGAGCCGAGCACCGCGTTCAGCGGGCCGGTGAGGGCGCTGTACCCGAACGGGAACACCCCGCCGTACCAGCGGAAGTCGATCGGCCGGGCCCCGTACACCCGGAAGAAGTGACCGCGGGCGACCTGCGCGGCGAGGTCGGTGCCCGCCAGCGGCAGCAGCAGGAAGCCGATGGTGAGCACCACCGAGACGGCGGTGGTGACGCCGACGGGGCGGCGGTACGCCGGGGGCAGCCGCTCGACGAGCCGCCGCCACCGGGCCGGCTCGGGCGGGCGGGGGGCGCCGGGGCTCGCGGGCGCCGCCGGGCGGTCCACCGCGGTGGCAGCGGAGTGCTCAGGCATAGAACACCCTCTCCACCACCTGCCGCGCCCTCCGCATCGTCCGAAGGTAGTCGTCCACGAACTCGCCCGGATCGGACCCCGCCGGCCAGCCCACCGCGCGGGTCACCCCGACCAGCTCGCGGCCGTGCCGAGGGAGCTGATCGGACGGCCGCCCCCGCACGAGCATCGTCGCGTTGCGTACCCGCGTCGCGAGCCGCCACGCGGAGGCGAGCGCGGCGGCGTCGGCCGCCGCCAGGAGCTCGGCCTCCACCGCGGCCTCCAGCGCGGCCAGCGTGCTCGGCGTGCGCAGGGCAGGGACCTCGTGGGCGTGCATCAGCTGGAGGAGCTGGACGGTCCACTCCACGTCGGCGAGCCCGCCCCTGCCGAGCTTGGTGTGCGTCGCCGGGTCGGCTCCACGGGGCAGCCGCTCGGCGTCCACGCGGGCCTTGATGCGGCGGATCTCGGTGACCGATGCGCTGGACAGCCCGCCGTCCGGGTACCGCACCGGGTCGGCGAGCGCCTCGAACCGCCGCGCCACGTCCCGGTCCCCCGCCACCGGCCGGGCGCGGAGCAGCGCCTGCGCCTCCCACACGCTCGACCAACGCCGGTAGTACGCCTCGAAGGAGGTCAGGCTCCGGGACAGCGGACCCTGCCGGCCCTCCGGGCGCAGCGAGGCGTCGATGCCGAGCGGCGGGTCCGGCGCGGGTACGGACAGCAGCCGCCGCAGCTCCTCTCCCACCGCGGACGCGGCCGCCGCCGCGTCGGACTCGGCCGCGCCCGGCACCGGCTCGTGCACGAACATCACGTCGGCGTCGGACGAGTAGCCGACCTCGGCCCCGCCGAGCCGGCCCATCGCGAGGATCGCCATCCGCATCGGCAGCTCTCCGCCGCCGCGGCTCGCCGCGACGGACCGGAGCGCCACCGCGAGGGCGGCGTCGAGGACCGCGTCGGCCACGTCGGACAGGGCCCGGCCCACCTGGACTGTGTCGAGCAGCCCGAGCAGGTCCGCGCTGGCGATCCGGAGCAGCTCACGGCGGCGCAGCGCCCGGGCGGCGGCGACGGCGGCCACCGGCTCGGCGTACCGGCCCACGGCGGTGCGGAGCGAGGAGCGCAGCGCATCCGCCGGCCGCGGGGCGAGCTCGGTGTCGTCCGCGAGCAGCTGGAGTGCCTCGGGGTCGCGGCCCAGCAGGTCGGCCACGTACCGGCTGGTGCCCAGCAGCCTGGCCATCCGGACCGCGACCAGGCCCTCGTCCCGCAGCAGCCGCAGGTACCAGGGCGTCCGGCCGAGCATGTCCGAGACCTGGCGGTATGCCAGGAGGCCGGCGTCCGGGTCGGGGGCGTCCGAGAACGCCTGCAGCATCGCGGGCAGCAGCGTCCGCTGGATCGCCGCGCGCCGCGACACCCCACCGGTCAGGGCCTCCAGGTGCCGCAGCGCCCCGGCGGGATCCGCGAACCCGAGGACGCCCAGCCGGGCGACGGCCGCCTCGGGCGAGAGCCGGAGCTCCTCGGACGGGACGCGGGCCACCGCCTCCAGGAGAGGCCGGTAGAAGAGCTTCTCGTGCAGCCGGCGGACCTCCCGCGAGAGCCGGGCCCGCTCGGCGGAGAACACGGCCACCGCACCGCCCCGCGCGTCGCCCCGGAACCCGAGCGACTGCGCCAGCCACCGCAGCCCCGCCTCGTCGGACGGCAGCCGGTGCGTACGGCGCAGCCGCTGCAGCTGCAGCCGGTGCTCGACGGCGCGCAGGAACCGGTATGCGTCCGCCAGCGAGTCGCCGTCCTTGCGGCCGACGTAGCCGCCGTCGATGAGGGCTTGCAAGGCGGTCAGCGTGGTGCCGCTGCGCAGGGTCTCGTCGGTGCGCCCGTGCACCAGCTGGAGGAGCTGGACGGCGAACTCGATGTCCCGCAGGCCGCCGGGACCCAGCTTCAGCTCGCGGTCCGCCTCCTTCGCCGGCAGCGACGCCTCGACCCGGCGGCGCATCGCCTGCACGTCGGCCACCACGCCGTCGCGGTCGGCGGCCCGCCACACCAGCGGCGCCACCAGCGCACCCCAGGTGTCGCCGAGCGCCTCGTCGCCGGCGAGCGTCCGGGCCTTCAGCAGCGCCTGGAACTCCCAGGTCCGGGCCCATTTGCGGTAGTACGCCTCGTGGCTCGCGAGGGTGCGGACGAGCGGCCCGTCCTTGCCCTCGGGGCGCAGCGCGGCGTCCACCGGCCAGGCGACGGTGTGGCAGATCCGCATCATCGTGGTCGCGAGCGTGGCGGCGGTCCGCAGCGCCGGCTGCGGGTCGGTGCCCGCCGGTGCCGGTCCGCCGCCGGCGTCCGCGGGCTCCGCGACGTACAGCACGTCGACGTCGCTGATGTAGTTGAGCTCCCGGCCGCCGCACTTGCCGAGGCCGACGACCGCGAGCCGGGCCGGGGCCGCGTCGTCGGGCAGGTCCGCCGCGGCCATCGCCAGCGCCGCCGCGACGGCGGCGCCGGCGAGGTCGGCCAGCTCCGCGGCGACGGCCTCGACATCCTGCATGCCGGTCACGTCGCGGGCAGCCAGCAGGATCAGGCGCCGCCGGTACGCGGTGCGCAGGTCCGCGACGACGTCGGGCCCGGCGCCGCGGGCGCGGGCCCCGCCGCTCCCCCAGGTCGGCGTCGCACCGGGGTCCCCGCCGACCGCGGCCAGCAGCTCGCGGCGCAGGCCCTCGGTGGACGGCTCGTACTCCACCGGCCCGTCGGTGAGGAGGTCACGCCAGGTGCCGGGGTTCGCGGCCAGGTCGTCGGCGAGGGCCGCGGAGGCGCCGAGCACGCCGAGCAGCCGGTCCCGGAACGCGCGGTCGCCGCGGAGCGCGTCGACCAGCTCGGGTCCGGCCGCCCCGGCGACCCGGTCGAGGGAGCGGAGCGCGAGGTCGGGGTCCCCGGTCTGGGACAACGCGGTGAGCACCGCGGCCGCCGGGTCGTCGATCGGGGTCTGGGTGTCGGGCTCCCACAGCCCGAGGCCGTCGGGACCGAGCAGGCTCGCGGCCCGGCCGGCGTCGAGCAGGCCGTACCGCGCCAGCCGACCGCGCGCGGACGCCGGCCGGGTACCCGCGGCCGTGACGAGTCCGGGGGGCGGCGACGTCGCCGGTCCCCGGCCCGGGCGCCGCAGGTCAGCCATCGACCACCGGCAGCAGGGTCCCGCCGACCCGGCCGCAGGCCAGGGCGCCGAACCGCTCGGTGAACGGCCGCCACACCTCCGCCACGTCCGGCAGGACGGCGGCCGTCCGCGCGAGCAGCGTCTCCCGGTCGAGGCCGAGGTCCGCCAGTCGCGCCGCGTCCTCGTCGGCCCAGTCGGTGATCATGGCCAGGTCGCACTCGATGTGGAACTGCACGGCCCACATCCGGTCGCCCAGCCGGAACGCCTGGTGCGCGTGCCGCGGCGACCCGGCAAGCAGCACCGCGTCGGGGGGCAGCTCGGTGATGTCGTCGGAGTGCCACTGGAGCACGTCGGGGGTGAACGGCACCGGCGCGAACAACGGGTCCCGCTCGGCCGCGTCCCGCCTGCCGACCAGGCGCGGCCCGATCTCGAACCCGGCCTCGCCCGGCTCCACGACGCCGCCGAACGTCTCGGCGATCAGCTGCGCGCCCAGGCAGATGCCGAGGGTCGGTACCCGGTCCCGCCGGGCCACCCGCAGCAGCGCCCGCACCGCGGGGAACCACGGCGCGCCGGGCGTGCCGTCGGGACCGTCGTACGCGTCCTGCGGCCCGCCGAGCACGACGAGGCCGCCGTATCCCGCCAGGTCGGCGGGCACCGGCTCGCCGGCATGCGCCCGGAGGACGTCCCAGCCGACACCGGCGCCGCTCAGCCAGTCGCCGAACAGGCGGGCGTCGTCGGACGGGTCGTTCTCGAGGACCAGGACACGGGTTGCGCTGTTCACCGCTGCAGGCTACCCAGCCGTCACAGCATGGGCAGGTACCGCTGCCGCTCGTACTCGGTGACCTGGCGGCGGTACTCCGACCACTCGGCCCGCTTGTTCTTCAGGAAGAAGTCGAACACGTGCTCGCCGAGGGTCTCCGCGACGAGCTCGCTGTTCTCCATCGCGTCGAGGGCCGAGGACAGGTCGTGCGGCAGATCCTCGTAGCCCATCGCGCGGCGCTCGGCGTCGGTGAGCGACCAGACGTCGTCCTCGGCGCCGGGCGGGAGCTCGTACCCCTCCTGGATGCCCTTCATCCCGGCCGCCAGCAGGACCGCGAAGGCCAGGTACGGGTTGGCGGCCGAGTCCACCGAGCGGATCTCCACCCGGGCGGAGTTCGCCTTGCCGTACAGCGGGACGCGGACCAGCGCGGACCGGTTCAGGTGCCCCCAGCTGATCGACGTGGGCGCCTCGCCACCGGCGATCAGACGCTTGTAGGAGTTCACCCACTGGTTGGTCACGGCGGTGTACTCGCGGGCGTGGTGCAGCAGCCCCGCGATGAAGTGACGGCCGACCTTGGAGAGCTTCATCGGGTCGGCGGGGTCGTGGAAGACGTTGTTCTCGCCCTCGAACAGCGACAGGTGCGTGTGCATCCCGGACCCGGGCCAGTCCGTGAACGGCTTCGGCATGAACGTCGCCGTCACGTGGTGGCTGAGCGCCACCTCCTTGAGCACGTGCCGGAACGTCATGATGTTGTCCGCGGTCGTCATCGCGTCCGCGTACCGCAGGTCGATCTCCTGCTGACCGGGGGCGACCTCGTGGTGGCTGAACTCCACCGAGATCCCGATCCGCTCGAGCGCGAGCACGGCCTGCCGGCGGAAGTCCCGTGCCACCGGGTGCGTGGTGTGGTCGAAGTACCCACCCTGGTCCACCGGCACCGGGGCGTCGCAGCCCCCGCCGAGCGACTGGAGCAGGTAGAACTCGATCTCGGGGTGCGTGTAGAAGGTGAAGCCCGCCTCGGCGGCCTTCGACAGCGCGCGCCGCAGCACGTGACGCGGGTCCGCCCAGCTCGGGGAGCCGTCGGGCATCTGGATGTCGCAGAACATCCGGGCGCTCTCGCCCTCGTCGCCGCCCTCGAACGGGAAGACCTGGAACGTCGAGGGGTCCGGCATCGCCACCATGTCGGCCTCGTACACCCGGGCGAAGCCCTGGATCGCCGAGCCGTCGAACCCGATGCCCTCCTCGAAGGCGGACTCGAGCTCGGCCGGGGCCACCGACACCGACTTGAGGGTGCCGAGCACGTCGGTGAACCAGAGGCGGACGAACCGGATGTCCCGCTCCTCCAGCGTGCGCAGCACGAACTCCTGCTGACGGTCCACCCCGTGCTCCCTCCGTGTCTTCCGCGTACCGCGCATCACGTCTGCCCTGATCCGGGCCTGCGCAGTCTCGACCAGGATGGAGTCTTACTCGTGGGTGTTTCCGAGTTGTTACACGACCACCGCTGTCACGAGTGGACGCTCCCCTCCAACATACGCGCGAACCGGCAGGCCCCGCCGTGGCGACGGCCCCGGATACCCTGTGTGTCCCCACCCGAGGAGAAGCATGTCCCCCGCCCGTCTCCGTCCCGTCCGGGCGGCCGCTGCCCTGGCCCTCCTCGCGCTCCTCGCGACCGGCTGCGCGACCGCCACCGAGGTCACCAACCAGGCCAAGACCGTGGCGAACAGTGCCGAGGTGTGCACGAAGGCGACCGCCGAGATCACCGCGTCGGTCGCCGAGATCACCCGGCTGGCGCAGCAGGCGGACATCGGGAACGCGCAGGAGGACCTCGCCACCGAGCTCCGGTCGCTGCACGAGCGGCTGCAGCCGCTCGCCGCGAAGGCGGCCGACGCGGACGTGAAGTCGTCGCTGGAGACGCTGGACACCGCGGTCGCCGGCTGGGCCGAGGACCCCACGACGTTCGTCCGGACCGGTCAGCAGCGGATCGACCGGCTGGTCGGCGGCGTCACGAGCGCCTGCACCCCCGGGAACTGACCCCGGCCGGCCCGGCGTGGCGCGGCACACAGGTGCACGCCCGCCGATCTGCGTGAAGATGGGGGCATGCCACAGCTCCGTCTCGCCCTCGCCCAGGTCGACCCCACGGTCGGCGACCTGCCGGGCAACGTCGAGCTGGTGCTCGACGGCGCCCGCCGTGCCCGTGACGCCGGCGCCGGACTCGTCGCGTTCCCCGAGATGGTCCTGACCGGGTACCCGGTCGAGGACCTGGTGTTCCGGGAGTCGTTCGTCGCGGCCAGCCGGGCGGCGCTCGACGAGCTCGCGCTCCGGCTGGAGGGTGAGGGCCTCGGCGCCCTCCTCGTGGTGGTCGGGTACCTGGACGCGGACGGTCCGGTCGCGCCCGGCGTGGACGCGGGATCCGACGGCGGTCCCCGCAACGCGGCGGCCGTGCTCGCCGGCGGCCAGGTCGTCACCCGCTACTTCAAGCACCACCTGCCGAACTACGGCGTGTTCGACGAGGACCGGTACTTCGAGTCCGGCGACACCCTGCCGATCGTGCGGGTACGGCGCGGCGAGGAGGACCCGTTCGACCTGGCGGTGGTCATCTGTGAGGACATGTGGGCGTCGGGCGGTCCGGTGACGGCCGCCGGCGAGGCCGGGGTCGGCCTCGTCCTCGCGATCAACGGCTCCCCGTACGAGCTGGCCAAGACCGACACCCGGCTGGACCTCTGCCGACGCCGGGCCGCCGAGGCGGGCGCCCCGCTCGCGTACGTGAACATGGCCGGCGGGCAGGACGAGCTGGTGTTCGAGGGCGACTCGATGGTCGTGGCCGCCGGGGGCGAGGTGCTGGCGCGCGCCGGGCAGTTCGCCGAGGAGCTGCTCGTCGTCGACCTCGACCTCCCCGCCGCGGCCGGGGACATCGCCGGCGAGCTCGCCGGGATGACCGTCGAGCGCGTGACGCTGGACCTGCCGGCGGTCGAGACGGCGGCGGACGCCCCGGCTCCGCGGCTCGCGGACCGCCTCCCCGACGAGGCGTCGGTGTGGGCCGCGCTGGTGGCCGGTACCCGGGACTACGTCCGCAAGAACGGGTTCCGGTCCGTGGTGCTGGGCCTGTCCGGCGGCATCGACTCCACCGTGGTCGCGACGATCGCCGCCGACGCGATCGGCGCCGAGAACGTCGTCGGCGTGTCGATGCCGAGCGACTACTCCAGCGAGCACTCGCGCTCGGACGCCGCGGAGCTGGCCGAGCGGCTGGGCCTGGACTACCGCACCGTGCCGATCGCCCCGATGGTCACCTCCTTCTTGGCGAACCTGCACCTCACCGGGCTCGCGGAGGAGAACCTGCAGGCCCGCGTGCGCGGGGTGATCCTGATGGGACTGTCCAACCAGGAGGGTCATCTCGTCCTGACCACCGGCAACAAGAGCGAGCTCGCGGTCGGCTACTCGACGCTGTACGGCGACTCGGTCGGCGGCTGGAACCCGGTCAAGGACGTCTTCAAGACGATGGTCTGGCGGCTCGCCGAGTGGCGGAACGCCGACGCGGAGGCCCGCGGCGAGACCCCGCCGATCCCGAAGAACACCATCACCAAGCCACCGTCGGCCGAGCTCCGGCCGGGACAGCTCGACAGCGACTCGCTGCCGGACTACGCGGAGCTGGACGCGATCCTCGGTGGGTACGTCGACAGTGACCTCGGCCGCGCCGACCTGCTCGCCGCCGGCCACGACGAGACGACCGTCGACCGGGTGGTGCGGATGGTGGACCTCGCCGAGTACAAGCGGCGGCAGTCCGCGCCCGGGCCGAAGATCAGCCTCAAGGCGTTCGGGCGGGACCGCCGGCTGCCGATCACGAACCGCTGGCGCGAGCACCGCGTCTGAGGCCAGGGGACGGCCACAGTGGAACTCCTCCCACCGGCCGATCGCGGCCGCGCGGGCGCGGAGCAGGCCGCCGCGAACCCGAGGAGCCGCTCACCGATGCCCCGTGGTCGCCGCCCCACGGTCCGCCCTGTGACCCACCTCTCACTGCGGTGCCCAGGCCGTCGTGTCAGGCTGTGTCGTACCCGGGGACGCCGCACGGCGCCTCGAGGAGAGGAGAGCGCGATGTCCGACACCGCCGCACCCGAGCCCGGCCTCTACGGAGGCGTCGCGAGCCGTCGGGTCCGCACCCGAGACCTCTTCGCCGCCAAGGAGCGCGGCGAGCGCTGGCCCATGCTGACGAGCTACGACCAGTACACCGCCGAGCTGTTCGACGCCGCGGGCATTCCCGTCCTGCTGGTCGGCGACTCGGCCTCCAACAACGTGCTCGGCAACGAGACCACGCTTCCGGTCACGGTGGACGAGCTGCTGCCGCTGGTCCGCGCGGTCGTCCGCGGCACCAGCCGCGCGCTGGTCGTCGCGGACCTCCCGTTCGGCTCGTTCGAGGCCTCCCCGGAGCGCGCCCTCGACACGGCGGTGCGGTTCATGAAGGAGGGCGGCGCCCACGCCGTGAAGCTGGAGGGCGGCAAGCGGGTGGCGCCCCAGGTGGAGGCGCTGACGGGCGCCGGCATCCCGGTGATGGGGCACATCGGCTTCACCCCGCAGCACGAGCACGTGTTCGGCGGGTACCGCGTCCAGGGCCGCGGGACCGACGGCGACCGGCTGGTCTCCGACGCGATCGCCCTCGCCGAGGCCGGCGCGTTCGCCATCGTGCTGGAGATGGTGCCGGCCGAGGTCGCCAAGCGGATCACCGCCGAGCTGCGCATCCCCACGGTGGGAATCGGTGCCGGGCCGGACTGCGACGCCCAGGTGCTCGTCTGGCAGGACATGGCGGGGCTGCGCGGCGGCCGGATGCCGAAGTTCGTGAAGCAGTACGCGGACCTGCGCTCGGTGTTGACCGAGGCCGTGGGCGAGTTCGCCACCGAGGTGCGCGAGGGCAGCTTCCCCTCTCCCGACCAGTCGTACTCCTGACGGTTCTCCACCGGCAGGGACCGGGTCCGGGCGTCGTCCACAGATTCCGGCCGGCCCCGTTGCGGGACACCCTGCGGACCTAACCTCGACGGCGGGACGTGCACCGCGCCCGTCCCGCCGATCACGGGGATGGTCCGGATGGTCACTGTCGATCCCGCCGCGCTGGACGAGCTGTCGCGGCGGCTCGTGGGGGTTCGCCTCCAGCTGCTCGGGGCGCGGCGGTCGATGTCGGGCCCCGGTCTGTTCGCCCAGCCGGTCGACCAGGCCGCCGACGACCTGGCCAACCGCTGCCAGCGCGGACTGATCGACGTCGCCGCCGAGGTGCAGTTCGTCGCCCTCGGCCTCGCCAACGCCGCCGACGTGTGGCGCCGCACCGAGTCCGCGGTCGGGGGTGCCTGCCGATGAGCGACCCCGTGTCGGCCGTCCTGGCATCGCTGCCGGACTACGGCGAGCTGCTCGGGCTCGCCGCGGTGGACCCGTACGGCCTCGACGGCCCCCGGTACTACGCCGGGCTCGGATTCGCCCCGGTGCCCGGCAACCCGCACGGCCTGCTCCGGCTCCAGGACGGGGCGGACGAGCTGGCCGACGACGCGGCCCGCGCGGCGGGCGCGCTGGACTCTGTGCGGGACGTGCCGTGGGAGGGGTCGGACGCCGCCGCGTTCCGGTCCCGGGTCGCCGCCCTCCCCCCGACGCTCCTGCGGTATGCGACGGTGCTGCGGCAGTTCTCGGTGCTGGTCGACGACGCCCACACCGAGCTGCGGACCGGGAAGTACCGGGCTGAGGACCTCGACCGGGAGGCGCTCGCGGTAAAGCGGGCGCTGGTGTCGGGCGGACTGCTGGACCTCCCCGGTGAGGTGGTCCGGCTCGGACGTCTGATGGCTGCGGGCGTGGACCTGTTCCGGGAGACGCGGGGGCGGCTGACCGGGCTCGGGCTGGAGATGGAGGCACTGACCCGGCAGCTGCCGCACGCGCCGGAGACGGGGGCCGCGCGCTGGGTGGACAGGGCCGCCGACGCCACCGGCTATCTGGACCGGCAGTTCGGCGACCCGCTGGCGAACGAGGTCGTGGACGCCCACCCCGCCGAGGCGCACCTGGTGGCCGGGCTGCTCGGGGACCTCGCCGGGGTGGTCGCCGCGGTGCCGGACCCGGCGACCTACGGCGCCGCGGTGGTCGTGGGCGCCGCCGGTTTTGCCATCGACCAGCGGCTCTACCGGACCGGGGCGGTGGACGTCCACGGCGAGCCGATCGTCACGCGGGCGGAGTACGTGGCCGGTGCGGCGACCGCGGTGCCGCTGCCGGCCGTCGGCAGCGCGGTCCGGGGTCCGGTGCGAGGCCTCGCTCGAAGCGCCGAGGGGCTGCGGCGCACGGACCAGGTGCTCGCGGGCGGCCGGCCGGAGACGCCCCTGCAGCGCATGTCCGCCGCGGCCACCGCGACCGGCCGCCCGATCGTGCCGGCCGTCGCGGACTACCTGGACGACAAGGGCGTCGGCTCGGGTGCGCCCGTGCGGCCGGACGTTCGGGTCCGCCGGGCGCGGCCGCCGTGTCCCCGCTAGCCGTGGATCTGGCGCTCCAGCGCGTCCCGCGCCTCGACCAGCGACGGGCCGTACCAGGTGAGGTGCCGGCCGCTCACCAGCGCGGCGCGCACTCCCGGGAACTCCTCGGGGCCGTCCCCGGCGGTGAAGCGGTACGGCTCGTCGGGCAGCACGACCAGGTCCGGACCCAGCGCGCGGAGCTCCTCGACGGACAGTCGCGGGTACCGGTCGGCGTGCCCGGCGAGAAGGTTGCCGACGCCCAGGTGGGCCAGCACGTCACCGGCAAACGTGTCCCGCCCGAGCGCCATCCACGGCCGCCGCCACACCGGGACGACCGCCCGCACCCGTGGCGGCGCACCGTCGAAGGTGGGCGCCCACGCCTTCCGCGCCTCGTCCCACCACTGTGGACGCCCGAGGTCGCAGACGGCGAGCATCCGGCCGAGGCTGGTGAAGGCCTGCGCCAGCGTGCGCGGCGCGGTGACCCACACCGGGATCCCGGCGGCGCGGAGGGCCGCGACGTCCTCGGCGCGGTTCTCCTCCTCGTTGGCGAGCACGAGGTCGGGTGCCAGCTCCAGCACCGCCGCGACCGACGGATACTTGCTGCCGCCCACCCGCGGCACGTCGAGATCCGCGGGGTGGGTGCAGTAGTCGGTGGCGCCGACGAGCAGCCCCGGGGCCGTCACCGCGACCGCCTCGGTCAGCGACGGCACCAGCGAGACGACCCGCCGCGGCGACCTCGGCGGTGCGCCGAGGTCGCCCAGGTCGTCGTACGCGTCGGGCGCCGGCACGGTCAGACGTCGGTGACGCGGATACCGGCGTGTGCCTTGTAACGGCGGTTCACCGAGATGAGGTTCGCGGTGAACGCCTCGACCTGGCGTGCGTTGCGCAGCCGGCCGGCGTAGATGCCGCGGACGCCGCTGATCCGGCCGGCCAGGGCCTGGACGACGTCGGTGGCCTCACGGTCGTCGCCGAGCACCAGCACGTCGGTGTCGATCGAGTCCACCTCCGGGTCCGCGAGGAGCACCGCGGAGACGTGGTGGAAGGAGGCCGTCACGCGGGAGTCCGGCAGCAGGGCGGCGGCCTGCTGGGCGGCGCTGCCCTCCGGTACCTCCAGGGCGTACGCGCCCTGCTTGTCGAAGCCGAGCGGGTTCACGCAGTCGACGACGATCTTGCCGACGAGGGCGTCGCGCAGGGACTCCAGCGTCTTGCCGTGGCCGTCCCACGGCACCGCGACGATGACGACGTCGGCCTCGGCCGCGACCTCCTCGTTGGCGGCGCCCCGGACCGACGTGCCGTCGGGCAGCTGGGCGGTGAGCTCGTCGGCGACGCCGGCGGCGCGGGCGGCGTCCCGGGAGCCGAGGAGCACCTGCTGGCCCGCGAGCGCGAACCGGTACGCGAGTCCCTTGCCCTGCGCGCCGGTGCCGCCGAGCACGCCGACCACCAGCTCTCCGACCTCGGCAGGTGCCGGTGCGCTCGATGCCTGCTCGACCATGCGGGTGCCTCCAGTTGCTCGCCAGACCTCAGATGTCTGCATCCTGTCACCGGGCCGGACCAGCGATTCAGCCGGGACGGGCGCCGCCCTCCACGTACCCTGCCGGGGTGGATGCACGCCAGGCCCTGCTCATGCGCAAGATGCTGTCCGGAACCCAGGGACTCGACCGGGCCGCGGACCTCGCCGGCGCGCTCGCGTCGGGCAGGCACAGCGCCGGGGGCCTGCTGCTCGTCGGGACACCCGACGACGAACCGTGGCATTTCGGCGCGCATCTCGACGACGAGGCGCGCTGGACCGGCGTTCCCACCCTCGCCCCGACCTGGGTGCGGTGGAACCCGCCGCCGAACGCTCCCCCGCACCTCGCCGTGGGCCTCGACCGTCTCACCGCGGCGGGTCGCGGCGAGACGCTCCTTGTGGCGACCCCCAGCGGTGCCATCGATCCGCTGCTGGAACGGGTGAGCGACGCCCGCAAGCACGGCGCGCTGATCCTCGCCGTCGAGGGCGCGCCCACCGAGCTGCAGTCGCTGGCGCACGAGGCGATCGCCGTCGGGGACGGGACCGGGATGGGGTACGACCTCACCACGCACCTCGTCAGCGTCGCCGCCGGCGAGTCGGTCAGCGGCCGGAGCCACGCGGCGCGGCGGCGCCTCCGGGACCGGCTGGCCCGCATGCTCGAGCGACTGTCCGGGCCGGACGACGCCTGACCGGTGGGACGGCGTGGGCCGTCCCGCCGGACCACCCGAGGCTCAGGTCGCGGCCTTGGGTGGCGGCAGCGTGCGCACCGCGGCCCGACCCGACGTCGTGCGCTTCGCGGCGGCCTTCTTCGTCGCGGTCTTCTTCGCCGCGGGCCGGGTCGTCGCGGCCGAAGCCCTCTTGGCCCCCGTGGTCTTGGCGGCGGTCTTCTTGGCGGCCGTACTCCTGGTCGCGGTGGACTTCCCGGCAGCCTTGCTCGCCGTCCTCTTCGCGGCCGCCGTCGTCGCGGTCTTGGTGGCGGTCTTGGTGGCGGTCTTGGTGGCCGGCGCGCGACCGGTGGCCTTCTCCGCGGCCGTGCTCTTCGCCGCCGACCTGGCCGCCGCAGTCTTGGTCGCGGACTTGGCGGCCGTGGCCTTGCTCGCGGTCCTCTTCGCAGCCGCCTTCGTCGCGGTCTTGGCGGCCGTCGACTTCCCGGCGGACTTTGCCGCGGTCTTCTGGACGGGCGCGCGACCGGCGGTCTTCTCGGCAGCCGCCTTGGACGTGGTCTTGGGGGCCGTGGCCTTGGCCGCTGTCTTCTTCGTGGCTGTCTTCTTCGCGGCCGGGCTCTTCGTCGCGGTGGACTTCGCCGCCGACTTGGCCGCCGCGGTCTGGGCCGCGGACCTGGTGGCCGTCGCCGTCTTCGTCGCGGCTGCCTTCGTCGCGGACGTGGTGGCCGTCGCCTTGGCCGCCGTCTTCTTCGCGGCCGGGCTCTTCGTTGCCGCGGTCTTGGCCGTGGACTTCGCCGCCGTGGCCGTGCCCGCCGTTCTCCCGGCCGCCTTGGCGGTGGACTTCGCCGCCGTGGTCTTCGTCGTCGCCTTCGCCGGAGCCGCCTTACTGGCCGAGGACGTGGCCGCCTTCTTCGCCGCCGCCTTCCGGGCGGTGGTCTTTCTCGCGGCCTTGACCGGCGCCTGCTCGGCTACCGTCGTTGTCACTGCGGCCATTCGATCCTCCTGTGGAGCGGTTGTCGCGATCAATCAACGTCCGCATCGGTGCCACGTCAACGCGCCACGCCGCACCCGGCCGTCCCCGCTGCCCTCAGCGGTCGTCGTTCCACCGTTTGTCCTCCGCGTCCCAGGACTCATTGCGCTCGCGCACGGTCTCGAGCGCGCGTTCCGCGCCGGCGCGATCGGGGAACGGTCCGAGCCGCTCGGCACTCCGACACAACTGGTCGCCGCTCTCGACCTTGTTGTGCTGCAGACACCAGTAGAACTGCTGGTCAGAGTCACTCATGCACGCCAGAGTGCACCTATTGTGAGGCTGGTGCCACCCGTTGTGGACACCTCACGTCACGGACGGCCCCGTCCACAGTGGAGGGCTCGTCAGACGGTCTCCTGCCGCACTTCGGTGATCGGCGCCGACCGCACGTGTTCGGCCCGGAATCCGATGGCCATGAACCGCGCCAGCAGCCGCGCGACCGCCCGTCCCACGAAGGGCGCGCGCGTCACCAGCCGCATCGGCCGGGGCAGCTGTGCCGAGTCGGAGGACTCCAGCAACGGCGAGATCATGTTGCGCTGCATGAGGAGCTGGACCCGCTGGGTCAGTTTGGTGGGCCGTTCGCGACGACGCTGTACCGCCCGGAGGTCGGCCTCGGTGACCGCGCCCCGGCGCAGCGGCTCGGCGAGGAGGTTGGCCGCGGCGACGGCGTCCTGGACCGCGAGGTTGATACCCACCCCACCGATCGGCGACATCGCGTGGGCGGCATCCCCGATACAGAGGAGGCCTCGGCGGTACCAGCGTTCCAGCCGGTTCACCTTGACCTCCAGGAAGCCGACGTCGTCCCAGCTTCGGACGCCCTTCTCCACCCGGTTGCCGAGGAACGGCAGATACCGGTGCAGCTCTTGGTGCAGCCCGCCGACACCGCGCGCCTTCAACTGCGGGAAGCTGCCCTTCGGCATGACGTACGCGCCCTGCCAGTACGTGCGCCGGTCGATCATCGGGAACAGGCGCCCCGGCGCCAACCGCGCGAACGTCCCCGCCGGGTCGCCCTCGGCCTTCGCGACCCGGAACCACAGCACGTCCATCGGTGCGCCGAACTCCACCGCCACGAGCCCGGCCTCCTGCCGGATCACCGAGTGCCGCCCGTCGCACGCGACGGTCAGCGGCGCCCGCACCTCGCGCACCCCGTCCGGGTCGCGGTAGCGCACCCCGCGTACCGCACCGCCGTCCTCGACGAGGGCGAACGCCTCGGCCTGCCGGCGGAGGTGGAACGACGGGTAGCGCGCGGCCTCCTGCGTGAGGAACGCGAGGAAGTCCCACTGCGGAACCATGCTGATGTACTGGAACTTGCCGGGGAGCGTGCTGAAGTCGCCGAGCGTCGCCGTCCCGTCGTCGGTCCTGATCCCGATCGACACGGTCCGCTGCTGTGGCACCTGCTCGAACCCCGCCAGAAGCCCGAGTTCGTCGAGTACCTGCAGCGTCGACGCGTGGATGGTGTCGCCGCGGAAGTCCCGGAAGAAGTCGGGGTACTTCTCCAGCACCACGACGTCGACACCCGCGCGCGCGAGCAGGAGGCCGAGCATCGCGCCGGCCGGGCCGCATCCGACGACGCAGCACGTCCTGTTCTCGACGGGGATGACCTCGGTGGTGTCCATGCCTGCACCTCAGCTACGCCGGTTCCGCCCAGGCTCGCGACATTACTCGCGGCGTAGAACGGCAGAGACCCTGGACAGTGACCGATGTGGCCGCGTCGCGTCATGGCGACGCCGGCGGTGCGTCTCCACATCGGGCTGTGTTCACCGCGGATCCTGTCCAGGTGGGAGAACGCCATGAAGCGATGGATGGTCGTCGGGGCGGCAGCCGTGGTGGGCGGCGCGGGTCTGCTCGTCGCCGACCGGGCCACCGCGGGATCGCAACAGGTCGGCGCGGTGCTGCGCGACCCGAGCGGAGCGGCGGTCGGAGTGGTCACGTTCACGCGGGCCGGCCACGGGACGCGGGTGACGGCCCTGTTGCGACGGAATCCGTATGTGGCGGCCGGCGAGTTCCACGGCTTCCACGTACACGCCAACGACGATCCGGCGAACGGCACCGGGTGCGTCGCGGACCCGGAGGCGCCGGCGTCGACGTGGTTCGTCTCCGCGGACGGCCATCTCGCGTCACCGGGTCAGTCGCACGGCGACCACACGGGGGACCTGCCGAGCCCGCTCGTCGCCCGCGACGGCAGCGCGACGCTGGTCTTCACCACGGACCGGTTCACGCCGGCGGCGGTCGTCGGCCGCGCGGTGGTGCTGCACGCGGGGCGGGACAATTTCGGGAACGTCCCGACCGGCGCGGCCCCCGATCGATACACCCCGAACTCTCCGGTCGCGAGCACCAAGACGGCCGCCACCGGCAACGCCGGAGATCGGGTCGCCTGCGGGATCGTGCGCACCCGGTGATCCGCGAGCGGACGCTCTCACCGCTCCGAGCTGGGCTTCCCCTCCCGCAGTGCCCGCCAGAGCGCCCCGGGAACGCTGCGCCAGCCGTGTCGCTTGGCGAGCTTCCAGGTGTCCCGCCCGGCCAGTACGAGCCCCAGCCAGAACACCGCCTCGGCGCCGATCACCAGGCCGCCGACGGCCGACGCCAACGCGGCGCCGTCGAGGCCGGTGAACGGGACAGCGAGGATCAGGACCCAGCACACCACGGACAGCAGAAGCAGGACGACACCCAGGCGGACCAGCACCGGGTGCACTCTACCGGCGTCCTGTCGCCGAGCCAGTCGGGTAGCGGTCGGCCGGATGCCGGTGTACGGCCGTGGAAGGGCCCATCCTGATCACAGCGGCAACGGACGTCGGGTGAACGCCCGGGGCACGGAGCCGGTCGATCGGTGGAAGCCGCTTCCCCCGCGTATCGAGGCGACCGCCACCAGCGCGGACGTCGGGCCGGTGGTCCCGGGCTCGATCAGCCGAGCGCCGGACCGGCAGCGCGACGCGATGCCTCTGGCCGGACCCCGAGGACCGCACGCGCTCGGCCGTCGATGACGTGCTCGGCCGGGTGAATGCGGACTCCCTGCGGACCGGAGCGGCCTCGTGAGGGCTCCGGTGCAGGTCAGGCGGTGGGCGACGGACGAGTCGGCCTGTACGCCGGGTTCTGTGACCGGGGCGCCTCGCGGCACTGCCCCGGCCGACGGCCATCCATCTACGCCTGCCGTCGCCGACAGGCTCTAGCGGTCTACCCGCAAGCTCGAGCGGGCAGCTCTCGAACGCTTGCGCAGGTCACCACCGAGGTGGTGACCCTCTTGACCTTGCTCCAGGTGGGGTTTACCTAGCCATCCCGGTCACCCGGGATGCTGGTGGTCTCTTACACCACCGTTTCACCCTTACCTCCGGCCGAAACCGGAGGCGGTCTCTTCTCTGTGGCACTGTCCCGCGGGTCACCCCGGGTTGGTGTTGCCAACCACCTTGCCCTGTGGAGCCCGGACGTTCCTCGGCGATGGGCACGAAACCCATCGACGCGACCGTCCGGCCGACTCGTCCGCCGTACCCACCATCGTACGGCCACGGCGGCCCGACCCGTTACCCTCCGCCCGGTGGACATCGCGGATGCTGCTCTGCTCGTCGGCGCGGGCCTGGTGGCCGGTGCCGTGAACGCGGTGGCCGGGGGCGGCTCGCTCATCACGTTCCCCTCGCTGGTCGCCACCGGCCTCAGCCCGGTCGTCGCCAACGTGACCAACGCGCTCGCCGTCTGCCCCGGTTACGTGGCGAGTGTCGCGGGCAGCCGGGCGGACCTCACCGGCCTCGGGCACCGGGCGATCACGCTCGTCCCGGCAGCGATCGTCGGCGCGCTCGTCGGCGCGGCGCTGCTGCTCCTGACCCCGGCGCGGGCGTTCGAGATGATCGTGCCGTTCCTCGTCCTGTCCGCCACGGCGCTGCTCGCGTTCCAGCCGCGCCTCCAGCGGATCGTCGGACACCCGGCGCACATCTCGTCCCGCCGGCAGACGACCGTCCTCCAGCTCCTCACGGTGCTCGGCGCCGTGTACGGCGGCTATTTCGGCGGGGCGCTCGGCGTCATCCTCGTCGCGGTGCTGGCGCTGGTCCTCGACGAGCCGCTGCGCCGCGTCTCGGCCCTGAAGAACGTGCTGTCCGCCGTCGTCGGCATCACCGGCGTGATCGCGTTCGCGCTGTTCGGCCCCGTGGACTGGGTCTCGGTGGCCGTTCTCGCCCCGGCGACGCTGACCGGCGGGTACGTCGGGGCCCGCGTCGCCCGCCGTCTCCCGCAGGCGGTCCTGCGCTGGAGCATCGTGACGTTCGGAGTGGGCGTCGGCGTGGTGCTACTGCTCAGGGCCTTCTAACCCGGGGAGGCCGTCGATGCTGACGGCGTTCTTCTCCCGGCGGTACGCCGAGAGCCCGTCGGGGCCCTTCTTCGCGCTCCACCGCTCCAGCACGTCCCGGTCGGCGCGCAGGTCCAGCAGCGGTACGCCGTAGCCGCACGAGTCGCTGATCCGCTCCGCCTGGACCACGACCACGGCCCGTACCGGCGGATCGTCCGCCCCGGGAAACAACCGGGCCAGCGACGGCCACCGCGGCGAACCCGGCAGCACCACCGACCCCCGCCCGTGCACCCGCACGATCTTCGGCGGCCCGGAGAAGGCACACCACATCAGCGTGATGCGGCCGTTCTCCCGCAGGTGCGCGATCGTCTCCACGCCGGAGCCGGTGAAGTCCAGATACGCCACCGTCGTCTCGTCGAGCACGGCGACGGTGCCCCGGCCGCCCTTGGGCGAGACGTTCACGTGGCCGTCCCCCGCCAGCGGCGCGGTGGCCACGAACACCACCGGCTGGCTCAGCAGCCAGTCCCGTAGCCGGTCGTCGATGCGCTCGTAGACCTTGCCCATGCCCCGATGGTGCCATCACCGGGGCATGGGCGGCGCTCAGGCCGGCGAGCGGGCCGGCGCCTCCCCGGTGATCTCCGGCAGGTCGTGGACCCGCGGGTCGCCCGCGTCCGCGAAGTAGTCCGAGCGCCGCGTGGCGTCCTCGCCGTCGGGGATGCCGGCGGCCCGGAGCGCGAGCGTCAGCAGGGCGGCCACGACGAGGTTGACGAGCACGGCGAGGAACCCGACGTACACCGTCACGGCGGAGTCGGTGAGCCCGAGCTCGGACAGCTTGAACGCCGAGCCACCGAAGTGCGCGCGGCCGGTGTTCGGGTTCGGGATCGTGTACAGCATCCAGAGCCCGGCCACGAGCCCGGCGACGAGCCCGGCCACGAGCGCACCGCGGTGGAACCACCGGGTGTACAGACCCAGCGCCACCGACGGCAGCGTCTGCAGGATGATCACACCGCCGATGAGCTGCAGGTCGATGGAAAACTGCGGGTCGAGGAACAGGATGCACGCCACCGCCCCGACCTTCACGACCAGCGACGTGATCTTGCTGACCTTGGCCTCCTGCTGCGGGGTGGCGTCGCGCCGCAGGTACTCCTTGTAGATGTTGCGGGTGAACAGGTTCGCGGCGGCGATCGACATGATCGCGGCGGGCACGAGCGCGCCGATGCCGATGGCCGCGAACGCCACCCCGGTGAACCACGCCGGGAAGTGCGTGTCGAACAGGACCGGCACGATCGTGTTGCCGTCCGCGCCGATCGGCTTCACGCCCGCGGCGAGCGCCATGTACCCGAGCAGCGCGATCAGCCCGAGCAGGAAGCTGTACGCAGGCAGCGCGGCCATGTTGCGCTTGATCGTGTTCCGGTCCTTCGCCGCCAGCACGCTGGTGATGCTGTGCGGGTACAGGAACAGGGCGAGCGCCGAGCCGAACGCCAGCGTGACGTACTGGAGCTGGTTGTTGGCGGTCAGCAGGATGCTGCCCCGCGGCTGGCCGGTGTTCGGGTTCGTGGCGGACAGCGCCTTCTCCGCCGCACCGAAGATGACGTCCCAGCCGCCGAGCTTCACCGGGATCACGATGACGGCGACGATGATGAC
Organism: Actinomycetota bacterium; assembly: GCA_030840805.1. Classification (GTDB taxonomy): domain Bacteria; phylum Actinomycetota; class Actinomycetes; order Mycobacteriales; family HKI-0501; genus JAVEDU01. The sequence continues at coordinate 60,026 of JAVEDU010000064.1, forward strand.
GAGGTAGATCAGCGTGTCCTTGACGAACGCGATCAGCGCCGGCGCTCGCAGCCCGGAGTTGTACGTGTACAGCGCGAGGATGGTGAACGCGACGATGATCGGCAGGTGGCCGGTGACCCCCATCGCCTTGAGCACGGACTCGATGCCGACGAGCTGCAGGGCGATGTACGGCATGGTGGCGACGATCCCGGCCAGCGCGACGGACAGCGCCAGCGTCGGCGAGCCGAACCGCGCCCGCACGAAGTCCGCCGGCGTCACGAACCCGTGCACGTGCGAGACCGACCACAGCCGGACGAGCACGAGGAACACCATCGGGTACACGATCACCGTGTACGGGACCGCGAAGAAGCCCATCGCCCCGGCGCCGAACACCAGGGCGGGCACGGCGACGAACGTGTACGCGGTGTAGAGGTCACCGCCGAGGAGGAACCAGGTGATCCAGGAGCCGAAGTTCCGGCCACCGAGCCCCCACTCGTCGAGGTGTTCGAGCGTGTCGGGGCGCCGCCACCGTGCCGCGACGAAGCCCATCCCGCTGACCAGCAGGAACAGAACGACGAAGACGCTCAGCTGGACGTAGTGATCCGAGAGCTGCGGCATCTCAGCCCCTCCGCTTCGTCAGCTGGTACACGAGGGTCGTCGTGCTGACGCCGATGACGATGAACGCGAGCTGCGACCAGTAGAAGAACGGGAAGCCGAACAGCGTCGGCTCCCCCCGGTTGTAGATGAACGTGCAGAGCGGGACGACGATCGGGACCACGAGCAGCCAGTTCCAGGGGCTGCGATCCGTGACGGGCGTCGAGCGCTCGCGTTCCGGAGCGGACACGGGTTTACCTCCTCGGGGCGCGACAGGCCCGTGGCGTCAGACCCGGGTGGGTGACCTGCCTCACGTCACGGCGGAGGCGAACGTACCCGTCTCCACCCGACTCAGGACGGTCACCTGCACAAACGCGGACAGATCGCCCGCCTTCCACTCTCGGGCATCGCTAGGGTCGGCGCTCGTGGCAACGGCGGCGGCGGTCCTCCTCGTCGCCGCCGTGCTGGGCTTCGCGGTCCTCCGCCCCCGCGGCTTGCCGGAGGCGACCGCCGCGGTGCCCGCCGCAGCGCTGGCCGTGCTGACCGGCCTCGTGTCCCCCGCCGTCGCCCGCGCCGAGGTGGTGGCCCTCGCTCCCACGGTCGGCTTCCTGGCGGCGATCCTGGCGCTGGGCCACCTGTGCGACGAGCAGGGCGTGTTCGGATGGGCCGGCGCGGTGCTGGCCCGGCGCTCGGGCGGGAACGCGGCGCGGCTGTTCCCCGGCGTCTTCGCGGCGGCGACCGCCACCACGGCCGTCCTGAGCGTGGACGCCACGGTCGTCCTGCTGACCCCGGTCGTGCTGACGACCGCGCACCTCCTCCGGGTGCGGGCCCGGCCGCACGTGTACGCGTGCGCGCACCTGGCGAACAGCGCGTCGCTGCTGTTGCCGGTCTCCAACCTGACCAACCTGCTGGTCTTCGGGCACAGCGGACTCGGCTTCACGCGGTTCGCGCTGATCATGGCGCTGCCGACCGTGGCGGTCCTCGTCGTCGAGTACGCCGTCCTGCGCCGCCGGTTCCGGGTCGATCTGCCGGCCGCGGCCGCCGCCCCGCGCCTTCCGGCGCCCGACGCGCCGGTGGTCCCGCTGCTCGTCGTGGCGGCGACGCTGGCGGGGTTCGCCGTGGCCGAACCGCTGGGCGTCGCGCCGGCGTGGGTGGCCGCCGGGGGCGCGCTGGTGCTCGGCGGTCGGCAGGTCGTGGCGGAGCACGGCCGGTGGCGCGCGGCCGGGCGGGTGCTCGCGGCGACGCAGCCGCTGTTCTGCCTGTTCGTGCTGGCCCTCGGGGTCGTGGTGGCCGCCGCCAGCACCCACGGCCTCGGCGCCGCGCTGGGGCGGCTCGTCCCGGCCGGCACGGGACCGCTGGAGCTCCTCGGCGTCGCCCTGCTCGCCGCCGCGCTCGCGAACCTGGTCAACAACCTCCCGGCGACGCTCCTACTGCTGCCGGTCGTCCCGCACGATGCCCCGGTGCTGCTCGCGGTGCTCCTCGGCGTCAACATCGGCCCGAACCTGACCTATGCCGGCTCACTGGCCACCCTGCTGTGGCGGCGGTTGCTGCGCGACCGCGGCATCGCGGTGCCGATCCGCGAGTTCACCGCGCTGGGGCTGCTCACCGTGCCGGCGTGCCTGGTCGCCGGGGTACTCGCGCTGTGGGTGTCGTTCGCCGCGTTCGGCTGACCGTCAGAACAGGTGCCGCTCGGCCGAGCGCAGGTGCGCCGTGTCGTTGACGTACCGCACCCGCGCCGGACCGTCGGCGTACCAGTCCACTTCGGACAGTCCCGCCACGTCCAGGTGCAGCCGGAACAGCGCGCTCGGCGGCGCGTCCAGGGCGAACCGCAGCAGCGTCTTGATCGGCGTCACGTGCGAGACGACGGCGAGCGTCTTCCCGGGGTGCCGGGCCCGGAGCCGTTCCAGCACTGCCGCGACCCGCTCGGCGGTGGCCGCGAACGACTCCCCACCCGGGGGCGCCACGTCGGTGGAGGCCAGCCACGCGTCCAGCTCGACCGGCCACTGCGCCCGCACCTCGGCGAACGTGTGGCCCTCCCACCTACCGAAGTCGGTCTCCGCCAGGTCGGGCTCGACCACCAGGTCGGTGCCCACCGCGGCCGCGACGGCCTCGGCGGTACGCCGGGCCCGGCGCAGCGGCGAGGTCACCACGAGGTCGATCCCGCCGCGCTCGGCGAGCCGCTCGGCGAGGCGGGCGGACTGGGCCCGGCCCTCCTCGGACAGCGGTACGTCGCCGCGGCCGGAGAACCGCTTCTGCGGGCTCAGCGGGCTGGCACCGTGCCGCACCAGGACGGTGGTCAGCGCGTTCGTGGTCGCGCCGCCGGTCCACGCGTCCGCCACGGGCCCGGCGGCGGGCTCGGTCACGTCGTCGGCGGCGACCGCGGGGGCCGGTACCGCGGTCGCCGCGTCCTCCCACCGGTCCCGGTGGATCGGCGTGCCGTCCATCGCCGAGTTCGCCAGCGCGTCGGCGGCCTTGTTCTGCTCGCGCGGGATCCACTCGAAGTTCACCGCGTCGAAGTCCCGGACGATCCCGGCGGCCCGCGCGGCCAGCGGTTTCATGTCCGGGTGCTTGATCTTCCAGCGGCCGGACATCTGCTCCACGACGAGCTTGGAGTCCATCCGCACCTCGACGCGGCGGGCCCCGATCTCCCGGGCGGCCTCCAGCCCCGCGATCAGCCCGGAGTACTCGGCGACGTTGTTCGTGGCCCGGCCGATGGACGCCGCCCGCTCGGCGAGCAGCGCGCCGGTGTCCGCGTCCCGGACCAGCGCGCCGTACCCGGCCGGGCCCGGGTTGCCCCGGGAGCCGCCGTCGGCCTCGACCACCACACGCTCGTGGTCACGGCTCACAGGCCGGACTCCCCGGTGCGCACCAGGATGCGGCGGCACTCCTCACAGCGCACGACCTCGTCGGCCGGGGCCGCCGCGAGGGCGGACATGTCCGACCCGGACAGCTCGATCCGGCAGCCCTCGCAGCGGCGGGCGCGGAGCATCGCCGCACCGGTACCGCCGGAGGAGGCGCGGATCTTCTCGTACAGCGCAAGGAGGTCGGCCGGGATGCCCGCCGCCGCGGGGTCGCGCTCGGCGCGCCGGGTGGCCTCGGCCGCGTCGATCTCCGCGAACGCGGCATCGCGGCGCGCCGCGGCCGCGTCGATGGCGCCCTGGCCCTCGTCCAGGGCGGCGACGGCGGCGTCCAGGACCGCCTGGGCCTCCTCGCGCCGCTCCATCAGCTCGAGCTCGGTGTCCTCCAGCTCGGACTGCCGCCGGGAAAGGGACGCCACCTCGTGCTGGAGGCTCTCCAGCTCCTTGGCGTGGGTCACCGCGCCCGAGTCCATCCGCTGCTGGTCCCGGGTCTTGCGGGCCCGCACCTGCTCGACATCGGTCTCCAGCCGGCGGATCTCCCGGTCGAGATCCTCCACGGCCGTCCGGCCCCGGACCACGTCGTCACGCAGGCTGCCGAGCACGGCGGTGGCCTTCTCGATCTCGGCGATCTCGGGGAGCGTGCGCCGGCGGTGGGCGAGCTGGTCGAGCGCGCGGTCCACCGCCTGGAGGTCGAGCAGGCGGATCTGTGCGGTGGGGTCGGCCTTCACGGCGTGGTCGACGCCTCCTTGTCGGGATCGAGGTGCAGCGGCTGGCCCGCGTGGAGAGTCCACGGATCGGTGATCAGGTCGCTCACGGAGAGGTCCACCGTAGCGCCCAGCTCCCCGTGCCGAACACGGAGCGCGGCCCCCAGCCGCCGCGCGGCGTCGTCCAGCCACGGTCGCTCGGTGGACCAGTGGGAGGCGTCGACCAGCGCCGGACCGCCGCGCTCGGTGTGCTCGGAGGCCGGGTGGTGGCGCAGGTCGGCGGCGAGGAACACGTCGACGCCCGCCCGTACCGCGTCGCCGAGCTGACCGTCGCCGGCGCCGCCCTGGACGGCGACCGTCCGGATCGGCCGGTCCGGATCGCCGGCCGCGCGCACGCCGGCGGCCGAGGCGGGCAGGACCCGGGCGACGTGGGCCGTGAACGCGGCGAGCGTCATCGGCTCGGCGAGCACTCCGACCCGGCCGATCCCGCGGTTGCCCGGCAGCGGCGCCAGCTCGAACACGTCGAACGCCGGCTCCTCGTACGGGTGCGCGGAGCGCAGCGCCGCGACGACCGCGGCGCGACGGTGCCGCGGCAGGACCAGCTCGACGCGGGTCTCCCCCACCACCTCGATCCGGTCCACGGAGCCGATGGCGGGGGTGGCGCCGTCCTCGGGGCGGAAGGTTCCCGTTCCGGTCGTCGTCCACGCGCACCGCGTGTAGTCGCCGATCGCGCCCGCCCCGGCGGCGGCCAGCGCGTCGACCACCCGGTCGGCGTCGGAGTGCGGGACGAACGTGACGACCTTGTCGAGCGGTTCCGGATCGGCGGTCCGCAGCGGCACGGTCTCGCGGAGACCCACCCGGTCGGCGAGCGCGTCGGACACCCCGGGGTTGGCGACGTCGGCGTTCGTGTGCGCGACCAGCAGTGCGGCGCCCCCGCGGATGAGCCGGTGGACGAGCCGGCCCTTGTGATCCGTCGCCGGTACGCCGTGCACACCCCGGAGCAGCAGCGGGTGATGCGTGATCAGCAGGTCGGCGCGGGTCTCCAGCGCCTCGTCGACCGTCGCGGCGACGGGGTCGACGGCGAAGCGGACCCGGCGCACGGGCTCCGCCGGGTCGCCGCACACCAGCCCGACGGCATCCCACTCCTCCGCCCACTCCGGCGGGTACAGGGCGTCGAAGGCCGCGACGACATCGCCGACGGTGAGCGCGTTCACGGTGCCGACCCTATCCGCGGCTCCTCCGGCGGCGTACCCGCGAGGTCCGGTCGGTACGCGTGGCAGCACTGGCGCGTGGCGAGCAGGGCGGTCAGGAGGCCGCCCGACGGCGCGGCGCGGGCCAGGTCGAGCCGGAGGTCGCCGGGCGTCGTGTCGTACGGCGGGCCCTCGGGCGCCGCGGAGATCCCGCCGCAGTACGCGCCGGCGGCGAGATCCACGACCTCGCCGTACAGCATCGTCGTGACGACCGTGCCGGAGTTCGCGTGCACCAGGGTGCCGGTCGAGGACGCGAACGTGGTGTCACCGATGTCCACGCGCAGCGTCGCGGGGTCGATCCGCACCTTGCGGTAGGACGTCCCGGACGTTCGTGCCCCGGGACGCGAGGCCCGCGGTGTCCTGCGAGACGTTCTCGTCCGGCCCCACCTGCCGGAGCGTGACGCACTCGCGCGGCGTACCGGCCATGTCGTACCAGTACACGGTGAGGATCGTGTCGCCGTTGCCGAGCAGGTCGTCGCCGTCCGGGGCGAACGGCACGATCGCGGGCACCTCGGCGCAGCTCGCCAGGGCGGGGACCGGCACGGCGGGAGGCGAGGACACCGGAACCGACGGCGCCGGAGCCGGCGGCCCGGGCGTCGGCAGCGCCTGCGCGGAGGCGGGGCCGGCCACGGCCGGCAGGGCTGCCGGCACGGCGGGGAGGACCCCACGGGACACGATGCCGCGGTACATGGCGGTCGGCTCCCGTCGGCCGGACCGACCCGGACAGTGCGCCGGGCCGGCGGCGTCCCGCGGACCGGGACCGTCCATCGCGGACCTCCGCGGTGGTCACCGCGGACACCGGAGCGCGCGCTCAACCCCGGGTGAAGTGGTGGTCGGTGAGGTGGTGGGCGACGCCGTCCGGGTTGACGTGGATCGTCGCGTCCGCGAGCCGAGGTACGTCGTGGAGCAGGTGGTGCCGCGCGTGGTCGGCGATCTCGTGGGCGGCGACCAGGGTCAGGTCCGCGTCGACCCGGATCGTCGCCTCGGCGCGGAGCCGGTGCCCGATCCAGCGCAGGCGCAGCTCGTCGACGCCGATCACGTCCGGCGTCCCGCCCAGCGTGGCGGTGGCGAGGTCGGTCAGCTGCGGATCGACGGCGTCCATGAGCCGGCGGTAGATCTCCCGCACCGCACCACGGAGGACGCCGAGGACCGCCACCGTGATGAGGATCCCGACGATCGGGTCGGCGAGTGGGAACCCCAGCGCCACGCCGGCGGCGCCGAGCACCACGGCGAGCGAGGTGAACCCGTCGGTGCGCGCGTGCAGCCCGTCCGCGACCAGCGCCGCGGACCCGATCCGCCGGCCGATCCGGATGCGGTAGACGGCGACCAGCTCGTTGCCGGCGAACCCGACCAGCCCCGCGACGGCCACCCACCCGACATGCTCGATCGGCTGCGGGTCGAGCAGGCGGCGGACGGAGCCGTACCCGGCGACGACCACCGAGGCCGCGATCGCCGCGACGATCATGATCCCCGCGACGTCCTCGGCCCGGCCGTAGCCGTACGTGTAGCGGCGGTTCGCCCCGCGGCGGCCCAGCGTGAACGCGATCCACAGCGGCACCGCCGTCAGCGCGTCCGCGAGGTTGTGCGCCGTGTCGGCGAACAGCGCCGCCGAACCGGAGGCCACCGCGACCACGAGCTGGAGCACGAAGGTCAGCCCCAGCCCCGCGAGCCCGACCTTCACCGCCCGGATGCCCGCGGCGGAGGCCTCGAGCGCCGAGTCGACGGACTCGGCGGCGTGATGGCTGTGCGGGGTCAGCAGGTGCCGCGCGGCGTGCCAGGCCCGAGGGAACGACCCGCCGTGGTGATGTCCGTGGTCGTCCGTCATGTGTCGATTGTTCGGGGGCGTCAAGCCCTACCGCAGTGCGGCGAGCGCCGGGTCGCGTCGGAACGCCCGGCGCCACAGCCGCCCGGCCGACGGCGCCAGCAGGACGGCCGCCGGACCGAGCCCGACCGCGACGAGGTAGCCGAGCGACCCCAGCGCGGCGCCGCCCCAGTCGTTGTTGCCGAGATCCGCCCAGTCCATCCCGCCCAGCACGCCCGCCACGACGAGCACCGCGGCGCCCAGCGCGAGCTGGGCGACGGTCACCGGCAGCGACTGCGGGGCGGCGATCAGCAGGCCGGTGGCGACGGCGACGACCAGCAGCATGCCCATCGCGCCGAGGTCCGGAAGGCTCCAGAACGGATCGGAATCGGACAGCAGGCCCACGGCCATCGCGACCAGCCCCACCGACACGGTCCGCACCAGCACCTGACGGGTGGTGGCACGGAGGATCGGGGCCGGGCGGGTGGCGGAGACCCGGCGGCTCACGGCGAGGGCGACGACCGCGGGCATCGCGACGACGAGCGTCTGGAGCACCGCCTCGCCGTACAGCCACAGCCCGGCGGCCGCCGCGGCATCCGCCGGGATCAACAGATCCAAGGCCAGGGTCGACCCCGTGGCGAGCGGCAGGAGGGCCAGCGCGACCGGCACCAGTACCGCGGCGGTCCGCTGACCGACGCGGACCAGCGCGACGCCGAGCAGCGCGACCACGGTGAGGCGGACCCCGTCCCCCGCCGCGTACGGCAACCAGTCGCCGACGCCCGGCGTCGGGAGGTCGGAGGTGGGGACCCGGACCTCCAGCCCGACGCGGTACCAATACCACGCGAACGTCTGCTGGTGTACCGCCGACAGCACACCCCAGGCGAGACCGACGATCACGGCGAGGAGCTCGGGGGCCACCCGACGCAGACGACGCATGTCTCGGGTATCGGCATCCCGGCCGGGTCCCTTCACCGTTGTAGAACGGACGTTCTGATAATCTCCGTCACATGCCCCGGCCGCGCCTGCACGACGTCGACGCGATGCTCGACGCCGCGGAGCACCTGGTCGGCTCCGGCGGCCCCGCCGCGCTGACACTGCGCAGCCTCGCCCACGACACCGGCGCCCCGGTGGGCACGCTGACCCACGCGTTCGGGTCCCGGGACGCGCTCGTCGCCCGGCTGTGGCTCCGCGCCGCCTCGGCCTTCCTGGACCGGCAGACCGCCCGGGTGGACACCGTGTCGACGGCGGACAACCGGGGCGAGGCTGCCGTCGTCCGCGCGGCCCTCGAACCCCTCGCGCTCCTCGCGGAGCGGCCCGACACCGCCGCCGTCCTCCTCGGCTACCGTCGCGAAGACCTCCTGGGGCCCGACGTCCCCGCCGCGCTCGCCGCGGAGCTGCGCGCCCTCGACCAGCGCTTCGTGGCGCTCCTGGTCCGGCTGGCGCAAGCGCTGTGGGGACGCGGCGACCGGGCCGCCGTCGAGGCGGTCACCGTCTGCGTCGTCGACCTGCCCACCGGCCTGCTCCGCCGGCACCTGCGCACCGGCGCGGGCGTACCGGCCGAGACCGCCACCCATCTCCGCGCCGCCGTCCGGGGCGTGCTCGCGCTCGGCGCACCACCCACCAGAAAGGGAACCACCCGTGCCCACTCTCGACCGTGACGGCGACGTCCGGATCCTCGACCTCGGCTCCGACGAGAACCGGTTCTCGCCCGGCTGGCTCGCCGCCGTCGGCGACGCGCTGGCCGAGGTCGCCACCGCCGACGGCCCGCGGGCCCTGGTGACCAAGGCGACCGGCAAGTTCTGGTCCAACGGCCTGGACCTGGACTGGCTCGGCGCCCACGGGGACCAGCTGGCGTCCTATGTGGACTCCATCCACGCGGTGTTCGCCCAGCTGCTCGTTCTTCCGGTGCCCACCGTCGCCGCGGTCCAGGGGCATTGCTTCGCCGGTGGCGCGATGCTCGCCCTCGCGCACGACTGGCGGTACATGCGCGCGGATCGCGGTTTCCTGTGCCTGCCCGAGGTGGACATCCACATCCCGTTCACGCCCGGCATGAGCGGGCTGATCCAGTCCAAGCTCACGCCCGCGACCGCGACGGACGCGATGACGACCGGCCGCCGGTACGGCGGCGCGGAGGCCGCCGCGGCGGGGATCGTGACCGAGGCCGTGGACGAGGAGAAGGTGTTCGCGCGGGCGGTCGAGCACGCGGCGGCGCTGACCGGCAAGGCGGGGCCGACGCTCGGGACGATCAAGGAGCGGATGTACGCCGGACCGGTCGCCGCGCTGGCCGCCGGCCTGGGCTGACGTCCACGGTGGACGGGGCCGGTCGCCCGGCCGGCCCCGTCAGGTGGCCCTGACCGGGTACGCCGTGGAGTAGCCACCGACGTACCGGGAGGCGCTGTCTCCCGCGAGGCGGAACCGCACCTGGTAGGTGCCCGCGGCGGCGAACCTGATCGTGCCGGTGACCGCGGTGCCCGCCACCGTGGCCCGGCGCAGGTCGCTCCACGCGCCCGCCCCCCGCCGGACCTGGACGTACACCACGGGCGTGGGCACGGCGGAGACCGAGCCGGTCACGGCCGCGGCACGGTTCCGCGTCACCGCGGTCGCGGGCCGTCGCAGCGACACGGCGGCCTGGGCCGACACCGCGACCGCGTTGCTCGTCACGGCCGGCGCGTCGGGGGTCGCCGCGGTGACGTACCGGTAGCCGGCGCCGAGACCGTGGGAGAGCCGGACCGTGGCGGTGCCGGTGGCACCGGTCGTGACCGTCTGGACGGTGGCGTACCCGGCGCTCCCTCGGACCTGCCGCTGGAGCCGCACGCTCCAGTTCGGCACCGGGGCGCCCGCCGGGTTGGTGACCGCGACCTTCGCGGTGACCGTGGCGCCGACGGTGGCCCGCGCCGGGAGCCCGCTCAGCGTGACGTCCGCGGGCAGGTTCCGGGTCACCACCAGGACCGGGTCGCCCGTCACCGCGGGGGCGCTGCCGACGGCGGCGGTGACGTACCGGTAGGTGCCGGTCGTGCCGCCCACGACCAGGTCGTACGCGGCCACCCCGTCCGGGCCGGTCCGGGTCGTCGCGACGGTCGTGTAGGTCTCGCTGCCGGCGGGCGCGAACTGCAGGTCGGTGCCCCAGCCCGCCACCGGGAGGCCGTCCGCGCCGGTCACGGTGGCGGTCGCGGTCACCGTCGAGCCGACGTCCGCGGTGCCGGGCAGCCCGGCGAGCGTGACCGCGGCCGGCGGTGCCTGGCCGGCCACCGTCACGGCGTTGCTGGTCACCGCGGGGGCGTCCGCCGTCGCCGCGGTGACGTACCGGTAGGTGCCGGGGCCCGTGGTGACGACGGCGGCCGACGCGACGCCGTCCGCCCCGGTGCGCACGGACCGCAGCGTCGTGACACCGGCGCCGCCCGCGGGGGTGAACTGCAGTGCGCCCTCCCAGTTCGGCACCGGGGTGCCGGCGGTGTTCCGGACGGTCATCTTCGCGGTGACGGTGGCCCCGTCGACGGCCGCGCCGGGCAGCCCGGAGAGCACCACCGAGGCGGGCACCACCGGTGCCGACGGAGTGCCGTTGACGATGGTGAGCGTGGCGCCGGTCGCGTCCGCGGCGTCGACCCGGACGCGGACGAGTCCGGCGGCGGACGTGAACGTCGCGCCCACCGCGAAGGTGTTCTGGTAGTCGGTCCTCGTCCCGGTGGGGGTGCCGTCGAGGACGAACGAGCTCACCCCGTTCCCCCCGGGGTTCTTCCGCAGCACCCGGACGCCGAGCGCGGCCGAGCGCGTGGCGAGCGCGTCCCGCCCGGCGGACGTGCGGGTCTCGACGTAGTAGACCTGACCGGTCCGTTCCACGATCTTGACGGCGCGGACGCTGGTCGCGTCGGCGGACAGCGGCGCGATCCGCACGGTAGTGGTGCCCTCCGCGGTGATCTTCCTGACGGCGTCGGGGAGGTACCCCATCCGGTCCAGGTTCGCGGCATTGAGGCTGCCCTCGCCGAACCCCGCGCCGGAGTACCCCATCACGTCGAACAGGTCGCCGTACTGGTCCTGCGCGCAGGTCGTCGGCCAGCCGGCCGGGCCGTACGTCGCGTCCACGGTGGCGCAGTGCAGCGCGCCGGAGTGGCCGAGCCCGAGGTTGTGGCCCAGCTCGTGGGCGACGATCGACTGGTTCAGGTCGGAGATGAAGGTGAGCCCGGGCTTCCCCCGCCAGGTGCCGATCGAGCCGTACCCGTAGGCGCAGCCGGCGTTCTGGGCGGCCGCCGGGACGACGACCAGCAGGTGGTTCCCGGCGCCGGCCGGGACGGCGAGCTTGCCGAGGGCCTCCGTCCAGAACGCGTCGGTGCCCCTCCCACAGGTCAGCGTCGAGGAGTACGGCGCCAGCGACCCGGCGACGCGGAACTTCACGTTCCCGTTCGTCTGGGCGGACCAGTACGACGAGGCGTTCTTCACCTGCGCGGTGACGGCGGCGACCGTCAGACCGGAGTCCGCGGCCACCCCGGCCGGGGTGACGACCGCGACGTAGACGTTGCGCATCGACGGGTCGGCGGCCTCGGCCGCGGCGGCGACCTCACGCGAGGCGAGGACGCGGTACCCGCCGTCCGCGGCGGCGGTCAGCGTGGCCCGGACCGTATCGCCGCTGTCGGAGCTGGGGAGCGCGTCCGGCGCCAGCGCCACGATGTCGTCGCCGACCCAGAGGACCTTCTCCGTCTCGCCGTCGTGGGTGCCGTGCGGGTCCTCCCGCACGACCTCCTGCACGATGCCGGTCACGGTGCGGGTGGGCACCGGCGCCGGGGCGGCGGCGGCCACGCCCGACAGGCCGGGTCCCACGCTCAGGGCGATCACGATGGCAAGGCCGGTACGCCGCACGAAATGTCCTCCCGGAATGCGATCCGTCCCCCTTGACGTCGGCACCCCGCACGGTCGAACTTGAGCCCGGGTTCGACAAATCACACGATTCGGGCGGGAGCGACATGAAGGTGACCCACGGCCGTCCCGACGGCGCCCAGGCCCGGCAGCCCTCGGCCGACTTCACCGGGGCCGTCTGGATCGACCCCGTCCTCGAACGCACCGACGGGGTCGCCGTGAACTCGGTGTTGTTCTCCCCCGGCGCCCGCACCCACTGGCACCGTCACGAGGCCGGTCAGGCGCTGTACGTGACGGCCGGGGAAGGGTGGGTCGGCACCCGCGACGGCGCGCCCGTCCGGGTACGAGCCGGGGACACGATCTGGACCTCACCCGGCGAGGAACACTGGCACGGCGCGACCCGCGAGACGTTCCTCGTGCACCTGGGCATCTCGCTGGGGGCGGCGGACTTCCACGACCCGGTCGGTGACGCGGACTACCCCGGCTGAGGCTCCCGGTGCCGCTCGCTGAGCCGGACCAGGAAGATCGCCGCCGCGAGACCGACCACGAGGAAGCCCAGCACCCCCAGCTCGATCAACAGGCCGGTCAGGTGCGGGCCCGCCTCGGGGCGTTCGGAGTCCGCCGTGACGATGAGGATGCGCCGCAGCGTCGCGATCAGGCCGATGAACAGGAACGGCTCCGTGGAGATCTGGTGGGTCTGCATCACCAGGCGCAGCGAGTAGATGAGCTCGGCGACGATCAGCGCCAGCAGGATCCGGTCGAGCACGATGATCCCGATCTCGCTGGCATCCTTGCCGTCGGCCAACGCCGTCGTGGTCGCGGTGACGGTCCCGAACACCACGAACGCGGCCGCCACCATCAACAGCAGGCCGACGACGCCGTACAGCAGGGACTCGAAGCCGCTCAGCACGACACCGAGTTTCCGGATCAGCCACGGCCGGTTCTGCACGTGCTGGGCGGGAGACGAGGTCACGGCGTCTCCCGGTCCGCCTGCGCCGGCGCGCGGCGCCACCGGTGTACCGCGGCCGCGGCGAACCCGGCCAGCAGCACGATGTTCAGGAGGTTCCGCGGCTCCCAGCGGCCGACCGCGAGGGCGAGCCCCAGCAGGAGCGCGTTCAGCATCGCGAACAGGGCGTAGAAGAGCGTCACCGCGACGGCGAAGCGCCGGGTCCGGGTCAGCTGCGTCGCCATCTCTGCAGGCTAGGACCTCGCGGCTCGGCAGGCATCATCCGGCACGCGAGGACCGGGCGTCATGGACCGGCGAACACTGCTGCCCGGCGACGGAAGCCCGTCGTCCGCGACGGGATCGACGTGCTGCGGTCGGTGATCCTCGGTGGGGGCCCCTGGCGTTCGCCGATCGCCGGGGCGCCGGGACACCGCGGGTCGCCGCGGCGGTGTTCCGGGCGGCCTCCACCGTGGGCCCGGGCCCAGGCGCATGCTGTCACCGTTCCGGTTCGACGACCCGCGCCCGGGCGTGAACGCCCATGCGGTCGATCCCGAGGCGACGGCCCGGCCGTGGGCGCTGTCGGCGGACCTGACCGGGACGGACGCGTTCGCCTCGGCGGGCTCAGCGCTCAGCGCGGCCACTCGTTCGCCAGGACGGAGTACAGGAGGCTGTCGCGCCACGCCCCGTTCGTGAACACGTGGTCCCGGAGCCGGCCCTCGTACGAGTAGCCGAGCCGCTTGACGACCGCGACCGACGCGTCGTTGTCGGGGCCGATCGCGGCGGTCACCCGGTGCAACTCCAGCGTGTCGAACCCGAACCCGGTCAGCAGGCGGGCCGCCTCCGTCGCGTACCCCTGGCCCCACTCGTCGGCGCGGATGGCGTACCCCAGCTTCGCGGCCCGGACCCCGGTCAGCCCGAGCCGGCCGAAGCCGATCACCCGGTCGTCCGCGGGCAGTGTCACCGCGAGGTAGTACTCCGCGCGCGGGGTGACCCGCGCGCGCTCGACGACCGCCGCCAGCATTCCCCACGTGGCGGCCCGGTCCCGGCTGTCGAACGACAGCCACCGCGTCACCGCGCCGTCCCCGACCACGCCCAGCGCACCGTCCACATCGTCCAGTCCGAACTCGCGCAGGACGACGCGCTCCCCGGCCAACCGGACGGGATGACTGCTCCCGCGAGCGCTCATGTGGTCGTGATCCGCAGCGGTGTCCGGGCGAACATCTCGATGCGCTCCTGGAGATCGCGGGCCTCGGCGGACGGCGGCGAGGCCCGGAGTGCCTTGTGGACCCTCGTCATGCTCGCGATGATGCCGTTCATCCGCCGGTCGACGGGAAGCTCCAGCACCGGCGCCACCGCCTCGGCCGCACCCGCCAGCTCTCCCGTCGCGATGCGGGCCATCGCCAGATCGGAATGGCTGCCCGCCTGGTCACCGAACGCCCACTCGGCGGCGGCCGTGTCACGGTAGGCGGCGACGGCCTCGGCGGCACTGTGCTCGGCCGCGGCCGCCTCGCCGGGGAGCCACGCGAGCGCGTCTGCCGCGTAGTACAGCTGCCGGGACGGCCCGAATGTGCACAGCCCGCCGAGCCGGTCCACCTCGTCCGGGCGCACGGCGTCCCGGGCGCGTTCGGCGCGCTCGATGCTCGCGTGCGCCTGCTCGGCATTGCCGAGCGAGCCCCACGCACGGGCCTCGCTGACCGCCAGCCAGACCGCCGCCGTGTTGCCACTGCGCGCCGCGTACTCGGCGCCGGACCCCGCGTACCGGAGTGACTCCAGTGGACGGTCGGCCCAGTAGGCGATGAGGGCCTGGATCCCCCGGATCCACGCCCGGAGGCCGTGGTGGTCGGCGTTCTCGGCGCAGAGGAAGGCGGTACGGGCCTGTGCCAGGGCCGCGTGGGGATCGGCGAGGTCGTGGGACGCCTTCGCGAGCAGTCCACCGACGACGCCCGCGAGGAAGTAGAGCTGCCGCGTCCGGTGGGGTTGTTGCCGACCTTCGAGCAGCGCGAACAGCGCGTCCTGCACGGCCACCACGTCGTGGAGCAGCCGCGGGAGTGCCTGCTGTGGGTACGCGGCCGCCAGCTCCTGTACCGCGTCGGCGACCTGCTCGACGGAGCCGTGGCCCAGGTTCGTCTGTCCGGCGAGGACACCGAACGTCCGCGCGCGTTCCGCTGCCATGCCGAGGACCTCCTTCGCCGCCATCAGGCCGTCGGGGCCGGGGAGGGCGCGAGGCGGCGGGTGCAGCAGCTCGTCCAGCGGGCGGCCGAACATCGTCTGCAGGACCCGCCGGGTGACCGGCGTCGTCCCGGTCCGCTCTCCGGACGCCAGCCGGCGCAGGTGGCGCGCGCTGATCGTGGCGCGCTCCCCGGCCTCCGCGGCCAACGCGTTGAAGTCGGCGGCGATCTCGTCGTACGTCCTTGCCTGCTGCCGGAGCAGGTGCTCGAGCAGGGTGCGGGGCCGGTCCGGCCCCCGTCCCGGGGTGCCCGCCATGTTCGCCTCCTCGGTGGGCGACACGTCGAGTCTGACAGCTCGGCGGACATTTCCGACAGATCCGCGGTGGTCCCGCAGAGGTCCGCCGCCGGTCCTGGCGAGGACACCCCGAGGCGGCTCACGCTTCAGGAGTACGACCGCCGCCGGGTGGTCCCTGAAGCGGCCGGGCCGACGACGCTGCCCCCCCTCGACCGTCGCCGGTCCGGCTCTCACCGGAGAAGGTGGGGATCCCGGGGCACGGCGACGTCGGCGCCCTCCGAAGATCAGCGGGCGAGGTCGCGGGCGCCGCCGGGACGACCTCGGAGCACCTCGTGCCCGTTCACCTCGACGGTCCGGGCCAGGGTGCCGCCGAGGCAGAAATGGACCGTGACGCGGGCGCGGAGGACGACGTGGAGGTTCCCCGGCGCCCAGAGCCGAGCGGGGGGCCGGTCCACGCAGCCGCCGAGCGGCGTCGTCAGCCCCGTGAGCCGACGACGTCGCGCCGAATCGACCCCGACGCCGAACGGGGCCTCGCCATGCCCGCACCCACGGCGAGCGTGACGATCCAGAGCGCGCCGCCGAGCCACGCGTTCTTCCGAGCGGCGGAGGTGCAGGTCGGGTCGTCGGCCGAGGTGAGGATGGTCGGGCCGGGCGCCGCCGGGAACAGTGCGTTCGTGAGCACGGACCGGCACACGACGGTCCCGTCCGCCGCCGGGGTGTCGCCGCCGGGGGTGGCGATGAGGAACAGGCCCGCGGCGGCGCTGCCCGCGAGGATCAGCACCAGGGCGGTGGTGAGGAGCATGGACTGCTCCCGACGGCGTTTCGTCCGGGCAGCGATCGCCGCGACCAGCGCGAGCGTCCCGACCACCGCCAGGCCGACGACGAGCAGGAAGACGAGTGTTGCGAAGCCTCTGTGCACTACCGGACGGTAACCTGCCACCGCCGGGCTGACCTGCGGTTACGCCGGAAACCAACCGCTCGGCCGATCAGGGGTGACCGGTCGCGCGCCGCGCCACGGGACGGGGCGCGCGTACCTCGGTGGCGCGAATTTCAAGATCATCCGTCCGGATGAACCGAGGGTGGATTCCTCAAGAAGGCGGGCGCATGGGGCGAAAGAAGCGGAGAGCGGCGCCCCGGCCGTTCGCCTGTCCCCGACAGACCGGTGGAAACGCATGCCGACCATGACTGTCCGCGTCCGCATCATCGCCTCGATGGTCGCGGTGCTCGCCCTGACCTGCGTCGCCGTCGTCGGCGTCGTGGTGGTCCGTACCAGTGCCCTGGCACGTCAGCAGGCGATCGACTACGGCCAGCAGCTCGCCGAGCGTCACGCCGTCAATGCGGAAGCCGAGCTCGCCGCACCGATGCAGACGGCGCGCGACATGGCCGCGACCGCGGGCTCCCGACGTGAGGCGGGCCCCCTCAACCGCGCGGAGCTCGACCGGGAGATGCGGGGCATCGTCGCCGCGAATCCCGAGTACCTCGGCGTCTGGCACACGTGGGCGCCCAACGGCGTGGACGGCAACGACCGTGCCGCGATCGGTCAGCCCACGACGGACAAGACGGGGCGCTATCTGGCGTACTGGTCGCGCAGCGGCTCGAAGATCTCCGTGTCGGCGAACCGGGACTACGACAAGCCCGGCGCGGGCGACTACTACATCCTCCCGATGACGACGGGCACGGAGAAGGTCATCGACCCGTACACATACGCCATCGACGGCGTGGAGACCCTGATGACCTCCATGACTGTTCCGGTCAAGGTCAACGGCAAGGCCCGCGGCGTCGTGGGAGCCGACATCCTTCTGGAGACGCTGCAGAAGCAGATCGGGCAGATCAAGCCCTACGACACCGGGTACGCCGCGCTCATCTCCGGCAGCGGCGCGGTGGTGTCCCACCCGAACAAGGACCTCGTCGGCAAGAAGCTCGACACCACCTCGGCGAAGCTCGCCGCGGACGCCGCGCGCACCGGCAAGACCATCCGGGTCACCGCGCCCGACCCGAGGACGAATGCCGAGGCATTGCAGCTGTTCGTGCCGGTGAAGGCCGGCGCGCAGGACACCTGGACGCTCGTCGTCTCGATGCCGATGGCCAAGGTCCTGGCCGACTCCAACGCGCTCCGGAACGTGATCCTGCTCGTCGCGGTGATCAGTCTCCTGATCGCGGCAGCCGTCGCGGTGTGGCTGGCGTCGAAGATCACCGCGCCGATCGTCGCGCTGCGCACGCGGCTGGACGAGATCGCGAACGGGGACGGCGACCTCACCCAGCGGGCCGACGACTCCAAGCCGGACGAGATCGGCCAGCTCGCCGCCGCATTCAACACGTTCACCGCGAAGATCGCCGACACCCTGCGTGCGGTGCGCGCGGACGCGGCGGCAGTGACCACCACGGCGGAAGAGGTCAACGCGCTGGGCCGGACGATGCAGGACGCCGCCGAGGAGACGTCGTCCCAGGCCGGCGTGCTGGCGGCGGCGGCCAACCAGGTGACGGCGGACGTGCAGACGGTGGCCGCGAGCACCGAGGAGATGGGCGCGAGCATCAGCGAGATCGCCAGCAACGCCACCAACGCGGTGGGCGTCGCCGCCGAGGCGGTCGCGAAGGCCGAGGAGACGACCCGCACCGTGGCCCAGCTCGGTACGTCGTCGGAGCAGATCGGCGAGATCGTCAAGGTCATCACCTCCATCGCGGAGCAGACCAACCTCCTCGCCCTCAACGCCACCATCGAGGCGGCCCGGGCCGGCGAGGCCGGCAAGGGCTTCGCGGTCGTCGCGACCGAGGTCAAGGAGCTGGCGCAGAACACCGCGAAGGCCACCGAGGACATCGTGTCCAGAGTGGACGGACTACAGGCCGACGCGGCCTCCGCGGCGGCGGCGGTCCGGGACATCTCCGCGCTGATCCGGGGGATCAGCGACAACCAGACCACGATCGCCGGTGCGGTGGAGGAGCAGACCGCGACGACCGCCGAGATGGGACGAAGCGTCTCCGAGGCGGCCCAGGGCGCCGAGTCGATCAGCACCAACGTGGCGGCGCTGGCGTCCACGGCGGGCGTGACCGCGGAGACCGCCCAGCAGGCCGGTACGGCGGCCGATCGCCTCTCCGCCCTCGCCCAGACGGTGCAGGGCAGGCTGGACCAGTTCAGGACCTGAGCCCCGGCCTCCACGACGGCCCGCGACCACCCACCGTCGCGGGCC
>JAVEDU010000089.1 GCA_030840805.1 Actinomycetota bacterium
CGTGGCAGCGACACCCCGCATCCGGGTGGTCGGGCGGCCGTCAGGCCGCCTCGACCCCACTCTCGGCGGCCATGGCGCGCAGATGCGCGACGGCCTCCTTCTCGATCTGCTGCACCCGGGCCCGGGACAGGCCGAGCCGGGCGCCGATCTCGGTGAACGTGTGCGGCTCACCGTCCTCCATGCCGTAGCGCGCCCGCACCACCAGTGCGGACCGCTCGTCCAGGTGGTCGATCAGGCGGGACAGGTCGGCGTCGGCCTGCGCGGCCAGCACCACCTGCTCCGGACCCGGCGTCACCGCGTCCCGGACGAAGTTCTCCAGCGCCGACTCCTCGTCGTCGCCCACCGGCGACTGGAGGCTCACGGGGTCCTTCGCCAGCCTGGTCAGCTCGGCGATCCGGGCCGGCTCCACGCCCACGGCCTCGGCCAGTTCGGCCTCCGAGGGCTCGCGGCCGAGGTCACGGACGAGATCGCGCCGGGTGCGGTTCATGCGGCCGACCTCCTCGCCCAGGTGGACGGGGAGCCGGATGGTCCGACCGTGCTGGGCGATCGCCCGGCTGATGGCCTGCCGGATCCACCAGGTGGCATAGGTCGAGAACTTGAAGCCCTTGACGTAGTCGAACTTCTCGACCGCCCGGATCAGCCCGAGGTTGCCCTCCTGGATGAGATCGAGCAGCGACATGGAGGCGCGCGGGTACTTGCGTGCCACCGACACGACGAGTCGGAGGTTCGCGGACAGGAACAGCTGCCGCGCCGCCTCACCCTCCGCGGCGAGCGTGCGCAGCTCCGCGGTGGTCACCTCCGCGCCGGAGCTCAGCACGACGGACGGCTCGTCGCCGAGCGCCTCGAGCAGCTTCCGCGCGTACACGCCGGCCTCGATCCGCTGGGAGAGGTCGACCTCTTCCTCGGCGTTGAGCAGCGGCGTCGCCGAGATTCCGTCCAGATACATCCTGACGAGGTCCGACGTAGAGTCGCTGTCACGGCTCGAGCGGACGTCGCGGCGTGCGGTCTTGGGCTTGCTGTTGGTCGTGGACAACTCCCTGGTGAGGGTCTGCACCGTTCGGGCCTCCTGATAGAGCGGCCTTCGTCGCCTGTGTGCCGGCCCGTTTCGGGCAGCACTGATGACAACGACCAGAACGCGTTCAGGATTCCCGGTACGCCCGCTACCGGCCGATTCTCAGGTTCGGGAGGCCCGGCGGCCCCGAGACCGCAGCATCCGGTCCAGCAGGGCGTCGAAGGCGGCGGCCATCTCGCGGCCGCCCGGCGTGGGCCAGCGCTGGATCGGCACGGCGGCACCCTGGGCCTGCTCGATCGCCGAGCGGTCCGGCAGCACCGGCGAGAGCACCAGCGGGCCGAAGATGCGCCGCAGCTCGTCGACGCGGTACTCGTGCTCCGCCGAACGCGGGCGGACCCGGTTGACCACCACGCCGAGCGGCTGGAGGTCCGGGTTGTGCGCGTCGCGCTCACTCTGGACGGCCTCGAACGCCCGCCGCACGCCCGACACGGCGAACCGGGACGGCTCGGCGATGAGCATCGCCCGATCGGCGGCCACCAGGCCGCTGCGGGTGAGCTGCCCGAGGGACGGCGGACAGTCGATCAGCACGAGGTCGTACGGCCCCGGGCCATCGTCCCGCCCGTCCAGCCGGCCCAGCGCGGTGCGCAGGCGGCCGAGGCGGTTGCGGCCCGGTTCGGGGTGGTCGTGGCCGGCGACGTCACCGGTACCGACCAGGACGTCGAGCCGCCCACCGGACCCGGCGTCGTCCGACCATGCGCTCCGGCCCACCGCGGCGGCGACCACCGCGCGCTTCGGGTCGGCCAGCACGTCGGCGAGAGACCGCTCGGTGGCGGCGGGCTCGAGCGTCACCGTCGCGTTGGTCTGCGGGTCGAGGTCCACCACGAGCGTCGACAGGCCGCGGTCGAGCGCGGCCCCGGCGAGACCGAGCACGGTGGTGGTCTTCCCGACGCCACCCTTGAGGCTCAGTACGGCGAGGGTCTGCACGAGCGCACCGTACCCGAACGAACCCTCCCGTTCGCTTGATACAGTCACTTGCATTCTTATGCAATCATCGGGAGAACACGTGACCGCACCGCAGGGCTTCCTGGCTTGCACCGCCAACCTCGGCATCAAGGACGGGACGCCGGACTTCGCCGCCGTGGTGTCGTCGGTGCCCGCGACCGTGGCCGCGGTGTTCACCCGGTCCCGCTTCGCCGGGCCGAGCGTCACGCTGAGCCGGGCGTCGCTGGACGGTACGGGCCGCGGTGTGGTCGTGGTCTCCAAGAACGCCAACGTCGCCACCGGTTCCACCGGTGACGCGAACGCCGCCGAGATCCGGGCCCTCGTCGCCGCGCGCACCGGCGTCGCCCCCGCCGACCTGCTGATCGCCTCCACCGGTGTGATCGGCCGGCAGTACCCGATGGAGCGGATCCGCCCGGGGCTGGCGGCCCTGCCGTGGCCGTTCCCGGCGGCCGACTTCGACGCGGTGGCCGCGGCGATCATGACCACGGACACCCACGCCAAGATCGTCCGGGTCCGGTGCGGGGACGCGACGATCGCCGGCGTCGCCAAGGGCGTCGGCATGATCGAGCCGAACATGGCCACCCTGCTCACGTTCTTCTTCACCGACGCCGAGGTATCCGCGCCCGCGCTCGACGCGGTGTTCCGCCGGGTGGTGGACCGGACGTTCAACGCGCTGTCGATCGACACCGACACCTCGACCAGCGACACGGCCGCCGTGTTCGCGAACGGGCTCGCCGGACCGGTCGACCTCGTCGAGTTCGAGGAGGCGCTCTACGACGCGGCGCTCACGCTCGTGAAGCAGATCGCCCGGGACGGCGAGGGGGCCACGACGCTCATCGAGGTGCGCGTGACCGGCGCGCGCGACGCGGAGCAGGCCAAGCGGGTCGGCAAGACGATCGTGAACTCGCCGCTCGTGAAGACCGCCGTCCACGGCGCCGACCCGAACTGGGGCCGGGTCGCGATGGCGGTCGGCAAGTGCGAGGACGACCTCGACATCGACCAGGAGCGCGTGCGGATCGCGTTCGGCGACGTCGAGGTGTACCCGTCGGGCGCCCCCGACGCGCTGGACCGCGCCCAGGAGCACCTCAGGGGCGACGACGTCGTCCTGGCCGTCGACCTCGGGATCGGCCCCGGCGCGTTCACCGTGTACGGCTGCGACCTCACCGACGGGTACATCCGGATCAACGCGGACTACACCACCTGAGCGTGGCCGCCGCCCGCACCCGTGGTCCACTGGACCCACCCCAGGCTGAGGAGCGCACGTGGACATCGAAGAGACGAGGCTGCCCGGGATCGGGCTGCGCCACGACTTCGTCACGCGTCAGGGCCGTCGTATCGGGGTGATCTCCCAGAAGAACGGCGCTCGCGAGCTGTTCATGTACGACCCGGACGACCCCGACTCCTGCCGTGCCGTCATCGACCTCACCCCCGAGGAGAGCGAGGTCGTCGCCGAGCTGCTCGGCGCCCCGCGGGTGATCGAGCGCCTCGCCCGGCTCTCCGAGCAGGTCGAGGGCATCACCACCGAGGGCATCCCCGTCACGGCGGACTCGCCGTTCGCCGGCAGGACGCTCGCCGACGCGCAGATCCGCACCCGGACCGGCGCGTCCATCGTCGCCGTGATCCGCGGCGACCAGGTCGTGCCGTCCCCCGGACCCGACTTCCGCTTCCAGATCGGCGACAAGGTCGTCGTCGTCGGCACCGAGGAAGGCGTCCACGAGGCCGCGAAGATTCTCGGCGGCGGCTGAGGCGTGCACACGACCCGGCTGCTGCTCGAGCTGGGCGCGGTCATCTTCTCGCTCGGGGTCGTCGGACGGCTGGCCGGTCGTGTCGGCCTCTCGCCGATCCCGCTGTACCTGATCGCCGGGCTCGCGTTCGGGTCCGGCGGGCTGCTGCCGCTGCGGGCACCCGAGGAGTTCTTCTCGACCGGATCCCAGGTCGGGGTCGTGCTGCTCCTGCTGCTGCTCGGGCTGGAGTACTCGGCCTCGGACCTCGTCGGCCAGCTCCGCCAGCAGGCCCCGGTCGGCGTGCTGGACCTCGCGCTCAACGGCCTGCCGGGCGTGGTGTTCGCGCTCGTCATGGGCTGGGGGCCGGTCGGCGCCCTGGCGATGTTCGGGATCACCGCCGTGAGCTCGTCGGGGATCATCGCGAAGGTCCTGTACGACCTCGGGCGCCTCGGCAACCGCGAGACCCCGTCCATCCTCTCGATCCTCGTGCTCGAGGACCTCGGGATGGCGGTCTACCTGCCGGTGCTCACCGCCGTCCTCGCCGCCTCCGGCGCGTCGGCCGCGGTCGTCTCCGTCGCCGTCGCGCTGTCGGTCCTCGGCGCCGTGCTCTACGTGGCGACGCGGTACGGGCACCAGGTCACCCGGGTGGTGGCCGCGGACTCGTCCAGCGAGGTCATGATGCTGCGCATCCTCGGGCTCGCGCTGCTGGTCGCGGGCGCCGCGGAGGGCATCCACGTGTCGGCGGCGGTCGGGGCGTTCCTGCTCGGGATCGCGCTGTCCGGCGAGGCCGCCGAGGTGGCCCGGCCGCTGCTGGAGCCGCTGCGCGACCTGTTCGCGGCGGTGTTCTTCGTGTTCTTCGGACTGTCGACCGACCCGGGCCAGCTCCCCGCCGTGTTCCTGCCGGCCCTCGGCCTGGTCGTCGCCGGGATCGCCACCAAGATGTTCACCGGCTGGTATGCGGCCCGGCGCGCGGGGGTCGGACCCGGCGGCCGGCTGCGTGCGGCCGCGACGCTGGTGCCGCGTGGAGAGTTCTCGATCGTCATCGCCGGCCTCGCCGGGAACAGCATCGACCCCCGGCTCGGGCCGACCGCCGCCGCGTACGTGCTGTCGCTGGCGATCCTGGGGCCGCTCATGCCGCGGGCGATCGACCCGCTGGCCCGACGCGCGGCGCGGCGGGCCAGGGACAAGGCGGTCGCGGCGCGGGCAGCCGCCCTCCCGGCCTGATCCTCACCCTTCGGCCGAGGCCGCCCGGTCCTTCGCCTGCTGCGCGTAGATCGGGACGTACTCCTGACCCGACAGGCCCTGGAGCCGCCGCATCAGCTCGTCGGTGAGCTCCCGCTCGGCCGCCCTGCGGTCCGGGCGGCCCCGGTACGGCGCCAGGTCGAGCGGGGCGCCGATCCGGATCCGGACCTGCCGGATCTTCGGGACCACCGTGCCGGGCGGCTGGATCTCGTACGTGTTGAGCATCGCCACCGGGATCAGCGGCGCGCCGGTCTCCAGGGCGAGCCGGGCGACCCCGGTCTTGCCGCGATAGAGCCGGCCGTCCGGCGGCCGGGTGCCCTCCGGGTAGATCCCGAAGAGCTGCCCGGCCGCGAGGACCCGCTTCGCCACGTCCAGCGAGGCCAGCGCGGCCCGGCCGTGCCCGCGCTCGACCGGGATGTTTCCCGCGCCCGACATCAGCTGCCGGACGAGGAAGCCCTTCACCCCCGGACCCGCGAAGTACTCCGCCTTGGCGAGGAAGACGACCTTCCGCCGCGCGACCACGCCGAGGAACGCCGAGTCGGAGAACGACGGGTGGTTGCCCGCGAGAATGGCGGGCCCGCACGCCGGGATGTGGTCGAGTCCCTCGACGTCGGGCCGGAACAGCAGCCGCAGCGGCGGCCCGACGAGGAGGTGCTTGAAGACGGAGTACAACACCGGCGAACCGTACCGCCGGGGCTCAGTCCGAGGCGCGGGTCAGGCTCGCCAGCTCCGCCGGGGTCAGCTCCAGCTCGGCGACCGCGACGAGGTCGGGCAGCTGCCCGACGGTGCGGGCACTCGCGATCGGCGCCACCACGGTCGGCTGGGCGGCGAGCCAGCCGAGCGCGACGGTCGCCACCGCGGTACCCCGCGCCGCCGCGATCTCGTCGAGCGCGGCCAGCACCCGGCGGCCCCGGTCGTCGAGGTACCCCGCGGCGCCCTCGGCGCGCGGGCTGTCGCTGTCGGCCGAACCGTCGCGGTACTTGCCGGTGAGGAAGCCGCTCGCCAGGGCGTAGTACGGCACGGCGGCCAGTCCCTCCCGGGCGGCGAGATCGGCGAGCGCGCCCTCGTACTCACCGCGGTGGACCAGGTTGTAGTGCGACTGGATCGCGGCGTACCGCGGCAGGCCCCCGGCGTCCGCGATCGTCAGCGCCCGCTCCAGCCGGTCGGCGGTGTAGTTCGACGCCGCGACGTACCGCACCTTGCCCTCGGTCACGAGCTCGCCGAGCGCGGTGACGGTCTCCTCCAGCGGGGTGTCCGCGTCGTCGTAGTGGGCGTAGTACAGGTCGACGTGGTCGGTCTGGAGCCGGCGCAGCGAGGCCTCGATGCCGCGGCGGATGCTCGCCCGGGAGAGCCCCTTCGCGTCGGGGTGCTGGCTGACCTTGGTCGCGAGGACCAGGTCGTCCCGGCGGCCCCGGCGGGCCAGCCACCGGCCGATGATCGTCTCCGACTCACCGCCCGAGTTGCCGTCCACCCACGCCGAGTACACGTCCGCGGTGTCGACGAAGTTGCCGCCCGCGGCGACGTACCGGTCGAGGACCGCGAACGAGGCCTCCTCGTCGGCGGTCCAGCCGAAGACGTTGCCGCCGAGCGCGAGCGGGAAAACCTCGAGGTCGGTGGTACCGAGCTTCCTCACGACGTGCCTCCCGGATGCGAGATCAGTTGTCCGTGACAACCGCTGTGGACACGGGGCTATGCCCGCCGGGACGGCGAGATGTGGGCGGGCCGGGTGGCATGGGACCGTGAGCAGATGGTCCTCCCGCACGACACGCTGTCGGAGAAGGTGAAGCAGGCGATCATCGAGCGGGTGCTCGACGGCACCTACCCGCCGGGCACCCGGCTGCTCGAGCTGAGCCTCGCGCGGGAGTTCGGCGTGAGCCAGGGGCCGGTCCGGGAGGCGCTCCGCGAGCTGAGTGCCACCCGGCTGGTCGAGTCGAGGCCGCGGCGGGGCACGTTCGTGCGGGCGTCCAGTCAGGAGGACATGGCCGAGGTGTACCTCGTGCGGATGGCCCTGGAGGAGACCGCCGGGCGGTACGGGATGGAGGCGCTGCACGCCGACCCCTCGCCACTGCGCCGGGCCCTGGACCGGATGCGCGCCGCGGCCGACGCCGACGACGTCCGGGAGCTGGTGCGTGGCAGCGTCGAGTTCCACCGGGCCGTGGTGTCCGCGGCCGGCAACCGGCTGCTGCTGGAGATCTGGGACTCGCTGCACGTCGAGGCGCGGACGATGGCCACGGTGGTGCGCGGGCAGGTGGACCTGCACGCGGCGGCGGAGATGCACGCCCCCCTGCTGGACGCGTACATCCGCGGGGACGCCGAGGAGTGCGCCCGGCTGCTGGCCGAGCACCAGCAGGAGTACCTGAAGCTTCCGCAGGAGACCCTCGGCGGGTAGCCCCGAATGGCCCGGTCCGATGTCCCGACACCTCGCTGGGTGACCAGGCCACCACGCTCGGCATGCCGCGGGGAGGGCGCCCGACGCCCGCGGCTCCCGCACCCGGCTCGTGCGGTACGGCGCCGCCGCTGCGAGCCGGCTCGACCGGACCGCCGCCCCCAGTGGCCCGCCCCGGCGAGGCATCCGCCGGTCCGCGACCGGGCCACCACGCTGCGGAGTGGCCGCGGTCACAGTATTTTCCCGGGCGCCCTTGTGACGACGCTCACACCTCGCTAGCTTTTATCAATAACCGATAGAGCCCGAGGCGCGGGGCCCCGGGCGGGCGGAGGACAACAACGTGAAGTTCGTCGGGTACCACCACCACGGCCGCCGGCAGGTCGGCGTCCTCGTCGGGGACGGATCGCATCTCGTGTCGCTGACCGACGCCCTCCCGGCGGGGGCGCTGCCGGACGGCGCCGGCCTCACCGAGCTGATCGAGCGGTGGGACATCCTCGGCGGCAAGCTCGACCTGGACTCCGCGAGCCCGATCGCGGTCGCCACCGTCACGCTCACGGCGCCGATCCCGACCCCGCGCCGCAACATCTTCTGCGTCGGCCGGAACTATCGCGAGCACGCCGAGGAGTTCGGCAGGTCCGGGTACGACGCCACCGGCGGCGCGAACAACCAGCCCGACGCCCCGGTGGTGTTCACCAAACCGCCGTCCGCGGTCATCGGCCCCGGCGCCGCCATCGACCCGCACCCGGGCGTCACCGGCGAGGTGGACTACGAGGCCGAGCTCGGCGTGATCATCGGCCGCGGTGGCAGGGGCATCACCGCCGAGTCGGCCCTCGACCACGTCTGGGGCTACACGATCATCAACGACGTCACCGCCCGGGACCTGCAGAAGTCCCACAAGCAGTGGTTCCTCGGCAAGGCGCTCGACACGTTCTGCCCGATGGGCCCGTACGCCGCCACCGCGGACGAGGTCGGCGCAGGTCCCCTGGACGTCCGTTGCACGGTCAACGGCGAGGTCCGCCAGGAGGCGAGCACCCGTGACCTGATCTTCGACATCCCGACGATCATCGCCACGCTCAGCGCCGGGATCACGCTCCAGCCGGGCGACGTCATCGCCACCGGCACGCCGGCCGGCGTCGGCATCGGCTTCACACCGCCCCGCTTCCTCACCAGCGGGGACCGTGTCCAGATCACCATCACCGGCCTCGGCACGCTCACCAACCATGTCTCCTAGAGGAGCAGCCCTGATGCAGATCCGGCACAAGCAGCTGTACGTCGAGAGCACCGGCGACGGGCCCACCGTGGTCGCGGTCCACGGGCTCGGCGGGACCACGAACTTCTGGGAGCCGATCACCGCCGACCTCGCCACCACGTACCGCGTGGTCCGCTACGACCTCGACGGTCACGGCCGCAGCCCGCTCACCGGCCCCGTCTCGGTCACCGAGCTGGCCGAGGACCTGGCCGCGGTGATCGAGCAGACCGGCGGCCCGGCCCATGTGCTCGGGCACTCGATGGGCACGCTGGTCGTCCAGCAGCTCGCGGCCACCCGACCGGAGCTCGTCACGAGCATCGCCCTGCTCGGCCCGGTACGGGCGCAGCCGGACGCCGCCAAGGAGGCCAGCCGGGCCCGCGCCGCCACGGTCCGCGAGCACGGCATGGCCGCCGTCGCGGACACCATCGTCGGCGCCGCGACGTCACCGGCCGCCCGCGCCGCGCACCCGGCCGTCGGCGCGCTGGTCCGCGAGCTGCTGCTCGGCCAGGACCCCGAGGCGTACGCCCAGGCCTGCGTTGCGCTGGCCGCCGCCCAGAGCCCCGACCTCGGCGCCATCACCTGCCCGGTCCTGCTGCTCACCGGGACCGAGGACAAGGTGAGCCCGCCGGCCACCAGCGTGGCGATGGCCGCCGAGCTGAAGGACGCCACCACCGCCGTGACCCAGGACTGCGGCCACTGGACCGCCGTGGAGGCACCCGCGTTCGTCCTCCACCAGCTCACGGCATTCCTGAACCAGGCCTGATCAGCCGATCGCACCGCCCCGGGAACTGCTCGAGCGTTCCCGGCTCCTGCGCACGACGACCATCCCGTCCCCGGAGGAGAGAGCATGGCCACGATTCTGTTCACCCACGTCCGCATCATCGACAGCACCGGCGCCGACCCGTACGACGGCGAGGTGCTGGTCACGGGCGACCGCATCGCCGAGGTACGCCCGGGCACCGGGGGTGACCTGCCCCGCGACGGCGCCCAGGTCGTCGACGGCCGCGGGGCCACCCTGATGTCCGGACTCTGCGACGCCCACACGCACTTCAGCTGGAACAACGGCGACCTGGATGCGCTCGGCCCGATGCCGGTCGAGGAGCACGTGCTGCACTCGATGCGGTCGGCCCGCATGTACATCGACTACGGCTACACGATGTGCGTGGGGGCGGCGAGCGCCAAGGACCGCCTCGACGTGGTCATGCGCAACGCCATCGACGCCGGGGACATCCCCGGTCCCCGCTACCTCGCGAACGGCCGCGAGATCGCCACCACGGGGGGCGATCTCGTCGCCAGCATCACCCAGTACGCGGACGGCCCGGAGGAGATGCGCAAGGTGGTCCGCCGGACCATCGCGCTGGGCGTGGACACCATCAAGCTGTCGATGTCCGGTGAGGAGATCACCGGTCACCAGCGGGCGGAGGACAACTACTTCACCGACGAGGAGGTCGCGATGGCGGTGAAGGAGGCGCACAACCGCGGCATCCGCGTGGCGGTCCACGCCCGCAGCGGCGAGAGCGTCAAGATCGCGGTCCGCAACGGGGTCGACATCGTGTACCACGCGAGCTACGTCGACGAGGAGGGTCTCGACCTGCTCGAGGCCGAGAAGGACCGCATCTTCGTCGCACCCGGGATCAACTGGCTGTACGCGACGCTGAACGAGGCGGAGCCGTTCGGCTACCCGCGGGACGTCGCGGTCGGACATGGGTACGAGAGGGAGCTGGCGGCCGCGATCGCCGGGCTCAAGGAGATGAAGCGGCGCGGGATCCGGCTCCTGCCCGGTGGCGACTACGGCTTCGCGTGGACGCCGCACGGTACCTACGCCCGCGACCTCGAGCACTTCGTGACCCTGCTCGGCTTCACCCCGATGGAGGCCATCCTGTCGGCCACCGCGCTCGGCGGCGAGATCATGCTGCGGCCGGAGGAGCTGGGCAAGGTCGCGACCGGGTACAAGGCCGACCTGATCCTGGTGGACGGCGACCCGCTGGAGGACATCGCGATCCTCCAGGACATCAGCCGGATCGTCGGCGTGATGAAGGACGGCGTCTGGCACCGCGAGCCCGCCGCCGTGCCGTCGGTCGTCCCGGTCAGCCCGGCACCGGCCGGCCCGGAGCTCGTCAGCTCCTGACCCGCGACAGGACGACGGGGGCCGGATCCGGTGCGGATCCGGCCCCCGCGTCGTCCCTCCCCAGGGTCAGGTCGCGACCGACGAGAGCGTGATCCCCTCCAGCGCGCCGGACCTGCGGTCGCGGTCCAGCTCGACGACGGTCCGGTCGGGCTGGAGGTCGTCCACGGAGCCCTCCGCGGAACCGGTCCGGAGCGGCACGCTCTCGGACTCGCTGTCGTCGATCTCGATCTCGGTCGCGTCGGTGACGGTCACGTGGATCTCGGTCTGCGCGTTGATGACCACCACGAGCGCACCGGTGGCGGCGTCGAACGAGCCGATCACGCCGAGCCGGTCGTGGTCGTCCTCGTCGGCCCGCCCGTCGTGGTCCGAGTCACCGAGGCAGCGGTCGCCGGCGTGGTCGTCGTCGTCCTCGTTCGACTGGCCGTCGTGGTCGGCGTCCTCGTTGCCGTCCGGGATCCCGTCGAAGTCCGAGTCGGACCGGGACACCTTGAGGCCGAGCTCGTTCTCGTCCTCGTCGGAGACGTGGTCGCCGTCGCGGTCGTCGTCGTCCGTGGCGCAGGACTCGGACGCGTCGTCCTCGTCCTCGTTCGCGATGCCGTCGCGGTCGTAGTCCTCGTCGCCGTCGACCTTGCCGTCCCGGTCGGTGTCCGCGGTGCGGACGCCCGTCTTGGTGAGGCGCTCGTCGCCGTCGTCCTGGCCGTCGTTGTCGGTGTCCTCGTCACGGGGGTTCGCGCCGAGCCGGTACTCGAGCAGGTTGGTCATCCGGTCGCCGTCGGGGTCCTGCCGGGCGTCCGAGGCCTTCCGCGGGTTCAGCTTGTGCTTGATCTCCCAGCTGTTCGACATCCCGTCGCGGTCGCTGTCCTTGGACGCCGCGGACGCCGGCGCGGCTGCCATCAGCACGGCGAGCGCGGTGACGGCACCCCCGACGGCGAACTTCCCGGCGATGGCCGTAGTCCTGTTCATGGGTCTCCTCGGTTGCGGCCGGCCTGGTCCGGCCGCTCCCTGGAGTCATCGGCATTCGCCCACCCATTACTTGAGCGTTAAATTAGTTGCCTGCGGAAACCATCGCTCCGGCAGCCGGCGCGCCACGCGCGCCGACCAGGTGACCGCGAGCGGCCCGATGATCGCGAGGACCAGGACGTACCCCGCGGTGAACGCGGCGACCCGGGGATCGAGCCCGGCCGCCACGGCCAGCGACGCCAGGATCAGCGAGAACTCCCCGCGGGTGAACACGGTGAGGCCGATGTTCGCGGCCTCCAGCCGGCCGAACCGGTGCACGCGCGCCGCGATGATCCCGGCCGTCATGGCCAGCACCGCGGTGAGGAGGACGGCGGCGGCGACCAGCGGGATCACCCCTCCGACGGCCCCGGGGTCGATCGTCATGCCGAAGTGGAAGAAGAAGATCGCCCCGAACGCGTCCCGCAGCGGATGGGTGAGCTTCCGCAGCCGCTCGGCCTTCCGGGTCGCCCCGAGGATCAGGCCGACCATGAACGCGCCGATCGCGTCGGACACCCCGAGCTCCTCCGCGACGCCCGCGCCGAGGATGGCGAGCCCGACGAAGAGGACGATCACGATCTCCTCGTCGTGCGTGTCGATCAGCCGCTCCACGACCCGCGCCCCGAACCGCGCCACCAGGGCGAGCACGAGCAGGAACCCGAACGCCTTGGCGATGTCGATCGCGGCCTCCGCCGCACCCGACGCGCCGCCGAGCACGGGCTGGAGCAGCGCCAGGTACAGCGCGAGGAAGATGTCCTCCACCACGATGATCCCGAGGATGACCGGCGTCTCCCGGTTCCCGAGGCGTTTGAGCTCCACCAGCAGCTTCGTGACGATCGCCGAGGAGGAGACGCCGACGATGCCGGCGACCACGAGCGCCTCTCGCCACCCCCAGCCGAGCGCGAAGCCGAACCCGAGCCCGCCACCGACGTTCAGCAGCAGGTACGCCAGGGCGGTGCCGAACAGCTTCTTACCGCCGCCGGTCAGCTGGTCGAGCGAGAACTCCAGCCCCAGGTAGAACAGCAGGAAGATCAGCCCGAGCGAGGCGATGAGCTTGAGCTCGTCGGGGTTCTCCACGAGCGCGACGCCGGGGGTGTGGGGACCGAAGATGACCCCGGCCACCATGAACAGCGGAATCGTCGGCAGGCCGAACCTGGCCCCGGCCCGGCCGAGCAGGCCGGAGACCAGGAAGGCGCCGCCGAGGGCGATGAGAGCTTCGGCCAGATGCACGGTCAGGACCTCCCGGTGGTGTGGTTCGAGTTCATACGACGGCCCCGCTGTCCGCACGCCGGGCCGGCTCGCCGCGGCGGGCCGGCTTCACCCGCGGCGGGGCGGCGCCGGTCCGCGCCTCGAGTTCGATGGCGAGCGGACCGGCCGTGAACATCGAGGAGTACGTGCCGACACCGATACCGATGAGCAGCGCGATCGCGAAGTCGGTCAGCGAGTCGCCGCCGAGGAACGCGAGCGCCGCCAAGATGAACACCGCGCCGAGTCCGGTGTTCACGGTCCGCGGCACCGTCTGGAGGATCGCCGAGTTCACCACCTCCGGGAACGGGGTCGTCCGCCGCGCGGTCCACAGCTCACGGATCCGGTCGAACACCACGACCGAGTCGTTCACCGAGTACCCGACGACCGTGAGCAACGCGGCCAGGAACACCCCGTCGAGCGGTTTGCCGAGCCAGGCGAACATCCCGACGAGGATCAGCACGTCGTGCGCCATCGCGACGACCGTGGAGGCCGCGAACGTCCACCGGAACCGGACTGCCAGGTACGCCAGCTGGGCCGCCAGCGCGATGCCGAGGGCGATGAGCGCCTTGGTGCGCAGCTCGTCGCCCAGGCTCGGCCCGATGAGCTCGTCGCGCTCCTTGCTCACCGGCCCACCGGCGGCGTCCGCGAGCGCGGCGCGGAGGGTGACCTCCTCGTCGTTGCTCAGCTGACCGGTCCGGACCGAGAGGTTGTCCCGGCCGCTCTCCTGGACCACCGCACCCGGGAACCCCGCGTCGGACACCGCGGCCCGGGCGGCGTCGACGTCCAGCGGCGCCGACGTCGAGTACTCGACCATCCGGCCGCCGGTGAACTCCACGCCGAGGTCGAGCCCGCGCACGGCGATGCCGCTGACGGCGAGCACGAGGGCGAGCGCGGAGACGGCGAGCCATCGACGGCGGTACCGCATCAGGTTCGGGTTCCGCCGCACCAGCCACTCGCGGACCCGGCCCGGGGCGGCGATGCCGCTGAGGCCCGGCCGGGACATCACGACGCCCCGGCGCAGCGCCCACTCCACGAACACCCGGGTGACGACGAGCGCCGACACCATCGAGGCGAGGACGCCGATCGCGAGCGTGACGCCGAACCCGCGCACCGGCCCCGACGCGAGGAAGAACAGCAGCCCCGCGGCGAGCAGGGTCGTGACGTTGGAGTCGATGATCGCGGACCACGCCTTGGCGAAGCCGGTCGTGACGGCGCTCCGCAGACCCTGACCGTGGTACTCCTCGCGGGCCCGCTCGAAGACGAGGACGTTCGCGTCGATCGCCATCCCGATCGCCAGCACGAACCCGGCCAGGCCGGGCAACGTGAGCGTGGCTCCGAGGGCGACCAGCGTGGCGTAGGAGATCAGCGCGTACCCGGCGAGGGCAACCGTCGCCAGCGCCCCCACCAGCCGGTACACGACGATGATGAACAGGCCCGTCAGCAGGACGCCGAGGACGGCCGCCGTCGCGCTGGCCTCGATCGCCGCCACGCCCAGCGTCGCCCCGACGGTGCGCTGCTCGATGACCTCGACCGGGACGGGCAGGGCACCACCGCGGATCAGCACGGCGAGGTCCTTGGCCTCGGCACCGCCGAAGGAACCGGTGATCTGGGTCGACCCACCGGTGATGCCGATGCGGCAGGCCACGCTCTCCTCCACCTGCGGGGAGGAGATGACCTGGTCGTCGAGCACGATCGCGACCCGGCGCGCCGGGTCGCCGGGCGCCTCGCAGGCCGCCGCCCCGGTCAGCCGCTCCCAGGCGTCGCGGCCCGAGCCCTTGAAGTCGACCCCGACGTACCAGCCGCCGGCGGACTGGGGGTCCACCTGCGCCTTCGCGTCGCTCACGCCCGCACCCGTCAGCGCGGCCGGGCCGAGCCGCAGCCGCTGCCCGCTCTCGTCCGGCAGCACCGGACCGTCGGCCTCGCCCGCGCCGGCGACCGCGAGTACGGGATGGAACGCGAGCTGGGCGGTCCGGCCGATCACCTCGGCGGCCTCCCGGGGGTCCTGGACGCCGGGGAGCTCGACGATGATCCGCCGCTCCCCGGAGCGGGCGAGCGTGGGTTCGGAGATGCCGAGCGCGTCGACGCGCTGCCGGAGCACCTCGACGGCCCGGTCGGTGGACGCCGCGTCGGCGCGGACCGTGGGTGAGTCGCGCGTCTCCAGCACGATCTGGGTGCCGCCGCGGAGGTCCAGTCCGAGCCGGGCGGGCGAGGTCAGGGCGAAGTACAGCGAGGCGGCGAGGATGCCGAGCGCGACGAGCGCGCGGACGAGCGGGGCGCGGGACAAGAGGGAGCCTCCGGGGCTGACCGCACGGGCCCGGACACGGACACGGCGGGAGAAACCGACCGGACAGGGGTCGGCGGGACGGTCAGGCGGCGCGCGGGGCGCCGGACCGCGGCGGAGCCCGCTGGTGCCGGAGACGACCGGTGGAGCCCGGGAACCGGAGGAACGCGCCTCGTGGCCGCAGAACGTACGCGAGGAGCGGGAACAGCAGCGCCGCGCCGGGCAGGACCGCCCACCCGAGCGGATCGCCCTGGCCGTCGGACGGCGTGGCCTGGACCGGGCCGCCACGCGCGGTGGTCGCGTGACCACGGGTACCGGTGACATGACCGCCGACGACGCCGGCGAACCCGGCCGTGACCGTGGTGGCGGTGCGGTCCGCCGCCGCCCGCGCGGGGGAGGCCGAGAAGCCGAAGAGGCCGGCCACCACCAGGGCGACCATGGCCAGCGCGACGGAGGCGGTACGGGTCGGCGTCCTGCGGGCGCTGGCCGACACGGCGTCACCTCCGGGCGTCGTGGAGCACCCAGGGTACCTGGCGGCGCGGTGTGGGCCGAATTGTCCGATCACCACGAGAACCGCCGGTGTGATGTTCCCGACCAACGAAAACGACCGGCTCTCGCTGTGCGAGATCCGGTCGTCGGTGGTGGGCAAGGGGGGAGTTGAACCCCCACGTCCTTTCGGACACACGGACCTGAACCGTGCGCGTCTGCCATTCCGCCACTTGCCCTGGCAACCCGCCGAGAGTAGCACGACAGGGACGCATGACCGGACGGGGTACTTCCACCCGGATACCATCATGACCGGTCACTTGAAGGAGGAAGCCCGTGGGCGTGTTGCAGCGCTTCGAGAAGAGGTTGGAGAACCTCGTCGAGGGAGCGTTCGCCAAGGTCTTCAAGGGTGTGGTGCACCCCGTGGAGATCGCCAGCGCCATGCAGCGCGAGGCGGACGCCCACAAGTCGATCCTGGGAGCGGGACGCACGTTGGTCCCGAACCGCTACATCATCGACCTCTCCCCCTCCGATCACGACCGGCTGGAGTCGTTCGCGGCTCCGCTGGCCCAGGAGCTCGCGCAGGCCCAGGCCGAGTACATCGGCGAGCAGGGCTGGACGGTCTACGGCGACGTGATCGTCGAGATCGAGCGCGGCGAGGGACTCGACACCGGGATGTTCCGGGTGGTCAGCGAGGTCTACACCGGGACGATGGACTCGCCGCAGGCGCCG
This sequence comes from Actinomycetota bacterium, assembly GCA_030840805.1. Classification (GTDB taxonomy): domain Bacteria; phylum Actinomycetota; class Actinomycetes; order Mycobacteriales; family HKI-0501; genus JAVEDU01. The sequence continues at coordinate 16,487 of JAVEDU010000089.1, forward strand.
TCGTACGGCGACGACCCGTACGGCGACGGTGGCTACGGGTACGGCGCTCCGCCGGTCCCGTCTCCGCCGACGATGGCCCCCCCGGTCTCCGGCTCGCCCCTGGGCGGCGGCACGCCGCGACTGGTCGGGTCGGACGGGCGCCAGTACAGCATCGCGATGGGGTCGACGGTCCTCGGCCGCGGCGAGGCGGCGCAGGTCCGGATAGCGGACGTCGGCATATCCCGGCAGCATGCCCGCGTGGACTTCGACGGAACGCGGGTCGTGATCACCGATCTCGGCTCGACCAACGGCACCGCGGTGAACGGGTCACGGATCAACGCCGCGGCGCTGCAGTCCGGCGACACCGTGCAGATCGGTACCACCACGCTCACGTTCCGGCTGGACGGCTGATGCCCGAGGTCGTCCTCGCAGTCGCCCGGTTCGGGTTCCTGGCCCTGCTCTGGGTGTTCGTGTTCGCCGTGATCGGCGTGGTCCGCCACGACCTGTTCGGGAACCGCGGTACGCGGATCGTCGCGGCTCCCCGTGGGGTGAACGCGCCGGTCGCCACGCGACCCGCCCGGGTCAAACGGGGCAAGTCGGCCCGTACTCTCGTCGTGACCGACGGCGCCCTCGCGGGCACCCGCATCACGCTGGGAGAAAACCCGATCAGCATCGGACGCGCCGACGACTCCACGCTCGTGCTCACCGACGACTATGCCTCCACCAAGCACGCCCGGCTCACGCCGCGGAACGGGCAGTGGCTGGTCGAGGACCTCGGCTCCACCAACGGCACCTACCTCGACCGCGCGAAGGTGACCGGCCCGACGCCGGTCCCGCTCGGGTCCCCGATCCGGATCGGACGCACCGTGCTCGAGCTGCGATCATGAGCCTCACCCTGCGGTACGCCGCGCGTTCGGACCGGGGACTGATCCGGGAGGGCAACGAGGACTCGGTGTACGCCGGTCCCCGGTTGCTCGCCGTGGCCGACGGCATGGGCGGGATGGCGGCCGGCGAGGTCGCGAGCAACATCGTGGTGGCCGCGCTGGCCCCGCTCGACGAGGACGTCTCCGGGTCGGACCTCATCGACGCGCTGAAGGACTCCATCTCCGCGGCGAACCAGCAGCTCCGGGACGCCGTCGAGGCGAACCCGGCGCTCGAGGGCATGGGCACCACGCTCACCGCGATGCTGTTCGGTGGAGCCCGGATCGGCCTCGTGCACGTCGGCGACTCCCGCGCGTACGTGCTCCGCGACGGCGAGCTCACCCAGATCACCCGCGACGACACGTACGTCCAGATGCTGGTGGACGAGGGGCGGATCACGCCGGACGAGGCCACCACGCACCCGCAGCGCTCGCTGCTCACCCGCGCGCTCGACGGGCGGGACATCGATCCCGAGTTCTCGGTCCGCGAGGCGCGGGTCGGCGACCGGTACCTGCTCTGCAGCGACGGCCTGTCCGGCGTCGTGAGCCCGGAGACGATGGCCGAGGCGCTGTCGCTGGCCGAGCCCCGCGAAGCGGCCGACCGCCTGATCGCGCTCGCGCTGCGCGGCGGCGGGCCGGACAACATCACCTGCATCGTCGCCGACATCGTGGACGCCGAGAAGGGCGACGACGCCCCGGTGGTCGGCGGCGCGGCCGCCCGGGACCGCGGCCGGGCCTCCTCGGCCTCCGCCGACAGCGCGGCCGGGCGCGCGGCGCTGGCCCGCAACACCGGTGAGGTGGAGCCGGACGAGGACGACGACGACCCCGAGCCCCCGCCGCACCGCGTCCGGACGGCCGTCCTGGCCCTGCTGGCCCTCGCCCTGGTGGCGGGCACCGGCTACCTGGGCTGGCAGTACACCCAGTCCCAGTACTACGTCGGCAAGACCGAGGACGGCTACGTCGCCGTGTTCCGCGGCGTCCGGGGATCGATCGGCGGCGTCCACCTGTCCGATGTCGCGCAGCGGTCCGAGCTGCGGATGAACGAGCTCCAGCCGGTCGTGCGCCGCCAGGTGCTCCAGGGCATCCCGGCCGAGAGCCGCACCGACGCCAACCACATCGTCCGCCGCCTCCAGGACCAGCGCCGCGAGTGCACCCCGGCCGCGAGCCCCACACCGTCCGCCGCCGCGAGCCCGCGCGCGAAGGCCACCCCGAGCGTCCGCGTCACGTCGACCCCGCGGCCGTCCCCGACGGCCGTCTCGTCGACCGCGGCCCCGACGCCCACCCCCAGCGCCGCCGCCACTCCGGATTGCGTCCCCAGGTGAGCGCGCCCACCGCCCCACCCGTCGCCGCACCGGCGAAGCCGGCGCCGCGGCGCAAGCCCACGCGCCGCAACACCGAGCTCGTCCTGGTGCTGGCGGTGTGCGGGATCGTGTGGGCCCTGTCGGTGGCGATCGAGGCCGCGGTCCAGCGGGACATCACGCCCGCCTCGTCGATGATCCCGGCGTTCCTCGCGGTGGCGTTCGTCGGTGCGCACTTCGGGGTGCGCTTCCTCGCCCCGTACGCGGACCCGATCATCCTGCCGTGCGCCGCGCTGCTGAACGGCATCGGCGTGATCTTCATCCGCCGCCTCGACATCGGGAAGCTCGACCCGGGCCAGCGCGTGTCGTACTCCGTGTTCGCCGGGGAGGGGATCCGGCAGGTCCAGTGGACGGTCGTCGCGATCGTCGGGCTCGCGGGCCTGCTGTACTTCCTCTCGGACCACCGCACGCTCTCGAAGTACGCGTACAGCGCCGGGCTGTTCGGGGTGGCGTTCATCGCGATCCCGGCGATCCTGCCGGCCAGCCTGTCCGAGGTGAACGGCGCGAAGATCTGGATCATCATCCCGGGCCTGTTCTCGGTGCAGCCGGGCGAGTTCGCCAAGCTCGCCCTGATGGTGTTCTACGCGTCGTACCTGGTCACCAAGCGGGACGTGCTCTCGCTGGCCAGCAAGCGGATCGCCGGAATCGACTTCCCGCGCGGGCGCGACCTGGGGCCGGTGCTGGTGGTGTGGGCGGCGAGCCTGCTGGTGCTCATGTTCGAGCGCGACCTCGGCACGTCGCTCATGTACTTCGGGATCTTCGTGGTGATGCTGTACATCGCCACCCAGCGCACGAGCTGGCTGCTGATCGGCGTGGGGCTGTTCGCGGGCGGCGCGCTGCTCGCGTGGCAGCTGGTGAGCCGCGTGCAGCTGCGGGTGGAGATCTGGCTGCACCCGTTCGCCGACGCGGACGACAAGGGCTTCCAGATCGTCCAGTCGTTGTTCGGCCTCGGCACCGGCGGGCTGTTCGGCACCGGGCCCGGCGCCGGCCAGCCGAACGGCGTGCCGTACGCGTCCACCGACTTCATCACCGCGACGATCGGCGAGGAGGTCGGGCTGTACGGCCTCACCGGCGTGCTGATCCTGTACCTGCTCATCTCCGCCCGCGGCATGCGGGCCGCGCTGGACGTCCGGGACTCGTTCGGCAAGCTCCTCGCCGGTGGGCTCGCGTTCTCGGTGGGCCTGCAGGTGTTCGTGATCGTCGGCGGCGTGTCCAAGCTGATCCCGCTCACCGGTCTCACGACCCCGTTCCTGTCCTACGGAGGATCGTCGCTGGTGGCCAACTGGCTCCTCGTCGCCCTGCTCCTGCGCATCTCCGACGCGGGCCGCCGTCCGCCCGTACCGGCCGCGCCGCCGGTCCAGCTGCGGAGCGCGCCGACCGAGGTGGTCCGGCTGTGAACGCCCCCCTGCGCCGTGTCGCGATGGCCGTGTTCGTGCTGTTCACGCTGCTGTTCGTGAACCTGAACTACGTCCAGGTCGTCAAGGGCGGCGAGTACCGCCGCGACCCGCACAACAAGCGCGTCCAGCTCCAGGCGTACGAGCGTGAGCGCGGCGCGATCGTGGTCGACGGGCAGGCCATCGCGCTGTCGAAGGCGACCACGGGCCGGCTCAAGTACCAGCGGCTGTACCCGGCCGGGAAGCTGTACGCCCCGGTGACCGGCTACAAGTCGCTCGTCTACGGCGCCTCGGGCATCGAGGAGGCCGAGGAGCCGGTGCTGTCCGGTGACGACGACCGCCTGTTCGTGCGCCGGGTGTCCGACATCGTCACGGGCCGGCGTCCGGTCGGCGGCAGCGTCCTGCTGACCCTCCGGCAGCGCGTCCAGGCGGCCGCGTACAGCGCGCTGGGCAACCACACCGGTGCGGTCGTCGCCCTGGACCCGAAGAGCGGGCAGATTCTCGCGCTGGTGTCCAAGCAGAGCTACGACCCCTCGCCGCTGGCGTCGCACGACACCGCCGTGGAGCGGAAGGCCTGGACCCAGCTGCAGCGCGACCCGGACAAGCCGATGCTGAACCGCGCGCTGCGGGACACCTACCCGCCCGGTTCGACGTTCAAGGTGATCCTGTCGGCGACCGCCCTCGCGAACGGCTTCGGCCCGGACAGCACGATCCCGTCGCCGCGCTCGTACACCGCGCCGGGCACGACCACGCCGATCCGGAACTTCGCGGGCGAGAGCTGCACCGGTCAGACCAGCTCGCTGGCCGACGCGCTGCGGGTGTCCTGCAACACGGCGTTCGCCGAGCTCGGGGTGCGCCTCGGCGCGGACAAGGTGCGCGAGCAGGCGCATGCGTTCGGGTTCGACCAGCAGGCGCCGTCGGTGCCGCTGGAGACGGTGCCGAGCCAGGTCGGCGACCTCGCCGACGTCCCGTCGCTGGCCCAGTCCTCGATCGGGCAGCGGAACGTCCGGATGACGCCGCTACAGGGCGCGATGATCGCCGCCGGCGTGGCGAACAACGGCCGGGTGATGAAGCCTTACCTGGTCAAGGAGATCACCGCACCGGACCTCAGCCCGCTGGACACCACCCAGCCGGAGGAGTTCAGCCAGGCGACCTCGCCCGAGGTGGCGGCGCAGCTCCAGCAGATGATGGTCGGCGTGGTCGAGCGGGGCACCGGGACGGCCGCCCGGCTCTCCGGCGTGACGGTGGGCGGCAAGACCGGGACCGCGGAGAACGGCGGGGGCCAGAAGGACACCCTGTGGTTCATCGGGTTCGCGATCGTCGACAACACCCCGGTGGCCGCGGTCGCGGTGGTCCTCGACCGCGCCGGCGGGTCCAGCGCGCAGGCGACCCGGATCGCCGGCACCGTCCTCCAGTCGGCCGTCACCGCCCAGGGCGGCAAGTGATGGCGCACCACCGGAGGGTTCGATGACCGCCACGACCGGCACCGTGCTCGGTGGCCGGTACCGGCTGGACCGGCTGATCGCGACCGGCGGCATGGGTGAGGTGTGGCGCGGCCACGACGAGATCCTCGGCCGCGCGGTGGCGGTGAAGGTCATGCTGCCGCAGCTGAGCCGCCAGCCGGGGTTCGTGGAGCGCTTCCGCGCCGAGGCCAGGCACACCGCGGCGCTGTCCCACCCGGGCATCGCGACGGTGTACGACTACGGCGAGAGCGAGCCCGCCGAGGGCTCCGGCGCGACCAGCGCGTACCTGGTGATGGAGCTGATCGAGGGGCAGTCCCTCGCGGACCTGCTGGAGTCCGCCGGCCGGCTGCCCGCCGACCGCACGCTCGACCTGGTCGCCCAGGTGTCGGCGGCGCTCCAGGCCGCGCATGCGGCCGGTGTCGTCCACCGGGACGTCAAGCCCGCGAACCTGCTGGTCCGCCCGGACGGCACCGTGGTGGTGACCGACTTCGGCATCGCCCGGAGCGCCGGGGCGGCGAGTGGCCTGACGATGACCGGCGAGGTGATGGGCACCGCCGGGTACCTCGCCCCCGAGCAGGCCGAGGGCAAACCGGCCACGGCCTCCACGGACGTGTACTCCCTCGGCGTCGTCGCGTACCAGTGCCTCGCGGGCCACCGCCCGTTCGACGGCGACACCCCGGTGAACATCGCGCTGGCGCATCTGCGGGACGTCCCGCCGCCGCTGCCGGCCGACGTCCCCGCGGGCGCGCGGGCGCTCGTGGAGCGGACGATGGCGAAGAGCCCGGCGGACCGCTACCCGTCCGCGGCCGCCCTGGCCGAGGCCGCCCGCGCCGTGGCGACCGGGCAGGCCCCGGCGACCCCGACCGTTCTCGGCGCGCTCGCGCCGACCGGGCTGCTCCCGCGGCCGACGAACGGGCCCGTACCCCGCGCCGGGATGGGCCAGGCGGCCGCCGGGCAGGCCGCGGTCGGCACGGCCACCGTCGCCGCGCCGGTGCCCGCCCCGCGGCGCCGCACCCCGTCGCCGCTGGTGGCCGGGGCCGCCGCCGGCGTGGTCTTCGCGCTGCTGCTCGGTCTCGGGATCACCTCGCTGCTGACCTCCGGGTCCCGCACCGACGACGTGGCCCGTCCGGTGACCTCCCCCGCCGCGGTGACCACCTCGTCGCCGTCCCCCTCCCGCGCCTCGGGCACCGTCGTGGCGCAGACGCCGGTTTCCCCGTACCTCACGCTGCGTGCCGCGGACTACGTCGGACACCCGGCGACCACGGCGCGCGCCAAACTGACCGCGCTCGGCCTCCGGGTCAGCGAGGAGCGGCAGCCCGGCTGGCGGTACCGGTCGGGCATCGTCGCCGCCGTGTCGCCGACGCGCGTCAGGCGCGGTGGGACGGTGAAGCTCGTCGTCGCGACGGGCAACTCGACCGGTTCCGGGAATTCCGCCGAGTGGCAGAAGCGCGACAAGCGCAATCGGGACCACGGGGACGACCAAGGGGACGACGAATGACGGACGCGCGCCTGCTGGGTGGCAGGTACCAGCTCGGTGAGGTGCTGGGCTACGGCGGCATGGCCGAGGTCCACCGTGGCCGCGATCAGCGGCTGGGCCGGGACGTCGCCGTGAAGGTGCTGCGCGCGGACCTCGCCCGCGACCCCGGCTTCCAGATGCGCTTCCGGCGGGAGGCGCAGAACGCCGCCGCACTGAACCACCCCGCGATCGTCGCCGTCTACGACACGGGCGAGGAGGCGGACGGCGCGACGCCGCTGCCGTACATCGTCATGGAGTACGTCGGCGGCCGGACGCTCAAGGAGGTGCTCACCGAGGAGCGCCGGCTGATGCCCGAGCGCGCCATGGAGATCACCGCGGACATCTGCGCCGCACTCGACTTCAGCCACAAGAACGGCATCGTGCACCGGGACATCAAGCCCGGGAACGTCATGCTGACCCCGACCGGCACGGTCAAGGTCATGGACTTCGGCATCGCCCGCGCGGTCGCCAGCGGTACGTCGACGATGACGCAGACCTCGGCGGTCATCGGCACCGCCCAGTACCTGTCGCCGGAGCAGGCCCGCGGTGAGTCCGTGGACGCCCGCTCGGACGTGTACTCCACCGGGTGCCTGCTGTACGAGCTGCTGACCGGTCAGCCGCCCTTCACGGGTGACAGCCCGGTGTCGGTGGCGTACCAGCACGTCCGGGAGGACCCGGTCCCGCCGGGCCAGGTGAACCCCGACGTGACGCCGACCATCGACGCGATCGTGCTCAAGGCGATGGCGAAGAACCCGGCCAACCGGTACCAGTCCGCGGGTGACATGCGCGCCGACCTGCTCCGTGCGGTGGCCGGCCGGCCGATCTCCGCGACGCCGGTGATGTCCGACGCCGAGCGCACCGAGCTGATCGCGGCGCCGACCGGTGGCGGGAACGGCTCGCTGCTCCCCGCGGACGACCGGCGTTCGCGGCGCGGGCTCGCGTGGACGGGGATCGTCCTGGCCATCCTCGGCGTGTTCGCCGCGGCGGCCCTGCTCACCGCGTACCTCCTCGGCGACAACACGCCGCAGGTGGACGTGCCGAACGTCCTCCACAAGCAGGAGCAGGTGGCGCGGAGCCAGCTGGAACAGGCCGGGTTCCGGGTGACCTCGCAGACGATCGCCGGTCCGCGGGACACCCAGGGCCAGGTGACCGCGCAGAACCCGAGCGGGGGCACCAGGGCCGACAAGGGCTCGACCGTCTCCCTCACCGTGAACGGCGGGCCGGACCAGGTCGCCGTCCCGAACTTCGTCGGGATGTCCAAGGCCGCCGCGGAACAGACCGCCCAGCAGAAGAAGCTGAAGCTCGCCGAGCCGGTCGAGCGGGACAGCGCGAAGGCCGCGGGGACCGTGCTGAGCCAGGACCCGCCCGCCGGCGCGTCGGTGGACGAGAACACCACGGTGCGGCTGACCGTCTCGAACGGCAAGCTCGCCACCGTCCCGAACGTGGTCGGCAAGATGCGCGACCCGGCCGTGGGCATGCTGTTCAAGGCGGGCTTCGAGCCGAAGGTGTCGTTCCGGGAGGACGGGAGCGTCCCGGAGGGTCAGGTCATCGAGCAGAACCCGCGCGGCAACCAGCGGCAGCCCAAGGGGTCGACCGTGACGATCGTGGTCGCCACGGCGCCGGCCGCCTCGCCGACGCCGAGCGCGAGCGCCAGCCCCTCGCCGTCGGCCAGCGCGTCGCCGCTGTTCCCGTAGGGCCGCTCAGGCGTACGCGGAGAGCCGGCGCTCCTCGGTCTGCTCGACCAGGGCGGGTGCGAGCCCGAGCGCGGCGGCGTCGCCGCACACGGCGAGCCAGTTCGCCAGCATCAGGTGACCGGCCTGGGTGAGCACCGACTCGGGGTGGAACTGCACGCCCTCCACCGCGAGCTCGCGGTGCCGCAGCGCCATCACCACGCCGGACTCGGTACGCCCGGTGATCTCCAGCTCCGGCGGCACGGTCTCCGCACGGACGGCGAGGGAGTGGTACCGGGTCGCGGTGAACGGGTCCGGCAGCCCGGCGAGCACCCCGTCGCCGCCGTGGTGCACGACGCTGGTCTTGCCGTGCAGCAGCTCGGGCGCGCGGTCCACCGTCGCGCCGTACGCCTCCGCGATCGCCTGGTGGCCCAGGCACACCCCGAACAGGGGCACCTCACCGGCGAGCGTGCGGACCATGTCCACGCACACGCCCGCGTCCGCGGGGGCGCCCGGGCCCGGGGACAGCAGGACGCCGTCCACCGGCGCGCCGTCGACATCGCCGGAGCGGACCTCGTCCGGGGTCACGGCGTCGTTGCGCCGCACGACCACCTCCGCTCCGAGCTGGCCCAGGTACTGGACCAGGTTGAAGACGAAGGAGTCGTAGTTGTCGACGACGAGCACTCGGGTGGTCACGGCATCCATGGTGCCATCACTGCACGGTGACGTCGTTGAAGGGCAGCAGGGGGTCCACCCACGGGAACACCACGAACCACAGCAACGCGGCGATCCCGAGGACGAGCACGAGCGTGCAGGCGAGCTTGCCGAGCGTTCCACCGGGGAAGACCCGCCACAACCACGAGTACACCGGCGGTCAGCCCTTCATCGCGGCGAGCTCGACGGGACGGACCCCGGGCTTCTTCGTCTCGACCCGGCTCTCCTCGCCGTGCACGATCAGCCGCTCGTAGTTGTCCCACTTCGGGTTGCAGGTGGTGAGCGTGATGAGCTTGCGGTACCCGGTGGCGGCGGCGGGGCGGGCGGGGTTGGGCGCGACGACGCCGACCTCGGTAGGGAGCACGATGTGCACCCGGTACACCCGGTAGACGATCCACTGGTTCGCGGTCTCGACGACGATCGCGTCGCCGTTCTGCATCTTCTCGAGGTCCCAGAAGACGCTGGGCATGCGGTGCCCGGCGATGGCGAAGTTGCCCTTCTGGCCGGGGAGCGCGGACGCCGGGTAGTGCCCGGGCGCGAGCCGGATGTCCTCGGGGTCGGTGCCCTCGACGACCACCCACTCCTTGTTCAGCCGCGGGATGTACATCCGGGCCATGCCCTTGCCCTTGATCGGCTTGGGGAGGCGGGCCTCGGGCTTCGGGTTGTCATGGGCCCAGGCGGCGCTCAGGCCGCCCTCGAGTCGCTTCTGCTCGGCGCCGACCTGCAGCGCCTTGCCGTAGACCTCGTACCCGGCGAACAGCATCACCACGAGGCCGAAGGTGATGAGTGTCTGGCCGAATCCCCGCACCACCGTCCGGATCACTGCGTGCCCCGCAGCGTGAACGGCAGCGAGACCTGACCCGTGTACCCCGGCATGCGTACGTCTCCCTCGTCCTTGACCTGATATCCCAACTGGAAATCCCGGGCCGCCTGCTCGTACGCCTGCACCGACCGCGACTCGGCCAACGAGCCCCGGAGCCGGTCGACCGGCCCGATCGCGGTGACGGTGAACGGCGGCGAATAGGTCCGGCCGTACAGCAACAGCGTGTTTCCGACGCAGCGTACGGCGCCGGTCGAGATCACACGTTGCCCCATGATCGTCATTGCCTCGGCGCCACCGGCCCACAGGGCGTTGACCACGGCCTGCACGTCCTGCTGGTGCACGACGATGTCGTTGACGGTGGCGCCGGGCGGCAGCTGCCCGTCCGTGCGGGCCGGGGCGTCGTTCAGCTCGACCGTGAGGGCGGGACCGTGGACCCTGCCGAGCCCGGCGGGGGCCCGGAGGGCATCGGCGGCGGCCTGGGCCGCGGCGACGCGCGCATCGGCGCCGGCCTGGGCGCGGGTGTTCCGCTCGACCTCGGCGCGGAGGGTCGCGGCGCGGGCCTCGCTGGTCCTGACCTGCTGGTTCCGCTCGGCGATCAGCTGGGTGAGCTCGAGCCGGCGGCCGGCCCGGAGATCGGTTCCCCGCGCGGTCTCCGCGCTGGTCGCGAACAGCACCCCCGCCCCGAGGACCACGAGCGGTACGGCGAGCCGCCACGCCGAGGGCCGGGGGTGACGCGGGGACAGCCGGACGGCGGTGTCCAGGATCGTCCGGAGGCGACGGGTGCGGTGCTCGGGACGCGCCGGGCGCACTGTGCCTCCTCCACGGTCGGGGTGTGTTGTCTACGCTAGCGGCTGAGCCCCAGCCCAGGAGATACCGTGCCCAAGTCCCGCATCCGTAAGAAGAAGGTCTACACGCCGCCGACGGACGTCCGCCCGTCGACCGCGACCACGACCCGCAAGAAGCGGCCGAGCCCGCAGTGGGTGCCCGGCCTGGCCGTCGCCCTGATCACGCTGGGCATCGCCTGGCTTGCGACGTACTACATGAGCCAGACCAAGTACCCGGTGGAATCGCTGGGGGTCTGGAACCTCGCGATCGGCTTCGGTCTGATGGTCGGGTCGCTAGGCGTTTTCACGCAGTGGCGCTGAGTAGTCGACTTACACCGGTGTAGTTTTCCCCAGGCTTCATCCACAGTGTGGACGACGGGGAGATGTGAGGTTCCGTGATGCCCCGGATCGAATGGCGGGTACCCCGCCGCCGCCCGGCGGTGAAGCTGGTCGGCGCCGCCGTGTTCCTCGCGGTCGCCCTGGTGTACGCCCGCGACCCCGGTCGCTGGGTCACCGCCGTGCTGGCGGCCGTGGCCCTCGGCGCGTTCGCGCTGCGGGACGTGCTGGCGCCCGTGCGGCTCGCGGCGGACACCACCGGGGTGACGGTCGTCCACGGCTTCGCGGGGACCCGGCACATCCCGTGGGGCGAGGTCGAACGGGTCCGCGTGGACGCCCGCGGCCGGCTCGGCCGGCGGGACGAGGTGCTGGAGGTCGACACCGGGGAGTCGCTGCACCTGTTCGGTGCCCAGGAGCTCGGCGCGGACCTCGACACGGTCGCCGCGGCGCTGGTGGCCCTGCGGACCGGCAACCCGATCCCCGGCGGCTGACCGGTCAGCCGGTCAGCTGACCCGTCCGCCAGATCACGGCGAGCACGAGCAGGAGCGCGACGAGCGCCAGGCCGCCGAGCTGGACCGCGAGCCGGCCCTTCCGCGGCGCGTACGCGAAGGTCGCACCGATCGCGGCACCGGCGGCGAGACCGCCGAGGTGCCCCATGATCGAGATGCCCGGTACCCAGAACGTGATGACCAGGTTCAGGGCGAGCAGGCCCAGCAGCCCCCGGACATCGGCCTTCATCCGGCGGAAGAAGAAGAAGAGCGCCCCGATCAGACCGAAGATGCTGCCCGAGGCCCCGACCGTGGCGGTGTTCGGGGCGAAGAGGTACACCGCGGTGGCGCCGCCGACCCCGGCGAGCAGGTACAGCGCGAGGAAGCGCCAGCGGCCCAGCAGCCGCTCGCACTCGCGGCCGAGAAGCCACAGCGCGTACATGTTCAGGGCCAGGTGCAGCAGGCCGTAGTGCAGGAACCCGGCCGTCAGCAGCCGGTAGTACTCGCCCGCCGCGACGCCGCCGTAGCTGCCGTCGGTGTAGCGGAAGAGGTCGACGACCGCGCCCCAGTTCGTGACCGGGGAACTGCCGCCGTACGCGATCAGCTGGCCGAGCTCGGCCGGACGGTACGCGCCGGACAGCACGACCGCCACCACGGTGAGCAGCCACATCGCGACGTTGACCGCGATGAGCGACCGGGTCACCTGGCCGCGCTCACCGGCGGTGTCCCCGCCGAACACGGTCTGGCCCCGGCGCACCGAGCGGCTGCCCTCGTGGACGCAGTCGGGGCACTGGTGGCCCACCGACGCCGCGTTCATGCAGTCGGGGCAGATCGGGCGGTCACAGCGGACACACCGGACGTACGTCTCCCGCCGGGGGTGCCGGTAGCAGACCGGCACGGCCGAGGTGTCGGCCGTGCCGGTCTCCTGCTCGCTCACGACGGGGTCAGGCCGAACGACGCTCGACGGCGACCGACTGGATCGTCTGGTCGGTGCTCGGCCGGTCCCCGCGACCGGTCTGCGTCGCCGCGATCCGGTCGACCACGTCGCGGCCGGCCTGGTCGGCGACCTCGCCGAAGATCGTGTGCTTGCCGGTGAGCCAGGCGGTCGGCGCCACCGTGATGAAGAACTGGGACCCGTTGGTGCCGGGGCCGGCGTTCGCCATCGCCAGCAGGTACGGGCGGTCGAACGACAGGTCGGGATGGATCTCGTCGCCGAACTGGTACCCGGGGCCTCCGGTGCCGGTGCCCAGGGGGTCACCGCCCTGGATCATGAAGTTCGGGATCACGCGGTGGAAGACCGTGCCGTCGTAGAGCTTCTTGGTCTCGGTGGTCCCGGTGCGGGGGTCGGTCCACTCCCGGGTGCCCTCGGCCAGCTCGACGAAGTTCTTCACGGTCTTCGGCGCATGGTCGGGGAAGAGCTGGACCGTGATCGGCCCCTCGCTCGTGTTCAGGGTGGCGTACAGCTGCTCGGCCAACGAACTGTCCTCCGGTGCGGATGGGGATTATCCGATCATCCTCTCACCCGCGGTCCACCGCGCACCCTCGCATGGCTGATCGTCCCGCTCGTGTGGTGCTCGCGCCGCGTTGCGGGCAGGATGATCCGGGTCCTTATCCGGAGCAAGGGGGAGCCATGGTGTTCGGCAGGAAGAAGTCCAAGGCGAGGCGTGCCCAGGAGATCGCCGCGGATCTCAGCGCAGGCGTCGGTCACCTGCGCTCTGCCGCCGGGACTGCCGCCGATGTGGCCAAGGACGCACTCGGTCCCAAGGTCGGCGCGGCGCGCGAGGCACTGGCGCCGAAGGTCGAGGTGGCGCGGGGCGCGCTCGCGCCACATGTGGAGGCGACGCGTGACGCGCTCTCCCCTCGACTCGACGCGGCGCGCGATTCGGCCCGTGACACGGTCGACGCCGGCCGCGACGCGGTGAAGCCAGCGTGGGACTCGGCCGTCGCGGCGCTGGCCCCGATGGTGGCCGCGGCGCTCGAGGCGCAGGCCTCCGGCAAGAAGACGACCCGTAAGGCGCTGAAGACGGCGGACAAGCGCACCCGCAGCCAGCGCCGCGAGGCGCAGCGGCGGGCGGCGGACGTCGCCCTCGCCCTGCGCGGCAAGAAGGCCCGCCGTTGGCCGCTGGCGTTGGGTGCGCTGGCCATCGGTGCGGCCGCCGGTGCGGCGGCGGGTCTGCTGGCCCGCCGGAACGAGCCCGAGTGGCAGGAGTACGACCCCGACGGCGCGTTCGGTGACGCGAAGGACCGCGTGTCCGGTGCGGGTGCGGCGGCGAAGGAGAAGATGTCGTCCGCCGCGGACGCGGCCCGGTCGAGGGTCTCCTCGGTGGCGAACTCGGTCGCGGACAAGGCCGCCGACGTTGCCGTGTCGGTGTCCGATGCCGCACACGCCGCGGCCGACAAGACCTCCGACGCGGCGCTGCGTGCCGCGGAGCGGGCCGGGGACGCGGCGCAGTCGGTCGCCGAGACCGACACGGGAGCGCACCACAAGCAGGGCTGAGCACAGCGCAGCGGCCCCGTCGAGTGATCGACGGGGCCGCTGTCGTGTGTCGTGACCGGCCGGTCAGCCGCAGCTCGGCACGGTCGCGGAGGGCAGGAGTCCGACCGTGAGCTTCGCCGTGCCGCTCGTCAGGCACAGCACCCGCCCGGGTGCGGCCCAGCGGGACGTGACCGGCTGACCGGCGGCGAACCGCGGGCGCAGCCAGTTCAGCGCGTACGTCATCGGCAGGGCGTTGCCGCCGGACGCCGTCGAGGTGTCCGTCCACAGGGCGACCGACGTCAACGTCGGCCTGGCCTCGGGCTGCCAGAGCAGCACCACGGAGGCCCCGGCCTGCCGCACCTGGAGCAGCGCGTCGACCGCCACCGCGGAGCGCTCCCGGGAGCCCGCCCAGTTGTGGGGATCACGCATGCCGGGGTAGAACTCCGCCCACCACACCGGCAGGGTGGTCTGCTGACGGATCCAGGTGGTGATGACCGCGAGCTTCCGGTTCGCCGTCGACTCGTCGGTGATGACGCCCTTGTCCTTGGTGGAGTTCCCGCCGTCCACCGCGATGAAGTCCGCCCCGGCGGCGTTCGCGAGCCAGTACCTGATCGCGTCGAGGTCCCGCTGGTCGACCACACCCCACGGTCCCCGGAGGGCGGAGGGGTGCGACATCGTCGCGGCGTTGCTCCAGCTGTTGACGACGAGGTAGGGCCCACCGACCTTGATCGCCGGGTTCACGGCCTTCAGCGCCCGGTACACCGTGTTGTAGAAGGCCGTGTACGCCTCGATGTTCCACCGGTTGCGGGAGGTGTCCCAGAAGCCCTTGAGCTCGTTCCAGACCATGAAGTGCTTCACGTCGGGGTAGCGCTTGGCCACCGTGGCCGCGAGCCGGGCGTAGTCGTCGTAGTGGTCGGGGGTCGGCGCGATCGCGAGCCGGGACCAGTCGGTCGTGCCTGCGGCGCCGCCCTTCATCCAGTCCGGCGAGCAGCACAGCGTGAGCACCGGCGTCCCGCCGTTGCGGCGCATGAGGTCCACCCGGGCGTCGAGGGTCGACCAGTCGTACCTGCCCGGGGACGGCTCCGGGCTGAGCGCGCCGAAACCCATGATGTGCTGGTTCTGGAGCGCCGCCGCGCTGCGCAGCGCGGTCTCCGCGCGGTCACGGGACGCGGCCGGGTTCCACTTGTCGGCGCTGTACTGGGTGTGGGTCACCCCGACCGACAGACCGCCCACGCTGCCCGTCGGACCGGCCGCGACGGCCATCCGTACCGGCGCGGGCTTGACGGCCCGGCCGGGTGCCGCCTCGGCCGGGGTACCCACGGTGACCGCGACGAGCGCCGCGAGTGCCAGACCGAACACCGAGCGTGTCACTCCTCGGAACCGACGAGGGGTGGAGGAGTCGTTGATCATGAAGTCATCATCGACTCGGCAGCGTACCGGGTTGAGTCTCCAGCCGAATTCGTCGGCGGTGAGACCGAGTGCCGCGGTCAAGCGATCTGAACCCACACCCGGAGGGCGAGCGCTGCCACGAGCAGCACCGTGCCCAGGGCGAGCGCCCACCCGCTCCCCCGCCGGAGGGCCGACGGCCGGCGTCGCCCCTCCGGCCCGGCGAGCTGGGCCGCGACGGCGCGCGCCGTGGCGATCAGCACCACGACGGCACAGAGCACCCCGGCCGCCAGGCTCAGGACATGAGGCTGGAGTACGGCGTCCATCGGCGTGCTCACTCTCCCTGGGTACGTGCTCGGAGGGCGATTCCTCCGGGCCCGGAGGTCATCACCTCGTATCGTCCGGACCGGACCAGCGCGTCGACCTGCCCGTCGGCCCAGGCGGCGGGCGAACCCCTGGAGAGCTCACCCCACCGGACCATCGAGCGGGTGAACAGGACCACGTCGGCGGAGCGGTCTAGCGCGCACGGCACGACCTCGAGCTCTCCGTCGCACACCACCGCCACCGAGCCGTACCGGATCTCCCCGACGCGCGCGATCCGGACCGGCCCCTGCTCCTCGGCGAGCAGCAGGAGCCCGCCGGCGGGGACACTGTCGACGGCCTCGCTGGCGAGCGAGAGTTCCGCCGGGGTCACCAGCGAGAACCCGTCGTTGCCCCCCCGCGTGAAGACCAGGGTGCACGCGACGGCCGAGACGGCGACGAGCACGACGCCGCGGCGCCAGACGCCGGGCGCGGCCCGGTGCCGCCGGGCCTCGCGGGCGCCCCATGCGGCCCATAGGGCCTCGCCCACCAGCACCGAGAGGTACGGGAGCCCGAACAGCGCACAGCGCATGTACAACTCGCCGCCGTAGCTCTGCAGCGGCGTCACGATCCACGGGACCGCGGCCAGGAAGACGAGCAGCCTGACCGGGCGGCCGCGCCGCGCCCGGATCCGGGCGCCGAGCGCGGCCACGAGCACGACCAGCCCGAAGGTCGCCACCCGCACGAGGCGCACCACGACCAGTCCGGGGTCGCCCTGGGACAGCCGGTTGGTGACGTTGCTGCCGACCGACCCGCCGACATCCCCGAACCCGTCCGTCAGGAGGGCGAGCTGCCCGGTCCAGAACTCCCGGGCTCCGATCACGAACCAGGTCAGCTCCGCGACGATCAGGACCAGCAGCAGGGACCGCACCCGGCGGTCACCGGCCACCAGGAGGCAGAGCAGCTGGATGCCCAGCAGCGGCGGCGTGAGCTGATGCGAGACGACGATCGCCAGTTCGGCGAGCACGCAGACCGGGATGACGGCCGCGCTCAGGACGGCGGCCCGCCGCCCGGTCGGGTTCCGGGTGCCCAGGAGCAGCACGATCACGCCGAGCGCGAGCAGGAACGCCACGGCCTGCGGGGAGAAGTAGTCCTGCTCGATCCAGTTCGTCACGGTGACCACGCCCGCCGCCAGCCAGGCGACCGGCCGGGGGCTGCCGGCGTACCGGGCGAGCCACAGCGTCAGGGCGGCGATTCCGGCCGCGACCACGACCGGGAACCAGTTGGCGACCGCGACGAGGTCGAAGCCACCGGCGCCGCGCAGCAGCCCCGAGGCCGCGAAGAACCCGGGCCAGCTGAAGCGGGCGTCCACCCCGGTGGCCACCGCGCCGTCCGTGACGAACCGCTCGACGAACCCGAGGTGCAGCCACACCGTCGTGGTGCGCGGCAGGCGCTCGGTCAGCGGCTGCAGCCCGTACAGCACGAACACGAGGACGACGAGCAGGACCGCCGCGCCCCGCTCGGAGAACCGAGGCCGGGCGACGTGGCCCACGAAGGCTCCGGTGACGAGGACGATGCCGGCCCACACCGGCCAGGGCAGCGCCGGTGCCAGCCCGAAACCACCCAGGTCGCTCAGGTCGACAGAGGCGCTCCCGACCCCCCACAGCACCAGGCCGCCGGCGGCGGCGACCGCGGCGGCGTGCCCGGCGGAGTACCGCCGCGTCACGTCCTCGGTGCGTTCCGTCGTGGTCGTCACAGGTCGCGGATCCGCCGGGCGGGGACGCCGCCGTAGACGCCGGGGTCGGTGAGGTCCCGGGTCACCACCGAGCCCGCGGCGACGGCGACGTCGGCCGCGATCCGGACTCCCGGCAGCACCGTGACGCGGGCGGCCAGCCAGACACGGTCGCCGATCGTCACCGGCCGGTACTCCGGCACGCGCGACACGCCCGCGGGGCCGATCTCGTGGTGACTCGTGAGGATCATGACCTCCATGCCGAGCTGGCAGTCGGCACCGATGGTGATCGGCGCGACGGCCTCGAAGAAGCACCGCTGGTTCACGAACGTGCCCGAACCGATGTCGAGCCGGCTCCCGACGACGCGGCAGTTCCGCCCGATGTTGGCGGTCCGGAGGCGCAGGCCGAACGCACGGTAGACGAGGAACCGGAGCGGCCTTGGCGCCAGGGGCGATCCGGCACACCAGTCGAGCGCGATGTGCCGCCACGCGCCGCGCAGGTCGTCCCGGCACGCCCGGACCAGGAGCGCGGCCCTCGCCCGGTGCGTCACGATCGCACCAGGCGCGGCTCACCGAGGACCGACTCCGCGAGGAGCGCCACCTCCTCGCGGAGCGCGCTCCGCAGCGCCGCGACCTGGCCGTTCATCCGCGCGACCGGGTCGGGCCCGGCCGCCCGGACCACGGCCTCGACCAGCTCGGCCGGCCGGACCCGGTCGACGCGGAGACACTGGTCGCCGAGCCCGACCGACTCCATGAAGTCACGGCACTTCGGCTGGTACTCGAGCATCACGACCGGCACGCCCGCCGCCGCGGCGAGGACTCCGGCGTGGAGCCGCTCGGAGACCATCGCCCGGCAGGACGAGACCGCCACGAAGAACTCCGCGGTGGTGACCGTCCGGACGATCTCGCAGGAGCCCGTGGGGAGCGCGGCGGCGAGCTGCTCGGCGTGCACGAGATCGGTGTCGTTGAGGACGACGCACCGGATCCGGTGGCCGTCCGCCACCCACGACCGCGCTGCCTCGGTCACGCGGCGCAGCAACGCCTCGTGGTCGTGCCCCCAGAGGTCGTCGCCGTACCCGAGACTGACGGCGATCGGTCCGGAGCCCGCCTCGGCAGCCACCAGGCCGTCCGGCGGTGTGAGCAGCAGGGCCGGGTCGCCGACCACCGTGGCGTCCACGCCGACTTCGGCGAGGAGCGCCGCCGAGCGGGGACCGCGGACGGTGACCCGCTCGAAACCGGCGAGCGGCCGCCGCCACCGGGCCAGCTCGTGCGGCCCGGAGAAGGAGTTGCGGCCCTGGAACGCCGGGTCCTCCACGCCGACCCCGACGAGGTGGCGGCGTCCTCCCGCGACCAGCCGGGAGACGGCGAGGACGGCGCGCCAGTTCGCCCGGCCCACGGCCGTACCGCCGCCCAGCACGAGCGGCCGGGTCGCGCGCCCGCGGACGTCACCGGCGAGCAGATGCCCCGCCACGCCGCCGACGCTGTGGGCGACGGAGACGAAGGCCGTTCCCGGCAGGAGGTTCGCGACGACCTCGTGGAGCGCGTCGTCGCCGAGGTTCCCGTTGCCTGACCAGCCGAGATACCCCACGGAACGCTGGCGGGTGTCCTGCGTCATCACCTGTTCCTCACTTTCGTGGCCGGTCCCGTGGTGGACAGGACGGCCTCGCCCACCGCGTCCGCGACCGCCTGGGCACCCGCGCGGGTCGGGTGTACGCCGTCGAGGACGAACCCCGGTCGCCAGCTGCCGTCGGGCTCCGCCAGCACGCCGTGGAGGTCGACCACCTGCACTCCCTCGGCAGCCGCGGACCGGAGGAGGAGCGCGTTGAACTCCTCGACCCGCTGGCTCCGGCGCCGGGTCTCGGCGGGATCGGTCGACTCCTGGGGCGGCAGGGTCGCGACCAGCGGTACCGCACCGGCCGCCCTCGCCTCCTCCGCCATCGCGAGGACGTCGGCCACGGCCTCGGCTACGTTCCGCCGACCCCACATGTCGTTGGTCCCGGCGAGGACGAAGACCACGTCCGGCCGGACGGTCCCGAGCAACGGGGACAGTCGCGTCCGGACCGTGGACGAGTACTCGCCGGGGACGCCCGCGTTGACGACGTCGCCCAGCTCGTACCGCGCGGTCGCCGCCACCATCGCCGGCCACGCGCGCGATCCGCCCAGCCCGCGGGACGGGTCCGCGTCGCCGCGGGTGATCGAGTCGCCCATCGCGAGGAGCGTCGGACCGTGCCGCCGCAGCACGGTGATCCCCGTTGCCTGCGTCTCGACGCGGTACCGGTGGCTGGCGACCAGGTCGCGGATGATCTGCCGGGTCCAGCCGGCCGGGCGGCCCGAGACGAGCCGGCCGTAGAGGTCCTGCTCCGCGGTGACCACGATCGCGGCGGGCGCGTCCGCGAGCGTGCACGCGACCAGCTTCGCCGGCTCGCGGCACACCGCGGTGAGCGAGACGTGCTCGATGTCCCGGATGCGGTCGAACTTCCACGGCAGGTACGAGTCGAGTGCCGCGATCTGGCTGCCCGGCGGGAGCTCCCGGTACAGCTTGCGCACGGCGCTGATCTGCTCGCCGTCGATCCGGACGAAGCCGTCGTTCGCGGACCGGCCGACGAGGCCGACCCCGGACAGGACCAGCACGGCCGTCACGGCCGCGACCACCCGCCACGGCGCCGGCCGATCCGGGTGGCGCCGGCCGCCCTCGTGCCCGACGAGGGCGTGCGCGGCGAGCAACCCGAGCCACGGCAGGGCGAACAGCCAGCCGCGGAGGACGAGTTCGCCGCCGTAGCTCTGGACCAGCACGAAGGCGAACGGGGCGATCGCCATGCCGAGCAGGGCGAGGGTGGTCCGGCGCCGGGTCCGGGCCAGGCGGTAGGCCCCGGCGACCGCGAGCAGGCCGATGGTGAGCGTGAGGCCGATCCGGACCACCTGGGCCACCGTGCGCTCGGGGCTCCCGACGAGCCGGGCGCCGACGTTCTCGCCGACCACGTTGTTGACGGCGCCGATGTCCCGGGTCAGCACCCCGAAGTGGCCCGACCAGAAGCCCTCCGCGCCGAGGACGAGCCAGGTGAGCGGCAGGGCCAGGCCGATGACGATCAGGTCGGACAGGCGCAACCGGGCGAGCACCGCCAGCACCACGAGATCCGCCACGAGCATGAACGGGGTCAGCTGGTGCGCGACCGCCAGGGCGGTCAGCCCGAGGACCACCACGATCACGACGGCGGCCCGCTGCCGGGCGGGCGCCACCGGCCGGGTGACGGCATCCTGCCCCAGCAACCGGCTCCACCGGCCCCCGCCGGCGACCCCGAGCGGACGGACCCGCGTGGTGGCGAGCACCGCCGCGAGGAGGGACAGGTGCAGCAGGTACGCCAGCGCCTGCGGGGAGTAGTACTCCTGCTCGACCCAGTTCCCGGCGAGGAAGATCCAGACGGCGAGCCACCGGGTGCGCTCGCCGAACCGCAGCGCCTTGCCGATCATCAGCAGCGGCGGGATCCAGGCGAGCACCGCGACGACCGGGGCCCAGGCGAGGAAGTCGACCGCGGAGGCGGAGCCACCGGCCCGGCCCACCAGGCCGGCGACCTCGAAGAAGCCCGGCCAGCTGAACCGCGCGTCGAAGTTCTCGATCACCGCGCCGTTGCGCGCGATGTAGTCGGTCCAGCCGGCGTGCAGATAGGCGATCGGCAGTCGCGCGGCGCGGTAGACCAGGGGCTGCAGCGCGTACGTCTCAACGGCGAGCAGGACGGTGAGCACCGCCAGCCGGCTGCCCCGTGGGCGGCGCCGGGTGACCTCCACGCCCGCCGCGACGGCCGCGATCGCGAGGCCGACCCAGGCGAGCGGGTGGAGAGCGTCGACGAGGCCGAGGAGCCCGACGGACTCGGGGCGGGTCCACCGCGCGCCGACGACCCAGCACGCCGCGCTGGCCACGACCAGTGCGCCGGTGATCGCCCGGTCCGCGCCGGCGCCGCGGCGCACCGACCGCCGGTGCCGCGACGGACCGGCCCCGGCCACCGCGGGCACGGCGTCCAGGTCGACCGCCCGGAACGCCCGGACGAGGTAGGCCCCACCCAGGACCGCCACGACCGCGGTGGCCAGGACGTAGGCGGTGCCCACCCCGACGAGCGCGCCCGCGGGCGAGTCGGCGAGGTGCAGGGCCACGACCGCGCCGGCGAGCAGCGCCGCCGCGTGACCGACCTGCACGGCGACGACCGGACCGGGCCGGCCGAGGCACTGGGCCACGCCGATGGTGAACACGGCGACCAGGCGCAGCGCGCAGCCGATGGCGAGCAGGCGCAGGGCGGTGCCGCCCTCCTCGGCGTACCGCGCCCCGAACACCCGGAGGAACGGGTCGCTGAAGACGGCCAGCCCGAGCAGCGCCGGCACGAAGAACGCGACGAACCGGCCGGCCACCGACCGGGCCAGCGCCGCGATGCGATCCGGCGCCTGGGCGACCCGGACGACCAGGGAGGCGGTGAAGGTCGAGGCGGCGAGCTCGATGCTGGTGATGACGGACCAGGCGATGAAGAACACGCCCCCGACCGCGGCGCCCCCGAGCGCGGTCACCACGAGCGGCAGACCGTTGAAGGCCGCCAGCTGCGCCAGCTGGGCGATCCAGTTGCCGCCGAGGTAGCGGACGAGATCCCGCCGCGACGGCAGGGCGCCGGGCTCGCGCCGGCCCCGCAGCATCCCCGGCAGCGCGGCGGTGACCACGACGATGAGGAACGCGGCCGGAACCAGCCAGGCGGTCAGCACCCCGTACGCACCGGCGAACGCCAGCAGCGGCAGCGCGACGAGCCGGGTGATGCCGAAGGCCGCGTTCTCCGCCGGCACCCAGACCGCGCGACCGAGCGCGGTCAGCACCTGGTCCTGGAGCTGGAACACCGCCCACACGAGGACGGCGAGCACGTACAGGGCGACCCGGGCCGGGGTGGCCGGGGTGGCGTGGAAGACGAGCGGCGACATGGCCAGCGCCACGATCAGCGCGCTCCCGGTCACCGCCGCGTAGGCGCGGCGGAGAAACGGCCCGGTCTCCGAGCCCGCACCGGGGAGCCAGCGGAACAGGGCGCTGCCCATGTTGAGCTGTCCGATGCTGCTCGCCAGGAGCATCGCCGACACGAGCGCGCTCGCGTGACCGACCTCGACCGGCGTCAGGATGCGCGCGGCCACGACCCAGCTGACGAACCCCAGCGCGCCGACGAGCACGATGCCGGCGCTCAGGGCCCAGGCGTCGCGCAGCAGCGGTGCACTTCCGCCGGCGGTACGAGCCGCCCGGCGGACGGGTGCCGAGACGGTCATACCTCCGATGCCGACCCGTCTCGCACCGCGGTGGCCGGCTCCGGCGTGGCGCGCGGCCGGACCAGCTGGCCGACGAGCAGGACGCCCGACCCGGCCGCGAGGACCACGACGGCGACCTCGGGACGCCAGGCGTGCGCGAGGACCATGCCCTGGGCGATCAGCACGAACACCGCGACGCTCGCGACGACCGAGAGGATCGCCGCGAGGGCGCGGTCGGGCAGCCGCAGGTACGCGAGCACGGACCAGCCCGGGACGACCGCCGCGAACAGCACGGTGGCCGGGAGCCGGCCGGGGTAGTGCACGTCGGCCGCCGTCCCGACCCCGACCACGACGGCGAGGACGAGCGCGACAAGGGCGGGGGCCCGCGGAGAGCCCGGCGCGGGCTCCTCCACGGGCTCCAGAAGCTGGGTCGGGTCGTCAGCGAGCACGTGCCACCGCCACGCGCAGGCGCCGGGCGGCGTAGGCGCAGGGGCCCACGGCGATGCCGGCGAGCTCGGCGAGGGCGAAGCGCCGCGGGAAGCTCGCGCTCCGGGCATTGTTCTTCGCCGAGGTCGGCGCGAAGAGGAAGTGGGCCGCCCGCGGCAGCCGCCGCGCGACCTCCCACACGGTGGACTTGTCCCGCGCGGTCTGCGCGCACAGCATCGCGGTGATCCCGCGCCCGTAGCTGTGCAGCTGCCGGAGCAGCTCGTCGGCGTGCTCGCGGTGGTCGTGCCGGACCAGGGCGTCGGGTGCGTACGCGAGCACCCGGCCGGACCGGATGACCCGGAGGAACAGCTCGAGGTCCTCGCCCGAGCGGCACGAGGTTCCCGGGCCGAGGTTCTCGTCGTAGCCACCGAGGGCGAGCAACGCGTCGCGGCGGAAGGCCGCGTTGTTCCCCGAACCGAATGCACCGGCGGCGAACGGGTACAGGCTCGGCCGGTCGTGGCGCGGGTCGAGGTCGAACCGCTTCGGCTCCAGTCCCTTCGCGAAGCCGCCGTACTGCTCGAACCACACCTGGGCGGGGGTGTCGAGGCGCCGGGCGAGCACGAGCCCGGTCACGCAGGCGACGTCCGGGGAGTCGAACGCCGCGACCAGCGACTCGATCCAGTAGCGGTCCACCACGACGTCGTCGTCGGAGAACGCCACGAACTCGCCCCGGGCCGCGGCGAGGCCGCGGTTCCGGGCAGCCGACGCGCCGGGGCGCTCCGACTCCAGGTACCGCACGCCGTTCTCCGCGGCGAACGCGCGCAGGGCGGTCGCGGACGACGTGTCGTCGTGCCCGTCGTCCACCAGCAGGACCTCGAGGTTCGGCCACTGCGTGGCGAGCACGGAGCGGATCGCGCGCATGGCCAGCTCGGGACGGCCCTTGGTCGGCATCACCACGCTCACCGGCGGCGCGTGCGCGTCCGGGGCGGCCGGCGGCGGCGGGACGTCCACGGCGCTCAGCTCGCCGAGCCTCGCCTCGACGGCCGTGATGTGCTCGGGGCGGTCCCACGGGACCTGGAGCAGCGCGAGCGGCGTACGGCCGGTGCGGACCAGCAGCTCCGCGCCACCGTAGGTCTCGCCGTCGTGGCGGCGCAGCGGGAGCGGAAGTCGGCCGTTCCGCAGGTCGGCGACGTCGACGTCCGCCACCAGCACCGGACGGAAGCGGGTGGCCCCGCCGGGCCGCGCGGCGCTGCCGCCGGGCTCGCCGCCCGCGTACTCCACGCCCGCCCCGGCGGCCGCGAGGCTGAGGCGGCCCCGGAGGTAGCCGATGCCGGCGGCGGCCACGGACGCGACGATGACCGTCGCGGCCCCGGCGCCGGCGAGCCGGCCCCGGCCGAGCCGGCCCAGCTCACGGAGCACGGCGCGGGGCAGGACGTGCTGGACGTAGCGACGCTCGGTCTCGAGCGCGTCGTCGGGGCCGACGAGACGCGAGACCATCGCCTTGGAGACACCCTCGCCGAGCGACCGCCGGATCGCGTACCGCGGCTGGACCCGGTCCTCGGTCACGCGGTGGCGGACCTTGGCATCGGGCAGGTACCTGATCCGCGCACCGGGCCTGGCCTGGCGCAACCGGATGCAGAGCTCGGTCTCCTCGCACCCGGTCGGCAGGGTGCCGACCCGGCCCACCTGGTCGGAGAACACGCCGGCGAGATCGAAGACCTCACGCCGGAAGGCCATGGCGGCGCCGATCACGTTCCGGACGTCCGCGTCCGTCTCGGGCATTCCGCGGTACGCGCAGCCGACGATCCAGTCGAGCTCCGGCGGGAACCAGGCGGGTCGCTCCCCGCCCGGCCACCGCGGCACCGGGGCCGTGCCGACACCGAGGACGTCGGGCTCCGCGAACGCTTCGACCATCGCGGCGAGCCAGCCCGGGTCGGCGGTCGCGTCGTCGTCGAGGAACGCGACGATGCTGCCACCACCGGTCGTGATTCCGGTGTTGCGCCCCCCGGAGAGGCCGCGCTTGCCGGCGTTGGGGACGACCGTCACCCGGTCGAGCCCACCGAAGGTCTCGGTGGCGCGGGCGAACAGCTCGTCGTTGTGGTCGATGACCACGACGACCTCGTCGCCCGTGGAGAGCTGCGAGGTCACCGACCGCACCGCGTCGACGATGTCGTCCCAGCGGCGCATCGTGTACGCGCAGATGACGACCGACACCGTCTCCCCGAGGGGGGTACCGCTCCGAGCGAGGTCCGTGCCGACACCGGTGTCCGGCAGGGTCACAGGGACACCCTCGACTCGACGGCGGAGGCGGAGTGGGACCGGGCCTCGGGCACCACGATGACGCGGGCGACCGGGGCCGCCGGGGCGGGGGCGAGCGGACGCGCCGGCGGGAGGGCGGTGAACCGCTCGCGCAGGATCGTCGCGAGGACGCGGAACCCGTCCCGGAACGTCCGGAGGTTGCTCTCCCCGAACCGCCGCTCGCTCTCGAAGCTCGGCACCTCGCGGATCACGAGCCCGGCCTTGGCCACGCGGGTGTTGATCAGGGTCTCGATCTCGAAGCCGTCGCCCCAGCGCGGGCCCGAGCGGTCGTGCGGGTCGGGCAGGGCGAACGTGGCGACGCAGTCCCGGCGGAAGGCGTTGTAGCCATAGCAGAGGTCGGAGTAGCGGGTCCGGAACAGGAGGTTCGTGGTGCCGTTCAGGAAACGGTTCCCGAGGTCCCGAAGAAGGCTGATGTCGTCGCTGCCCCCACCCAGGGCGAAGCGGGTGCCCTTGGCGTAGTCCGCGCCGGCCCGGAGCGGGGCGACGAAGCTCGGGATCTCGGCGGGGTCCATCGAGCCGTCGGCGTCGATCATGACGATGTACTCACCGGTGCAGGCGGCGAAGCCGGCGGCGAGCGCATTACCCTTGCCCCGGCGGGCCTGCTGGACGACGACGATGTCGGGCCGGATGCCGAGGGCCACCTCGACCGTGCCGTCCACCGAGCCGCCGTCCACGAGCACGATCTCGGTCACCGAGTCGGGGAGGGCCTCCAGTACGAAGGGGATGTTCCGGGCCTCGTTGCGCGTCGGGATGACCACGCTGATGCTCGGCGTACCGCCCCCGGGCACGGAGAGTTCCTCGTTCTGAGTCATGCAACAGCCCCCATTGATCCACAGTCGTCGGTCGAGGTGACTCGAAGCCGACGTGGATCCCGAGTCGCCGCGGGCGCAGTTGCCCCGCTGGCCCGCGGGCCGGCTGATCACATGTAACCCGACGTGACGGCGTGCTCCTGACCACGGAGTTGCGAATCACCCAGGTGCGTTCGGAATCTGGCCGAAAGGACGATAAAGTTCTCGCCGTACGCGACTCCACAACTACAGCGGGTGACTCCGGTTGCCCTCCGGGTGACGACGTCGGCCGAGCGGTGCGGACCTTCGCGTCCGGAGAGGAAGCGTGATGACGGACGGTACGCAGCGATGTGCCTGTGGTCACGATCGCGAGGCGCACGAGCACTATCGCCGCGGCTCGGAATGCGTTCTGTGCCCAGATGGTGACTGCCCCCGTTTCCGCCCGGACGGGTCTCCCGTACGACGGCTGCTCGGCTTCGTCCGGCGGGCCGGCGGTACCGGCCGCCCGCGATAGGCCCTACAGCCAGCCGCTCCGGCGGAACCCCCGGTACAGCCCACCGCAGACGGTGGCCATGAGCAGCAGCACGACCCCGTAGCCGTACCGCCAGTGCAGCTCCGGCATGTGCTCGAAGTTCATGCCGTAGACCCCGGCGATCATCGTGGGTACCGCGGCGATCGCCACCCACGACGAGATCTTGCGCATGTCGTTGTTCTGCTGGATGCCGATCTGCGCGAGGTCGGCCTGCAGGATCGACGTGAGCAGGTCGTCGAACCCGGCCACCGAGTCGGTGACCCGCTGCTGGTGGTCGGCGATGTCGCGGATGTACCGCTGGATCTCCAGCGGCACGCTCGGCACCTGGCCGGAGACCAGCATCTCCAGCGGCCGGCCGAGCGGGACGACGGCACGCTTGAACTCCAGCAGCTCGCGCCGCAGGTGGTAGATCCTCTGCACGTCGGTGGCCTGCCGGCTGAACACGCCGTTCTCCACCTCGTCGATGTCGTCCTCGATCGCCTGGACGACCTCCTCGTACCGATCGACGATGTTGTCGGTGATCCCGTGGAAGACCGCCCAGGGACCGTGGCGCAGCAGGTCGGCGCGCTCGTCCAGTTCCGCGCGCACCCCGACGAGCCGGCACGCGTCCTTGTGGCGGACGCTCACCACGTACTCGGCGCCGATGAACAGCATCACGTCGCCGGTCTCCACGACCTCGCTGGTCACCGTGAGCTCGTCGTGGTCGCAGTACCGCGCGGTCTTGAGGACCACGAACGTCATGTCGCTGTAGCGCTCGAGCTTCGGCCGCTGGTGTGCCTTGACCGCGTCCTCCACCGCGAGGGGGTGGAGGCCGAACGTCTCGGCGATCTCGGCGAACTCCTCCTCGGTGGGCTCGTGCACGCCGAGCCAGACGAACCCGTTGTGGCTCTCCCGCGCCGCCGCGAAGGCCTCCGCGTAGTGCCGGTACCCGGGCTGGCGCACCCCGTCGATGTACAGCGCGCAGTCGACCACGCACGGCGGATGCGCGGGCGCGCCGTCCGGCTCCGCGCCGTCCGGCTCGGGCGAGGTGCGGACCTCCAGCGGCGCGGGGTGCCGGCTCGCCTCGTCGAGGACCTCCAGCGGGCGGGTCGGCCGGCTCGCCTCGTCGAGGACCACCAGCGGCGCAGGGTGCCGGCTCGCCTCGTCGAGGACCTCCAGCGGGCGGGTCGGCCGGGTGTCCTCCTCGCCGCGCACGTCGAGCGGTTCACGCGGGCGCTCCGCCTCGACGGGCAGTGCGTCCGGAACGAACTCGTCGCCGGGCGGTACGACGAGGACACGGACGACCTTCGGCCGGGCCTGCGCCGACTCGGGCATCTGCTCGTCGGCTGTCTTCTCGTCGGCCACGTCGCTCACCTCCCACCCGCGCCGCGGCGAGGTCCGCCGGGCAATCGCCCAAGGCTACGCCGCGTGACCTGCGGTGATGCGGAGATTTCGCTGCGCTACAGCCCCAATTCGCGGGCGATCAGCATGCGCTGCACCTCGGAGGTGCCCTCGCCGATCTCCAGGATCTTCGAATCGCGCCACATCCGAGCCACGGGGTACTCGTTCATGAACCCGTACCCGCCGTGGATCTGCGTCGCGTCCCGGGCGTTGTCGACGGCGATCGTGCTGCTGTACAGCTTCGCGATCGCGGCCTCCCGCTTGAACGGCTTGCCCGCGAGCATCTTCCGCGCCGCGTCGTGGTAGGCGAGGCGCGCGACGTGCGTCCGCATCTCCATGTCCGCGATCTTGAACTGGATGGCCTGGTACCTGCCGATCGGCTGACCGAACGCCTCCCGCTCCCGGGCGTACTTGACGCTCTCGTCCACGCACCCCTGGGCGAGCCCGACGGCGAGCGCGGAGATCGCGATGCGGCCCTCGTCCAGCGTGCGGAGGAACTGCGCGTACCCGCGGCCCTGCTCGCCGAGGAGGTTCTCGGCGGGCACATGGCAGTCGTCGAAGGACAGCTCCCGGGTGTCGGAGCAGTTCCAGCCGACCTTGGAGTACTTCGGCGCCACGCCGAAGCCCGTCGTCCCGGCCGGGACGACGATCGACGAGATGTCCTTCCGGCCGTCGGCCTTGGTGCCGGTGACCGCCGTGACGGTGACGATGCTGGTGATGTCGGTGCCGGAGTTCGTGATGAACGCCTTGGTCCCGTTGATCACCCAGTCCCCGCCGTCGAGGTGCGCGGTCGTCCGGGTGGCGCCCGCGTCCGAGCCGCCGCCCGGCTCGGTGAGTCCGAAGCCGCCGAGCCGGCGCCCCGCCACCAGATCGGGGAGCCAGCGCTCCTGCTGCGCCCGGCTGCCGAAGCGGTACAGCGGCATCGCGCCGAGCCCGACACCCGCCTCCAGGGTGATCGAGACCGACGAGTCGACCCGGGCCAGCTCCTCCAGCGCCAGACAGAGCGCGAAGTAGTCGCCGCCCTGACCGCCCCACTCCTCGGGGAACGGAAGACCGAAGAGTCCCATCTCGCCCATCTGCGCGACGATCTCGTACGGGAACTCCTGCCGCTCGTACAGCTCGCCGATCTGCGGCGCGACGACCTTGTGCGCGAAGTCCTCGACGGAGGCGCGCAGTGCCTCGTACTCGTCGGACAGTCCGTGGTCCATCGGGTGCCTCTCAGACCGGGGTGACGCCGTGGCGGCGCCGGGAGAACGAACGATCCTTGCCGCGCGCGGCCGCGAACCGGGCGATGAGCTCGGCGCGGAGCTCGGCCGGCTCGACGATCGTGTCCACGACCAGCTCGGCGGCGAGGTGCACGATGTCGATGTCGGTCTCGTACTCGTCGCGCTTCTGCTGCACGAACGCCGCCCGCTCGTCCGGGTCGCCGATGGCCGCGATCTTGTTCGCGTAGACGGCGTTCACCGCCGCCTCGGCGCCCATCACGGCGATCTTCGCGGTCGGCAGCGCGATCGTCGCGTCCGGGTCGAACCCGGGACCGGCCATCGCGTACAGGCCGGCGCCGTAGGCCTTCCGCACCACCACGCAGATCTTCGGCACGGTGGCCTCACTGACCGCGGTGATCATCTTGGCGCCGTGCCGGATGATGCCCTGCCTCTCCACCGCGCTGCCGACCATGAATCCCGGTACGTCGGAGAGGAACAGCAACGGGATGTTGAACGCGTCGCACAGCTGGACGAACCGCGTCGCCTTGTCCGCGGAGTCCACGAACAGCACGCCACCCTTGAACATCGAGTTGTTGCCGACGACGCCGACGACCTCGCCGTTCAGCCGGCCGAGGCCCACGGTGAGCTCCCTGGCCCACAGTGCGTGGATCTCGAAGAACGACTCCGGGTCGAGGATCCCCTTGGCGTACCGCCGCATGTCGAACGCCTGCCGGTCGCTCTCCGGCACCATGGCACCAATGTCCACAGTGGACTCCACAGCCTGTGGACAGTGGGCGGGCGGCTCCTGCGTCCAGTTCGACGGGAAGTACGACAAATGCCGCCGCACCGTCTCGATCGCCTCGGCCTCGGTCTTCACCAGGAAGTGCCCGACCCCGGACTGTGCACAGTGGACACGCGCACCGCCCATGTCCTCGAGCGTGGTCTTCTCGCCGGTGACCATCTCCACCATCCGGTCGGACCCTAGGTACATCGAGGCGTTGCCCTCGACCATCACCACGACGTCGCAGAACGCCGGGATGTATGCCCCACCCGCCGCGGACGGGCCGAACAGCGCACACACCTGCGGGATGGACCCGGACGCGCGGACCTGGGTGTGGAAGATCTTGCCCGCGCCCCGGCGGCCCGGGAACAGGTCCACCTGGTCGGTGATCCGGGCACCCGCCGAGTCGACGAGGTACACCATCGGGACGCCATCGGCGTACGCCCGCTCGATGATCCGGATGATCTTCTCGACCGTCCGGGCGCCCCACGAGCCGGCCTTGACGGTGGAGTCGTTGGCCATCACGCAGACCGGCCGGCCGTCGATGCGGGCGGCGCCGGTCACGACGCCGTCGGCGGGGAGGCCGGTGGCGTTCGCGTTGGCGTACCGGCCGTCCTCGACGAAGCTGCCCCCGTCCACCAGGAGGGCGACGCGCTCACGCGCGAACAGCTTGCCCTTGGCGGCGTTGGCCCGGTGGTACCGCTCCGCTCCGCCGGCCTCGATGCGGGCCCGCAGGTCCGCGAGGGCCTTGCCCGCGGGTGGGGGCTCGGTCTGGCCGTCCGTGCCGGCGTGGTCGCCGCCCGACTCGTGCGTCACCGTGATCCCTCCGGTGGTGGGTCGCCTGGACGATCTGCTCACCTAAACGATCGTTAGGTTACGCCGTCCGGTCGGCCCTTGACCAGGGCGGGGTGACCGGGATCCCGTGAGCGCAGTCACGACCGGTTTCGGAAACGATTCAGAAGGGCTGCCGGTTGAACAGGTGAGGAAACCACGCAACCCACTGGAGGAACCATGCGCCGGCTCGCCGCCCAGGTACGAACCCTGGCCCGCCGCCTCGACGACTGGACCCTGTACGCCTACAACGCCCAGCCGCCGGTCCGCCGCACCCGCTGAGCAACCCCCGCGGGAATCAGCGCTCGGCGTCCGCCTCGGCGTCCGCCGGCTCGTGCTTCAACGGCCGGAGGCGGGCCCACGCCAGGAAGACGAGCCCGACGACGAGCATCCCCAGGCCGACCCACAGGTTGATGCGGATGCCGGCGGCCTTCGCCAACTCCGCGTCCGAGTCGAAGAGCCCGACCACGGCCAGCACCACGCCGTACAGCGTGAACAGGCCGCCGATCAGGTAGCGCAGGTCGAACAGCGTCGACGAACGGTCCGCGGGGTCGCGCGTCCGGTTCCCGGTCTGGGTCATCAGAGGTCCTCCGTCCCGGTCACAGGAACACGATCGAGAGCACGGCGGTCAGGGCGAGCGCGCCGAAGCCGAGGATCTTCGGGTTCTCCCACCAGGTCCGCGGCTTCTTGGCCTGCGCCGCGTCCGGCGCGTCCGGGTCCGGTACGCCCCACACCAGGCCACGCAGCTCCTCGATCGGTTTCGGCTTGGTCACCAGCGTGACCAGCACGGTCACCACCGCGTCGGCGACGAACGCGACGATCGCGCTGTAGAAGTTCGCCATCTGCGCGTTGATCTCGGCGTGGTTGCTCGCGTTGCCCCCGGGGTAGAAGTACCCGATGTGGTAGGACGCCAGGTGCATCACGCCCGCGCCGACGGTGCCCGCGACGAGGCCCGCGAGACCCGCCCACGGGGTCGTCCGCTTCCAGAACATCGCGATGATGAACGTGGCGAACAGCGGCGCATTGAAGAACGAGAACAGCAGCTGGACGTAGACCATGATGTTCGAGTAGCCGGCCGCGATGAACGCGGTGCCGATGCCGATCACGATGCCGACGACCGTGATGGTCCGGCCGACGTTGAGGTAGTGCCGGTCCGACCGCCCCGGTCGGATGTAGGGGCGCCAGATGTCGTACGTGAACACGGTGTTGAACGAGCTCACGTTCGCGGCCATGCCGGCCATGAACGCGGCGAGCAGGCCGGTGAGCGCGATCCCGAGCACGCCGTTCGGCAGGAACCTTCCCATCAGCTCGGGGATCGCGTCGTTGTACGTGGGTCCGCCGTCCTTGCCGAGGTTCGGCACGACCGCGATCGCGACGAGCCCGGGGATGATCGTCAGGGCCGGGATGAAGATCTTCGGGTACGCGCCGATGAGCGGCGTGCGCTGCGCGGCGGACAGGTCCTTGGCCGAGAGGGCGCGCTGGACCTCGGCGAAGTTCGTGGTCCAGTAGCCGAACGACAGCACGAACCCGAGGCCCATGACGATGCCGATCCAGTCGCCGAGCGGGTTCGTCCAGTGCCCGGCCTGGGCCCCGGCCCAGGCGCTGAACAGGCGGTCTCCGTTCGGCACCGTGGACTCCACCTTGGCCTGGAGGCCGGACCAGCCGCCGACCGACACCAGGCCCACGATCACGACCGGGACGAGGCCCGCGACGATCACGAAGAACTGGAGGACCTCGGTGTAGATCGCGCCGGAGAGGCCGCCGAGCGTGATGTACGCGAGGACGAACCCGGCGCCGACCGCGACGGCGAGGGGGATCGGCCAGCCGAGGAGGCTCCGCAGCACGAGGGCGAGCGCGTACAGGTTGATACCGGCCGTGAGCACCGAGGCCACCGCGAAGGTGAGCGCGTTGAACAGGTGCGTCGGTGCGTTGAACCGCCGACGCAGGTACTCGGGGACGCTGTGGACCCGGGAGCCGTAGTAGAACGGCATCATCACGAGCCCGAGGAACACCATGGCCGGCACGGCGCCGATCCAGTAGAAGTGCACGGTCGGGATGCCGTACTGCGCCCCGTTCGCGGCCATGCCGAGGATCTCGAGGGCGCCGAGGTTCGCCGAGATGAACGCGAGCCCGGTGACCCAGGCGGGCAGCGAACGGCCGGACAGGAAGAAGTCCTCGCTCGTGGCGATCGCCCGCCGGGCCAGTACGCCGATCACGACCACGATCGCGAAGTAGAGCGCCAGGATGCTGTAGTCCAGCGCGTTCACATCGAGGCGGCCCGCTGCCAGGATGCTGCTCACCCGTCACCTCCGCCGCACGTACCGGGGCAGGGTCGCCGATGACCGGGGACGGCACACGCGGACGTGAGGGTGACCCCGCCGAGACGGCCGCGCAACTCGACGGCACGAACTGTGGCCCTTTTGTGATCTGGCTCAGCCGAGGACGGCCCGGCGGGTACGCGGTCCCGCCCGGAGCACCGCCGACGGCAGTTCGCGCCCGACGATGCGCTCGGCCAGCCGGGCGGCGTCGACGAGCGCGTCGAGGTCCACCCCCGTGTCGATGCCCATGTCCTCGAGCATGTGCACGAGCTCCTCGCTGGCGAGATTCCCACTGGCACCGGGGGCGTACGGGCAGCCACCGAGGCCGCCGACACTCGCGTCGAACTCGGTGACCCCGAGCTGGAGCGCGGCGAGCACGTTCGCGAGCGCCGTACCGCGGGTGTTGTGGAAGTGCAGCAGCAGCGGGAGCTCGGCGTGCCGGGACCGTACGGCGTCCACGAGCGCCGTGACCCGGGTCGGCGTGCCCATCCCGGTCGTGTCGCCGAACGCGATCCGGTCCGCCCCGGCGGCCGCGGCGCGGTCCACCACGGACACCACCCGCGAGGTCGCCACCTCACCCTCGTACGGGCAGCCGAACGAGGTCGACACGATCACCTCGACCGTGCCGCCCGCGCCGTGGACGGTGCCGATCAGCTCGGCGATGCCGTCGAGCGACTCCTCGGTGGACCGGTTGATGTTCTTGCGGTTGTGGGTGTCCGAGGCGGACACCACGACCTCCAGCTCGGTGAAGCCCGCCGCGAGCGCGCGTTCGGCGCCGCGCGCGTTGGGGACCAGCGCGCTGTAGGCGACGTCGGCGTTGCGCTTCGCGCCCGCCCAGACCTCCTCCGCGTCGGCCATCTGCGGGATCGCGCGCGGGTGGACGAACGACACGGCCTCGATCCGCCGCACGCCGGTCTGCCCGAGCGCGTCGAGCAGCGCAATCTTGTCGGCGGTCGGGACGGGCGCCTCGTTCTGCAGGCCGTCGCGGGGTCCGACCTCCCGCAGGCTGACCTTCGCCGGATACCTGCTCACCCGCGCATCCTCCCCACGATGCCGGTGTCGTACTCGCCGGAGGTGAACTCCTCGGTGTCGAGCAGCTCGCGGAAGAACTCGAGGTTGCTCTTGGGGCCGGCGATCCGGAAGCCGGCCACCGCGTCCCGGGCCCGCTGGAGCGCGGTCTCCCGGTCCGGGCCGTGCACGATCAGCTTGGCCATGAGCGAGTCGTAGTGCGGCGTGACCGTCGTACCGGGGCCGTACCCGGCGTCGACGCGGACGCCCTCCCCGGCGGGCTCGACCCACTCGGTGATCACGCCGGGTCCGGGCAGGAACCGCCTCGGGTCCTCGGCGTTGATGCGCAGCTCGATGGCGTGGCCGGACGGCGTGAGGGTGCCGAGCTCGGGCTCCTCACCGGACGCGATCCGCAGCTGGGCCGCGACGAGGTCGATGCCGTACACCGCCTCGGTGATCGGGTGCTCGACCTGGAGCCGGGTGTTCATCTCCAGGAACACGAACTCCCCGGTGTCCGGCGCCAGCAGGCATTCGACCGTGCCGGCGTTGCGGTACCCGACGGCCTCGCCCGCCTGGACGGCCGCGGCGAGCATCCGCGCCCGCAGGGCGGGGTCGAGCCCGGGCGAGGGGGTCTCCTCGGCGACCTTCTGGTTGCGGCGCTGGACCGAGCAGTCCCGCTCACCCAGCGCGACGACCCGGCCGTCCGGGAGGCCCAGGATCTGGACCTCGACGTGGCGCACGCGCGGGTAGTACCGCTCGAGGAGCACAGAGCCGTCGCCGAACAGCCGCTCGGCGAACGCGCGCACCTTGTCGTACTCGCGGGCGAGCGCCGCCGGGTCGGCCGCGACCGCCATGCCCATCCCGCCACCACCGGCGGAGGCCTTCACCATGACCGGGTAGCCGATGCCCTCGGCCGCGGCGAGCGCACCGTCGGCATCGGACACCGGGGTCTCGGTGCCGGGCGAGACCGGGACACCCGCGGCCGCGACCAGGTTCCGGGCGTTGATCTTGTCGCCCATCCGCTCGATCGCGTCGGCCGGCGGGCCGACCCAGACCAGGCCCGCGCCGGCGACCGCGCGGGCGAACCCGGCGTTCTCGGAGAGGAAGCCGTAGCCCGGGTGGATCGCCTCGGCGCCGGTGCGGGCGGCGATGGCGAGGAGCTGGGCGGAGTCGCGGTACGCCTGCGCCGGCGTGCCGGTGAGCGGGACCGCCTCGTCGGCCTCCGCGACGAACGGCAGCTTCTCGTCGGCCTCGGAGTACACGGCGATGGTGCGGATGCCGAGCCGCCGGGCGGTGCGGATGATCCGCCGGGCGATCTCGCCCCGATTGGCGACCAGTACGGAGGAGATCATGTGGGCCTTCCGGTCCGTCGCGCTTCCTGAACGATCGTTAGGTTACGACCCGGCCGCGCCGGGCGCCAGCATGTGCTCAGCCGCGTAGCGCCGCCAGCGCCATGTCGCGCAGCAGCGCGGACACCCGGCCCCGCGGCAGCGGCGACCGGAGGAACGGCGTCGAGTTCATCAGGCCGAACGCCGCGTGCGCGCACACCCGTGCCTCGTCCGGCGCCAGCTCCGGCCGGAGCCGGGTCAGCACGTCGACCCACTCCTCGACGTACTCACGCTGGAGGCGCCGGATCATCCGCCGGGGCTCGTCCGGGAGCCGGTCCAGCTCGTTGAGGTGGACGCTGATCACCGCGGGGTGCTCGAGGGCGAACTCGACGTGGAAGTCCACCAGGGCCTCGAGGGCGGCCTCGTCCCCCTCGGCCGACTCGACCCGGGCGCGCCCGCCGTCGCGCAGTCCCTCGCTCACCGGGATGAGGGCGGCGCTCAGCATCGCCTCCTTGCCGGCGAAGTGGTGGTACAGCGCCGGACCGGTCACGCCCGCGGCGCTGCCGATGTCGTCCATGCTCACGCCGTGGTACCCGCGGGTGGCGAACAGGGCGACCGCGATCGTGAGGATCTCGTCCCGCCGTGAGCGACGCCGGGGCGGGCCCGCGGAGGAGCCGGGCACGGTGTCGAGGTCGGCGGTCACCGGCTCAGCGTAGTTCGTACGTGAACGGTCGTTAATCCCCCACTCGCGCGAGTGGCGGGTGGCACGTGGCCGCGTACGGTCGGGCCCGGGCCCGGACCGAGGAGGACACGTGGACATGACGGTCACCGACGCACCCGACCGGCAGCGCTACGAGGCCCATGTCGGCGACGTCCTCGCGGGCTTCACCCGGTACACGACCGAGGGCGCTGCCGTGATCTTCACGCACACCGAGGTCGAGCCGCAGTTCGAGGGCGAGGGGGTCGGCAGCACCCTGGTCGCCGGCGCGCTCGACGACGTTCGGCGGCAGGGGCGCAAGGTCGTCCCGTTGTGCGAGTTCGTCGCGGAGTACATCCAGAAGCACCCGGTCCGGTACGGGGACCTCGTCGATCCCGGCGACCCGGCCTCCTAGGGCACCGCGGCCGGCGCGGGGGTCGCGGGGGAACCGTCCCGGCCGTACCGTGAAGGCGGCGCATCGCGGCGGGAGCACGCCATGACTGATGAGCGTTCGGTGGCCGACTGGACCCTGAGCCGGGACCTCGTGGACCGGTTCGTGGCCGGCAAGGCCACCGAGGCGGAAGAGGCGGCGCTGGCCGACGAGGTCGCCCGTGTCCTGCCGTTCCACACCGAGCTGCCGAATCCGCTCGTGGCCGCCCTCGAGAAGGTCATGGACCACCTCGGCGGCGAACCGTCGCTCTGGGCGTGGCTGGACCGCCACGCGGGGCGGCCCCGCAAGACCGCCCGGCTGTATCTCGTGATGGCGCTGCTGGACCGGATCAGCACCGAGCCGGCCGTGACGACCGCGTTGACCGAGCGCCGGTCGCACACCCGCTATCCGCCCGGACTCGAGGAGTACCTCCCGCCGGTGACCTCGGAGGAGACGCTCGCCGACCTGTCCGGGCAGATCGAGCTGCTGCTCCGGGCCGACCGGGTGGACACCGCCGTCGCGCTCGCGGCGGCGGTCGTCGACCTCCTCGACGCACTCGCGCGGCGGATCGCCGAGCTCGACCCCGCGCTGCAGGGCCTGCGCGACCAGGTGGCCGAGCTGCGGCGGGACCTCCAGCAGGTCGCCGCCGCCTGAGCACCTCAGGTCCGGAACTGGTCCAGCCTGCTCTGCACGCCCTGGGCCAGCGCGGCCAGCCGGTCCGCCGCGACTCCGGCGTGCTCGGCCGTCTCGGCGGTGGTCGCGGCCGTGGTCGCCAGGGCGGTGACGTTGGTGCTGATCTCCTCGGTGCCCTTCGCCGCCTCGGACACGCTCCGGGACATCTCGGCGGTCGTCGCGGTCTGCTCCTCCACCGCACCGGCGATCGTGGTCTGGTTGTCGCTGATCCCCCGGATCAGCGCGGAGATGTCCCGCACCGCCTCCGCCGCGGACGCCGCGTCGGCCTGGAGTCCGCCCACTCTGGACACGATGTCCTCGGTGGCCTTCGCGGTGCTCTGCGCCAGCTCCTTGACCTCGGTCGCGACCACCGCGAAGCCCTTGCCGGACTCACCGGCACGGGCCGCCTCGATGGTGGCGTTGAGGGCCAGGAGGTTGGTCTGCTCCGCGATGGAGGTGATCACCTTGACGATCTCCCCGATCTGCTCCGACGACGTACCGAGCTGGGCCACGGAGCGGTTCGCCGCGTCGGCCTGCGCCACCGCCTCGGCGGCGATGCCGACCGCGTTCGTCGCGTTGCTGGAGATCTCGCTGATGCTGGCGCCCATCTCCTCGGTGCTGGTGGCCACGGTCTGCACGTTCGCGGTGACCTGGTTGGCGGCGGCGGCGAGGATGCCGGCCTGCGTCGAGGTGCCCTCGGCGGCGCTCTGCATCTCCCGGCCGAGCTGGTTGAGCTCGTCGGCCGTCGCCGTGACGGAGGCGGCATCGGCCCGCACCGCGCGCAGCGTGTCGGCGATCTTGCCGGTGAACGCGTTGAACGCGGCGGCGAGCTGGCCGATCTCGTCCGGCTTGGAGTCGTCGGCCCGCTGGGTCAGGTCACCGTCGCCGTTCGCGATCTCGTCGAGCCGGTTGCGCAGCGCCACGATCGGCGCGGTGATCTTGCGGGCCAGCCACACGGCGACGGCGCCGGAGACCAGGACCGCGAGCAGTGCCACGAGCAGGATCACGTTCCGGAGCGCGTTGGAGTCGGCCAGGACCTTGCTCAACGGCATCGAGACGACGAGGGCCCAGGTGTCCTGTGCGCCGACCTTCACCGGCACGAACAGCTGCAGGGCCTCGGCACCGGTCCGCGCGTCGGTACCGGTCACCCGCACGGTCTTGCCGGTCTTCACGGCCGCGGCCGCGTGACGCGCCGCGGCGTCGCCGAGGCCCTTGCCCACCAGCTTCGCGTCGGGGTGCGCCACGACGGCCCCGGCTCCGGTGACCAGTGCGGCGTACCCGGTCTCGTACGGCTTGATCGCGTCGACCTGCTGCTGCAGCGTCGAGAGCGCCACGTCCACGCCCGCGACGCCGTACGCCTTGCCCCTGACCAGGATCGGGGCGGTCAGCGAGGTCATCATCGTCGGCACGCCGTTGACGTCGTAGGAGTACGGGTCGATGACCTTCTCCGCCTTGGAGTTCCGCGCCAGCAGGTAGTAGTCGCCGGCACCCGGCTTCTCGTAGTCGGCCAGGACACTCAGCTCGATACCCGACTTGCCGCGGCTCCAGTACGGCAGGTACCGGCCGGTGGAGTCGGTGGAGTCCTGGCCACGGGCGGCGCGGTCACGGCCGTCGGCGGCATTCGGCTCCCACGCCGTCCAGGTACCGAGGTAGGACGGGTTCGCGGTCACCAGGCCGCGCAGGGTCTCGTCGACGTCGGTGCGCCGGAGCGGGTGCGCGGTGCGCTGCGCCGCGAGCCCGGTCGCGAGGTCGCGGGCGGTACGCATCGGGGCGGCGAGCTCCAGCTCCGCGGCCACGGCGTGGCGCTCGGCGAGCTGCTGCCCGTAGTCGATCGCCTGCTGGTGGGCGAGGGCCGACGTGCGGACCACGACGACACCGACGACGGCGGCGCACGTGAGGACCAGCATCACCACCATCGCGGCGATGATGCGGATACGAACGGTCATGGTCGGCATTGCGCCACCGATCTCGAAGACGGGAGGACTTGTGTCCCTGCTCACTTCTTCGTCCGGGGAGCCGCGTGCTTGAGGTCTCAATCGGCCACAGTTGGTAACGGTAATCGATAACTCCACTGCCCGGGTGGTGGGGCGGAGCCGGATCGGGCAGAGTTTGACCACCTGTCAACGCTCACGGAGGAGGACAACGATGGGACTGCTCAAGGGAGCGGTGAAGGCTGCCATCGCGGCGAAGATCCTGGACATCGCCCGGCGCGAGATGAGCAAGCC
This sequence comes from Actinomycetota bacterium, assembly GCA_030840805.1. Classification (GTDB taxonomy): domain Bacteria; phylum Actinomycetota; class Actinomycetes; order Mycobacteriales; family HKI-0501; genus JAVEDU01. Next base: position 56,068 of record JAVEDU010000089.1, read on the forward strand.
GGCGAACCAGCAGAAGGCCAAGGAGCTCGTCGGCAAGCTGGCCAGCCGCGCCAAGGCCACCCGGCGCTGACCACGTGACCCGGCCGGGTCCCCCCGAGGCGGGACCCGGCCGGATCGGCGGGTGGCTACGGGTAGAGCACGATCTTGTTGCAGTCGTCCTGCTTGTCGCGGAACATCCGGTAGCCGCTCGGCGCATCGGACAGGCTCATCTTGTGGCTGATCACGAAGCTCGGGTCGATGTCGCCGTTCCGGATCCGATCCAGCAGCGGCTTCATGTACCGCTGGACATGACACTGTCCGGTTCGGACAGTCAGCGAACGGTTCATCAGCGAACCCATCGGGAACTTGTCCACGAGGCCCCCGTACACACCGATCACCGAGACCGTCCCGCCGTTGGCGCACGCCAGGATGGCCTCCCGGATCGCGAAGGGACGGTCGGTCTCCAGCCGCGCCGCCTGCTTGGTGCGGTCGTACGCGTACATCGCCGGGTTCGCGTGATGTGACTCCATGCCGACCGCGTCGATGCACGCGTCGGGCCCGCGCCCGGCGGTCATCTCCTTCAGTGCCTCCAGGACGCTGACCTGCTCGTAGTTGAGGACCTCCGCGCCGGTCTTCTCCCGCACGCGACGGAGCCGGTAGTCGAACCGGTCGATGCCGATCACCCGCTCCGCACCGAGCAGGAAGGCGCTCGCGATGGCGAACTGCCCCACCGGCCCGCAGCCCCACACCGCCACCACGTCACCCGGCTTGATGTCGCACATCTCCGCGCCCATGTACCCGGTCGGGAAGATGTCGGACAGGAACAGCACCTGCTCGTCCGGGATGCCGTCGTCGATCACGATCGGGCCGACGTCGGCGAAGGGCACCCGGGCGTACTGCGCCTGGCCTCCCGGGTAGCCACCGAGCATGTGCGAGTAGCCGAAGATGCCGGACGGGGAGTGCCCCATCATCATCTCCGCGATCCCGGCATTCGGGTTCGAGTTCTCGCAGCACGAGTACAGCCCCCGCTGACAGGAATTGCACCGTCCACAGGCGATCGGGAACGGCACGACCACCCGATCACCGATGTTGAGGTTGCCGACCTCGCGGCCGACGTCCACGACCTCGCCCATGAACTCGTGACCCAGGATGTCGTGCTTCTTCATGGTGGGGATGAACCCGTTGTACAGGTGGAGATCCGACCCGCAGATCGCGGAGGAGGTGATCCGGACGATCGCGTCGTGCTCGTTGAGGATCTTCGGGTCCGGGACCTCCTCGACCTCGACCGAGGAGATGCCCGTCCAGCAGTTGGCCTTCATCGTGAGCTTCCCTTTCGTTGTCGCGGCGAGCGGACCGGTCAGCTGGGCAGGGGCTGGGCGGGGCGCTGCCGCAACAGCTGCCGGGTGTGGGTGCCCTCGGGGCTTCCCTCGGAGCGGACGATCTCGCCGATCTCGATCAGCTGCTTGAACCGGCGGAGGTCGTCCCGGGCCTGCTGGTCCGGCGCCTCACCCGCGAGCTTCGCGACCGCCATGCCGACCCTCCCGGCCGGGGACTCCGGGTAGTCCAGCTCCATCCGCACCTCGGTCCCGCGCCCACCCGGCGCCGTGTCGAAGTGCACCGCGCCCATGCTCGGGCCGACCGCACCGTCGACCGAACGCCAGGCGATCAGCTCGTTGGGACGGTCCTCGACGATCTGCGCGTCCCACTCCATCCTCTTGTGCCGCAACGGTTCCTCGGCCCGCCAGTGCAGCATTCCGTCGCCGCGCGGCTCCACCGAGTCCACGTGGATCATGAACCGCGGCAGGTTCGAGAAGTCGTGCCAGAACTGGTAGGACTCCTCGGGCGACCGGTTCACGGTCACCGCCGCCTCGACGTGCTTGGGACCGACGGAACCGCTCGTCCGGTCCTGGACCCGGCGCATCGCGGTGTACACGTTGTCCGCCGTCACGCCCCCGCGTTCACCCTGCCGTCGCTCGGACAGGGTCCGCCACGCGGTGTACACGTCGGCCGCGGTGATGCCGGCGACGGCCGCGGTGGCCAGCACGGCACGGAGCCGGCGGGTGCCGTGCCGGTTCCCCATCGCGATCAGCAGAGCGGGCAGGTCCATCGCGTCGCCCGCGACCCGCGTCCACACCAGTTCCGGCGGGCCGGCGAGCAGCCCGGCGGCGTGCATCAGCTCCCGCATGCCGACGACCCGGGTCATCAGCCGCGCCAGCGCGGAGTCGTCGACGCCCGCCAGCGTGGTGACCACCCGTGGGGCGAGGGTCATCGACGCCCCCAGGCCGAGACTGACGTAGCCCAGCGTCTGGGCCATCCGTTCCGTCGTGGGGTCGTATTTGCTCACGGTGTCCTCACATCCCTCGTCTGCCCGGCGGTACCTGCGCTGTGATCGAACGCCTACCCGCGCTCTCCGAGGACACGCGGGCGCCGCATGATCGGTTCGCTCATGCGGTGAGGGCCGACCTAACATCGGGGTGTGGAGCTGCGCCAGCTGCGCTACTTCGTCGCGGTAGCGGAGGAGCACCATTTCGGGCGGGCCGCCTCTCGGCTGCGGATCGCGACACCGTCCCTGTCCCAGCAGATCCGCGTGCTGGAACGGGACCTGCACGCCGTCCTCCTCGACCGCGACTCCCACGGGGTCGCGCTCACGCCGGCGGGCGAGGCCCTGCTCCAGCACGCGCGCGCACTGCTGAGCCGGGCTCAGCGGGCGCGGGACGACGTGCGGTCGGCGGAGATCCACCCGCGGTGTCTCTCCATCCGGGTCACGGCGGGGGCCGAGACCCTCTTCGGCGAGCTGCTGCGGGATCTCCTCCGGCGGGCACCCGTGCTCCGGGTGAGCGTGGCGATGACGCACGGCGTGGACGCACTGCACGCGGTACGGCAGGAACGGGCCGATGCGGCCGCGGTCTGGGGCGGCGCCGGCGCGGAGTCCGACCTCTCCGGCGTGACGCTCCGGGAGGTCCCGGTCCACCTGGCGGTCCCGGCGGACCACCGGCTCGCGAGGGAGCGGACGGTGCCGGTCGGCGAGCTGGCCGACGAGACGCTCGTGCTGTTCCCGCGCGAGCTCGCGCCGGGCCTGTGGGACCGGTTGGTCGGCCACCTGCTGCCGTGGCCGGCGCCGCGGCCCGGGCAGGTCGTCACCGATCCGGATCCGCTCGGCGGGGAGGCGACGCTGCTGACCGCGGTGGCGGCCGGCGGTGGGCTGGGCCTGGTCGCTCCGGCGCTGGGGCGGCGTACCGGCGTGGCCGGGATCGCGCTGCGTCCACTCGACCCGCCGCTGAGGCTGGCGCTGGACCTCGTGTGGCGGGAGCCGGTGGACCCGGTGCTACAGCAGTTGCTCTCCCTGCTCGCCCCCGGATCGCCCACCCCGCCGAGACGGCAGGGCTGACCGGGACGGCAGGACAACCCGACGATCTGGAGCGTCAGGCCTCCGCGACCGGCGCCTCCGCTGGTCGTGGGCTGGTGGAGACGAGGGGAATCGAACCCCTAACCCCCGCCTTGCAAAGGCGGTGCTCTGCCAATTGAGCTACGTCCCCGGCGGCGCCCAGCATACCGGGGCGCGTGCTCGGCGAGGTCAGCGCGCCCGCGCCACGGTGAGTACCACGGCGGGGCACGAGGCGGCCAGGCGCGTCAGCGTCGCCTTCTCCGCGGTGTCCGCGGTCAGCCGCCAGCGGACCTTCACCGCCGTCCACTCCCGGACGTACCGGCACCGGTCGTACGTCGGCAACCACTCCGCCGGGTCCCGGTCGGACTTCGACCGGTTCACCGAGTCCGTGACGCCGACCAGCGAACGCGGGTCGCCGAGGTCGTTCGCGTACGCCGTCCGCATCGCTGCGCTCCAGGTCCCGGCGCCGGAGTCCCACGCCTCCGCCAGCGGCACCATGTGGTCGATGTCGATCCGGCCGCGGTCGGTCCAGGTCCGGCGGTCGTAGTACGAGACCCACTTGCCCCCGGCCAGCGCGCATCGCGAGCCGAGCCCGGGCCTGGTGACCGCCTCGGCGATGAGCACCTCGTTGCGGGTGTCGCAGCCGTCGCCGTCCGCGTCGACCCAGTGCGTGAAGGCGCTACGGGCGTACCCCGTGCGCCTCTCGGCCGCCGCCGGCAGGGCGGCGACCGCGGCACGCAGCGATGCCTTGTACGTGGTGGCCGCGGCGGCCGGCTGGGCGGGGACGATGCCGAGCAGCGGCAGGGCCACCGCGGCGACGACGGCGTGGACGAGACGGCGCATACCGGAGGCATCGACAGCACCGGACGCGGACTTGAGCGGTCAGCCGGTGTCCACCCCCCGCACAAACGACAACAGCACCACCCTCGTCGGGTGGTGCCGCTCGGTGAGGCGGAAGGTCAGCGCAGGTCGGGGGCGGTGGTGGCCTCGTGCCACAGCTCACGCTCGTCGTTCGCGCTCTTGACCTTCTTGGCCACGAGGCCGGCGATTCCCAGCGCGCCCAACAGGAAAAGGACCTTCTTCATGAGCGGCTCCCCTCGTCGACGGGATGGTGTGGTGGGGCTAGCTGGAATCGAACCAGCGACCTCATCGTTATCAGCGATGCGCTCTAACCGACTGAGCTATAGCCCCGCGTGCGAGACGCAAGACTACCGCATGCCCGAGGGCCTCCCAACGCGGAGGGGCCCCGGACCGGGCCGTCAGTCCCGCTCGGCCAGCGTGACCTCGATGCCGCCGACCAGATCCGAACACACGTTGTAGACGAACGCCGAGAGCGTGGCGATCGCGGTGAACAGCACCATGTTGAGGATGCCCAACAGGGCGGCCCCGCCGATGACGCCCTTGGCGGTGATCACCACGTTCACGTTGCTGCCCGCCGTGCCGTCGCTGGTTCCGGACGTGAGGAAGTTGCTCACGAGGTCGTTCACGCTCGCGAACACGCCCATCCCGTCGAGAATCACGTAGAGCACGCTCGTCGCGACGACGGTGACGACGAACATCACCAGCGATACGGCGAACGAGAACTTCATGACCGACCACGGGTCGATCCGCTTGAGCTGGAGCTTGGCCCGGCGCGGGCTGCGGGCCGCGGCCGCGGTGACGGTGGCCCGCGCGTTGCGGACGGCCTCGCCGACAGAACCCCGGGCGGTGCCGGGCGGCGCGGACGCCGGCCGGACCCCGGGCGGAGCCGAGGCGGGGCGCACCCCGGGCGGAGCCGAGGCCGGGCGCACCGCGCCCGGTACCTCGGCGGGTTCCGGCCCGGTGGGCTCGGGCCCGGCCGGTTCGCGGACCCGCCCCCCGGTGAGCCGGGGCAGCGCGACGGTGCCGCCGGCGCGGGGCGGCGCGCCGGCCGGCCGGCCGGCCGGCGCGCCGCCCCGCGCCGGCGGCACCGTCGCGCTGCCCCGGCTCACCGGG
>JAVEDU010000068.1 GCA_030840805.1 Actinomycetota bacterium
CCCGGACGTAGTACGGCTCGAAGTCCTTGTGCATCAGCGAGTGGTCGTACTTGATGCCGCGTTCGAGCAGGAGCTCGTTGGTGACGTTGCTGAACTCCCACCACGGCGCCACGTAGCCCGTCGGGCGTCGGCCGGCGAGCTTCTCGATCAGCTCGATGGACTTGTCGAGGACGGCGGTCTCCTGCTCGCGGCTCATCGCGATCGGGTTCTCGTGCGAGTACCCGTGCACGCCGATCTCGTGCCCGGCCTCGGCCACCGCGCGCATCTGCTCGGGGAAGGTCTCCGCGGAGTGGCCGGGGATGAACCAGGTGGTGGTGAGATCGTTGCGGCGGAACAGTTCCAGCAGCCGCGGGGCGCCGACCTCACCCGCGAAGATCCCGCGGGAGATGTCGTCCGGCGAGTCCGCCCCGCCGTACGAGCCGAGCCAGCCGGCGACGGCGTCGACGTCCACACCGAACGCGCAGAGGATGTCCTTGGGCATGTGCGAACCTCCCGTTGGAGTCAGAACGCGGAGCGGATCTCCTCGGGCGTCGCGCCCGTCCCGAGGAGTGCGAGCAGCTGGATGCGGGCCTGCGAGGGCCGGAGGTACACCGCCGACACGGCACCCGCCGCGAGCAGGTCGTACCCCCCGCCGGCCCCGTACAGGCCCAGGACCGGACCGCTGTGGACACGCGTGGAGAGCACGACGGCGACGCCCGCGTCGGTCAGCCGGCCGACCGCGGCCGCCACCGCGGGGTTCGCGTTGCCGAGCCCGGTCCCCTGCAGGACCAGTCCGTCCGCGCCCACGGCCACGTAGGCGTCGAGGCCCGTGGCGTCCGCACCCGGGTACACGGCGACGACGTCCACGCGGTGCGCGGCCAGGTCGAGACCGCCGGCGTCCAGCGGGGCGGGGCGCACCACAGTGGACAGCAACGAGACCGTCCCCTCGACAACCCGGCCGAGCGGGCCGGTGTGCGGTGCGGCGAACGCGGCCGAGGCCACGGTGTCCACCTTGGTCGACCCGCGGGCCGGCAGCACCAGCCCGTCGAAGACGATCAGCGTGCCCAGCCCGCGAGCGTGCTGAGCCGCGGCGACGGTGATCGCGTCGCGCAGGTTCAGCGGGCCGTCCCCGTGCGCGCTGTCTGCGGCCCGCTGCGCCCCGGTGAACACCACCGGCCGCGGGTCGGCGTGGAACAGGTCCACCAGGAACGCGGACTCCTCCATCGTGTCCGTGCCGTGCGCGACCACCACACCGTCCACATCGGAGCAAGCCAGCGCCTCGTGTACCGCCGTGAGCATCGTCTGCAGATGCGGGACGGTCATCGCGTAGCTGTTGACGTTGAGGGCGTCCACCACGTCGACCGTGACGCCGCCGGTCGACGGCACCCCGTCGAGCAGGTCCGCGCCCGGGGCGCTCGCCTGCCGGGAGCCGTCTGCCGCGGTGCGGCTCGCGATGGTCCCGCCCGTGGTGACGACGACGATCCTCGGCATGGGGAAAGACAACCAGTGATCGCGCGGCGCCACAGTCCCGGCCGGTGCCCGGTGCTTCCCGTAACGCGCTGAGTACCCTGGGTAGCAGCACTCGGCGCCCGCCCGCGAAAGGAACTCCGCACCCCCATGACCGTCTCCACCATCGAGGCCATCTACGCCGAGGTGCTCCGGCGCAACCCCGCCGAAAAGGAGTTCCACCAGGCCGTACGCGAGGTGCTGGAGTCACTGGAGCCGGTGCTGGCGCGCCACCCGGAGTACACCGAGCTCAAGACGGTCCAGCGGATCTGCGAGCCGGAGCGGCAGATCATCTTCCGCGTGCCGTGGGCCGACGACCGCGGCGAGGTGCAGATCAACCGCGGGTTCCGGGTCGAGTTCAACTCCGCGCTCGGGCCGTACAAGGGCGGCCTGCGGTTCCACCCGTCGGTCTACCTGGGGATCATCAAGTTCCTCGGCTTCGAGCAGGTCTTCAAGAACGCCCTCACCGGCATGCCGATCGGCGGCGGCAAGGGCGGGTCGGACTTCGACCCCAAGGGTCGGTCGGACGCGGAGATCATGCGGTTCTGCCAGTCGTTCATGACCGAGCTGTATCGCCACCTCGGCGAGTACACCGACGTGCCGGCCGGGGACATCGGCGTCGGCGGCCGCGAGATCGGCTACCTTTTCGGCCAGTACAAGCGGATCACCAACCGGTACGAGTCCGGTGTGCTGACCGGCAAGGGCCTCGGCTGGGGCGGCGCGCGCGTGCGGACGGAGGCGACCGGCTACGGGGCGGCGTTCTTCGCCGAGGAGATGCTCGCGGCGCGCGGCAGCTCGCTGGACGGGCAGACCGTGGTGGTGTCGGGTTCGGGCAACGTGGCGATCTACGCCATCGAGAAGGTCACCCAGCTCGGCGGCCGCGCGATCGCGTGCTCGGACTCGAGCGGGTACGTCGTCGACGAGCGGGGCCTCGACCTCGATCTGCTGAAGCAGATCAAGGAGGTCGAGCGCGGCCGGCTCAGCGAGTACACCGAGCGCGTCAGGCACGCCCGGCACGTCACGGGCGGATCGGTCTGGGATGTGCCCTGCACGGTCGCCGTCCCGTCGGCGACCCAGAACGAGCTCGACGGCGAAGCCGCCCAGACCCTGCTGCGCAACGGGCTCGTCGCGGTGTCCGAGGGCGCGAACATGCCCTCGACCCCGGAGGCCGTGAAGCTCTTCCTGGCGGCCGGGATCGCCTACGGGCCGGGCAAGGCGGCGAACGCGGGCGGTGTGGCCACGTCCGCGCTGGAGATGCAGCAGAACGCGTCCCGGGACCGCTGGACGTTCGAGCACACCGAGGCCCGGCTGCGGGACATCATGCGGGACGTCCACGCCAGCTGCGCCGCGGCCGCCGAGGAGTACGGCGACCCGGGCAACCTCGTGCTGGGCGCGAACATCACCGGCTTCGTCCGGGTGGCCGACGCGATGCACGCACACGGCCTGGTCTGACCCGCGTACCTCCCGTCCCCTCCGCGTAGCGCTCTTTGTCGAGAGGATCTTGTGACTGAGGGTTGACATGTGATCTACACCACGTAATCTTGGGGTGTCAGGTTCCTCGGCGAGAGGGGGCTACGGGTGAAGGTTCGGAAGCCGGGTTGGGAGCACGCTCCCTGACCACGTTCCGAGACCGTTCAGGGGCCGGTCCACTCGACTGCAGGCGCAGGGTAACCGCGCGTTGACCCGGTCGACGACCCCTTTCGTCCGACCGCTGCACACGCCGCGACTGAACGCCGCTGGCGCCCTGTGGACCGGATGGACCGACCGTCACCGAGCGGAGGCAGCCGCCTGCCACCGCTCACCGGGTCGGCCGCGAACACCGCGGCCGGCCCGGTTTACTGTCCGGACCCCGGCCCGGCCCGGGGATGCCGTGCCGACGGCGACCGCCTCCCGAGCACCGGCCCGCCGTCGTCACTCCCGCGGGCCGTGACACCACCGGTCCGGGTGCCGCCGCACTCAGGCCGGCCGCAGGCCCAGGCCCGCCACCACGTCGTGCTCGTGGATCCAGCCGATGCTCTCCGGCAATACGCGGAGCCGGACGTTCCGCTCCCGGGCTTCGGGCCCGTCCGGCAGGTGCAGGACCCGGTTGGTGACCCACGACAGGTGCTGCACGCGCCGGGTGCGGGGCCGGCGCAGTGCCTCGTACCGCTCGAACACGGTTGCCGGGTCCTCGGGCCCGGACAGCAGCTCGGCGAGCAGGGCGGCATCCTCGACGGTCTGGTTCGCGCCCTGGCCCTGATGCGGCAGCATGCCGTGCGCCGCGTCGCCGAGCAGCACCACCCTGCCACGGCTCCACCGCTCCAGCGCCCGCACCCCGAACAGCCCCCAGCGCTCCCGGTGCGCCACGCTGCCGACCATCTCGGTCACCGCCGGGTGCCAGCCGTCGAACGCGGCGCGCACCTCGGCATCGGTGACGTCGGCGCGCCACTCCGGGCCCGCCCAGTGTCGGGGGCCCTCCACGACGGCAAGGAAGTTCACCTGGCCGGCGTCTGCCCCGATCGCGTAGTGCAGCAGATGCGCACCCGGCCCCATCCAGAACTGGATCGCCGCCGGGTCGGACAGCGACGGGAGCCGGTCCACCGGGACGATCCCCCGGAACCCGCTCGTCCCGGAGAACACCGTGTCCTCGGCACCGGTGACCCATTGCCGGACCGCGGACCGGATCCCGTCCGCGCCCACGACGACGTCCGCCTCCGCCGTCGCCCCGTCCGCGAACGTCAGCCGGACGCCGTCCGGCCCGTCCCGGAGACCGGTCAGCCGCCGCCCGAGGTACAGCCCCTCGGTGCCCCAGGCCGCGCCGAGGATGCCCTGGAGGTCCTTGCGGTGGACGCCGTAGTAGGGCGCGCCGAACCGCGCACGGTACCACCCGTCCCGCCCGACCGGGTGGGCCGCGACGCGCTCCCCGTCGCGCCAGTTCCGGAAGATCAGCTCGGACGGTTCGGCCGACACGGCGCCCAGGCGGTCGCCGACGCCCAGCCGGCCGAGGACCCGGGTGGCGTTGGCCGACAGGGCGACCGCGGCCCCGATCTCGCTCAGGCGGCTCGCCTGCTCGAAGAGCTCGACCGGCACGCCGCGTTCCCGCAGGGCGAGGGCCAGGGTCAGCCCGCCGATGCCCGCGCCCACGATCGCCATCCTCGGCCGCATGGTCCCTCCAGGGTGTCCGCGCCGACCAGTGGCCCAGGAGTATGCCCGGCCGGGCCCCGATATCCGTGAACACATCCGACTATTGCCGGATTGTTGAACAACCCATAGGCTCCCGCACCACCGAAGCAGGACAAGGCCGGGCGATGTGCCCGGCGCTCCTGGGCACCAACTCTCGGAGGACTCATGGCACAGCTGAGGTCACTGCCCTGGCGGGGCGCGCTCCTTGCGTCCGCCGCGACAGCCGTCGCGATCGCGGTCTCGTCCCTGCCCCTGCACGGCGCGGCAGCCGAGGAGGCGGCCGGCCCGGCCGCACCCTGCCTCACCGCGAAGGCATCCCTGACGGTGGAGGAGCAGCGCCTCGGCCAGCCGCTCCCCGGCGGTGGCGCGCCCGCGGCCGAGCGGTTCGTCCAGGCCGCCGGGTTCGAGCCCCTGGTCGACGGCTTCTACCGAGACCTGTGCGCCGCGGGGAGCGTGGCCGCCGCCCGCGACCTCGTCCGCGCCCACGGCCAGGAGCTGTGGGACACCGCCATCGCGCGCGCCCAGGGCAAGCGCGCGATCGGGACGATCGACCGGTACGACGACCGCCCGCTGTACTGGGCCCGGCTGTACATGAGCAGCGCCGTGCGCCAGTGGCAGGCCCCGGTGACCGTGACGACCATCCAGCGCAACTCGCTGGTCCGGATCCTCGACCACGCCTCCCGCGGCCTCGACTCGGTCCGGTGGCCGGCCGCCCCGAAGGGCGCGAAGCGCGTGATGGTCAGCGGCTTCGACACGTACAGCCTCGACGACAGCCTGCGGAACTCCAACCCCTCCGGCGCCTCCGCGCTCCAGCTCGACGGGCGTACGGTCAAGACCGCGAGCGGGCCGGTCGTACTGCAGGCCGTGGTGTTCCCGGTGAACTGGACGGACTTCGACCAGGGCATCGTGGAGGACGCGTTCGGCCCGGTGCTCGCCCGCGGCAAGAACAAGGCCGATCTGATCATGACGATCAGCCAGACCGGCCGCGGCATGATGAACATCGAGAAGTGGGCGGCGAACGCCCGTGGCGGCAGCCCGGACAACAACCGGAACCTCAACTTCGGTGCGGTCTCCCGTCCCTCCCACTGGCCGCAGCCCGCGGACTCGCCGCAGTGGATCCACACCACGCTGCCGTACCGCGCGATGATCGCCGCCGAGACGGGCCCCTGGCCCGTGAAGCTCAACGCCGGCATCTGTGAGTGGCCGGCCGGCACGTACCCCGACCCCACCCGGGTGCGGTGCCAGCCCGACCCGTCCCGCGGTTCGACCGCCGCCTCCGGCCCCGGCGGGAACTACCTCTCGAACGAGAGCATGTACCGCTCCAACCGGCTGCGGATCGGGTTCGGCCTGGCGAAGTTCCCGGGCGGGCACCTGCACATCTCGGCGCTCGAGTACCCCAAGGACACGAGCGTCCTCACCGACCCGGCGTTCGAGGCGGACCGCAAGGCCGTCGTGGACCAGACCGTCGCGCTCGTGACGGCCGCCGGTGGGGCAGCCCGGTAGTCGGGGCGGCCCGCTGACCCGCCCTCCGCCGGAGGCCCCCGATCCGGGGGTCTCCGGCGGACGTGACCTGGGCCTCGCAACGGGGATCACAGCCCCGGCGGGCTGTTCTGAACCGCTTCAGCTGTTGTCCTTGAGGTGACGGCCCACGGTGGGCCGCCGCAGCCGAGGAACGGAGCACACCCATGCGGAACTCGACGAGCACCGTCGCGATGCTGCGCGACGCCCTGGCCGCGCGCCGCGCGGAGCGACTCGAGCGTCAGCGGCTCGAGCGCGAACTCGCCACCTACACCAGCCCGGCCGAGCGCCTGGAGCTGGAGGCGATCATCGACAGGTACCGCCCGGACGAGACCCGGCAGATCCGCGCGATCCTGGCCCGCCAGGACGTGACCCGGCTGACCGGCATGACCGGCACGGGCCTGCGCCGCACGGCCTGACCGGCACGGGCCTGCGCCGCACGGCCTGACCGGCTGACCGGCTGACCGGCACGACCGGGCACGGGCCTGCGCCGCACGGCCTGACCCGGCAACACCGCTGCCCCCTCCGCCGAGCGGAGGGGGCAGCGCTGTCCCACGGCCGAGGTACCGCCGCGGCGCGCTACTCGGCGGGTTCGGCGTGCAGGGTCGCCAGGGCGGCGATCGCGGCACCCCGGGCGCCCGCCATGTCGCGGTCGGGGACGACCGCGAACGTGACCACCCGTTCCTGCTCGGTCCGCAGGGCCGTGTGCTGCCGGACCGTGGCGAGGAACCAGTTCCGGAACTCGGGCCCGGTCTCCACGACCCCCCCGCCGACGAAGTAGGCGTCCGGGTCGGCGAAGTTCGCGGCGATCGTGAAGAGCCGGCCCAGCGCCATCGCCTGCTGCTCGAAGATCTTCAGCGCGAGCGCGTCGCCCTCCTCGGCGTACCCGCGGACCAGCTTCGCCGCCTGGGCGATCGAGTCGGCGCTCGCCAGCGGGTGGTCCGGGTAGCGGCTCAGCCAGTACGGCAGCAGGTTCCGGGTGATGCCGGTGAGCGAGGCGACGCTCTCGGCGTCCCCGGCGAACCCGCAGTTGCACCGGGGCACCTCCTGTCCGTCGGCGAGGAGCCCGTCCATCGGGATGTGGACGTGGCCCAGCTCGCCCGCCGTGCCCGAGGCGCCCCGGATCACCCGTCCGGACTCCACCACGCCGCCGCCGAGCCCGGTGCCCACGATGGCCGACACCGAGGAGCGCTGGGCCGCCACGGGGCCGTAGTGGACGTGGTGGGCGTACAGCGCGGCGGCGTTCCCGTCGTTGTTGTAGACGACCGGCAGCCCCAGCCGGTCCTCCAGTGCGCCGCGGAAGTCGAAGCCGTGCCACGCCGCCTGCGGGAAGTTGGTGGACCCCTTCGAGGAGATGACTCCGTCCGCGCTCGCCGGGCCGGGGCTGTCCAGGCCGACCGCACGGACCGTCGCCCGCTCTCGGCCGGTCACCGCGAGGACGTTGTCGAAGGCCGCGGCGAGCGCCTCGACGGCGACCCGCGGACCCTCCTGCACCCGGCTCGGCAGCTCGACCAAGGTGTCCACCACGAACCGGCCGGACGCGTCCAGCACGGTGGCGTTGTTGCTCGTACCGCCGTTGTCGAGTCCCACCACTGTCCAGCGCTCTGCGATCACGGAGTCACCTTGCCAGGTCGCCTCCGCCGGTGGAGCGGAACCCCGGGGGCGAGTCAGAACAGCGTGTCGCCGACCCACTGCGGGCCGGCGGCCGGGGCGGCGACCGCCGCGGGCACGCGCGGCGTGTGGTTCCGGTCCGCCGGCTGCCGGGCGACGAGGGCCGGCTCGGGATCGGGGGCGTCGGCCAGCAGGCGCAGCGCGAGCATCCGGATGCCGGCGAGCTCGAACTCCTCCAGCGCCCCGGACACGCTGTCCGGGTCCAGCGGCAGGCAGCCGGAACCGCCGCCCGCGAGGTCCAGCCCGAGCGCGAGGTCGGTCCGCATGGTCATGATCTCGACGTTGCGGGCGAACGCGGCCCGGTGCTCGGCGTCGGCCAGCTTCGCCACGCACGCGCGGCCGAGCGCGGCGGCGACCGCCGCTCCCCCGGCGTCCACGTCGTCGAAGGCCGCCTGCACCGTGCCGAACGCGGCCAGCAGCCGGGCAGCCGTCTTCTCCCCGATGCCGTTGATGCCGGTGAGGTTGTCGGACGTGTCGCCGCGCATCGCCGCGTACTCCCGGTACTGCTCCGGGCGTACCCCGGTGAGCGTGACCAGCCGGTCGGGCGACAGCATCGGCGAGGCGTGCACGCCGCCGTTGATGAGCCGCAGGACGGTGGTCGTCTCGTCGATCAGCGCGAACGAGTCGCGGTCGCTGGTGAGGATCACCGTCTGCCAGCCCGCGGCCGCCGCGGTACGGGCGGCCGAGGCCAGCACGTCGTCGGCCTCCAGCCCCGCCGGTACGACCACCTGGACACCCGCCGCGCGCAGCAGCTCGATCGTGCGGGCGATCTGGTCGCCGAGCTCGGGCGGCTTCGGCTTGCGGGTGGCCTTGTAGTGCGGCCAGCGCGTCTTGCGCTCGCTCGCGGTGTGGTCGTCGAAGCCGACGACGAGCGCCCGGGCACCGACCCGGTCCAGCGCGCCCAGCACCTGAGAGCAGAAGCCCTTGACGGCCCAGATCGGCCGATCGTCGGCGGTGCGGAGGTTGGAACCGGCCAGGGCGTGGAAGGAGCGGTGGACGAGGGAGTTCCCGTCGACCGCGAGCAGCGTCTCCACCCGGCTACAGGTACCGGAGCGGGTCGAAGTCCTCGATCGCGATGATCCGGGTGCGCGGCAGCACCTCGTTGAACGACCGGACGTCGTCCTCGAGGTCGAAGATCGTCATGCCCTTCGCGACCAGCTCCTGGAACCCCGAGTTCACGAACTCGCGGAAGCCCAGCAGCCCGACGCGGCGCTCGCCGTCCAGCAGGTCGGACATCTGGCCGAGGAAGTCGCCGTCGTGGCTCGCGAGCAGAACGTCGCCCTGGCGGTCCTTCAGCGCCTCCAGCGTGCGCTGGATACCGATGTCGACGACCTTCTCGTTCGGGCCACCGGCGAGCGGGATGGGGCGGTACCCCATCGCGAGCAGGGCCTGGACGAACGACATCGGCAGCTGGCCCGAGCTGGCGTTGAGGAAGAACAGCCCCTTGACCGGCTGACCCCAGGTCCGCTCGGCGAACTCGCGGATGCGCTCCCACCGGGGGCGCTCGTCCGGCTGCGGTCGGCGGCCGAGGACGTTTCCGCCGAGGGTCGCGTCGATGTTCTCGCCGTCGACGACGAGATAGGTGTACGGGCCGGTCGGCGAGGTCACCGCCGGAGCATAGCCGCCGGAGGTGGCGGGTCTTCGCGGCACCGTCGCCGCCGGGCGACGGGCACGCTCGCGGCATCGAGGTCCCGGCCACGGCGAAGGGGCCCGACCGGGTGGTCGGGCCCCTTCGTGGTGGCATGTTCCCGAAACCCGGTACTGAGGGTGAAACTGGGCCCGACGGCTAGCGGCTCCACAGACTGGCGCCGGGAGTCTCCACAACTCCTCCCCCGTCGAACCCCAACTAGCCGCCTCACCTGCGGCTTTGTGCGCGAGTTCGGGGGTCCGGGCCTGGTCGGACGCAACACGGAGGTGACCGCGGTGAACGCGCGGGAACCGGGGACCGTGCCACAAGCGCTACTGATACTTCGGCGGGGTCCGGAGTGGCAGGCAGCCGTCGAGGCCTTACACGAACTGATGGTGACGCAAGGAGACACCGCGCGCGGTCATGCGGACGGATACTGCGACGCGTACGCCGAGGCGCCATGGTCTTCGATGTAGTCGCCTCCCGTCAGCGGAAGTACACGTCTCGCGTGCGTCCCCTTGTTGCGCGTTGGTGCGAGATGGTGGGGAACCCGTCTCTGGCGCAGCTGGCGTCACGCCCCCTCCGGGCCGGGGAGTTCGGACTCCAAGGCACCGAGCCGGACACGATGCGCACCGTGGCGGCCAACTTGCTGGCCTTCGGGGAGGACCTGAGAGTCTCGGAGGACGAAGGGTGTCGAGCCTGGGCCCTTGGCGTTGAAGGGCTCGAGCACGCACACAAGCTTGACCCCGTAGTTGGAGGGGTGTCTGGACCCGGCCCGGCGCTGTTCGCGTACATGCGGATGCGGTGCGGCGGCAACACCTTGAAGCCGGATGTGCGGGTCGCCAAGGCGCTGAGGAGCCTGGGCTTCACGCTGTCCGGCGACGTGCATTCGATCCTGGTGACCGCCCGCGCCGCTGCGGCCGAGGTCGGCGTGGACGGGTTGACCCTCGATCAACTTCTGTGGGCGCTGGAGGACTGACGCCGATTTCAACCATCTACGCGATGTTTTCCGGCTACTCTCACGCGCACAGTGACGATCAACTTCCGGGTCCAGCCTAGCTCGGTCGACCATCTCCGACACGGCCCACGGCGTGTGTCCCTGCCCGGAAGCAACGAACCCCCTGATGCTGCGACGTACTCGTCTCCTGGCCACCGGCTCTGTGCTCGCAGTCAGCCTGTCCCTTAGCGGCGGCTACCTGGCCAACGCGGCCACTACCCCGACCACGACCATCACCGGCTGCTCGAACACCAAGACCGGCGCCCTGCGCGTGGTGTCGCCCAGCACAGCGTGCGCGAAGACCGAGAAGCGGCTGGTGTGGAACGTCAAGGGGGCCACAGGTGCTACCGGTCCCGTTGGCAAGACCGGTGCTGCGGGTACGTCCGGCACGAACGGGCTGCCTGGCCCCGCAGGCAAGGACGGTGCCACCGGTCCTGCCGGTGCCATCGGTCCTGCCGGTCCTGCCGGTGCCACCGGTCCTGCCGGTCCTGCCGGTCCTGCCGCCGAGGCGACCGACCCTAACCCCTACGACATCACCTACCGGATGAGTTTCTCCAACACCTACCAGGGCGCCTACACCCCCGTCACCGGATTCACCCAGCGGTTCACCCAGTCCGGCCCCACCCAAAATGGAGCAAGCGCCGGGGCCGGCAAGGTGGACGTCGGCGACGTCGAGGTGACCCTGCCCATGAACTCCGACCTGATCGCACGGATGACCCAGCTCGCCAAGGGGACCCACGCCCCCACCGCACGCCTGGAGATGTGCCTGCCCGGGGAGCTCGACGGACAGGCCGCCCCCACCGGCACCCCTGCCGGCGCCCCAGACCGCCGCGCCGGCCGCTGCACCCTGTCCGTCGAGCTCCGAGACGTCATGGTCACCGAGGTCTCAGTCAAGCAGGACTCGGACGCAGCAACGGTCACCATGCACCTGAACTCGTCGCTCGAGACCGTCACCCACTACCCCGCCACCGGCGACCCCACTTCGCTGAACCTCGACATTGCCGGCAACACCTCCGACCTGGACGGTGCCGTCGCTGCCACCGACGACGGGGACACCACCTACACGACCACCCTCACCGGCCCGAACGGTCCCCTCGGGGTTCTGCCCACCGAGCGGTGGAGCCAGTCCATGACCCAGTCCGGCACCACGCACATGGGTAGCGGTGGCGGCGCCGGAAAGGCGAACATCGCTGACCTCGTCGCCCGGACCCGCGCCGGCGCTGGAACCGTGACCCTGCTCGACGCGCTGTTCAAGGGCACCCACCTCGCCAGCGCGCAGGTCGCCGGCTGCACCACCGACACGTGCTCCTCGACGCTGACGATGACCGACGTCCTGGTCAGCAGCCTGACCATCGGGTCCCCCTCCCTGTTCGACGACACCACCCTGAACTACGGCGTCATCAAGTGGGAGCGCAGCGAGGACACCTCCAAAGACAACAGCACCAAGACATTCGACTGGAACATCGTCCTCGACGCCACCTCCTGACCACCGCACACCAGGTCGCACCAGCCCGGGTCTACGACCGGCACGACGCCACAACAAGACGAGAACCACACCGCTGACACCTGCGCGGCCGGCACCGAACGCACCGCTCGCAACTGAGCAGCAACGGCCCTCCCAAAACAACGCAAGGAGCCCCACCCTTCAGCCCCGGAGGCCATGACGAGGACTCCTCGCGGCAGCCGCACGGCGTACAAGCGCCCGAACAGAAGTGCCCGGGCCCCTCGCGGGACCCGGGCACCTCCTCAAGAGGACCTTCGGGAAAAAAGACACGTCCCTTTCGGGTACATGCCCGGGTGGGGCACGCGAACAGAAGGGGCCCGACCGGGTGGTGGGGCCCCGTCGTGGTGGTGGTGGCGGGAATCGAACCCGCGTCCTTCGACGGCTTGCCAGGGCTTCTCCGTGCGCAGTTTGCTACGTCCCTACTTGGCCTCGCCGGTCTCGCAAACTAGCCGGTGCGACAGGCCCAGTCACTGTGAGATGTCCCGTCCTCCCCCGTGACCGGGGAGGGTGGTGAGCCCCTTTGCGATGCCAGGGTCCGGGCCAGAGGCACTCCCGGTCTGACAGACCTGCTTCGCTACTTAGGCAGCGAGAGCAAGGTCGCGCTGACTGGTGTCGGCGCTTATTGGTTTCCGACGGGTGGTTAACGAGCTCATCGTCGGCTTCCTCGGCACGCTTCCCCTGACTTGACGACCGAAGTCGAGACCAATCACCCCCTGGTCGAGATCCTTACACCGAGCATAACGCCTGGCCGCGGCGGATTCATCCCAGTTGACGTGGTCACCAGCTCCCGCCGCCCCCGCCGCCGCCCCCGCCGCCGGAGAAACCGCCGCCACCGAAGCCGCTCGAACCCGACGCGCTGGGCGGCGTCGAGGCGATCGTGCCCGCGGTCGTGGTGGCGAAGGCCCCGATCGACTGGGGGAAGTAGAGCAGGCTCCAGCCGGGCTGGCCGGTGTACCAGTAGAGGCCCGCGGAGCCGTCGCCGCGCTGGACGGCGAGGTCGGCGAACTCGTGCGCCCACCGCTCGGCGATCCCGAACACCATCGCGTACGGCAGGTACCGGCTGAAGATCTGCTCGCGCTCCTCGAACCGGATCTGGTTGCCCTCGGCGACGGACAGGTACTGCCGGAAGCCCAGCACCCGGGCCAGCATCGCGCTGCCCCGGCCGGTACGCGACGGCAGCCGCCCGGCGCAGACCAGGAACACCAGCGCGCCCGCCACGAGCCCCAGCCCCACCAGCGCCACGTGCGTGAACGTCGCCAGCAGGAACGTCACCCCGCCCGCCGCGAGCACCAGCACGACCCCGAGCCCCCAGCCGAGGTTGCGGGTCGCCTCGGGGCTGCGGCGGTACCAGCCCTGCGCCACGACGTCGTCGTACAGCCGCTTCTGGGTGTCGCTGAGCCGGTCGGCGAACGTGTTCTTGAGGTCGGACAGCTTCACCCGGTCCCGGCCGGCGAACAGCGCGTCGAACAGCGAGCGCTCGTAGCCGTGGAACCCGGGGTCGCCGCCGTTCAGCTTGACGAGCTCCCAGTCCTGGCCGCCGCCGTAGCCGCCGGCCGCGAGCTCGACGATCCGCAGGTGCCCGCGGACGGCGAAGTCGACGATGGTCGCGGTGACGTCGACGACCTGGGCCTTCTCGTCGACCAGCGTGCCGACCTGGCCCGGTCGCAGCCCGTCCGGCGGCGCGAACTCCACGGCCACCGGTCCGGCCCCGCGCAGCGGCATCCGCCGTTCGACCTCGAGCTGGCCCGGAGCCGGCACCAGGCCGGGGATCTGCCCGGCGTACCGCCGGTCGCGGCCCCGGCCCCAGAGCACGGCCAGCGCACCACCGATCCCGAGCAGCGACGCCCCGGCCATGCCGCCGAGGCTCAGCGGCGTCGCCCGGAACGCCGCCGTCGCGTCGCGTCGCGTCGCTCGGTCAGCACCGGGTCGGTGCCCGTGACGCTGCCGGCCGGGAGCTCGACGACCGTGGTCAGCCCCTCGCCCGGGCCGAGCCGAGCCTGGGCGAACCGGGCCGTGCCGCCCGCCGAGGAGGCGCTGGCGCAGGGCAGCCGGCTGCCCTGCGGCCCCGCGTAGCAGGTGACGCGCCCGAAGTCGGCCGGCCCGCGCACCTCGGCCCGCGCCGCCGCGATCGGCACCGTCCACTCCGCACCGATCGCGTTCCAGTACAGCTCGACGTGGTCGTCGAAGCGGTTCAGCGCGCCGCGGACGGTGTACCGCAGGGTGTACCGGTGGACGCCGGTGATCTCGCGGTCCGGGTCGCCGACCTTGAGGACTCGGTACGAGCCCTCCTCGCCGGACGAGACCTGCGCGGGTCGCCCGTCCGCCGTCACGGTCACCCCCGACAGCGGGTACGTCCGCTGGTGGGTGTCGTCGTAGTCGAAGCGCACCGGAATCTGGCGCACGATGCCGTGCCGCCGGTTGGCCCCGAAGTCGTAGGTGATGTTCTCCGTGACGGCGAGCTCGCCGTCCGGCCGGATGTCCAGCACGACGTCGTACGCGGTGATCCGCTCCGCGCCGTCGGCGTGGGCCGCCCCCGCCGGGCCGAGCAGCAGCAGGAAACAGGCGGCGGCGACCAGCCCCAGGACACGACGGATCATCGCCGGCGCACTCACCCCATGCCCTTGGTGCGCCGCCCGAGCGCGCGGGTGATCTCCCGGTTCGCGTCCCGCTCCGCGAGGTCCTGCCGCTTGTCGTAGCTCTTCTTGCCGCGGGCGAGGGCGATCTCGACCTTGGCCTTGCCGTCGGAGAAGTACAGCTGGAGGGGCACCATCGTGAGTCCGCCCTCGCGGATCTTGATCATCAACCGGTTGATCTCGGCGCGGTGCAGCAGCATCTTGCGGACCCGGCGCGGCGCGTGGTTGGTCCAGGTGCCCTGGGTGTACTCGGGGATGTGGACCCCGTGCAGGAACACCTCACCGTTGTCGACCAGGGCGAAGCCGTCGACGAGGGACGCCCGCCCCTCCCGGAGCGACTTGACCTCGGTCCCGGTCAGCACCAGTCCCGCCTCGAACGTGTCGAGGAGGGCGTAGTCGTGGCGCGCCTTGCGGTTGGACGCGATCACCTTGCGTCCGGTTTCGCGCGGCATGCGTCCTCCCCTCGGCGCACCGGGCGGTACGCGGAGTGCCGAGTCTACGGGGCGTTACAGATAGCCGAGCGGGTTGACCGGATTGCCGTCGACCCGGACCTCGAAGTGGAGGTGCGCACCGGTGGACGCCCCGGTGGAGCCGACCCGCCCGATGGTCTGGCCGCGGCTGACCCGCTGGCCGACGTTCACGAGGATCGCCGACTGGTGGGCGTAGCAGGTCGCGATGCCGCGGCCGTTGCGCAGCTCACCGTGGTAGATGCAGGTGTAGTTGCCGTACCCGCCGTTCCACCCGGCCCGGACGACGCGCCCGGACGCGGCGGCCCAGATCGGGGCACCGGTCGGCGCGGCGAAGTCGGTGCCGGCGTGCAGCTGCCAGACCCGGAAGTACGGGTCGTAGCGCATGCCGAAGTCGGAGGACTTCCACCCGTTCACGGGCTGCCGGAAGTACCCGCCACCCGACGGCACCGGCGCGGTGTTCCCGCCGCCCCCGCCGCCGCGCTTGCGGTTCTTGGCGCGCTCGGCGGCCGCGATCCGGCGCAGCTCGGCGGCGATGCGGTTCGACTCGGCGCGCAGCGCGGCGGTACGCCGGGCGTCGGCCGCCCGCTCCTGGCCCGCGACGGCCATCGCGGACCGGCGCTGGTTGACGAGGGTCGCGACGTGCACGGTGGCGGTCGCGGCGGTCTGCTCGGCGGTACGGGCGGCACCGAGGGCGCCCTCGGCCCTGGCCTGCGCCGCGTCGGCCTCCTGCTTGCGGACCGTGACGACGTTGCGGGCGTCGGTGGCCACCTGCCGGGCGCGGGTGACCTGCTCCAGCGCCACCCGCTGCTCACCGCTGAGCGTGTCGAGGAACGCCATCCGGGTGGCGAGGTCGGACGGCGAGCTCGCGTCCATGACCATGCCGAGGTTGGACGTGTCGGCGCCCATGTACGCCTCGGCGGCGAAGTGGGAGATCGTGTCCCGCGCGGCATCGACCCGCCGCTGGACCTTGGCGAGCGCGGCCTGCGCGGCGACGAGCTGGCGGCGGGTCTCGGCGGCCTTCTCCGCGGCGGACTGCGCGACGATCTGGGCGGCGACGACCTCGCCCTGCGCGGACGCGAGGGCGGACCGGGCGCCCGGCAGCTGCCGGCTGGCGTCGAAGTACCGCGCGGCGGCGGACTGGGCGCGCGCCGTGGAGCCCTCCAGCGCGGCCTGGGCCTGGGCGAGCTTCTGGTCGACCTTCTGCTTGTCCTTGGCGGGGTCGCCCATCGCAGGACTCGCTACGAGAACGGCGCCCGCCGCGCACATGGCGAGGAGCGCGGTCCATCGGCGTCGCTGCATGTTCACCCTTCGGCTGTACGTGTCCGGCGCTTGAGCACATCCCTCAGGCTCAAGTCGAGGGTTCACGTTACGCGGTCGACTGGGATCACAACAGTCACACACGCCGTTCCGCCCCCACCAGTAACACGGACGGAAGGGTATAGGTGGGGTGTATCGCCCACCGGCGTGCCCGCCCCACGCCGCCGCCCCGGTCCCCCGTGTGGGCGGTGCGGACCGGGGCGGACGGGCGTACGCGGGGTCAGAGCTTGATCTGGAACCGGAGGGTCAGCCAGCCGGCCACGGCCGACAGCACCATCGCGATGCCCGCCAGCGACGGCAGGGCGTAGATCAGCCAGCTCCACTCCCAGGTGGGGATGACGCCCTCGAACGCGGCCTTGAGCAGCCGGTCGACGAACGCCCACTTCACGACGACGAGGGCGCCCCAGCCGATCACCGACCCGACGAGGCCGGCCACCGCAGCCTCGAGGATGAAGGGCAATTGGATATACCAGTTCGAGGCCCCGACGAGACGCATGATGGACACCTCCCTCCGCCGTGAGTACGCCGCGACCTGGATCGTGTTCCCGATCAGCAACAGGGCGGCGAGCCCCTGGACGGCCGCGACGAGCAACGCCGCTGTTCGTACCGTGTCCAGGATCC
>JAVEDU010000111.1 GCA_030840805.1 Actinomycetota bacterium
AGGAGGCGCCCAGCTTGCTCACCGTGCTCGTGGTCGCGGCCGCGGCGTCGACGGCCTGCGCGGCGACCTTCGCGGCCTCGTTGGCGTTGTGCGCGATCTCGGCGATCGACGCACCCATCTCCTCCGAGCCGGCGGCCACCGTCTGCACGTTCGCCGAGACCTGCTCGGCGGCGGCGGACACCACGGTCGCCTGCGTGGACGCCTCCTCGGCACTGGCCGCGATCTGGTGACTCGCGTTGGACAGCTGCTCCGACGACGACGCGAGTGCGTCCGCGCTGCTCGCCATCGCTCCGATGGCCTGCCGCATGCTGTCGGTCGCCCGGGTCAGCGCGGTTGCCATCGCGCCGACCTCGTCGCGCGAGTCGACCTCCGCGGTGTGGGTGAGGTCACCGTCGGCGACCGCCGTGAGGACCACCTGCACCTTGCGCAGCGCCCCGGTGATGAGCCGGGCGATGAACAGGGCGAGCGCCACTGCGACCGCCAGACCCACCAGCAGGACGAGGATCATGGTGGTACGCGAGTTCGTGTACGCCTTCTGGGCCGCGGCGGCCGACTCGCCGGCGCTCTTCACCTCGATCGTGACCAGCTCCGCCAGCCCCTCGGTGGACGCGGTGATGAGCGCCTGCGCGGTGTCGTTCTGAACCCGGTTGAAGGTCTTGATGTCGCGCTTCAGCGTGGCCGGCACGAGCTGGGCGTCCCGCACCTTGACGTAGGCGGCCCAGTTGTCCTCGAACTTGGCCAGTGCCTGCTCCCGGCCGGTCATGTCGGTCTTCTTGTAGGCCGCGACAGCGGCGGCGATGCGGCCATCGTCGGTGGCCAGCTGGTCGCGGCTCTTCTGCAGGCCCTCCGCGGAGCTGTGGACGAGCATCTGCTGAATGTCCACCCGCGCCTTGAGCTGCGCCGCGCGTACCTCGGCCACGTCCGTGATCGGCATCAGGTTCTGGGTGTGCAGGTACTCCGTCTTCTGGGCCATGCTGCTCATCGCGTTCAGGGCCGTGAGGCCCACCGCGCCCGCCACCGCGGCGAGCACCACCACGATCAGCAGGATCTTGGTGTTGAGCCGGCGGTCGGAGATCCACCGGCTCAGCGGGTTGCCGTGCGGCCGGGTGGGGGGCGTGGGGGAGTTCATCGGGGTCCTTCCGGGGTTTTGCGTTTCTGGCGTCTATGTCAGCGTCGGAACGTCGGACCGGTCCGTGTAGGGCCCGGGCCGAGACAGACCCGTTCGGTGATCACCACTGGACGAACGGTGGATCCGCGCCCGAAACCCGGTGCCGTCCCCGCCGCGACCCGGTTCGCCGGGGCACGCGACGCCGTCGCGTGGGAACGACGACTCCACCGCCCCGGGCGCGCGGCGGTGTGTTCGGGCGAATCTCGCCGCCGGACCTGCTCCGTGGCGGGCGACCGCCGCCGAGCGACCGTTCGGTCACGGCCCGCGAGCCTTCCCGCCGGGCCGGAGTGGCGGACCGGGAGCCTCGATCGCCCTAGTCCGGCGGTACGCGGAGGTGCCCGGCGCGCGCGGCCGGAGTGCGGATGCGATGCCGGTACCAGGTGCCGTTCTCCTCCACCAGATACGCGGTGATCCCGGCGGCGCGTGCGTGCAGCAGCGGCCGGTCGTACCGCTCCGCGATGTCGAGGAGCGCGTCCAGGCCGGCGACGTCGACCGCGGGCCGGTCCAGCTCCGCGGCGTCGACCGGGATCACCGGGCGACCGAGCCGGGCCACGGGGTCGATCGCGTCCCGACGCCACAGCAGCCCGGTGCCGGCCACGACCAGCGCGACGACACCGAGGCCGACGCTGGCGATCCGGGCGGTCCGGAGCGGGAGTTGCCGTCCGAGCAGCGCGAGTTGCGCGGGACCGGCGGTGTCGGACCGCTCCGACCTCGCACCGATCGGCCGACCGCGAACGTGCCGGGCGCCGTTGTCGAGGATCAACTGGGTCGGCTGGAGCTGAAAACGTATCGCCGGCGCGTAGTCCACGACGACCGAACGGCCATCGATGGTGGGGGTCGCGTGGACCTGGGGGACCAACTCGAGCACGTAGGTGCCGTCGGTTGCCCCGGTTCGCCGCTGCATGGTGTCGATCAGCTTCCGCAGGGCCGTCAGGTTCACCCGGGTGGCCAGGTGCGCCCGTGCGCCGCTGAACATGCGCGGCTCCACCAGCGACACCGAGCGCTGCCAGCCGTTGACCCCGCTGACCCGGGCGACCAGACCGATCCGGCCGCCCGCATAGGTCAGCTGGGCGGCCGAGATCTCGTAGGTCACGTCGACGTCGAGCCGCGGCGTCAGGGCGAGGAACACCGGGTCGCCGGTCCGTAGCCGTCCGCCGTCGTACACCTCCGGGTCGCCGTGGGCGGCGTAGCCCAGGCTGACCTGCTGGCTGTACGCGGGCGCCGAGCCCGCCGGTGGGCCCGCGTCACGGGTGAAGGCCAGGACGCCGAGCGCGGTGGCCGCCAGGAAGAGCGCGGCCGCCCAGGCGAGCAGGGGTGAGGTGAGGCGGCGAGACCGCAGGCGACGGTGCACGGCACCCCCCCTCTTGCGTCGGCGGGATCGGGTGACGGAGCCGCCACCGGCGATGAACAGGAATATGAGGACGAGAATCGCCGGACCGGCGTATCCGCGGCCCGCGGCCAGCGGTGCGCCGGCCTTGGGGACGTGAATCCAGAGCCGCCCGATCACCTCGCCCGAACCGGGATGGTCCGGGTCGCGCCAGCCGTTGTTGTCGCCCTTGGTCACGAAGCCGTCGGTATCGGCGGCGACGATCCGGTGAAGCACCACGGTGCGGAGAGTCGGGCTGCGATAGGCGATCACGTCGCCGGGGCCGTATTGCTCGGCCGGCCGTACCAGCGCGAGATCTCCGGTATGGATCGACGGCTCCATGCTCGTGCCGTGCGTGACCACGTAACTCGTGGTCCCGCCGAGGACGGGCGGGGCCAGTACGAACCAGCCCGCGACGGTGACGACCGCCGCGAGCAGGACGAGTACGGCCCGGTGGGTGCGCATCGATGGCCCGGAGGGCCGCGGGCGGAGGAACACTCCGCCCGCGGCCGCCTACTCAGGAACTGACGGCGACGTTGAACGCCGTCGCGGACGACGTGGCCTGGGTGAAGCCGGTGCACGTGACCGGCGTGCTCGGGTCGGCGTAGGTGCCCACGGTGCAGGAGATGAGGCTCTCCGTGCCGAACCCGGCCTTGACGGTCTTGCCGGTCAGATCGCCGGTGAACACGAGGCTGGCACCGGTGATGGTCGTGCCGTCGGCCGACAGCGTGTAGTTCAGCGACGTCGCGGTGGCGCCGCTGATGTTCGACGTGCCGTAGCCCGCCTTGCTGTCCGGGATGGTGTTACTGGCGGTGGACGCCGTGCCAACGGCGACGGCGAGTGCGCCGGCCGCGACCAGTGCACCAACAATGCGCATGCGCATAGGAATTCCTCTCGTTCGGCAGCCCGGCTGACCCGAGGGATCCCGTGGCTTTGCGTCCCCGCTGAGCAGCGGGGTTGCCTTTTCGATGACAGTCGTTGATCGGCCTCCGCCGGAAGTTTCTGAGGATTCTCGCGTGGCGCGCTTGCATTTCCGTGCACCCGTTCATGCAGATCGGAGACAGCCGGCTCTCGGCCCGCGACCGAAATGCGCCGAATCATTCCTGTCGTCCCTTTCGTTTTGTGGGTCGACGGCAATGATGCGGCCTCGGTGTCCGGTTGCGTCCGGTCACGTGGACGTACGCGATCGTCGCCCGCTCGGTCGATCGCGGCGGCGGACGCCACCGGCCGCCCGGTCCGCGATGACGACTCGCCGGTACCGGTACCCGTACCGCGGCCACGGGCGATCTCGGTGCGCACCCTCGCCCGGTACGCCGCGACCAGGGCGCGAGCCGCCGTCCGGCAGGCCGGGTGCCCCGGCGCCCCGGCTGTGCCGGATACGGACTCCCCGCTCGGTTCGGCCCGATTCGTCTCCCGGGGCGGTGATAAGGGAAGATGGGACGACACGTGGAGGGGAGTATCCCTGCGCGGCGGCATCGTCATCACGGTCCCCAGGGGCCCGGTGCCGTCGGTCGATCCGGATTCCGGGTCGGCGGGAGAGACCTCCGGTACGACGTCCGCTGTCTACCGGGAGGAATCCCTTGAACATCCCTGGCTGGGTTGAAATCGCGATCATCGGCGCCCTGGTGGTGCTGCTGATCGCCGACGTGTGGTTCGTCGGCCGGCGGCCGCACGAACCGTCCATGCGGGAGAGCGCCCTCGGTGTCGCCTTCTACGTGGGACTGGCGCTGTTGTTCGGGCTCGGCGTCCTCTGGTGGTCCGGCGGGCGGTACGCGGGTGAGTTCTACGCCGGCTGGCTCACCGAGTACAGCCTGAGCGTCGACAATCTGTTCGTCTTCGTGATCATCATGGCGAGATTCGCGGTGCCCCGGCAGTACCAGCAGAAGGTGCTGCTCATCGGCATCGTGCTGGCGCTCGTCCTCCGCGGAATCTTCATCGTGCTCGGTGCCGCGGCGATCGAGCGGTTCGTGTGGGTGTTCTTCATCTTCGGCGCGTTCCTCATCTACACGGCGTGGAAGCTCGCATTCCACTCCGAGGACGAGGAGAACTTCGAGGAGAACGCGCTGATCCGCTGGAGCCGGCGCGCGCTGCCGATGTCGGAGACGTTCGACGGCGCGAAGATGCGCACGGTCGTGAACGGCAAGCGGCTGTTCACCCCGATGATCGTGGTGATGATCGCGATCGGCACCACAGACCTGCTGTTCGCGCTGGACTCGATTCCCGCGATCTTCGGGCTCACCAAGGAACCCTTCCTCGTCTTCACGGCGAACGTGTTCGCCCTGATGGGCCTGCGACAGCTGTACTTCCTCCTGGACGGCCTGCTGGACCGCCTCATCTACCTGTCGCTGGGGCTGTCGATCGTGCTCGGGTTCATCGGGGTCAAGCTGATCTTCGAGGCACTCGCCGAGAACAGCCTGTCGTTCGTCAACGGTGGCGAGCACGTGACCTGGGCGCCGCACATCCCGATCTGGCTCTCGCTGTCGGTCATCATCGGCACGCTCGTCGTGACGGCGGTCGCCAGTCTCTGGTCCACCCGCCGCGCGGCGAAGGCGGCGGCGCGCAACGCCTGAACCGGCGCGGGTGGCAGAAGGCCTCTGGGGAAGGGACGCGTCGGCGTCCCCGCCTCGGGGGCCTTCGCCGTTCCACGGGAAGGCGGCACCCGCGGTGCGCGGAACGACGGCCGACGGCGCCCCGGACAGCCGAATGTGACGGGGGACGCACCACGGGCGGGTGAATCTGCCGTGAACGGCCTGCTATGGTTCTCCTCGTCGCCAGGAACGCCCGCAAGGGCCAGGGCCTGGCGGTACACCCCGAACGTCACGAGCGGCGGAAGCCGCGGATGACTGCTGGGCCGGGCGGAGCGGGTCGGACCACACGGTTTGACCAGGCGAAACCGACCGGGTAAGGTTTACCGAGTCGCCAGGGAGCGGCCCGCAAGGGCCCACGATCTGGTGGAACTCACCCCGACAAGCTGAGCGGCGGAAGCCGCGGGTGCTTGCTGGGCGGGCGGTGCAAGTCAGACCCACGGGTTTGACTTGCGAGACCGACCAAGATAAGATGAGCGGGTTGCCCCGAGAACGACCGGAAGGTCGGGATCGGTGCGCGCACGTTCCTTGAGAACTCAACAGCGTGTTCAAAAGTCAGTGCCAACAAACCCTGTCCGCCGGGGTTGGCGCGCGGCCGTCTGGTCGTGTGTTCTCGGTGGTTA
>JAVEDU010000016.1 GCA_030840805.1 Actinomycetota bacterium
ATCGCCTCGACCCGATGCAACCTGCGAATCTCCGCCCAGTCCTCCACGGCCAGCACCCTCCTCACGATGTCGGAGGGGGTCCGTTTTCAGCCGTTGCCACAGGGTCACTTTTCACGCGTTGGCGACAGGAGGGTGACTGCTCACGCGGGTATGGGTTCTCCTGACGGCGTCAGATGGGTCCAGCAGGCGCCGGCGTCACGGCTGCAGGACAGATACGGGCGCGAGCTGCGGGCCGGGACCGAGATCGGCAGGAGGCCACGTCGGCCGTCCGGGGACCGGCCTTGGACTGGCTTCTCAGCCAAGGTCGGCCGGGGGCCCGGGCCCCCACGTCAATTCTGTATCCCCCTCGGTGGCAGCACCCGATCCAATCGCCGGTCTGCCTGACCGGAAGGTTCCCATTCCGGGAGGCCGCCCAGCACGCCCGGGAGGTAGAGGCCTTCACGTTCGGCCCGTACGGCCGCGGTGGTCCGATCCGGGGCATGGAACGCGGCGAGGATCGGCCCGACCCGGTCGGCGATGTCGTTGTCGGTGGTGTCGAGGGCGGCGGCAATGCGCGGGTCTGGCCAGCCCTCGATCAGCAGGCCGAGGAGGTGCAGCTGGGGTCGGGTGAGGCCGCGTAGGGACCCGGCCGGGGAGACCGTCACGGCGGCCAAGAGGTGGTCCAGGTGCGGCCTGGCGCAGCCGAGCACGGTCACGCGGACGAGCCCGGTCCGAGCCTGGCTGTCCTTGTCAGGGCAGAGGAACGTGGCGTGGGTGCCGCCGTTGCCGAGCCGGGCGGCCGCCACGCGCAGCGCCGGCGCACCGCGGACGAGCAGTGGGTGTGGGGGCAGGCCCGGCAGTGTGAGGGCCTCACCGCCGCGCGTGAGCACGACGCCTCCGACGGCGTCGTGCACGATGCTCGCTGCCGCGGTGGGGGTGCGCATCCGGTCGACCGCGTGGGCGATGTGCGGGGTCAGCACGGCGATGAGGTCGCGGTCGGCGTCCGTGGGCCGTTCGGCGGCGTCGGTGAGCAGGCTGAGGAAGCCCAGGAGCCGGCCATCGCCGGTGAACAGGCCGGCGGCGAGGCCGCCGCGGAACCCGGCCGGCCACAGGTGATCGGCCCACGCATGGAGTTCCCCGGGCGGTACGGGTAGGTCGCGGACGAGCATCGGGGGCCGGTGGCGGTTCAGCCCGAGCAGCTCCGTCTCGGCTTCGGCCACCGGGGTCTGGAAGTAGGCCCGCAGCGGGTCGGCGTGCCCCCGGGTCGCCAGCGGCGCGTGCGTACCGCGCTCCGGGTCGCGCAGCGCAAGCCAGGTGGCCTCGGACGGCATCACGCGGCGTAACACGTCCAGCAGCGCCTGCGATCGTTGCTCGATGCTGGCGGCGGTGGCCGCGATCCCCGCCACCTCGACGATGACCTGTGCCCGGGTCAGCTGGGTCACGGGGCACTCCGTCGAACAACATTGGGGGGGTCGAACGCTACTGCTCCGCATCATCGTCGGAAAGGGCGCCGCCGTGCAGCAGGCGTGGCACGAACAGACCCAGCCGGAGCGCCGCGATGGCCGCCGCCGTACGGGAGGTCACGAACAGCTTGCCCAGGATGTGTTCCATGTGCGCGGCCACGGTGCGTTCGGTGATGCCCAACTCGATCGCCATGGCCTGGTTCGGCCAGCCCTCGACGAGCAGCCCGAGCACCTCCAGCTCCCGACGGGTCAGCCCGTGCAGGTCTCCGGGCGACGACACCATGACGACTGCGGCAAACTGGCACGGCGGATCGGGCGGCGCGGCCATCGCCGTGACGCGGAGAAAGCCGCCGGGATCGGGCCGGGTCGCCGCCGGTGCGAGGAAGGTGGCGTAGACCCTCCGGTCGACACGTTGCTCCGCCGCCGCCGTCAGCACTGCGGAACCCGCGACCAGGTGAGGGTGCCCGGGCAGACCGGGAAGTGGCAGCGCGCTGCCGGCATGGGTCACCACGACACCGGCGATGGCGTCGACAACAGCGTGGGCCACCACCGAGACCGACCGCAGGGGATCGACGGCATGGGCGATCAGCGGCGTCAGGGTGCCCAGCAGGTCCCGGGCGGCGTCGGTGACCGGCACCGGGCTCTGGGTGTGCAGCCCGACCGCACCGAGGTAGCGCCCGTCGGCGGTGAACAGCCCCGCCCCGATCCCCTCGCCGAACCCGGCGGGCGCCAAATACTCGGCCCAGGATCGCATTTCCTGCGGCGGCACAGGGGAATCGCAGAGCCGCATCGGTGGCCGCTCCCGTTGCAGTCCGAGCAACTCCACCTCGGCCATGACTTCCGTGCTACCGAGGTACGTGCGGGTCCTGTCGTCGTAGCCGTTCTGCACCAGCGACAGGTGCTCGCGGCGGTCCGGGTGGAGCAGCCCGATGAAGGAGGCGTCAAAGGGAACGACCCGCCGCAACGGCTCCAGCAGCGCCTCGGCGCGCTCCACCACGCCGCCTGACGCGGCCACGATGCGGGCGATCTCCATCACCAGAGCTGAGCCGTCCGAGGACGGCCCGTCCGTTCCACGGCGTGTCGGCATCAACCCCCCGGTCATCGTCGACAGGAAGATCACCTCTGGCTCGATGACGTCGGAGCGCCTGTCGGGTCCCGCTCATCGGCCGAAAGTGGCTGCCCGCGACCCCTATCGTGCGACTCTCCACGGCCCCGCGCTAGACCCACCGTGCCTACGCGGTCACTCAGATCACTGAATGGCGGCCGTGCCGCGGCATGGTGCGGTCGAATCGACTTGGTCCACCGCCTCGTCGACGCGGGCGTCCGGGAGATCGAGGCGGTCTCCTTCGCCCACCCCAAGGTCCTGCCGCAACTTGCCGACGCGGCGGAGGTGAAGGCGGCGGTCCCCCGTCGAGGTGACGTCACCTATCGGGGCCTGGTCCCGAACCTGCGGGGAGCCCAGCGCGCCGCTGACTGCGGGCTCGACGAGGTCGTCGTCGTGGTCTCCGCCGACAACGAGGTCAGCGTCCGCAACCAGAACCGGACCGTGACCCAGATGCTGGCCGAGCTCGACACGATCGGGGACGTCACTCGAGGCTACGGTGCCCGCCTGGTCGTCGGCATCGCGTGCGCCTTCTTCGCCCCGACCCGCGGACCGGTCACCGTTGCCGAGACCGACCGGGTCGTGGACGCGGCGGTCGCCGCCGGTGCGAGCGGCGTGTACCTCGCGGGGACGTCCGGGATGGAACACCCCGGGGAGTTCGCCGCCGGGATCGCCCGCGTCCGGGGGCGGCACCCGGTCCTGGAGGTCGGGGTACATCTGCACGACCGCAACGGGTTCGCGATGGCCAATGCGCTGGCGTCGATGGCAGCCGGCGCCGACTGGCTGGAGGGCTCCTTCGCCGGCCTCGGTGGTGACCTGTGGTTCCCCGGTGACCCGACCGTGCTCGGCAACGCCCCTGTGGAGGACCTGCTTCACCTGTGCGCCAGCATGGACGTGGACACCGGCATCAGCCTCGAGGCATACCTCGGGGTGGTGGACCGTGTGGTCGCGTTGACGGGTCGTCGGGCGACCTCGTTCGTGACCCGGGGCGGAACCCGGGAGCAGCTCGCACGGGCGTCGTGGCCCGTGGCCCCGCCGCAGAGCACGGGATGAGCCGGATCTGGGACGACGCACCATTCACCGCCCGAAGTGTCCTCGAACGGGGCGACCGGGGCGTACACAGCCCTGCTGTCAACGCCCCGCGGGTCGCGGTCGGGCGCGACACCTCCGAACCGCTCCACGGCCCGAGCGACCGGCCAACCGACGGCCGGGTGGTGGGGCGGCAGGGCGGCACCCGCGACGGCAGCTGGGAATCCGAGACGCCGCTGTCCGGTTCCTCCTCGGCTCGTAGCTCCCTACCGGGTTGCCCGTCGAATGGCTTCGTCCACGGCCTCGGCGGTCCGGGCGATGATGCCCGAGCCGTCGTCGAGCAGCAGGATGGGGCGCTGGATCAGTTCCGGCGCAGCGACCATCGCGTCGATCCAGCGCCGGACGCTCGCCTCGTCGCGAGGCCAGCAGGCCATACCGTAGGCCGTCGCCACCGGCTCGCCCAGACGGCACACGTCCCATGGCTGCGCATCGAGTCGACGGAGAACATCGGTCAGCTCTTCCACCGTCGGTGGCTGGTCCAAGTACGGCCGTATCCGGTACGGCACACCCACTTCCGCCAAGCCGTCGCGAGCGGCGGCACACTTGGAGCAGGACGGGTGGTTCCACATCTCCATGCCGCGGATCATGTCAGCTCCCACGCCGTCCGTTAACGCTGTTCGGGTATTGCCCCACTGCCCTGCGCCGTGATGCTTCACCGATGGGTTGGACGCCATGAGCCGGTACGACCGACTCAACCGGCGTCCCCCCAGGTCACGTCCCGCGGCGTGGTGGAAGTGATCTTCACCGTGCGGGTCAGCGTTGGGTGCTGACTATGCCGGAACGAGCTCGGCGGTGGTGACCTCCTCGGTGGGCTGGGTGAGCAGGGCCGTGAAGCCTTCGGACAAGTAGCGGCGGTCGGTGACCTGCCATTCGTCGTGGGCCTCGACCAGGACGGCGCCGGCCAGACAGAGCAGCGCGGCCGGGTTGGGGAACACCGCGACGACGTCGGTGCGGCGTTTGACCTCGCGGTCGAGCCGCCCGGGGGGTGGTGGACCAGATCTTCTTCCGGTGCCCGGCCGGGAAGTCGGCGAAGGCGAGGATGTCCTCGGCGGCGGCGCACAGCATCTGTTCCACGGTGGGGAACTGCCGGCCCGGCATGGTGGCGATGACCTCGAGCTGGTCGCGGACCATGTCGGCCTTGGGCTGGGCGAAGACGGTGCGGATCGCGGCGGCGACCATCTCAGCTGAGCCCTTGGGGATCCGGGCCAGGACGTTGCGCACGCAGTGGACCCGGCAGCGCTGGACCGCGGCCCCGGGTGAAGACGGCCTGCGCGGCGCCGCGCAGGCCGGTGTGGGCGTCGGCGATGACCAACTGCACCCCCGCGAGGCCGCGGGCCCTGAGTGACCGGAGGAACGCGGCCGGAGAACGCACCGGCCTCGCTGTCGCCGACGGCGAGCCCGAGGACCTCGCGGTGGCCGGCGGCGGCCACCCCGGTCGCGACCACGACAGCCTGGGAGACGACCCGCCGGTTGACCCGCGCCTTGCAGTAGGTCACGTCCAGGAACACATACGGGAACGGCTGTCCGGTCAGGGACCGGTCGGCGAACGCCGCGACCTCCGCGTCGAGGTCGGCGCAGATCCGAGCCACCTCGGACCTGGAGATCCCGGAGTCCGCCCCCAGCGCCTTGACCAGGTCGTCGACCTTGCGCGTGGACACGCCGTGCAGGTAGGCCTCCATCACGACCGTGAACAGCGCCTGGTCGACCCGGCGGCGGCGTCCCAACAGCGACGGGAAGAACGACCCGGTCCGCGGCTTGGGGATCCGCAGCTCCAGGTCCCCGGCCGTGGTGGTCAACGTGCGGGGGCGGTGCCCGTCACGGTACGCGAGTCGGCTGTCGGTGCGCCCGTGCGGTCCGGCGCCGATCGCCGCGGTGCAACTCGGCGTCGATCAGCGCCTGGTAGAGCGTCTCGGTCGCCTGCCGGATCCGGTCGTCGACGTCGGCGGCCTTGAGTGCGTCGAGCACCTCCAGTAGGGCAGAGTGGTCCAGGGCCATCGTGTGCTGTGTCCTTCCGCGAGAACCATTGGCGTGGGTCTCGCTGACCATCACACGGTGGCCCTTCGACGTGATCCCCACGCCGAAGAGGCCGATCACTTCCACCAACGCGTGGGACGCGACTGGCGGCCCAGGGGTGGCGGTTTGCGCTAACGCGGCGGCGGTGTCGGTGCTGTCCTGCCTGCGGCCGAACCGCCGCGTTCCCGATCACCTGCCCGCTATGGTGTCGTCACATAACGTGAACTCTCAATTTCGAAATGTGCCTACGGAGAGGGACGAGACACCATGCCGGCGTACGAGCGACTCGACGTGCAGGACCGGCGATGAGGCTGTGGGAGGGCCGCGGCGGGTCGCAGGCGGGAGCGCCGGGCGGGTCGACGCGGTGGATCCTGTGGGAACGGGAGGGCTGGGAGCGTCCTGAGGCGGAGGCGCCCGGGCACACCGAGACCGGGCACAGCCAGGCCGGGGCAGTCGGGGGCTCTGGTCGCGTCCCGAGTGTCCCGGCGCGCGAGATCCCACCGCCGAGCCGCGTCGACCCCGACGCCGCGGTCCACGCGATCATCGACGCGAGAGACGTCGTGATCGAGTATCAGC
This sequence comes from Actinomycetota bacterium, assembly GCA_030840805.1. Lineage (GTDB taxonomy): Bacteria > Actinomycetota > Actinomycetes > Mycobacteriales > HKI-0501 > JAVEDU01. Next base: position 6,223 of record JAVEDU010000016.1, read on the forward strand.
CGGTGCTGGACGCGACACACGGTCAGATCGTCGGGTTCGAGGCTCTGGCCCGGGGACCGGCGGGGCCGCTACGCACTCCGCGGCGGTTGTTCGCTGCCGCCCGGGCGGTGGGTCGCGCCGGTGAGCTCGACTGGATCTGCCGCGCGGCGGCCTTCCGGACCTTGATGGACGCCAAGCTCCACCCGTCGCTCTCGCTGTTCGTGAACGTCGAACCGGACTCGCTGATCACGCCGTGCCCGGAGGACCTCCTGCCGATCATCTGGGAGGCGGAGAACCGTCTGCGCGTCTTCATCGACGTACCGGGCCAGGCGCTGCTCCGGCACCCCGTCCAGGTACTCGAATCGGTCCGGCGTGCCCGGGCCGCGGGCTGGGGCGTGGTGCTCGACGACCTGGAGTTCAGTGCCGCGGCCGTGTCCCTGCTCCCCACCCTGGAACCCGATGTCATCCGGCTCGACCAGCAGACGATCCGGCAGGGGAACGAGCGCGCCGGAGCAGCCCTCGCCGCGGCCCTGACCGAATCGGAGCGCATGGGTACGGCCCTTCTCGTGGACAGCGTCGAGGAGGAGCCCGGGTCGCTCGCCCGTACGGTCGCCGCGGGCTTCCTCCAGGGCCGCCTGCTCGGAGCCGAGGGTGCGCTCCCCGCGGTGGTACCCCCGCCGCTCGCGCCCGTCCCGCTGCGGACGCCGACCGCCGACAGCCGCTCCCTGTGGGAGGTGGTCGAGGAGTCCTCGAGGCTGTCCGCCTCCGAGGTGCGCGACGAGAGCCTGACCCGGCTGATGCGGCAGTTCATCGGCCAGGCGGCGCGTGGACCCGACCTGCCGGTAGTCGGGGTCGTCACGTCGATCTACCGGGCGACGACCATGGAGACCGCCGGGCAGTACCGGGCCACTCTCGAGAACTGCCCCGTCAGTGTCCTCATCGGACGGGACATGGCGGTGTTCCAGGACTGGCGCACGCGGGTCGCGGAGCCGCCGCCCGGCCACCCCCTCGAGGGGGAACTGTGCTTCCTCGCGCTGTCCACGACGCACTCCTCGGTCCTCGTCGCCCGGCCCACCTCGGTACGTGACGGCCGCGCCGAAGCCTGGGACGTCGTGTTCAGCCACGACCCGCTGACCTGCCGGCGCGTCATGCGCGAACTGCTCCACCACATGGACCACCTGGAGGGGGGCGTGCTGAGCGAGGGCGAGAAGGCTCGGTGACACCGGTTTCGACGCATGCCGACCGGCAGCGAGGGCGGGCGCCGTCCGATGCGGGCGAGGGTGAAGAACTCCGCCCGGGCCGCCGGGTCGTGGCGTAGCACGCCGACCAGGGCGGACGTGACGGTGGTCGACCGACCGCCTGCGCGCCGCGTAGCGTCACGCAGGTGTGCTCGGCGTGGACAAGGACCCCGACACCCTCCCCACAGCAGGAGTCGAGCTGGTCCGTGTGACGCGGAGGCGCCGAACTCGACACTCTCGCCCGCCTCGGAGTTACCCGTGCACAGGGCTACCTGTTCACTCCGCCCACCACGGCGCCGGCGCTGGACGGCTACCCCACCGCCACCGCGCCGCGCGCCTCCGGCCGGTGAGCGACCGGCCGGCCACGCCGGTGTCCCCGCGTCTGGTCGCGGGCCGCCAGCTAAGGGCGCCCAGCATCCGCTGCTCGCCGTGGAGTAGTCGCTCGCGCCGTCCGTCATACCCGCACTGTCTCGCAGCGGCCGTAGCCAGTCGGGGTACTCGGAAACCCTGCGCGGCCAACCCCGAACGTAACCCTCTGATCCGTAGTGACCGCGTTGGCCTGTGCACGGGGGGTGCAGGTCGCCAGGGCAGGACGACCGGGCTCCGCGATCGCCCCGACGGTTCCTGGCCAGCTTCACGGGCGCCGCCTGGCCCATCCTGCACGCGTCCGGAACACCCATCGCACAGCGGCAGGCTTTGGCCGCGGCCATGCGCGCCGCACGGCGGCCGGTGCAGCGATCGATTCTGCCTCATGGGCCTTCCGGGCCGTCCCGGCTGGTGCCACCGTGGGTGTACGCACCGAGGTTCGGATGCGGCCACGCACCACCCGTTTGGTAGCGCCGAAGTCACCGTGCCCATCGAGGAGGGAGCGCCCAATGCAGGATTTCGAACGGGGAAGGGTCCGGGCCAACCGGCTGACGTTCGAGTACCTGACGATGGGGGAAGGTCCACTCGCGCTGTGCGTTCACGGCTTCCCCGACTCTCCCCACACCTACCGGTACCTGCTCCCGGTGCTCGCCGACGCAGGATATCGGGCGGTGGCGCCGTTCGGTCGCGGCTTCGCCCCGACCGAGCTACCCATCGATCGGCACCACGTGCACAGCAGCATGCTGGTGGCCGACCAACTCGCCCTGCACGAGGCGCTTGGCGGAGACGGGGACGCGATCCTCATCGCCCACGACTGGGGTGCGGTCGCCGCGTGGGGAGCGGCCGGCCAGGGGCCCGACCGCTGGCGACGCTGCGTGATCCTCAACATCCCGCCGTTCCCGATCTTCGGCGAGAACATCGTCACGTACGACCAGATCAAGCGTTCGTTTTACTTCTGGTACTTCCAAATGCAGCGCGTCTGCGAGGACGTGATCTCCGCGGACGACTTCGCATTCATCGATAACATCTGGGCCGACTGGTCCCCCGGATACGACGCCACCGAGGACCTGCCGAAGGTGAAGGACTGCATCCGCGAGCCGGCACACTTCCAGGCCACGCTCGGCTACTACTGGGGACAGTTCGATCCCACCCGCTTCGGCTCACCGGACTGGGGGGCAGAGCAGGCCGCCGCCTGGGGCGCCGACATCACCCAGCCGACGCTGTACCTGCACGGCACCCGGGACGGATGCCACGGGGTGACCCAGGAGCAGGTGGACCGGGTGCCAGAGCATTGCGGGCCCGGATCCCAGTCCGAGCTCATCGACGGCGTAGGCCACTTCATGCTCGTGGAGCGGCCGACCGACATCAACAAGCGGATCCTGTCGTTCCTCGCCGCCGCAGCACCGTAGCGCCCGCCCGCACAGCCTCGTCCTGCCGGAGGGCATGTCCCGCTGATGTGCCCCGGGTTCTCCGGAGTCGGCTTGCTGGATGATCGACCGTCCAGTGATCCGTGAAGGACCGTGTGCCGAAGAGCTATCCGCCCGTGTTCCGTCGCAAGGTGCTCGACCTCGTCGCTGCCGGCAGGCAGGTGGCGCAGGTCGCCGCGGATCTCGACATCAGCGATCAGATGATCTACTCCTGGCGGCGCCAGCACCTGGTCGACACCGGCCGGCTTCCGGGGCTGACGAGCAGTGAACACGCCGAGTTGGTCGCGGCCCGCAAGCGGATCGCCGAGCTGGAGACCGAGCTGGCGATCCATCGCCGTTCGGCCGAGCTGTTGGCCAGGGTGGTGGCCCCAATAGGCGGTTCGAGGCCATCGCGGTGATGGCCGACGAGGGTCTGCCCGTGCAGGCGGCCACCCGGTGCTCGGGGTCTCCGACTCGGGGTACTACCTCTGGCACAACCGGCCCCCGTCGGCGCGGGCGATCCGGCACGCCTGGCTGACCGAGCAGATCGAGGCCGTCCACACCGTCTCCAACGGCGTCTACGGCGCCCACTGCGTCCGCCGCGTCCACGCCGAGCTCACCCTCGGGCACGGCATCGTGGTCGGCCACGGCGCCGTGGAGATGCTGATGCGCCGCGCCGGGCTCAAGGGTTTGCCGGGCAGCCGCCGGCCCCGACCCAAGCACCAGACCCCGACCGCGGCCGACCTGGTCGGCCGGGCATTCAGCCGCACCGGACGCGACCAGCGGTGGTCGATCGACGCCTCCCAGACCGCGGCGCTGGTCACCAACGACCTCGACATGGCGATCCGCAACCGCAACCCCGAACCCGGACTGGTTATCCACTCCGACCACGGCGTGCAGTTCACCTCGTGGGCGTTCACTCAGCGGGCCCGCGCCTCCGGGCTGGTGCCGTCGATGGGCTCGGTCGCAGACTGCGACGACAACGCCATGATCGAATCATTCTGGAGCCGGATGCAGACTGAACTGCTCAACCGCCGCCGGTCGACCACCCGCATCGAACTCGCGAACGCGATCTTCGAGTACCTCGAGATCTTCCACAACCGCCAGCGGCGCCACTCAGCGCTGGGGATGCGCACCCCGATCGAGTACGAACTCCGAGCCGACCGCATCGACCCCGTAGCCTGACCCGAACCAAGTAGGCCGACTCCACAAACCCCGGGGCACATCAGTCACTACACCTAGCCAACAACCCCGCTCAGTTCAGCGCCTACAGGCTGCGCTCTGTGAGGTTGCCCGGCACCGCCACGGGCAGGATTCGAGCTCGGCCGCCGCGCTTGGCCTCGTACAGTTGCGCATCGGCTCGGCTGACGAGCGCAGCCAGGTCCTCGTCCCCGTCCCACAGTGCCAGCCCTCCTGAGAAAGCCTGCTGCAGTGGAGTGGCTCCGCGCAGGACGTTCAGCTCGGCGTAGGACCGCGGGAGGGTGCGGCCTCGAAGCAGCACCGCGAACTCCTCGCCGCCGTACCGGGCAAGGAACGCGTCGTCGGGCAGCACGGACCGCCACGCCGTCGTGGTCTCCTGCAGGAGGGCATCCCCGGCAGGGTGGCCATACGTGTCGTTGAAGGCCTTGAAGTTGTCCAGGTCGAGCATCGCGACGCACAGCGTCGTCCCGTCGGTGCGGGCTTCGTCCATGGCACGACGGAGCTCGTAGTCCCAGCTGCGCCGGTTTGGGATGCCCGTCAGGCCGTCGATGCGCGCCAGCTCCTTGAGCTGCGCGGCCTGCTGCTGGGTCTGCTGGAGCAGGCCGCTGAGGCGCCCGAGGACGAGCGCGGACAGCAGAATCGCCCCGGGTCCGATGATCTGCCAGTGCAGCGGCTGGCCACGCAAGCCCTCGACAACCAGCGCCGTCGGGGCCAGCATCGAGGCGATCGTGAGCACTGCGAGTCGCCCCCGGGTGAAGCTCTCCTCAGCACCGGAGCCAGGCTCCGTCATGCTGCGCATCGACGCGTCGAGCACGGCAGCCGCCACGCATAGGTATCCCAGCAGGTACGCCAGGTCGAACCACGGTCCGGTGGGTTCGCTTCCGACCGTCATGTAGAAGGCGTCGTACCCGATGTCGCCGGCGAACAGGAGCAGCATGCCGAGGCCGAGGTAGCAGTAGGACCGGAGGACCAGTCCGCTGGTCGTCCACAGGCGGGCAAGCACAGCGAGGAGGGTTAGGTCGGCGACCGGGTAGGCGGTGCTGATCGAGCGAGCGAACAGCCCCTGGGTCGTGTCAGCGATCGTCGGCGCGATGATGAACACGCCGGCCAGGATCGCGGCGCCGACGGCGATGATCGCGGCGTCGAGGGTGGCGGCTCGGTCGTGACCGGGGCGCCTGGCGCGGACCATCATGGACAGCCCGACGATCATCGGAGGGTAGCTCGCGAGGTACAAGAAGTCCGCGACGGACGGGAACGGCTCGACGTGCAGCACTGAACCCAGGATGGACCAGGCAATGTCGCCGGCGAGCCGCAGGGCCATGCCAGCGAGAAGGACGATCCAGATGCCGATGCGGCGGGGTCGGTGTGCGTGCAACGCGAGGACGGCGGCCCCGAGCATCGCTGTGGCGACGAGCACGTAGTAGCCGTCCGACAGTGCACCCCTGGGAACGGCTGTGTAGCCGAGCGCGCCCAGCGCCAGTACGCCGACCAGGATCCACCGTTTCACGCTCACCTTTGACTCATCGGCATTCCGGTCCGTAGGTGTAGCGCGTTGGCTGAGGACAAGCGCGCTCTCAGCAGGGCCGGGCGGCGAGGACACAACCGCTTAATCCGTAGGACCGCGCTTCCTTGTGCACGGAGGCCTTTGCGCAGGTCACGCGACTGCCCAGACTTCCGTTTGACTGGTTCGGGTGGGGGCGGTCAGGCCGGGTGAGCGGTCTGGAGGAGTGTGTCGAACTCGATGGGCGTGGGGCGACCGAGGGTGTCTTGCCAGCGCCGGCGGTGGTGGGTCCGTTCGATCCGGACCACGATCGCGAGCCGGAGCTGTTCGCGGGTCTGCCAGCGCCTGCGGTTCAGGACGTTCTTCTGCAACAGGCTGAAGAACGACTCCATGGCGGCGTTGTCCGCGCAGGCCCCGACCCGGCCCATCGAGCCGCGCAGCCGGTGGCCGCGCAGGGTGTGGACAGAGGCGTGGGACCGGAACCCGCTGCCCCGGCCGGAGTGCACCACCGTGCCCACCGGCCGGCGCGGGGCGACCGGTTGGCAGCGCGTCGACGGCCGGCCGGGAGGTCCTCCGGGCGTCCATCGAGTACCCGACGATCCGGTTCGTGCAGGCGCCGGTGACCGCGCAGAGGTAGAGCGTGCCCTCGGCGGTGGGGTGCACGGTGAGGTCGGTCAGCCACAACTCGTTGGGCGCCGCGGCGGTGAAGTCGCGGCGGACGAGGTCGTCGTGGACCGGCGGTCCGGGCCTGCCGCCGGTGCCGCGCTTACGGGAGTGCACCGGCCACCGCCACTGCCGGGTGCGGAGCCGGTTCACCCGGTTGCGGCTGGCGGTGATGCCGTGCCCGGGCAGCTCGTCGGTGATGAGCCGGTAGCCCAACTCGGGGTCGTCGTGGTGGATCTCTCGGGCGGCGTTGATCAGGTGCGCGTCGTCCCCGTCGCGCTGGCTGACCGGGTCGGCCCGCCACTGGTAGAACGCCTGCTCGGAGAGGTCGGGCACCCGGCAGGTCACCGCGACAGGGATCTGTTCGGCGGCGAGGTCGACCGGCCAGCGGGTACATCATTTTGGGAGCACATCACGCGCGAAGTAGGCCGCTGCCCGGCGCAGGATCTCGTTCTCCTGCTCGAGCTGCCTGTTCCGCTTCCGCCGCTCCCGCAGCTCGGCCGAGTCCTCGCTCTCCGGCGCGGGCGGTCCGGCGGCGAGGCCGTCCTCGCGGTCGGCGACGCGGAGCCAACGGGCCAGACAGGATTCGGAGATTCCGAAGCTCCGGGCGACCTGGGCGATCGACCGGTCACCCTGACGGGCGACCGCGATCACGTCGCGACCGAACTCCATGGGGTAGGGCGTGGGCACGAGGCTGATCCCTCCAGCGAGGACGAATCCTCACAGGCAAGGAGTCAACCGAACCCTGGGCAGTCCCGGGCAACGATCCCCGGTCCAGCAAGGGATGGCCCAACGGTTCACCGCGAGGCCCCGGCGCGGCGCGGGCGGACCGGGGCAAGGAACCTCGTAGCCACCTAGGGCGTCCACTAGCCACTACGCCCTTACCGCATGACTGGACGACCGTGGCGACCTTCCCCACCGCCGTTCCCGTCACGTTCGGTGCCACGCGCCCCGTTGTCTGTCGAAGGCCACCGCGCCTTTGCGCCTCCACCCTCGTGCCGCGCTGTGTGCAGCGCCAGCAGACAGTCGGCGGGGGCCGGTATCTGCTGCGTACCGCTCGTCGTCCGCTGCGCATCGGCGTCGCGCACCCGTGCGCGCTAGTCAATCCACCATCTCGCGCCGGGACAAACGGGCTTTCTCGATGTCCAGCCTGGGCCCGCACCTGGCGCAGGGCGGTGTCGTCGACGCGGTGCTCGTCGACGAACCGGAGCAACGAGCCCCAGTCCTCGTGACCCTGAGCACAGGGCCTGCAATCACCAGAGCTCTAGACCACCAAGCTCTGGCCCACGGGCTCGGGAGAGCTCGCGCTTGCTTCGGTACCCGGATCGGCGCCTGGCGACCCGTGAGCGGCCACCGGCGGTGCCCATCCGGACCGAGAGCATCCGGCGCGATGGGCGGTGGACTACAGCGCCAGGTATGGCGCGAACACCCGGCGGATTACCGCCAGGAGCAGTGCCCCGAGGACGGTCGCAATCACTTCCGCGACCACGATGCTCACGATGTGCTCCATCGTTCCCCTCCGACTCCGAACGCGGGCATTTGCTCGATGCTCTGTGGCGCAGATGTCCTGCCGGGGCTGCACACATGACGGGCCGTTGAAGCACCTCTGAACCCTGAGTGTGCAATACGGATCGGTAAGGACACCTGCTGTAATCCGGGCAAAGGTGCCGGATCGCGCGGCGGGACGCCGATCCCTGGGATTCTGTGCCGCCGTCGCGGCCGCCCAGCGGCGGTTCTGTGCTCCCCGGCGGGGCGGACCTTGACGATGTCGGCGAACAGGCGTACTCCGGGCAGACCGAAGGAGGAGTCATGACGACCAAAGATCCTTCCGAGCCACCCACACCCCCGAAGGGCCACCGCGGCCGGCCGGCAACGCCGACAGCGCCGGGCGTACCCGTCGAGCCGACTGATGTTCCCGACGGGCCCGCTTCGACGGGACCCGCCAGAAGTGCCGCCGCACCGGGTCCGGAAGAGGTACCGGTGGTCGCGGCCAGAGACGCAGGTCGTTCGGACGCGGCCGCGGCCGGGACAGCACGACCGGCCCAAACCCCACTCGCCGCCGAGTCGGCGACCGCGGCGGCACCGGGGCCGGATCCGACGCGCACGGTGACCCTGCGCCTGCCGCTGGTGACCGCCATCGTCCAGGTGCCGAGAAGGCCGCAGCTGCCCCACGTCGGCCGGCGGGATGTCGCCGAGGCGGCCGGCGCGGCGCGTTCGCTGCTCCCGCCGCCAGAACAGCTGCTCTTCTACGGCGGGCTGGGTGCGCTCGCCGCGCTGGAGATCATCGAATGGCCCATCGTCGCGGCCGTTGCCGCCGGGACCTGGGTGGCCCAGCGCGGCGCCGGCGGTCGCCCGGAACGGGCGGTACCTGCGCACCGACACGAGGGGGCGACGGCGGCCGCCACCGCCTGAGCGAAAACGGCCGCGTCGCGGCCAGGCTGGGTCCGGCATCGCCGCGCCGGACCCGGCCTGGCCACCGTGGTCGATCTGAGATGTCCGTGCGCGGCTCCGCGGCGTACACGTCTGCCCGGCTCCGTCAGAGCACCCATAGGCTCAACAGCACCGTCCACACCAGAAGGTCACTGGCGCGGCCAGGGCCAGGCGTCGACGCGGTCCCAGCGCTCGGCCGACGTGGCCACCACCGGCGCGTTGACCGCCTCGGCGGCCGCCGTGGCCAGGAAGTCCCGGACGTCGTACAGCGCCTGGCGGTAACGGTCGTTACCGTCCGCGACCGCACCCGCGATCGCGGCGCACTTGAGGACCTGCTCGCTCGTGAAACAGGCGTGACACCGGCCTTCGGTCGCCGCCGCTCCCTGCATCCCCTGTCGCCTGTCGATGCCCAACACCGGAGTCACTCCCCTCACGGTTCCGCAAAGTTCAAGGCTGCTTCACGCTAGAGCTACTGGCGGCCGGTGGTCCGGCAAACGCCGACATCGCCCCCCCGTGGTAGGCGCCGCCCTCGCCGTCGTGGATGTGGTTCCTCGGCGAACGCTCTCCGAGCTCTTGGCCCAAGCGGGCGCCGAAGTGCTCACGGTGAAGCGCCGCTTGTTGGTCTTACGCAAGGAAAGCCAGCCGTCGATTGCGTCACCCTGCCGTGGTGACGGGCGGTGATCCAATTCACCTTCAACCGCGACCGTGATCGAGGGCCGACCCGGCCCATCTGGGGCCACCAGCACGCGCACCTGCCACTGTGAGGAGAAGGGCTACGCACTGCTCGCGGAAGCCTGGGGTGGCCTCGTTCGCACCCGGGGTCGCGCTCGCGGTGGACGTCCCCGGCGGCCCGTCGTTCGCCCCGACCCTTCGGCGGCTCTGCCGGCCACGGACCTCGTCGGGGTCGGCTCCGACACCGCCCAGGATGTCATGACCCAGGTGGGAAGCACGCTCGCGACGTCCGGTTACGGCCCCCACTACAACGCCACCACACCGGCAAACCCGGCTGTGGGGCTTTGACGCCACCGGTTCGGTGACCTGATCTACAACGTCCTCAAGGCGGCCGACCAGAAGACCGCGGGGTTCTCGGCGGTATTCGCCAGGAGCGGCTACCTCTGTTGCGCACCCGGACATCGCCACCACGTTCGGCTTCGCGGCGCTGCGCGCAGCATCCTGCGGCTACTGACCGCGGCCCCGGCGGCGTGGGGGACGGCGGAGGGGGTCGTCCCCCACGCTCCAGCGGGTCGGCTCGGGTCGTCAGGCTGGTGCGGCGGCGGGCCGGACGTCCTCGTCGCGGGCGGCCAGGTACCTCGGCTCCCCTGTCCGGTCACGGTCCGCGCGCTGCGCGACATAGGTCGCGGCGGCGACAACCGCGGCCACCGGCCATTCGATGATCTCGAACGCCGCGAGCGCTGCCACGCCACCGTAGAACAGGACCTGCTCGGTCGACGGCAGCAACGACCGCACTGTCGCGGCCGGCTCGCGTCGACCGCGGGGCAGGTTCGGGATCTCGACGATCGCGGTGACGAACGGCAGCCGCAGGGTCTTCGTCCGGCGCAGGCGGGCCGTGTCAGCGTCCACCTCGGGGTTGGGTGCCGTCGGGTCCGGCGTGACGGCCTGAGTGCGCCGCCGTCCCGTTGTGGGTGCGTCGGAGGGCTCGGTCATGGTTCCTCCTCGGGTGGGATCGGATTACCGGTGTCGGGTCGTGCCGTCAGCAGCGCCGCCACGCCGGTGCCCGCCGCGGCGGCGGAAAGTCCGCCCGCCCAGCCGAGCGGGCCGAGCGGGGTACAGCCGAAGAACTGGCTCACCCCCGGGGTCTGGACGATGCCCGCCAGCGCGGCGGCGGAGACGATGCTCGCCGACAGGACCAGCGGACTACGCCACCCGGCGGCCGCGGTCTGCCCGAGCTGCGCGCCCACGAGCGCGACGAGCGCGACCGTGCCGGCGTGCCGTCGGGTACCGGTCAGCCGCCCGAACACCCAGCCCCCGGTCGCCGAGGCGGCCGTGACCACAGCGCGGAACGTGACATCGCGGGTGAGCGCAGCCCCCAGGGAGACGTCGGGCCCCTCTCTGAGCAGCCGCTCCGGGGTGGCGTGTGGTGCCGGCCGGAGCGCGAGCGCCATCGCGGGCAGGACGTCGGTGAGCAGGTTGACGAGCAGCAACTGGCGGGCATTGAGGGCGGAGCCGGTCGGGCTCACCAGTCCCGTCCCCAGCGTGAAGCCGATCTCGCCCAGGTTGCCGCCGAGCAGCATCGCCACCGCGTCGCGCACCGAGGCCCACAGCGCCCTGCCCTCGATGAGGGCGTCGATGATCGTCTCGATCCGGTCGTCGGTCACCACCACGTCGGCCGCCTCCCGGGCGGCGGCGGTCGCGCGGGCGCCGAGCGCGACGCCGACGTGGGCCCGCCGGATCGCCGGCGCGTCGTTGGCGCCGTCCCCGGTGACCGCCACCACATGACCCGCGTCCTGGAGTGCTGCCACGATCCGCGCCTTGTGCTCGGGCGTGACACGGGCGAACACCGACACCTCGGGCAGGAGGGCGGCGAGCTGCGGCTCGGCCAGCCGGTCGAGTTCGGGGCCGGTGACGACGCGCCGCCCGTCGAGCACACCGAGTTCCGCGGCGATCGCCTCTGCGGTGCTGGGATGGTCACCGGTCACCATCAGGACGTCGACCCCCGCGCGCCGGACGGTGGCGACCGCCTCGGCCGCGGCGGGCCGCGCCGGGTCCGCGAGCGCCAGCAGGCCCCGGAACGTCAGCCCGGCGACCCGGTCGTCGGTCAGGTCCGCGCGGCCGGAGGCTGGCCGGTCGGCGACCGCCAGCACCCGGTGCCCGGCCCGGGCGAGGCGATCGACGCCCACGTCGATCTCACGGCGGGACCGCTCGTCCAGCGGACGGTCCTCCCCGGCGAACCGCCAGGCGACGCAGCGCGGCAGCACGATTTCCGGCGCGCCCTTGACGGCGATCCGGTGCCCGGTGGCGGTATCCCCGAGTGCGGCGTGGTAGCCACGGGTGGGCTCGAACGGCAGGTCGTCGACCGGCAACCACGTTCCGTTCCTCAGCGCGGTGGTCATTCCGGCCCGGGCGGCACCGTCCACCACGGCCTGGTCGGTCGGGTGGGCGAGGGCCTGGCCTACGTTCGGCAGCGGGCTCGCCCGGAGGCCGACCCCGAGCGCCTGCTGTGCGTCCGTCCCGAGCACGTCCAGCGTCTCCTCGCCGTTCCCGGACAGAACACTGTGGACGGTCAGCCTTCCCTCGGTCAGGGTGCCGGTCTTGTCGAAGCACAGCACATCCACCCGCCCCAGGGCCTCCATTGTGGACGCGTTGCGCACCAGGGCGCCACGGCGGGAAAGCCGCCGCGCGGCGCCGAGCTGGGCCACGGTCGCGACGATCGGCAGCCCCTCCGGTACTGCCGCAACGGCCAGCCCCACACCCTCGCCGACGGTGTCCCGGAGCGGACGGCCGCGGACCATGCCGGCCCCGAGCAGGAGGGCACCAGCCGCCACCGACACCGGCAGGGTCTTCCTGGTGAGCGCCTGGAGGCGGCCCTGCACGCCGCTCGCCGGCTTCTTCCCGCCCGCGGCCAGGGCGCTGCGGCCGGCCTCCGTATCCGTGCCCGTGGCGACTACCACGCCGACCGCGGAACCGGCGGCGACGGACGTCCCCGCGTAGAGCATGCTGCGACGGTCCGCGACCGCGGCGGCGCCGACCGGCCGCGCGCTCTTGATGACCAGCTGGGACTCGCCGGTCAGACTCGCCTCGTCCATCTCGACGCCGCCGGTCTCGATCAGCCGGCAGTCCGCCGGCACCGCGTCGCCCGCGCGCAGCAGCACCACGTCCCCGGGCACGAGCTCGTCCTCGGTCGCCTCGACGTCGTGGCCGTCCCGGCGCAGCAGCACCCGGACCGCGGTGGCCCGCGTCAGCCGGCGCACCGCACGGTCGGCCCCGACCTGCTGGATGCCGCCGATCATCGCGTTGAGGCCCAGCACCGAGGTGATCAGCACCGCGTCCATCGCCGATCCCACGACCGCCGCGAGACCCGCGCCGGTGGCGAGGGCCGGGCTCAGCGGGTTGGCAAGTTCGTCCATCGTGGCGCCGACCACGGTAGGCGGTGCGTCGTCCTCGTTGTCCGGCCGGGCGGCGCGGCGGGCGGCCGCCTCCGGCTCGCCGAGGCCAGCCGGGGTGGTGCCGAGCTCGCGGAGGGTCCGCTTGACCGTGAGGGAGTGCCACGGCACCGCGGACGTCGGCGCCGGGGGCGGTCGGCGGACGGTCCGGTACGCGCTCCAGGCGCCGGTGGCCATCCCCGCGAGCGCGGCGCCGTGGACCCCGGCGACCACCCGGTCCTGCGCCCCGAGCGGCGGACCAGCGAACCCGAGAAGCGCTCCCGCCACGGAACCGGCGACGCCGAGGAGGGTGCCGCGGCGGCTCACCGCCCGTGCCTCGGTGGTCGCCACGAGCAGGAGATGCACCTCGGCGAGCCCGGGCCCGGCCAACAGGTGGGCACCCCACGGCACCGGGCGGTCCTCGGCCAGGACCCCGATGCCGACGTCAGCCGCGACGAGCGCCGCCCCGCCACGGGCCGCGACGACCGCGACGCCGTGGCCGTCGGCCTGGAGGGCGCGGACGACCCCGGGAAGCCGGTTCCCGCCGGGCACGCTGTCGCACCCGAACCGCGCTGCCGCCCCACTGCCGGTCCCTGCGACCAGCACGGTGCCGGTGGCGCGGGCGGCGGACACCACCGCGGCGGCGAGCGGGTCGGGCTCCGGCTCGGCCGCCAGCACGGCGACGAGCAGCCCGTCCCGGCGCAACCCCAACACCTTCACCCCCGGGCGTCGCAGGGTCCGGACCTCGCTCCGCACCGCCGGATCGCCCATTCCCGCGGAGACGGGCGCGAGCTCCCATGCGCCGCGACGCCGGGCCGCGGCCGGCTGGGCAGGGTCGAGGAGCTTCATCGCGCGCACGTGCAGTTTCGCGGGGTCCCGGTCGTCGTCCAGCGGTACGACCTCGCCGACGGTGTATCGGCCGGTCTGCAGCAACGCGGCGTCCAGGACGACGGTGTCGATGCGGTCGAGCCGGCGCAGTGCGCGGGTGTCCATCGTGACGACGCCGCGCGCCGCGACCAGACGGCCGAGTTGCGCGGCGTAGGTCTCGCGCGTCATCCGGCCGGCCTTGGGAACTCCCGCGCTCAGCGGAAGGGCGGCCAGGCGCGGGCTACCGGTGATCGCGAACGTCGCGCCGGCCGCGGCGACCGCCACCGCGGTGGACCGGTCCGCATACCGCTCCACCGGCCCGGGTGGTAGCGGGCGCGGCCGGGCCGGGCGCGGCACCGGCCGCGCGCGGGCGCCCCGGGACCCCGCGTGCAGCTCCGGTTCCCGTTCCCGCCAAACCTGCTGCCGGCCGCGCGCTTCGCCCAGCAGCGACAGCCGGTGCACCGCGTCGGCGACCGTCGCAAGGGGACTCTGGCCCAGTCCCTGCGCGACGGCCGAGCCGAGCGCCAGCCCCAGCTCCGCACCGGCCGGCCCGAGCCGCGCCTCCACACGGCCGCGCAGCCGGGGATTCGCGTCGACCATCGCCACCAGCGCCCCAGCCGCGCCCGGCAGGGGCAGGAGTCCCGCCACCCGGCCCGCGGTGCCGACCACCGCCGCGCCCAGGTCCCCGCCGAGCGCGACCAGCTGCCGATGAACATGCGCGGTATCCCCTGGATGGTCTGGCCGGTCCGGCGGGAACGGGTCCGCCGCCAGGCCGTGACTGGTCTCAAACTCCTCGACGGCCGCCAGCACATCGCCCAGGTCGGCGGTCGCCGCGTCGAGCGTAACGAGCACCCGTCCGAGGACCCCGTTGACCTCCGCACTCCGGACGCCGGGCAGTCGGCGGAGCGTCGCCTCCAGTGTGTCCGCGACCGCCTCGGTGCCAGGCTCGTGCAGACCGCGCACCTCGACGTCCGCGCGGTCACCCTCCCGGCGGACGCGCCGTCGTCTCCCCAGGAGCCGGGAGGCGACCCCCGCGAACCCGCCTAGCGGCGGGAAGGCGGACACGGCACATCACCCGGCGACCCGGGCGCCGAAGTGTCGGAGGCCGCACCCCATCGGGCTGCGGCCATTGATGATCACCCCGGCAATCTAGTGTCTACTGTCCGGTATATCATCCAGGGGTGTGATTCGTCCGGTTCCATTGCAATCCCAGGTGAGCGAGGACGCGCGTCTGGAAGGCGTCGCCGGCAACGCGCGTGCAGGGTTGGTTCCGCCCCCCCCCGCACACGAGGACGCGACTGTGCCGAGATACCTCGACGCCGCCGTCAGCGCGTCAATGCGGTCGATCGGTGGGGCGGGCAGGACTTGAATCCGCGCCCGAAGGATCCCCCAGGCCCGCTCTAATGCACCGAGGCAGCCGTCAACGACTCCGACCCGATGCGCTGCCACGTTCGCGGAGCTCAGCTCGCCTCCGGCAGCCACTGGTGCCGTCGGAGGATGTCGAAGGTGCGTGTCGGGAGGTCCTCCTCGACCTCCGCGTCGTGGTTGGCCATGATCCGGCGGACGTAGCCGCCGACCTCGGCGAGGTTGCCCTCCGCGTGCGACACGGCGACCAGGTCCAGCAGCGGCTGGTCATACCGGGCGCCGCTACGCAGAGCGACCTCGGCCGCGACCCGGGCCCGGGCGGGTTCGCCGTCGGCGAGGGCGCGGGTCGCCACCAGGTGGGCGACATCGAGCACCGACGCGGTGTAGACGTGATCGAGCGGCGGGTCGACCAATCACGCATAGCCGCGCGGTGTCCGCCAGCCGCCCGTCGAGCACTATGCTCCCGGTCGCCTGGAGCGCGGTGACCGTCCTGCCGCGCTGGCCGCGCAGCAGCGCCGCGGCGGCGGCCAGGTCCTCGGTGTACCGCAGCCGTTCGGGGTTGAGCGGGACCAGTTCGGCGCCGAACCCGACCAGGGTCACCGACAGCTGCTCGGACCAGGCGTTCACCGCGAGCTCTGCCGCGATGAACCGGCCCAGGTCCAGGCAGTGTTGCGGGTCCCCGGTCAGCGAGACCGACCCGGCCCGTTCCAGATCCAGCAGCCACTGGTCGCCGTCGCCGTCGGCGCCGTAGCCGATACCGACCAGGGCCGGGTACGGCGCGAGGTACGCGGCGGCGTTGGCGGCGTCCACCGGTAGCGGGTCGTTACGGCCGATCGACCAGCAGCAGCCGGAGTAGTCCACCGCCCACGGCGGCGGCGCGGTCGGATGCGGAACCTCCAGCCGCAGCTCCAGCCGGTCGGCGACCATGCGCACAGCGGTGATGTCGGGTAGGCCCGCGCCGCCGACCCGGCCGGCGGCGTGCCCGAGGCTGCGCAGCGCGTGGTCGAGGAACACCACGTCCGGCGCTCCGGCGCTGCCGTGGCTGAGCACGGACCGCTTCTGGCCTGCTCACATGGAGCCGAGCCTGCTAACGCATTGCTCACGAGAATTGGGGGCTCAATCGCAGAGGGCAGATCCGGATACCCGGATCTGCCCTCTCACGTGCGAAATCCTGTCGGGACGACAGGATTTGAACCTGCGACCCCTTGACCCCCGGTAACCGCGCAGTCCTGTGCACGGGGCCTTCACGCAGGTCATCGGTACACGGCAGGCAGCGCAAGCACCACAGAGGCACGGATGGACGGCAGTTCGTGGCCGAAGATCGTTGAGGCGTCCAAAGTGGATGCCGCCCCCGACCCTGCGGGTCGCCGGAAACACCGTTAGATCCACAGTCCCCCGGAGGGCCGCTGTGTGAGCGGCCCTCCGGTGCAGCGTGCACTGTCGCTCTCGGCTGTGATGACTGCTGCGTGCGTGCTGCTGGTTCAGTTTGTCGGCTGACCTGGTGTGTTCAGATAGGGAGTGGGAGGCCGAGGGAATGGAGGAGCGCGCCCACCTGGGGGGCGATGCCGAACACGGTTCCGGTGATGATGCCGATGACGGAGTCGATCAGACCTCCGACGACGGGAAGACCCATGAGAACACTTCTCTCTCTGAGAAGGGGAGCCGCTGTGTCAGCGGCATTCCGGTGCAGCGTGAGCAGTCGCTCTCGCTGATTCAGCTGATCAGCTCGACCTGGTACCGACGCAGGTGTAGCCCAGCGCCAGCGGCAGGACTGTGAACTGTCCACCCTGGTTCGTGCAAACGTTACTCGCCTCGGGCAGGCGCTGACGGTTGGACGGAACGAGAACGAACGCGCAGGCGTACCCCACCGGGTTCACGATGAGGGAGAGCGTCCCGCCACTGGCCAGGCAGAGTGCCGACGCGTTGGCCGCGCCTGAACCCGGTCCCGACGCCGGCGGCATGCTCGTGTTCTCGCAGCTGGCGTGAATGTCACCGTCCGGCGGGGGTCCCTGGCAGGTATCGGTGCCGAGCCCGCCGTCGAGACTGTCCTGGCTGCCGTCGTTGGACGGGCCGGCCAGGATGTCGTTGCCGGCGCTGCCGGAGATCGTGTCGATGCCCAGGCCGCCGTTGAGGGTGTCGTTACCGGCGCCGCCGGTGATGGTGTCGTTGCCGTCGCCGCCGTTGATCGTGTCGTCGAAGGCCGTGCCGGTGATCGTGTCGTTGCCGCCGTTGCCGTTGATCGTTTTACCGGGGTTCGCTCCGCCGCAATCGATCGTGTCGTTGCCGGGACTTCCCGTCACGGTCGTATCAGTCTGCGTCACTCCGGGGCCCACAACGCAGGTGACGGCGGCGTAGGCTGCCGATGCGCCGCTGAGCAACGCGATGGGCAACCCGATGGCCAGGGCCACGGTGCCAGCGAGTATGCCGCTGCGGAGTCGGTGGTTCTGAAGGTAGTTCATGATTGCGCCTCCAGTGTGCTGATCAGGGCATGGATGACGGCACGAACAGGTCGCATGATGCTTTCTCTGCCGAAACACAATGGGCATGGACCGCAGGGCGCATCGCGCCAACGGCAAAGGCGGGCGCACACAGGCGCGTGTCACACTGGGGGCTGCCTGCGTTTCGATTCGTCCACGAAAAAACCCCGGACTGTTGGTGATAGCGGATACGTCACGCCGCCGAGGTCCGGGGTAGCGAAACGAAACTCTACCCCTACTGGCCCTTCAAGGGAACCACCAATCAACCTAGCTTGATCTTTAACGGAGCTTGCCCCGCTTGGGTCTGCCCCGAGTTTGGTTGACACCTGGCGGGACTGCCCAGGGTTCGGTTGACTCCTTGCCTGTGAGGATTCGTCCTCGCTGGAAGGATCAGCCTCGTGCCTACGCCCTACCCCAAGGAGTTCGGTCGCGACGTGATCGCGGTCGCCCGTCAGGGTGACCAGTCGGTCGCCCAGGTCGCCCGGAGCTTCGGGATCTCCGAATCCTGTCTGGCCCGTTGGCTCCGCGTCGCCGACCGCGAGGACGGCCTCGCGGGCGGCCCGACGCCGGCCGCCGGCGGAGACCTCGAGGCGGAGAACCGCGAGTTGCGCAAGCGCACCAAGCAGCTGGAGCAGGAGAACGAGATCCCGCGCCGGGCGGCGGCCTACTTCGCCCGTGATGTGCTCCCGAAATGATGTACCCGCTGGCCGGTCGACCTCGCCGCCGAACAGATCCCTGTCGCGGTGACCTGCCGGGTGCCCGGCTTCTCCGAGCAGGCGTTCTACCAGTGGCGGGCCGACCCAGGTCAGCCGGCGCGGCGGGGACGACGCGCACCTGATCAACGCCGCGGTCGACATCCACCACGACGACCCCGAGTTCGGCTACCGGTTCATCACCGACGAGCTGCCCGGGCACGGCGTCACCGCCAGCCGCAACCGGGTCAACCGGCTCTGCACCCGGCAGCGGCTGTGGTCGGTGCACTCCCGTAAGCGCGGCACCGGCCGCAGGCCCGGACCGCCGGTCCACGACGACCTCGTCCGCCGCGACTTCACCGCCGCGGCGCCCAACGAGTTGTGGCTGACCGACATCACCGAACACCCCACCGCCGAGGGCAAGCTCTACCTCTGCGCAGTCACCGGCGCCTGCTCCAAACGGATCGTCGGCTACCCGATCGACGCCCGCATGACCTCCGACCTCGCCGTGGCGGCGCTGCGCAACGCCC
>JAVEDU010000051.1 GCA_030840805.1 Actinomycetota bacterium
AGCAGGTGCACGCGGGGCTGCGCGAGCGGTTCGCGCCCCACCCGGTGCCGGAGTCCCACACGACGCAGGCCGACTACGAGGTCGACGTCATCCTCAAGATGGGGTTCCCCGGCTACTTCCTCGTCACCGCCGACCTGTGCCGCTACGCCAAGAGCGTCGGCATCCGGGTCGGCCCGGGCCGCGGGTCCGCCGCCGGGTCGCTCGTCGCGTACGCGCTGCGCATCACCGACCTCGACCCGATCAAGCACAAGCTGCTGTTCGAGCGCTTCCTCAACCCCGAGCGCATCTCGATGCCGGACATCGACCTCGACTTCGACGAGCGCCGGCGCGGCGACATGATCCGCTACGCCACCGAGAAGTACGGCGAGGAGCGGGTCAGCCAGATCATCACGTACGGCACGATCAAGGCGAAGCAGGCCGTCAAGGACTCCGCCCGCGTGCTCGGCTACCCGTTCGCGACCGGCGACAAGATCACCAAGGCGATGCCGCCGGCCGTCATGGGCAAGGACATCCCGCTGTCCGGGATCTTCGACCCGAGCCACAAGAGGTACGGCGAGGCCGGCGAGTTCCGGGCCCTCTACGAGTCCGACCCCGACGCCAAGGCCGTCGTCGACACCGCGCTCGGCCTCGAGGGCCTCAAGCGCCAGTGGGGCGTGCACGCCGCCGGCGTGATCATGTGCCGCGACCCGCTCATGGAGCACATCCCCATCATGCGCCGGGAGCAGGACGGCGCGATCATCACGCAGTTCGACTACCCGACCTGCGAGACGCTCGGCCTGCTGAAGATGGACTTCCTCGGGCTGCGGAACCTCACGGTCATCGACGACGCGCTGAAGAACATCACCGCCAACCGCGGCGAGGTGCTCGACCTCGAGGGTGAGATCTCCCGCACGCTCGACGACCGCGCCACGTACGAGCTGCTGGCCCGCGGCGACACGCTCGGGGTGTTCCAGCTCGACGGCGGCCCGATGCGGTCGCTGCTGCGGTCGATGGTGCCCGACAACTTCGAGGACATCTCCGCCGTCCTCGCGCTGTACCGGCCCGGTCCGATGGGCGCCAACGCGCACAACGACTACGCGGACCGCAAGAACGGGCGCAAGCCGATCGAGCCGATCCACCCCGAGCTCGCGGAACCGCTCGCCGAGATCCTCGGCGACACGTACGGCCTGATCGTGTACCAGGAGCAGGTCATGGCCGTCGCGCAGAAGCTCGCCGGCTACTCGCTCGGCGCCGCGGACCTGCTCCGCCGCGCGATGGGCAAGAAGAAGAAGGAGATCCTGGACAAGGAGTTCGTCCCGTTCTCCTCCGGGATGCGCGAGCAGGGCTACTCCGACCAGGCGATCCAGCGGCTGTGGGACATCCTCGTCCCGTTCTCCGACTACGCGTTCAACAAGGCGCACACCGCGGGCTACGGCCTGGTGTCGTACTGGACGGCGTACCTCAAGGCGAACTACCCGTCCGAGTACATGGCCGCCCTGCTCACCAGCGTGCGGGACGACAAGGACAAGAGCGCGGTCTACCTGGCCGAGTGCCGCCGCATGGGCATCAAGGTGCTGCCGCCGGACGTCAACTCCTCCGACGCGGAGTACATGGCGCGCGGCGTCGACATCCGGTTCGGCCTCGCCGCGGTCCGCAACGTCGGCGCGAACGTCGTCGCCTCGATCGCGCGGACCCGCGAGGAGAAGGGGGCCTTCGCCGACTTCTACGACTTCCTCCGCAAGGTCGAGTCGGTCGTCTGCAACAAGAAGACCGTCGAGTCGCTGGTCAAGGCGGGTGCGTTCGACTCGCTCGGCCACACCCGCCGCGGGCTGATGACCGTCCACGCCGACGCGATCGACGCGTTCGTGCAGACGAAGCGGAACGAGGCCATCGGGCAGTTCGACCTGTTCGGGAGCGGTGACGAGGGCGCGCCGGAGGTCACCGTGACGCCGCCGATCCCGCTGGGGGAGTGGGACAAGTCCGACCTGCTCGCGTTCGAGCGCGAGATGCTCGGGCTGTACGTGTCCGACCACCCGCTGTTCGGCATCGAGCACGTGCTGGCGAACGCCTCCGACACGCAGGTGCTGGGGCTCGCCGAGGAGGGGCTCGCCGACGGCAAGGTCGTGACGATCGCGGGCATTCTCTCCGGCGTGCAGCGCAAGGTCACGAAGATGGGCAAGTCCTGGGCGCTGGCGTCGCTGGAGGACCTGTCCGGCGTCGTCGAGGTGCTGTTCTTCCCGGCCACGTACGAGCTGGTCGGGATGCACATCGCCGAGGACGCCGTCGTGGTGGTGAAGGGGCGGACGGACAAGCGGGACGACGTGCCGCGGATCATCGCGATGGACCTGTCCATCCCGAACATCACCGAGGGTCCCCGGGGTCCGGTGGTCGTGACGCTGCCCGCGCAGAAGTGCACACCGCCGCTCGTCGCCGGGCTGCGGGAGGTCCTCACCACCCACCCCGGCACGACCGAGGTGCGGCTCCAGCTCACGAACGGGCCGAAGACCACCGTGCTCCGGCTCGGCGACGGCCTCCGGGTGACGCCGTCCCCCGCCCTGATGGGGGACATCAAGGCACTCCTCGGCGCCGGCAGCATCGTCGGCTGAACGGTCCCGCGGTGGTGCGCGCTGGAGTCGGAGGCACGGCGAGGCCGCGTGCCGCCCTCCGCCCGGTCCCGGCCGGTGGCGCCCGCACGACCGGCCGTGGCCTCGCCCTGCGCGGCACGGTCTGGCCCGGCGGTGCCGGGAGGGCGTACGACGGCTGGGTGATCGTGGCCGCGGACGGCACCGTGGCCGCGATGGGACCCGCGGACGCCGTGGCGGTACCGGCGGACCTGCGCACCCTCGGGGGCCCGGGCCAGTGGATCGGGCCCGGCGTCGTGGACGCCCATGTGCACCTGGCCTTCCGGGACCCCGCGACCCTGCTGGCGGCCGGGGTCGTCGGGGTACGGGACCTCGGAGCCCCGCCCGAGCTCGCGCGGGTTTGGCGTACCCGGGCGCGCCCACCCGCCGGCTCGCCCTTCGTCGCGGTGGCGGGGCCACTGCTCACCGCGCCCCGGGGGTACCCGTCGCAGGGCTGGGGTGCGGCCGGGTTCGCGGTCGGGGTGCCGTCGCCGGAGGCCGCCGCCGGGCTGGTGCGGAAGGTCGTCGCGGGGGGCGTGGACCTCGTCAAGATCGCCCTCGAACCCGCCGGGGGCGCGCCGGTCCCCGACCGGGCGACCGTCCGCGCCGTCGTCCGGGCGGCGCACGACGCCGGGCTGCCGGTCACCGCGCACGCCCTGACCGGCGAGATGGTCCTCCGGGCCCTCGACGCCGGTGTGGACGAGCTGTGCCACACCCCGGTCGGGCGGCTCGACGAGCGGACCGTGGAGCGGATCGCGGAGGCGGACATCCCGGTCGTCTCGACGCTGCAGACGTTCTTCTCGGGCGGACGGGGCGCCGACGCCGCCCGCAACGCCGCCGCGCTCGTCCGGGCCGGGGTCCGGCTGGTGTACGGCACGGATCTCGGCAATGCCGGCACCCGCCCCGGGGTGGACCCGCGGGAGCTGGACCGGCTTGCCGCCGCGGGCCTCGGCCGGCTCGGCGCGCTGCGTTCCGCGACCCAGGCGGCCGCGCGCGCCCACGGTGTGCGGGGCCGGACCGGCCGGATCGCGGTGGGCGACCTCGCGGCGCTGGTGCTGCTGACCGCGGACCCCCTGGTGGAGCCGTGGGCGTGGCGGGCACCGGTCGTGGTGGTGGCGGACGGGCGCGTGCTGTTCCCGGCAGCGCCGTGACCGGGGCCTCTCGTGCGGCCGCTGTACAGGCTGTGCAACGCTCGGGCCGATGAAGACCGACGAGACACCGATGCCCGCCGCCGGGCCCCTCGGCGGCACCGGCGAGCCGGAGCGGTGGTACCGGCCCGGGGCGCTGCCGTTCCGTCGCGCGTTCCCGCCGGGTGACCTCCGCGCCGCGGCGCTCGTGGTCGTGGTCGCCGCCGTCCTCGGCGCCCCGGTCGGCGCGATCTGGGCCGTGACCGGACCGCATGCCTCGGTCGCCGTCACCGGCGAGGGCGCGGTGATCGCGGACCACCGGCAGGAGGCGTTCATCGCGGCGGACGGCACGTTCGCGGCCATCGCCATCGTGACCGGGTTCGTGCTGGGCATCGCGGTGTACCTGTGGCGCCGCCGCCGCGGGCCCTGGATGACGATCGGGGTGGCGCTGGGCGGGCTCGCCGGCGCGTACGTGGCCTGGAAGGTCGGCCACCGGGTCGGGCTGCCGGCCTACGAGCGACACCTCGCGGGAGAGCCCGGCGGCGCCGCCTTCGACCGGCCGGTGGACCTGCGCGCCCGCGGCGCGCTGTTCCTCCAGCCGGTCGTCGCGGTGATCGTCTACGTCCTCGCGGCGGGGTGGTCGCGGTTCGCGGACCTCGGCCGGGCCGCGCCGGAGCCCGCCGTCCCCACGGCGGCGCCCTCGGGGCCGGGATGGCCCGACCCGCTGCCCGGGGTGGCCCGGTCGGTCAGTTCAGGCCCATCGGGACCCGGAGCTCCGCCAGCGGCACCGGTACCGCCCCCAGCCGGCGGAGCATCGTCGCCTCCCGCTTGAGCAGCTGCAGCTCCCGCCGCAGCCGGCGCAGGGTCGACCGTTCCTCGAGCAGCGCCTGCCGGTCGTCCTGCGGCAGCGGCGCGCTGGCGGCGACGAGGTGCGACAAGGTCAGCGGGTCCGTCGGCAGCGCCGCCACCTGGGCGTCGAGCTCCTCGGCCGCCTCGGCGGCGGTGGGCCCACCCTGGCCGTCGCCGGCGGCGGGCGCACCCTGCGCGAGCAGCCGGAGGTAGTCCCCGAACACCGTCGTGACGCTCGCGGCGAGGAGGGTGTCCTCGCCGCTGGCGGCATCGGTCTCCGGGAGCCAGCCGACCGACCCCTGCAGGAAGGGCGCGCCGTCCTGCCGCACCGACTCCAGGCGGAACCGGCGGCGCCCGACGGCCACGATGTCGAACGTCCCGTCGGTGAACCCGGTCACCTGGCGCAGCTCGGCGGTGCAGCCCACCTCGTACAGGCACTCCACCTGGTCGTCACCGACCTCCCACCCCTGCTTGATGCCCACGACCCCGAACTCGCGTGCCGGGCCCTCCGGCGCGTCCATCAGGCGCCGGACGAGCTCCCGGTATCGCGGCTCGAAGATGTGCAGGGGGAGAACCACCCCGGGGAAGAGCACGGTTCCCAGCGGGAACAGGGGTAGGTCATCCACACGGGCAGGTTAGGGCGGGCGCGCGCTTCGTGCCCGGCGAACCACCGGATCACCGCACCGAAGAGTCACGTGTTACACACCAGGTACACCCGGACGAGAGGCAGAACGATGACGCAGCACGGCAGGCTCGGCGACTTCCGGTACGTGATCGGCGGGGTCGCGGTGCGCTACGAGCGGCGTGTGGACGCACCCGCCGACCGGGTGTGGGCCGCGCTCACCGAGCCCGGCGAGCTCGCCCGCTGGCTCGGTCACGTGACGATCGAGGACAAGGCCGTGACCGTGCGGCTCGGGCCCGACGCCCCGGGCGGCACCGGCGCGGTGACCTACTGCCACCCGGCACAGATGCTCGAGGTCGACCTGGAGTGGCCGGGACTGCCGCCCGCCCGTCTCGTCGCCGAGATGGCCGAGCTCGGCGCGGGACGCACGGTCGTGGTGGTGGAGTACCGCGGGCTGGCGGACGAGGACGCCGCGGAGAAGTCGGCGCAGTGGCACCTGCGCATGGACGCCCTCGCGGCCGCCGCCACCGGGGAGGGTGCCCCGGCCGGTCCGCCGACGCCGCCGGCCGACCTCGTGGCTGCCTACGAGGTGCACCTCGCCGAGCTGCGACAGGTCCGCTGAGCCACCGCGGAATGTGGCGTGCGTCCCGCCGAGCGGGAACCGAATCGGTCCGGCGGGGTGGACGACCGTAGACTCGTCTGCGTGCTGACCATGATCGACCTCCGGGGATCCACTGCGGATCCGCGTACCGTCCTGCCCCGTGCGGCCCTCGACGTGGACGCCGCGGTGGAGCGCATCCGCCCCGTCGTCGACGCGGTGCGCCGGGACGGCCTCGCGGCCGTCCGCGCGGCGACCGCGCGGTTCGACGGCATCGAGCTCGACACCCTGCGCGTCCCGGCCGAGCACATCGCCGCCGCGCTGGAGCAGCTCGATCCCGCGGTCCGCGCCGCCCTGGAGGAGTCGATCTCCCGCGCCCGCGCGGTCCACCACGACCAGCGGCGCATCGACGTGACGACCGAGCTCGCCCCCGGTGGCACGGTCACCGAGCGCTGGGTGCCGGTCGAGCGGGTCGGGCTGTACGTGCCCGGTGGTCTCGCCGTGTACCCCTCCAGCGTCGTGATGAACGTCGTGCCGGCCCAGGAGGCGGGCGTGTCGTCACTGGCGATCGCCTCGCCGCCGCAGCGCGAGCACGACGGCCGGGTGCACCCCGCCATCCTGGCCGCGTGCGCGCTCCTCGGCGTCGACGAGGTGTACGCGATGGGCGGCGCCCAGGCGGTCGCCGCGTTCGCATACGGCGTCAGCGAGGCCGGGCTCCGGCCGGTGGACATGGTCACCGGCCCCGGCAACGTCTACGTGACCGCCGCCAAGCGCCTGCTCCGCGGCGTGGTCGGCATCGACTCCGAGGCCGGGACGACGGAGATCGCGGTGCTCGCCGACGACACCGCGGACCCGGTGCACGTCGCGGCCGACCTGGTCAGCCAGGCCGAGCACGACCCCAACGCGGCGAGCGTGCTGGTCACGGACTCCCCGGAGCTGGTCGCCGCGGTCGAGGCCGCGCTGACCGGGATCGTCGCCGCGACGAAGCACTCGGAGCGCATCGCGACCGCCCTGGCCGGACCCCAGTCCGGCGTCGTCCTGGTCGACGACCTGGAGGCGGGCCTGCGGGTGGTCGACGCGTACGCCGCCGAGCACCTGGAGATCCAGACCCGGGACGCCCGCGCGGTCGCCCTGCGGGTCCGCAACGCCGGGGCGATCTTCGTCGGCCCGCACTCGCCGGTGAGCCTCGGCGACTACTGCGCGGGGTCGAACCACGTCCTGCCCACGGGCGGCTGTGCCCGGCACTCGTCCGGGCTGTCGGTCCAGACGTTCCTGCGCGGCATCCACCTCGTGGAGTACAGCGAGGAGGCCCTGCGCGAGGTCGCCCACCACGTCGTGGCGCTGGCCGACGCGGAGGACCTGCCGGCACACGGCGAGGCCGTCCAGGCGCGGTTCCGGTGAGCGGGCCGCCCGCGGAGCAGGTCAGCCTGGCCGACCTGCCGATCCGCGACGACCTGCGCGGGATGTCGCCGTACGGCGCGCCGCAGCTCGACGTCGCCGTCCAGCTGAACACCAACGAGAACTCCTACCCGGTCCCGGCCGCGGTGGCCGAGGCGATCTCGGCCGCGCTCGCCGCCGAGGTCGCCGGGCTCAACCGCTACCCGGACCGCGACGCCGTCGCGCTGCGCGAGGACCTGGCCCGGTACCTGGGGCACGGGCTGACCGCCGCGCGGGTGTGGGCCGGCAACGGGTCCAACGAGGTGCTCCAGCAGCTGCTGCAGGCATTCGGCGGCCCCGGGCGTACCGCCCTCGGCTTCACCCCCGCGTACTCGATGCACCCGATCCTCGCGAGCGGCACCGGCACGCGCTGGGTCGACGGCCGGCGCGCGGGCGACTTCGACCTGGCCGCCGACGCGGCCGCCGCCCAGGTGGTCGAGCACCGGCCCGACGTGGTGTTCCTGTGCTCGCCGAACAACCCGACCGGCACCGCGCTCGACCCGGCCGTGATCGACGCGGTCCTCGCGGTCGCGCCCGGCATGGTGGTCGTCGACGAGGCGTACCTCGAGTTCGCGCGCACCGGCACGCCGAGCGCCCTCACGCTGCTCGACCGGCACCCGCGGCTGGTGGTGACCCGGACGATGAGCAAGGCGTTCGCGCTCGCCGGCGCCCGCCTCGGCTACCTCGCCGCGGCGCCCGCCGTGGTGGACGCGCTGCAGCTCGTCCGGCTGCCGTACCACCTGTCGTCGCTGACCCAGGCGGCCGCGCGTGCCGCGCTGGCCCACGCGGACGCGTTGCTGTCCACCGTGGACGCGCTCAGGGGGCAGCGGGACCGGATCGTGGCGACCCTGACCGCACAGGGCTTCGAGGTCGTCCCGAGCGACGCGAACTTCGTGCTGTTCGGCCGGTTCGCCGACCAGCACGCGACCTGGCAGCGACTGCTCGACGCCGGCGTGCTGGTGCGGGACGTCGGCCTGCCGGGCTGGCTGCGGGTCACCGCGGGTACCACCGAGGAGACCGACGCCTTCCTGGCCGCGGTCGTCCCCCAGTCGCCGGCGTCGGCCGGCAGTGCAGTGGAGGAGCAGGTATGAGCCGCATCGGCCGGGTGGAGCGTTCCACCAAGGAGTCGAAGGTCCTCGTCGAGATCGACCTGGACGGCACCGGCATCACCGATGTCGAGACCGGGATCGGCTTCTACGACCACATGCTGGACCAGCTCGGGCGGCACGGGCTGTTCGACCTGACCGTGCACACGGCCGGGGACCTGCACGTCGACGTGCACCACACGGTGGAGGACACCGCGCTGGCGCTCGGCGAGGCGTTCCGCGAGGCGCTGGGGGACAAGCGGGGCATCACCCGCTTCGGCGACGCCATGGTGCCGCTCGACGAGACGCTGGTCCAGGCCGTGGTCGACCTGTCCGGCCGCCCGTATCTGGTGCACCACGAGCCCGCCGTGATGGACGTCGTCACGATCAACACGAACTTCCCCGGCACGCTGGTGCGGCACATCTGGGAGTCGTTCGCCCACACCGCCCGCATCGCGCTGCACGTGGACGTGAAGGCCGGCCGCGACCCGCACCACATCGTCGAGGCGCAGTTCAAGGCCGTCGCCCGGGCGCTGCGCACCGCCTGTGCTCCGGACCCGCGGGTCAGCGGGGTCCCGAGCACCAAGGGCAAGCTGTGACCCGATGATCGGGGCACTGTGCCTGATCCTCGCCGGGTTCCTGTCCGGGGGCGCCTATTCGGTCGCCCGGCAAGGTGGGTCGCGCGTCGCGGTGGGCATTCTTGGCACGCTGGCGGCCATCGCCGCCGCGGCCGGGGTGCTGTGGCTGTTCTAGCCGCCGGGTCCGTGTTGGAGACTGTGGCGGTCGCAGTTCCGGTCGCGGTGCGATGCCGGCGGCGACCAACTCCGAGGAGGTTCGCACGATGAGCGACGGATACCCGATGGCCGTGGTGCGGGCGGACGGCGACGACGTGGCCGCCTGGCTGGCCCGGCGGGGCGTGCCCGCCGAGGTCGTCGCCGGCCCGGACGGCTGGGTGAGCGTGAACGGCCTCGGCCCGGAGGACGTCGAGCTGCTGCCCGAGCTCGTGGGCGACCTGAACGCGACCGCGATCGCCTTCTCCGCCGAGGACGGCGCGCTGGTCGCCGAGGTGATCGGCACCGACCCCGCGCTCGGCGGGGACGCCGACGACGCCCACGCGCTCGCCGCGGCGGCCGGGCGCCCGGAGACGGCCACGAGGGTCGCCGAGATCCTCGGCGATCGCGTGCTGAGCCTCGCGGTGCGGCACCGCCGGCTCGCCGAGCTGCTCGGCCTGCCGGGCGCGCTGCCGCCGCACGGCAGCGCCCGTGCCGAGGCCACCGGCGCGCCGCTGGAGCCGGGCGGCCCGGCCGGGCCGGGCCGGGGCACCCCCCCCGGGCACACCGGGGCCGCCCCCCGCGGGCTGCCGCGCGGGGTG
>JAVEDU010000088.1 GCA_030840805.1 Actinomycetota bacterium
GGCAAGACCCACCTGGCGATCGGGCTGGCGGTCCGCGCCTGCCAGGCCGGGCACCGCACCCTGTTCGCCACCGCCGCCGGGTGGGTCGCCCGCCTCGCCGAGGCGCACGCCGCCGGCCGGCTGCAGAACCCGGGGGAGCCCGCTACGGGCCAGTTCGCGGCGGCCTTCCTGGCGGGGCGGCCTTCACGGCGTCCGGCGCGTCGGTGACCACCTTGAGCGCCGGCGCGGTCAGCATGGCCTTCTCGTCCGGGCGTTTGAGCAACGGCGTCCACGGGTGGGGGCGTAGCCGCTTCCAGCCGGCAATGAGGCAGATCGCGCTCTTGCCGACGGCAGCCTCCCCGCGGATCAGCGCACGGCGTCGGCGAAGACCTCCTCGTAGTGCGGCATGTCCCGGTCGTAGCGCGCCGCAGCCCCGCCGAGTTGTCGGACTCGTTCGGCAGGGCATCGGCGTTGCTAGCGCGTAGGCATGGGTGTCCCTTCCCGCGGGATGATGCCGCTATTCAGCGGCAGCAGAAGGTGCGTCTACGTCGGTGTCGTCGAGCAGTCGATCTACGTAGACCCCGCCTGCCGCGGCGCCGACGTCGCGCAGCTCTCCACGGAGCGCCTCTGGCCGAAGAGAGACGTTCCCTCGTCCGCTTGCATGGTTGAGTGACCCTCGTACCGGCATGCAGTAGCTCGTTCGCAACCCCACTTAGCATTCGCCCTGGGCGCCCTCGCTATGGTCACGGACATGACGGGCAACAGGCTGTTCTACGGTGACAACCTCGATGTGCTTCGTAGTGGCGACGTGTCCGCGGGATCCGTAGATCTGGTCTACCTAGACCCGCCCTTCAACTCGAACCGGATCTACAACGTGCTCTTCGGCGCCGCGGGCGACGCGCAGGCGCAGGTCCAGGCGTTCGACGACACGTGGAAGTGGTCCAACCAGACGGAGCAAGCGTACGAACAACTGGTCGGCGGCGGACTTCCCCCCCAGGTGTCAGATGCTCTCGAAGCGATGCGTGGCCTTCTGCGCGAGAGCAACCTCATGGCGTATCTGATCAATATGACACCGAGATTGGTGGAATTGCATAAGGCACTCAAGTCTACCGGTTCGATGTACGTTCATTGCGATCCGACAGCCAGTCACTACCTTAAGGTCATTCTCGATACAATCTTCGGACCCGCTCAATTCAAGAACGAGATCATCTGGCGACGGACCGGTGCTCATGGGCCTCAATCAAGCTTCGGGCCGATCCACGACGTCATCCTATTCTACACAAAGACCCAGAACTACTACTTCAACGTGGTCCGGAGACCCTACACCTTGAAGCACGTTCGAACTCGTTACACCCAGCAGTCCGATGGCAGGTGGAAATTCACTAGCGGTGGCAACGTTCTGACCGGTGCGGGCGCGACTGAAGGGGAATCGGGTCGGACTTGGCGCGGCTTCAACCCTACGCTAAAGGGACGGCATTGGGCCGTACCCGGATTCGTTTCTGCACAGATGCCTCCCAACTTTGTTGAATTGGGGGTGCTCGACAAGCTTGAGGCGGCGTACCAAGCGGGCCTCATCGAGATCAAACCCGGCCGCGCTTGGCCTGAGCCTGTGCGTTATCTCGAACCCGGAGACGGAAGTCCGGTCGGGGACATCTGGGCTTACCAACCCGGCACGGAAGGTGTTGTTGCTGGAACCGGCGGTTGCATCGACGAGGATGTTGCGTACCTCGGACCGACCTCGCCGGAACGGCTTGGTTACCCGACGCAGAAGCCGGTCGGACTGTTGGAGAGGATCATCAATGCGTCGTGCCCGCCGGACGGCGTCGTCCTAGATCCCTTCTGCGGCTGTGGTACGACCCTCGATGCAGCTGTGAATTTGAACCGAACCTGGATCGGTATCGATATCACCTACCTTTCCATCGACCTGATCAGAAATCGTTTACGGACCACTCACGGGGAGTCGATCGACTCTACGTACGAGGTTCTCGGCGTACCGGCCGACCTTGCGAGCGCCCATGACCTGTTCCATCGATCGCCGTTCGACTTTGAGCGGTGGGCGGTTTCCTTGGTCCGCGGGACGCCCAATACAAAGCAGGTCGGCGACAAGGGCAGCGACGGAGTAATCAGATTTGTCACCGGCAAGAAGGGACGGGCCAACGCCATCGTCTCTGTCAAAGGTGGGAAGCAGTTGACGCCTTCGATGGTCCGTGACCTGGAAGGTGTCGTAGCAAAGACCAAGAACGCCGAGATGGGCGTCTTGATCACGCTGCATCCGACGACAAAGGGTATGCGCGATGCTGCCGCTACCGGTGGCACCTACCGTGACTGGGTAGGGAATGTGTACTCCAAAATCCAGATGGTGTCGGTTGAAGAGCTTCTGGGCGGTGCCAAACTGTCTATGCCTCCCGTAGTTCCTCCGTACACTGAGGCTCAAAAGAAGGTCGCCGTCGTGCAGCAGCTCGCTTTTGGCATCGACGAGGACGAGGACATGCCAGCCGAGGTCGGCGTCATGCCGGACGAGGCTGACGAGTCGGACGCAGAAGTTTGATTGGCGCCCATCGAGGTCGGATTCGGCGAGAGCGGACCACAGACGATCATCGATTCGGCACCTTGGCGCGATGGCTCAAGGCGTTGGCTTGTTCTACTTCCTGCCAAGCTTCAGGGGGCCCATCATGACAGTGTTGGCGCCGCCTTGAACCGGGGTCGCCTTTAGTGGAGGCCGAGATTTGGTTGCCAGCGGCTGACACCTCGTGGGCATGAGGACTGCCTGTAAGGAGGCAAAAGAGCGTGGCTGATCTTGCCCACCACCACAGCGCACGGCGGATGGCGGTCTCTGGGATCCGCTCGCAGCAGGTCAACGACGCACCTGGGTCGCGCCGTTGGAAGCTACGCCGCAGCGAGCGTGAACCCGACCGCCGCCGGCGGAGTGCACCACGATCGAGTACTCGGACAAGTCGAGCCGAAGGGTGCCTTGTCTGGCTTGGACCATCCGTTCCAGCGTCTGACGCAGGATCGCGTCGTCGCGGGGGTCCAGGTTGGTGTCCTCCTGCACTTGCATGCTCGACCGCCAGTACATGCGCACGGTGTAGCGCTTCGCCGTCATCACGACCCTCCGGAGATGATCGTCGCGAGCTGAGACCGGTTCAGGATGCTCCACCGCCGGTCGTGAGTACCAGTGCGACCGGCTGTGCCGTGGCCGCCGCAGCCATTGGCACGTACGTGCCAATTGACGGGTACGTGCCAAATCTGCGTCAGGATGTTCGCCGTGGCCGCCCCGGGAGGTCAGCGCAGCTCGCCGCTGGTCCGCGCGCTGGAGCTGACCTGGGAAGCCATCCGGGCGCGTCACCGGGAGTTACCGGCCGTCGTGGTCGTCCTTGCGTCGGGGTCGATCGGCATCGCGCCCGGCACGCTGAACCTCGGCCACTACGCCGCGATGCGATGGAGCCACGGCGAGGACCGGCTGGCGGAGGTCTTCGTCGGCGGTGAGGGCCTCCGCCGCGGCCCTGTTGACGTTCTGGGCACGCTCCTTCACGAGGCCGCACACGCTCCTGCGGACGTCCGCGGGATCAAGGACACCTCCAGGCAGGGGCGGTACCACAACCGCCGGTACGCTGGGGTCGCCCGCGAGGTGCTGCTCGATGTTGCCGAGATCGGCGACATCGGCTGGTCCGACACCCGTCCGACCCGGGAGGCCCACGCGGTTTACGCGGAGGTGCTCGACGATCTCGGCGCCGCGCTCACGCTGTGGCGTCGCGCCGAGGGGGAGGCGTTCGTCGGCGCCGGTGGTGACGATCCGGATCATGGACCGACCGGCGGGGGAGTGGATCCAGGCGCCGGCGGCCGTGGCCGGCCCAACTCCAACAACCCTCTGGCTTGCGCGTGCTCCTGTCCGCGCCGGATTCGCGTTGCGCCGTCGGTCCTCGCACAGGGACCGATCCGCTGCCTCGTGTGCAGTGCGGACTTCGAACCTGTAGACCGATCCGGTGCTCTTCAGGCATCGTAGAGCCGTGCATATCCACGAAGCGGGTTCCAGCCGCAGCGGACCGGAGCTGGCGACGGAACAGCGGCGGGTCGCAGCTCGGAGGGAGCTGGGCCAGCAGCTGCGTGCGTTGCGGGAGCTCAGTGGCCTCTCCGGACAGCGGGTGGCCCAGGCGCTTGGCTGGTCGCAGGCGAAGGTCAGCCGGATCGAGAAGGCCCGCACCCGGGCAGAAGCGGCTGATATCGCCAAGCTGCTGGACGTGCTCAACGTCGAGCCGGGACGTCGGGATGCGCTGCTCCTCCTGGCCGAGCTTGCGGCAGGCCCACCGGAGACGTGGCGGAACTCGTCGCGTACCGGCCTCACGCGGCGGCAGCAGGACTTCGTCGCCTTCGAGGCCGCCGCGACCCGGATCCGGCATTACCAGCCGCTGCTGATCCCCGGATACCTGCAGACCACTGAGTACGCGAGGCGCGTGCTCGCGATGGCAGATGCCAACGACCTGGAACGACGCCTGGAATCGCGGCTCGCCCGGCGGCAGATTGTTATCGGCGACTCCGCACCCTCGTACGAGATCGTGCTCTTGGACTCCGCACTTCGATGGAGGCCCGGCCCCGCGACCGTGATGGCAGAGCAGCTCGATCTCCTGCGCAAGATGGTCCGGCGACCCAATGTCACCGTCCGGGTAGTTCCGCTCGATCGCGAGCAGAACAGCTTTGTGCAGCACCCGTTTGTGCTGTACGACTTCGGTGAGGCGAGCCCAACCGAAGGATTGGTCGAGACGACAACCACCGACCTTCGGATCACGGACGAGGACGAGGTCGAGGCGTTGGGTCGGTTTTTCGGACGGCTGTCCTCGTCCGCGCTGTCTCAGCGGGACTCTCTCTCGCTCATCAGGCAGAAGCACCAGTCGTACATGGACCTCTCAAAGACCGAGGAGGGAACATGAGCAACGACCACGACTTCGCCGGCGCTACGTGGCGGAAGTCGAACAACAGCGGTGACGGCGGCTGCGTGGAGGTGGCCGTCCTGGCGGACGCGGTCGGTGTCCGGGACAGCAAGGACCGAGGTGGCCCAGTGCTGATCTTCAACCAGCGTGAATGGGCAGCCTTTGTCGCAGGCGTCCGCGAAGGGGAGTTCGACCAGGAGTGACCTGATCCGGGGCCGGTTGCCTGATGACGTGTACCCGGCCCGGGCCGTCACCCGCGGCAGGGAGAGACCTTGGCATCGTTGGGCAAGCTCAGCGAGGGGGCGGAGTCCGCCAGCCCCCTCCGGAGCCGTGGATTCCACGCACTGTGGGGATCTGCGGGTGTTTCCAGCGTCGGTGACGGCGCGTTTTTGGTTGCCGCGCCCTTGCTGGCTGCCTTCATCACGCGGGATCCCGTGGGCGTGGCGATCGTCAGCGCAGCAACCGTGCTGCCATGGCTCATCGTCGGGCCATGGGCTGGCGCCGTCGTCGATCGCGTACCGCGGCGGCGGATCATGATCGCGGCCGACGTCGTTCGTGCGGCAACACTCGCGTTGCTGGTGGTGTTGGTTGTTTCCGGGTCCGCCTCGATCGCCGCGCTCGCCATCACGTCCTTCGTCATGGTGTCGGGCAAGGCATTCTTCGACGCGGCCGCACAGGCCAGCCTCCCCGCGATCGTGGGGCGCGAACCAAGCACCCTCACCCGTGCCAACGGCCGGCTGTACGCGGTGGAGACCGTCGGGCAGTCGGTAGCAGGACCGCCCCTCGGTGGGCTCACGTTCGCCGTCGCGCCTTGGGCGCCGTTCGTCCTCGATGCGCTCTCCTTCGGCCTGTCGGGGACGCTCTTGTCGCGGATGCCGCGTGGCGAGGCCCCCCAGCATCAGGCCGGCCAGAGTGTCCGCGCGGCAATCCGCGAGGGCTTTGTGTACGTGTTGCGACACCGAGAGCTGCTGGCGCTCTCGCTCGCCGTGGCCGGCTACAACGTCGCCTACAACATGGGATTCGCGACGCTGGTGCTCTTCGTGCTGGAGCGGCTCGGGACCGGCGGGGTCGGCTTTGGCCTGCTCGTCGCAACCTCTGCGCTCGGTGCCGTGGTCGTCGGGTGGAAGGCGTCATCGCTAGTGCGGATGCTGGGAGCTCGCGGTGCCGTGCTGGCCGCTGGGGGAGCGCAGGCCTTGGGGTGGGTTGGGCTGTCGATGCTGTCCTCACCGTGGCTTGCTGCGCCGGCCTTTGCCGTTCTGGGTGGGGCCACGACGCTAGTGACGGTCGCGGTGGTGTCGGAGCGCCAGGCCGTTGTGCCCGACCACATGCTAGGTCGTGTGGTATCTGCCTTCCGGCTTGTCGGCAACGGCCTCGCACCGGTCGGATCGGTGATCGGGGGCCTGATCGCGGCCGGCGCAGGCCTGCGCGCGCCGCTCCTCGCCGCTGCCGCCTTCATGGTGGTGACACTGTGTGGGTTTCAGCTGTGGCGGGTGGGCCACCATGAGTGACACCTAGGAGGGGCTACTTCCTCGCGGACGCCTTGCCCTCGAAGATCGACGCTTCGTAGTCGAACGCGGGTGCCACCTCGATATTGACCAGAGGGAGGTTCCCCTTTGGCACGGCGAAGCCGAAAGTCGCGGTCGCCTTGCGCCCAGGAGCGACGCGACTGTTGAACCCGTCGCCGGCTACGTCGTCGAAGACCCGCTCCGCCTCCAGGCCGTCTGCGCCCGCCTTGAGCGTCACGATGCATTCGTTCAGTTCGACAAGCTCGAGGCCGCCGTTGGTGATTCTCACGGTTACCAGCACGCCGACATCGCCTGGCTGCGCTCCCGCGTTGATCACCGGAATCGTGTACCGCTTGGCGGACAGCACCTGGACCTTGAGGTCGTCCTCGTAGGTGATCCCCTCGTCACCGATACGCGCGAGCAGCGGTGCTGTGGTGGCGGTGTCCTCGGCGAACACGTCTGGAGACGTCGATGAGGCGTTCGAGGAATCGTCACGGGTCGCTGAGCCGGTGGTGAACATTGCGACGGCGACAACCAGCGTCAGGATCAGTGCGACGCCTACCGCTCCGAGGGCCCACCACTCCCAGGAGGACTTCGTCCGTGCACCCCGTCGGCCGCTCGGCTCGGCGGACTGTGGACGTGCCGGATCCGGTGGGGCTGGTGGCTGAGACACGGCGTTCCTCCCTTGCCGTGGCGTGAGCGCGGCATGACAATCTGTCGCCGGTTGCGACGGTAGTGCACGGACGTCTGTGAGCTGCGCCCCCATGCTTCATTCGAGGTGGCCGCCAACGTCGCTGGACGACGGTTCCCCTCCCGACTTCCGCAGTCGTACTCCGTACAGTGGTCTTGCACCGTGCATAATCATGGTGTAGACACCGTGCATAACCACGACAGCACCCGGAGGAGGGGGCACCGTGGCACGAGGACAGAGCACTGAGAACGTCGCCGAGCTGAGTACACGCCGGCTCGACGAGATCGTCGGAGATCAGGGCCAGTGCCGCGGTATGGACACGGACGCCTGGTACCCGCTGGTGAGCCATCCGGTCGGCGGCGTCGCAGCCAAGACCGCGGAGGCCGAGCGGGAGTACGCGCAGTCGCAGTGTGCCGGGTGCCCGGTGACGCGCGAGTGCCTGGAACTGGCGCTGCGCATCCCGGCCGGGGTCTACGGCATCTGGGGCGCCACCAGTGAACGTGACCGGCTGGTGCTGCGGAAGCGCCGGGCAGACGAGGGAGCGGTGGCATGAGCCGTCGCCGGTCGCCGGCCTGGGTGGGACAGCCCGTGGTGGTGTGCGTCGGCGGTCCGCTCGACGGGCGCTGGTACCTGCTGGCTGACCTGGACGCGATGCGCACCGCAGCGCAGCTCACGGGCTACACCGCGGACCACCCGAGCGGAGCGGCGCTGGGATACGACGCCACCGCCGGGACTCGGGTCCACCCCTACGAGGACGTGCTAGGTCAGGTGTACCGGCACGCCGACTCGGCCGCGGGCCGGGCCAGGCACCACATACCGGCGGTGGCCTGATGCGCGCCGGCCGACAGACGCCCGGATGGGCTCGGCGCGCTCGCGGGCCCTTCACCGAGCACGCGTACGTCATCACCACCGCCCGGCCGCTGGCGGTCCACCAGCTCATCCATCCGCCGGCCCTGATCGCGATCTTCGACAGCCATCGCTGCCGCGCCGTGCTGCTCGATGCACCGCTGTGGCGCGGGCTCCACCACGTCTACGCGCTGATCTCGCTCGTCGCGATCGCGGCCGCGTACCTCTTCGCATGGGTCTTCGCGACACCGCTCCGGCTCGCCATCGCCCTCGCGGCCGCGCTCGTCGCCGTCCTGCTCTGACCGCACTCCCACGAAGGGGATACCGCTGTGAGCCAGGTTCCACCGCTTGCCGGAGCCCCCGCCAGGCCACCGGCGCGCCTGTCGTGGGAAGGCGCGATCTGTACCGGCATCGCGATGGTGCTCGGCGCCGCGGCGGGGGCTGGCAGCTTCGCGCACATCCGCGACGTGGCGGCCGGACGCGGTCAGGGCGGCTGGATCGCCTACGCGATCGCCGGCTCGGTGGACCTGATGGCGGTCGGCTCGGGACTGGAGATCCGCCGTCGCAGGCGGCTCGGCCATCCGGCGCGCTGGCCCGTGTTCACCCTCTTGCTGGGCGTCGCGATGACCTTGGCCGCAAACCTGGCCACCGCGGCGCCGAGCTGGTGGGGACGCGTGATGGCGGTATGGCCTGCGGTGGCCTTCCTCGCCGTGGTGGGTCTCTTCGAGACCCGTGTCCGCCGAAACCGCGTCGGGACCGGTCCCGCTATGGCGGGAAACCTCGACTCCGGGACCGCGGCGGATGCGCCGTCGAGCCCTGCCACGGCCCCGGAACCCACGACCGTCCCGGCCGTCGCGGCGAACGGACGTTCCGCCGGAGGTACCGGGACGGGCGGGACCGCGGCAGTGGCCCGGATGCGGGCCCACTGGGCAGCCCGCCGCGCAGCCGGCCAGACGCCGACCGGCGCGGAGCTGGCCCGGGTGACCGGGACCGATCCGAGCCTCGGACGCCGCGTTCGTCGGCAGCTCTTGAAGGACGACGCGCGTGCCGCCCGGCACGGACTCGTGGTCGTTCCGGGGGACCAGCACCCGGAACGTCAGGACCCGGAGGAGGTCGGCGGTGCTACCTGATCCCGAGCACACGCGCGGCTGGCTTGTGGCTGTGTACGCCGACGGTCGCCGCATCTGTGACTACCCGCCGACGCCGTTCCTGAGCGCCCTGTCCCTCTGGCGCGCGGTACGCCGGTGCTGGCCGCAGTGGCAGGCACGTCTGAGCCCCCCAACGGGATCGAGGTTGGCCGCCCTGTGGCCCGCGCGGTGGTCGGCATGAAGCGACTCTGCCGTCGTCGGGTTCACCACTGCCGCGGTTGCGGCGGCCGAGTGCCCGCACCGCGAGAGGCCTGTCGTGCCTGCCGCCTTCACTCCGTCGAAGCGTTGCCCGTCCGGAGAAGGAGCCAACGATGACCGCGCGCCAACCGGCAACCGCCTCGTCCCGCCGGTCCCGCCCCGGGTGCATTTGTCGCCCCGGGCGCAGTCCCGCCTGCTTGGCGCTCTGGTGAGGGGCGCGGTGATGACGGCACCGGAGAGCACCAAGGAACGTGTCGAGCTGGTGTGGAAGCTCCTGGACGAGCGCTACCCGGGCGGTCAGCCGCCGCTCGCCTATGAGGTCGACGACTTCGACGGGCGTTGTCTGTACCGCGGGACCGATCTTGAGCTCGCCTGCGAGATCCACGACCAGGACTCCGGGGCGCACCTGTCCCGCTGTGTCCCGGTCGCTCGCATCGACTGGAGCGGGACCCCGGGGGAGGGAGGGTCGCGGTGATGCGGGCCAGGCGGTACACCGTGCGGCTGTACTGGCGGTCGAGCCGCGAGGCCGAGGAGGAGACCAACCTCGATCCGCGCAGCCGCGCCGCGTTGCGGGCGACGCTGGAGCGGATGGTGGAGACGCACCACGGCACGCTCGACCTTGATCTGGCGCAGTACTCCATCGTCGTGCACTCCCGCGGCGGCGGCCGTGTCCATGCGCGATGCCGGGTCGGGGTCAACGGGGTCACGGAGGTCGAACTATGACCTCCCGGCGACAGAGGGCACGCGCTCAGCGTGAGGCCGAGTTCTGGGGTGCCCGGCTGGCGGCATGCCGGACGGCCTCGGCGCGGGTGGCGGTTGTCTTCGACCGGCTCCGCGCCCGTATCTCGCGCCAGCCCGCCACAGCACGCGAGCAGGCGTGGGCCGAGGTCGAGTCCGCGATCGACGCGCTCATCTCTGGCTTTCCGATCCGAGGGGAGGACTGATCCATGACGCCCACAGGAGGAGTTACCGCGGCGGTCGGCCTCGTGTGCCTGGTAGCCGCGTGCCTGATCTGGACGGTGGGCCGCGGACACACGCCTCGACTTGTCGTGGCACTCGTGATCGCCGGCAGTGTGGGAATCGTCGGTAGCCCGCTCGGCGGCTGGATCCGGCGTGCGGTGCTCTACCTCGACCAGCTCGCCGGTACGGCCACGGGTCGGCTCACCGGTGTCGTCGTCACCGGCTTGATCGGTCTCATCGCCCTCTACGTGCTGGCGGTGCATCTCTGGCACAACTCGGTGGACATCAAGACCCTCGCGGCCGCGCTCATCGCTCCCGTTGCGATGACTTCGGTACCCGGTGTCGTCGGCACCGTGGGCGCCAGCGTCCTGGGTGCCATCGCATCCGCCGTCGGGATGGCCGTCGGCGCTGCCTTCGGAATCCACTAAGGACGGTGAAGTGACGTGGAGTTCATCTTCGGCATCGCTCTGGTCTACGGGCTGGCCTTCGCCCTCGTACGCGGCACCGAGCACGCCGGTCGCGCCCTGCAGAGCGCCTATCGCACCAACGCCATGGGTCGGCAGGGTCGGCGTCAGGGTGGGAAGCCCTACGCCACGGGCCGGTCCTCGACCGCGGGGGCGAAGCTCGGTGCGGTCGTCGCCACCGGCGCGACCGGTCTGGTGATGGCCGGTCGCGGATTCGCCGAAGGCTGGCGGACCGGGTGGCCGGAGGGCCGCCGGCGCGCACACGAACGATGGGGGCGCCCGCCTGAGCCCGCTCCCGAGCCCGCCGAGCCAGCCGACCGAGCCCCCGCGGACTCCACAAAGGACGACCCGCCTGCCGGTACCGACCGGCGCAGCTTGCGGCTGGTCCCCGAACCCGACTCGGCGGCCGCCGGGACGGAGCCCGACCCCGCACCGCGCGGGGATGCGACAAGCACGGAGGACACGGACATGGCGATCACGACGACGACCGGCGGCGAGGTCCTGACGATGGACCAGCTCCTCGCCGAACTGGGAACGATCATCGAGGAGGCCGCGGCCGATCTGGAGGACGCGCAGGCGGATGCTCAGCGCGCCACCGAGGACGCGCAGCGGGTCGAAACGATGGTCGCGTCCCTGCGGTCGATGGACCTCGACGAGCAGACGCTCGGCGAGGTGGGCGCGCTGGGTGATTCCGCAACGGCCCGACAGGCCGCAGCGGACCAGCGCGCCGCAGCGGCGGAAGCCCGCCACGCGCAGGCAACCGCCGCCCGTGACGGCGTGCAGGCTCGGCACCAGCTCATGGCCGAGGCCCACGCCGCCACCCCGCACGCCGCTGACAAGCAGTTCTACGTCGGCGGCTGACCCTGCCCACCGAGGTCTCCCGGCGGGGCCGCTGCCGTCCACGCCGGGAGGCCTCCCGAACCTCACACGTCATCGACAGGAGCCCGCTGTGTCCCGCCGCTACCGCCAGCCGTACCGAATGCCTTCGGGGAGACACGGTGCACGGCGACTGGGTGGGCTGGAGCCGTGGGAGACCGCTGCGTACTTCCACGGCCTCCACATGCGGTACCGGCGCCGTTGGTGGCTGCGCCAGGCGTGGCGGGTCGTGCGGTGGTGGCTCCGCTTCTGCTGGACCCGCCGCCGGCCACTCGCGCCGCTCTACCTCGCCCTCGTGCTCCAGGTGCTCGGCCTCGTTCTCGCGTCCGCGGCGGGCGGTGTTCGTACCACCGTCGTACTGGCGGCGCTCTGCGCGGCCTGGCTCGGCTGGCGCCTGCACGGCCGGGTACCGGTTCGCGGAGCCCGGCCTCTGATGTGGACCCGCCGAGCCACGCCGGATCGGAACCGGCTGCTCTACGCCTGGGGCGTCTACGCAGCGGCCACCGCCTGGCTCGTCACCGCCGCGGCGATCGGCGGAGGGCCACCGATGCCCGGGTTCCTCGTCCTTGCCGTGCTCGCCGGTGGAGTTCCGTGGTGGTGGCATCACCGCATCCGCCAGGCTCCCGCTCTCGGAGACTGGGCCGCGATCTGGCGCGAGCGGGTCGCGGCGGACAGCGCGGCATTGCCCGGGTCGCAGCTCACCGAGTACGCGCCGATGAAGGCCGGCTGGTCGGCCACCATCGAGCTGCCGCCGGGCAAGTCCACGACCTCGACTGCGGTCGCGGCCACCGAGCGGATCGCGTCTGCGTATGGCAAGCCCGTCACGTCTGTCGTCATCGAGCCCACCGCCTCCGGTGATGCGTCCCGCGCCCGCCTCATGGTGCTGACCACCAATCCGCTCCAGGGCGTGCACCCCTGGCCCGGGCCGCAGTTGCTCGACGCGACGACGGGGACGGCGCCGGTGGGGGTGTACCCGGATGCCGAGCAGGCCGCGTACCGGTTCTGGCAGCCGGGTTCCGGCGCGGTCCACGGTCTGGTCGCCGGGACGACGGGTGCCGGCAAGTCACAGTTCGTCGGGATGCTGCTGGCCTATGAACGCCACTCCGGCCGGCTGATCGTGTCGTGGGTCTGCGACCCCCAGCACGGGCAGTCCCTGCCGGACTGGATGGACCACGTCGACTTCGCGGCGCGCTCGGCCGAAGAGGGCGTGCAGATGCTCCACATGGCGCGAGCGGTGATGTACGCACGCAACCGGTATCTGGCCGACGTCGAGTGGACCGACGAACAAGGACGCCGCCGGAAGGGTAGGGCGTCGTTCGAGCCCACCCCCGAGATGCCGCTGCTCTCGGTGACGGTCGAAGAGGCGCATGCGGTGTTCGTCTACGACGAAGCCGTGAAGCTCGCCGAGGAGATCGGCAAGATGGGCCGCAAGTGCGGGGTGTCGCTACGACTGATCACTCAGGTGCCGCTCCTGTCGCAGCTCGGCAACTCGATGACCCTCCGCGACGCGGTGGCCGGCGGGAACGTCATCGTGCTGCGCACCGCCAACCGGCTGTCCGGCCAGGTGGCCTTCAACGGCACCCTGCCGGTCGACCCGGCTCAGCTCCCGCGGCGATTCCCCGACGGCTCGTCGACGTCGGGGCTCGGATTCATGATCGGTGCGACCGACCGCCAGGCTCCGATGCGCGGGTTCTTTGATGTAGACCCGTTCGGTTGGGCAACGGCGGGGGAGACCAACACCCTCGATCCGTACTCTTCCCGCGCCGCGGAGCTGGCGGCCCGCAAGGCCGGCACGGGCTACCGCAACCGCCCCGAGCCGGTCAGCTGCCCAGCCGGTACCGAGGAAGCCGCAGAGGTTGCCTCCACTGCTGACGCGCCGTGGCGCGATGCCTATCCGACTGCCCGCGAGGCAATCCTCGGCTACCTCCAGGGCC
This sequence comes from Actinomycetota bacterium, assembly GCA_030840805.1. Taxonomy (GTDB): domain Bacteria; phylum Actinomycetota; class Actinomycetes; order Mycobacteriales; family HKI-0501; genus JAVEDU01. The sequence goes on from JAVEDU010000088.1 coordinate 13,527, forward strand.
GCAGGCGGGCCACGACCGGCGTCATCGCCCGTGACCTCGACGTTCCGCTGCCGACGGTCTCGAAGACCCTCGGCAGGCTCGCCGCAGCAGGGCTGGTCAGCCCCGTCCGGCGCGGTGTGTGGGCCGTTGCTGGCGACGATCGCGACGTGGAGGCCTCCGCATGAACAACGGTTCGCAGCCACTCACCGTGACCTCCTCGCGCGTGCCTGCGCGGGAGCGCGCGCCTGGGCGCGTAGGCCTCGTCCGCGTGTCAACCCGGCTGTCAACTCGTCGCTGTCAACTTCACGCACCGCGACGTTCGCATTCACCACGGCGATCCCATCGCGGTCCCCACTACTCGACCTTGGAGGGAGCTGTATGACCACGCGAGACGATTCCCCGGCTGCCCTGGTGCGCGAGACGAAGCCGGATTCACCGGGGCTGCTGGGTCGGTGGGCAGCGGACTGCGACCCGTGCACTGTCGCCGGTGAACCGCGACCGCGCGTCGACGAGGCGGACCAGGTCGCCGGTGCTCACGACGACCGGCACCACGGCGGGGAGCCGACCGCCGTGACACGTGCCGTTCCGCCGGATCGCGACCGTAGGGCAGCGCGTGCGGTGCTGCTGACCACACGGGTGCCGGGCTACCGGCCTGCTCGCATTCCCGCGCTCATTACCGGCACTCCGGGGCTGTTTTTGGTCCGTCGGCGGCGCACTGCCTGTGCTGAGCAAACGCTGTGCGGCTCCTGGCGGTGGGGCGTGATCGCCGCCCGTGGTGTGTACGTCGTCAAGCCGGTGGAGCATGCCGGCCTGCCCCGCTACGCGGCCTCCGTTCTCGCCGCCGCCCTCGGCGGCACGGGTGTCCGCTGGACCGACCGGGAGGTGCTGTACCTGCTGGCCGAGCTCACCGGCGACCGCCTGGTCGAGGGTGACCACGGTGCTGCGCTCGTTCGGGGTGTGGACCCCATCCGATCCCGTCGCGGCGCTGGCGCGGGCCCGGGACCGCTACCTCGTCGCGCTCTTGGAGGGATCCGCATGACCACGCAGGACCAGTCACTGACCGCCCTCGGTCGACAGGCACACCGGGTCGCCGGAGAGATCCGGCTGCTGGCTGAGCGGGGCGAAACCGTGGGGATGCAGCCGGACGGCCATTCATGGGAGGAGATTCGCCTCTTCGCCGACACCTTGCACGGCATGGCGTTCGGGTGCGCGTTCGAGGCCGACGACATGGAGCTGCTCTTCGAACTCACCGGCCGCCGCTGGCGCCGCCTCGACCCACCGGGAGGTGCCGGATGAGCCCCGCGACCGTCACCGTGCCAATCCCGCCGACCTGCGCGAGCTGGCGGTGCGGGTCGAGGCGCTGGCCGCCGAGATGACGGCGATCCGCGACCGGATGGTCGCCGGCGGGGACAGCCCCACCCAGCGGGTGAGCTTCCGGCTCGACGAGGGTGCCTCCGGCGTCCGTAGCGGCGCGACGGCCCTCACCGAGACGGCCGCCGACCTCGCCCGGGTCCTCGGCCGCTCCGACTGCGCCGCGAACTGGGGCGCCTGCCCGGAGCACGGAGGCACACTGCGGGCCTCCGGTGGTGTCGCCTGGTGTCAGGCGCGGAGATGCCGCCGGGCGTGGAACTACAACCGCCTCGGACTGCCGTGCAGCGAGCCGGCGGCCTACATCGCGCGCGACCCCGCCGGTGACGAACTGCGGTGGTGCGCCGGCCACACCCTCCAGGCTCGCGCCGTCCTGGCGGGCGACCACACCTACATCACGATCACCGGACGAGGAGATCGGCCATGACCCGGCTACCCACCTTCCAGGACACGCGCCGAGCGGCGTTCGCGATGCTCGGTGACGTCGAGGACATCCTGCGCTCGGACTGGCGTTCCGGGACGGGCCCCACGACGGAACAGGCCGACGCCGCGATGCAGGCCCGGCGGCACATCGCCGAGGCGAAGGCCGCGCTCGATGAGGCGGCGCGCTCATGACGGCCGCCGTGCGGAGCGTCCACGAGACCCGGGCGGCCATCCGTCGCCTGTGGAGCGTCGAGGACCTGTCCGCGTACCTCGGCGTACCTGTCCGGACTCTCTACCAGTGGCGGACCAAGCGGTGCGGCCCACCGGGGAGGCGGGTCGGGCGGTACGTCCGCTACCGCCCGGAGGATGTCGAAGCCTGGCTCGACTCCGAGACGCGGTAGGGCACTGGATGGCACGACCACCGATGGCGCTGGGGACGTGGGGAGAGATCCGCGTGCACGTCTCCCACGTCAACGTCAGGGGCCGGCCCGACCGGTTCCGAGCCGTGGCCGGCTATCGCGATTTCGACGGGAAGACCCGCCAGGTCGAGCGCTACGACCGGACCAAGGCGGGCGCGGTCAACCGGCTCCGGATCGCGCTGAAGGAGCGATCCACCCTGGGTCGGCGCGGTGAGCTGACCGCGGCGCACCGCTTCGGTGACGCCGCCGCGATGTGGCTGGCGAAGATCGAGGCCATGGCCGCCGAGGATCGGCGCTCCCCGGGCACGGTGGAGACCTACCGCCGGGTGTTCGAGCGGCACGTCAAGCCGGCCCTGGAGGAGCTGCGGCTCGCCGAGGTGCTGACTCCCGTCGTGGACCGCTTCATCGCGACCGTGAAGGAGGACGTGGGCGCGCCGACCGCGCGGACGTGCAAGACCATCGTCTCCGGGGTCATGGGGCTGGCCGTCCGCTACGGCGCGGTGACTACCAATCCGGTCCGTGAGGTCGAACGCGTCGAGGGTCTGCCGAAGAAGGAGCCACGGTCCCTCACCGAGGAGGAGCGCGTGGCGTGGGTCGTCCAGCTCGCCGGCGACGAGGACGCGGTGCGGAAGGATCTTCCGGACCTCACGGCCTTCATGCTCGCGACGGGAGCCCGCATCGGGGAGACGCTGGCGGTCCTGTGGTCCGAGGTGGACCTCGAACGCGAGACCGTCGAGATCACGTCCACGGTGATCCGGGTCAAGGGCGTCGGGCTGCTCCGCAAGCGGACGAAGTCCCGGGCCGGCCAGCGGGTGCTGCCGCTGCCGAGCTGGGCGGTCGCCATGCTGCGCCGGCGGTTCGTGGAGAACCCGCGGCTGGACGAACCGGTGTTCCCCGACGACCGGGGAGGGTTTCGAGACCGGAGCAACGTGCAGCGGGACCTCCGCGAGGCGCGAGGGACCAAGGACCTCGCGTGGGTGACGTCGCACAGCTTCCGCAAGACGACCGCCACGATCCTCGACGAGGCCGGCCTCAGCTCCCGCCTGGTGGCGGACCAGCTGGGTCACGCGCGGCCGTCGATGACGCAGGACGTGTACCTCGGGCGCAAGCAGGTGAGCCAGCGTGCGGCCGCCGCTCTGGAGGCTGCGTTGGGCACTCCGGAAGAGCAAAACCATGGGTAAACCATGGGCCGCCGGGTGCGGGGGAGACGGGGCTACTGCCCTGACCTGGGATTGTGGTGCGCCGTCAGGGACTCGAACCCCGAACCCGCTGATTAAGAGTCAGCTGCTCTGCCAATTGAGCTAACGGCGCGCGTTGCCGGAGCAACGGGATAGAACGATAGCAGGGGACTCGACCCCCTCCGCACCGGGGCGGTCGGAGGGCTGCGTCACACCCCGCGCGTGCTGTCGGGGCGGGATCTCAACCCCGGGAACCGTTAGGACGATGCCCCCTCGTGAGGCAACATGTCTTGGTACGTCATCGAAGAACGGAGCGTTACATGCGGGGCCCCCTCCGTCATGCCACCGCGGCCTGCTGTCTTGCCGGACTGTTCCTGCTCTCCGCGTGCACGGGCTCGGCCGAGGGCGGGGAGACCGCGCCGTCGCCCTCCGTGGCACCTGAAGCCCCCGCGACGGTCTCCCTGCGGCCCGCCCACGGCACCACGGGCGTCTTGACCAGCACCGAGCTCGCGGTCGCCACCGACGGCACCCTCGACGGGCTGCGCGTCGTGGACGCCGAGGGCAAGACGGTCCCCGGCGCGTTCCGGGCGGGCAGCCGGCGCTGGCTCCCCGCGCGCCAGCTCGACTACTCCACCCGGTACACGGTCACGGCGACGGCCACCAAGGGCGACGCGGCGCCCCGCACCATCACCTCCACGTTCACGACGATGTCGCGGCCGGGGCAGCTCACCGGCGCGGATCCGTACGTCTTCGACGGCGACACGGTCGGGGTCGGCATGCCGGTCGTCATCGAGTTCAGCAAGGACATCCCGAAGGCGCGGCACGCCGCGGTGGAGCGCCGGCTGTTCGTGAAGTCCACCCCGGCGGTCACGGGCTCCTGGTACTGGTGGAGCGACTCCGAGGTCCACTACCGCCCCAAGGCGTACTGGAAGCCCGGCACCGAGGTGACGCTCCGCGCCGCGATCGGCGGCCTGCCGATGGGCTACGGCAACTACGGCAAGCGGGACCGGTTCGTCGACTTCCGGATCGGCGACCACGTCGTCACCGAGGTCGACGCGTCCACGCACGTCGCGCGGGTGTACCGGAACGGCGCGCTGATCCGCACCATGCCGGCGAGCCTCGGCAAGGCGAGCACGCCGACGTCCGCCGGCACGATGGTCGTGATGGACAAGAAGTCGGAGATGACGTTCGACTCGGGCACCTTCGGTGTCCCGGCGAACACACCCGGTGGGTACCGCCAGAAGGTGAAGTGGGATGTCCGCTTCACCTGGGGCGGCGAGTTCTTCCACTCGGCACCGTGGTCGGTGGGGGACCAGGGCTACCGGAACGTCTCCCACGGTTGCGTGAACCTCAGCCCCTCGAACGCGCGGTGGTTCTTCGACCTCGCCAAGAAGGGCGACGTCGTCCGGATCGTGAACACCGGCCGTACGGTGGCGCCGGGCAACGGGTGGACCGACTGGAACGTCCCGTGGAACCGGTACGTCGAGGGCAGCGCGCTGCACAGCGCCTGACACACACGAAGAAGGGCCGGTCCGCGAGGACCGGCCCTTCTTCGTACTGGGGTGACTGACGGGGCTCGAACCCGCGACCTCCGGGACCACAACCAGGCGCTCTGCCAGCTGAGCTACAGTCACCACACCCCGGCGAACCGGGACGACCCATGATAGCGGCTCTGATCGGGCCGCCAGTACCGGGTTGGGCATCGGGGGACCGGGATCACATGCCGACGGCGTTTCCGTCGCCCGCGGCCGGCGGAGCGCTCGGCGCGGACAGCTCCGCGGCCACCGCCTTCGCCTGGTCCACGTCGGGTCCGGGCAGCGGTACGAACACGGTCCGCCGGTAGTACTCCAGCTCGCGGATGCTCTCCTGGATGTCGGCGAGCGCCCGGTGGGCGAGGCCCTTCTGCGGCTGCCCGAAGTACACGCGCGGGTACCAGCGCCGCGCGAGCTCCTTCACCGACGACACGTCGACCATCCGGTAGTGCAGGTAGTCGTCCAGCGCCGGCATGTCCCGGGTGAGGAAGCCCCGGTCGGTCGCGATCGAGTTCCCGCACAGGGGAGCGGTGCGCGGTTCCGGGACGTACTGCCGGACGTAGTCCAGGACCATCCGCTCGGCCTCGGCCACCGTGACGGTGGAACGCCGGACCTCCTCGGTCAGGCCGGACTTGGCGTGCATGTCGCGCACCACGTCGATCATCCCGTCGAGGAGGCTGTCGTCGGCGCGGATCACCACGTCGACGCCCTCCCCGAGGACGTTCAGGTCGGAGTCGGTGACCAGGGCCGCCACCTCGATCAGCGCATCGCGCCCGAGGTCGAGCCCGGTCATCTCACAGTCGATCCACACCAAGCGGTCATTCACGAGACGTGAGCCTACGGCTACTCGAGGTCCGGCGCGGCGGGACCCGGGCTTTCGCCGGTCGCCGTCGCGAGGGACAGGGCGTACCGGCCCGCCGAGTCGGACCACCATTCGTCGAGGCGGAACCCGGCCTCGGCCAGCTCGGCGGTGACCCGGCCGCGGTGGAACTTCGCCGAGATCTCGGTCCGCATCTCCTCGCCCGCGGCGAACTCGACGCTCAGGCGCAGCGCCGGGATCTCGATCCGCTGCGCAGACCGGGCGCGCAGGCGCATCTCGATCCACTGGTTCTCGGGGTCCCACACGGCCACGTGCGCGAACTCGTCCGGGTCGAGCGTGGCGCCCAGCTCGCGGCGCAGGACGTGGAGCACGTTGAGGTTGAACTGGGCCGTCACCCCGGCCGCGTCGTCGTACGCGCGCACGAGGACGTCCGGGTCGGTCACCAGGCCGGTACCGAGCAGCAGCGAGTCGCCGGGCGCGAGCCCCCGCCGCAGGTCCGCCAGGAACTCCCGGCGCGCCGAGGGCAGCAGGTTCCCGATCGTCCCGCCGAGGAACGCGACCATGCGCCGGCCGCCCTCCGGCAGCCGGTCGAGGTGGTGCTCGAAGTCGGCGAGGACCGCGTGGACCTCGAGGTCCGGGTAGTCCTCGAGCAGTGCCTCGCCCGCGCCGATCAGCGCGCTCTCGCTCACGTCGACCGGGACGTACCGGCGCAGCGATCCGGCGGCCAGCATCGCGTCGAGCAGGATGCGGGTCTTCTCCGAGGAACCCGACCCCAGCTCGACCAGCGTGTCGGCCGCCGACCGGGCCGCGATGTCCGCGGCGTGCGCCCGGAGGATCTCCGCCTCCGCGCGGGTCGGGTAGTACTCCGGCAGCCGGGTGATCTCCTCGAACAGCTCGCTGCCCCGCTCGTCGTAGAACCACTTCGGCGGCAGGTGTTTGGGTGTCGAGGTCAGTCCACCGCGGACATCGGCGGCGAGCGTGGTCGCCAGGAAGTCCTCGGAGAGGTGGCGGTCCACCCGGACCCGGCTGGTGGGGACGTGGGTCATCGTTCCTCCAGTGCGGTGAGCGAGATTCCGGAGCGGTCGGCGGTGACGAGGGTGTGGTCGGGGACCTCGGTCCACCCCGGGCCGTCGTCGTCGGGTTCGGAGGCCACGGTCAGGCCGTGTCGGTCCTGCCGGTGGTACAGCGAGTCGCCCCAGGTCGTGGCCGCGATCGACGTGCCGTCGGTGAGCAGCAGGTTCAGCCGGCCGGGTGCCGCAGCGCCGACCGCGCCGACGACGTCGGCGAGCGCCTTGCCCGTCGACAGGCCGTCCCGCAGCCGCGCCCGGACCAGCGCCCAGAGCAGCGCCGAGTCGGTCGGGGCGTCGAGCGTCAGCAGGTCACGGACCGGGAGCGCCGACGCGAGCGCCGCCACGCTGTCCGGCCAGCCGCCGACGGCTCCGTTGTGGCTGAAGAGCCACGGGCCCTCCCCGAACGGCGCGGACGCGCCCTCCGCCACCGGCATGCCGGTCGTCGCGGACCGGACCGCCGCGAGCACCGCGCCGGTGCGCGTCGCGGCGGCCAGTCCCGGCAGCGAGGAGTCACCCCAGATCGGCACCGCGCGCCGGTAGCGGACCGGCTCCGCGAGGTCCGAGACGTACCAGCCGATGCCGAACCCGTCGGCGTTGACCGTCCCGGTGCCGCGCATGTACCGCGGGGCCCAGGACTGCCGGTACAGCCCGTACGGCGGGTCGATCAGCAGCTCCCGGAGGGTCCGCGGGGCGCCGAGGTACGCGAGGTGGCGGCACACGCCGTCAGCCCGCGTCGCCGGGACGGGCGTCGCGGGCACACCGGAACCCGGCGAAGATCTGCCGCCGGATCGGGTGGTCCCAGTTCCGGAACGTGGCCCGCGCCGCCGCCCCGTCCGTCGCCCACGAGCCCCCGCGCAGCACCCGGTAGTCGCCGCCGAAGAACACCTCGGAGTACTCGCGGTACGGGAACGCGCCGAACCCCGGGTACGGGCGGAACCCGCTCGACGTCCACTCCCAGACGTCGCCGATGAGCTGCCGGACGCCGTACGCCGAGGCGCCGGCGGGGTAGGAACCGGCCGGTGCGGGCTGGAGGTGGCGCTGCCCGAGGTTCGCGTGCGCGGGCGTCGGGTCCTCGTCGCCCCAGGGGAACCGGCGGGACCGGTCCGCGGCCGGGTCGTGCCGAGCGGCCTTCTCCCACTCCGCCTCGGTCGGCAGCCGCCGACCCAGCCAGCGGGCGTAGGCGTCGGCCTCGTACCAGCACACGTGCTGGACGGGCTCGTCCGCCGGAATCGGCTCGACCACGCCGAAGCGCCGCCGCAGCCACCGGCCGCCGTCCCGCAGCCAGAACTGCGGCGCGACAAGTCCGGCCTCCCGGTTGTGCGCCCAGCCCTCGGGCGTCCACCAGCGGGGGTCGTCGTATCCGCCCCCGTCGAGGAAGGCCGTGTACGCCCCGTTGGTGACCGGCGTCGTGTCGATCCAGAACGCCTCGGTGTGGACCCGGTACGCCGGCCGCTCGTTGTCCAGCGCCCAGGGTTCGGTGTCCGTCCCCATGCTGAACGCCCCGGCCGGGATCAGGACCTCCGCCGGGAGACCGGCGACCTGCGCGGGCCGGGGCGGCGGCGGCGCGTGCAGCACCGGCGTGCCGTCCCGGAGCTGGTGCGTGGCGGCCATCGTCTCGTCGTGCTGCTGCTCGTGCTGGAGGATCATCCCGAAGGCGAAGCCACGGTCGACGAGCCGGCGGCCCTCCAGCGGCGTGGTCGCGAGGATGTCCAGCACCTTCTCGCGGACCTGGCCGACATACGTCCGCGCCTCGGCGGGCGGGAGCAACGGCAGCGCCACCCGGTCCCGCCGGGCGTGCATGAACGCGTCGTAGAGGTTGTCGATGTCCTGCCGGACCGGTTCGCGGCCCCCGACGTCCCGGACGAGCCACAGCTCCTCCTGGTTGCCGATGTGCGCGAGGTCCCAGACCAGCGGCGACATGATCGGCGAGTGCTGTGCCGTCAGGTCGTCGTCGTCCACGGCCTCGGTCAGCAGCCGGCTGCGCTCCCGGGTCCGCGCCAGCTCCCCGGCCAGCCGCGCGCGCAGCGCCTCGCCGTCGAGCTGTGCGATCGACGCGGTCACTTCCGCCCCCTGTCCCGGACGCTGCGCGCGTCGAGATCGTCGTCGGCCGGGCATCGACCCTGATCGGTGTACGTCTCGAAGAACCGGTCCACGGTGTCCAGCAGCTCCGGCTGTGCGCCGAGCCGCGCCAGCGCGGAGCCGGTGACGTCGGCGACCGAACGCGCCGCCCGGTCGAGTACCGGATCGGCCACCGCGCAGCGCGCCGCCTGCTCCCAGCGTCCCTCCGCGGGCTCGGCCGCCGCCAGGGCGAGGTCGGCCGCCTGCGCGTCGCCGACGAGGGCGGCGACCACGGCGGTGGCGACCTGCCACGCGTCACCGGACTGCTGGTCGAGGTAGCGGACCTCCAGATGACCCTGCGCCCGGACCGGGGGGAACAGGGTGGTCAGGTGGTACGCCAGGTCGTCGTACGTCGGCGGCGGCCCGAACGCGCCGTCCAACCACTCGCGGAACGTCGTACCGGCCGGGGCGTCCCAGCAGTCCGGGGAACGTCGGCAGCACAGCAACTCGGCGTCGAGCGCGAAGCGGGCGTACGCCTCCCGCGGGTCGCCGGTCGTCTCCGGCGGTCGCGTCCGGGACGGGTCGAGCCGGGCCCAGATCGACTGCCGGGTGGACCGCCAGCCGGTGAACTGTCCCGCCTGCACCGCGGAGTCCGCGAACATCGCGACCAGGACGGGGCCCAGCTTGTGGAGAAGGCTCCAGCGCTCGGCCGGGTCGACCCCGGTGTCGACGCTGACCTGCACGGAGGCGGTGGTGCACATCATCTCGCGGCCGGCGTCTCCGGTGCGGTCGAAATGGGCCTCCATCGCCGCGTAACGCGGGTGCCGGAGGATCCGGTGCGGCTGGCGGTACCGGTCGACGCCGCTGCCGTGCAGCGCCAGGTGCTCGGCGCGGAACCGCGCGGCGAGCACCTGGAGGTCGGTCGAGGTGATGCGCAGGCACTCGGTCAGGGTCGGCGCCGGCGGGCTGCTGATCTCTACCTGGCCGCCGGGCTCCACGGTGACGACGGAGCCGCACGGGAGCGGGGAGGAGGGCCGGTCCCCGAGTGTCGCGGGGAGATGTGGCCCGAGCGCGGCCGCGAGGCGGCCGGCGGAGAGCTCGGTTCGGGGATTGCGGGTGTCGTGCACGAACCATTCGAGTTCGACGCCGAGCAGTCTCGGCGGTCCGGTCTTGAAGCACGTCGAGGCGACGTATGCCTCGGCGTCCTCCGCGCCCGCCACGCGGGCCGACGTCTCCTGCACCACCATGCCGGTCACTGCAAACACCTCTGGTCTTGGGTCGGGCACCTCATCGGCTGAAACACCCTCGCACACGGGTCCGACAGTCGCACCCGATGCGACGTGACGAATGCGCTACGTGTTGGTAACCAGACGTTACGCCTACGCCATGCTCGGGAAGCCGGTCCGAAACGGCCCCGGCCGACACTCGCAGTATGCGAAATGGACGCTCGCCCGCGCCACACCCGGACCACGCCCACCGCTCCTGGACCCACGAACTGACCGAGCTCGCCGCCCTCTTCCTCACCGTCGGGGCCGCCCATCTGCTGGCGAACCTCCTCGGGCATCAGCAGCACGGCCCGTACCTCCTCGTCGGCGCCGGGATCTCGCTCGTGACCGTCTCCGCTGCCGTGCGTCTCGGCCACCACCGTCGTCGCGTGCGCCGGCGCGCCGCCACCGCCGCGGCGCAGCTCGCCACCGGGAAGGTGGCGCGGCGGGGAACCGGCGAGGGCTCGGGACTGTGGCGGATCCGCACGACCGTCCGGGACGACCCCGGTGCGCTGGCCCGACTGTCCACCGTTCTCGGGGAGCGGGGCGTGAACATCCTCGGCGTCCAGCTGTACCCGCTGGCGGACGGCGTCGCCGACGAGTTCATCGTCGAGGCACCGCCGTGGCTCGGGGACGAGGCGCTCGCCGAGGCGGTGCTGGCCGGCCACGGCGCCCATCCGGAGGTGACCTGCGCCCACGTCCGCGACCTCGCCGATCTGCCCACCCGGGCGCTGCGGCTCGCGATCCGGGTCGCCGCCGATCCCGACGCGCTGGCCGAGGCGCTGGCGGAGCTGTGCGGGCACTGCGCTGTCGCCGTCCAGCCGTCGGCGGCCGGGCGCGGGCCGGAGTTCGACGGCACCACGCTGCGCCTGAGCGACGGGACGGGCCGCGACCTCGTGGTGACGCGGCCGATGTCGCCGTTCACCCCCGCCGAGTACGCCCGGGCCCAGGTGCTCGTCGCACTGGCCCGCGACCGGCGGGCCGTCCGGCAGCCCGATCCGGGCTGAATACCCGCCCCCGCTGTGCCGACGGGCCCCCGGCCGGGCCTCCCGCGTGTGAATATCTGCAGTGTCGGGGCAGCATCTGCGGGCGGTGGGCAACTTGCGACGTACGCGCGTCTCCCTGGCGGTCCTCACCGCCGGGCTCGGCACGGTGCTGGTCAGCCTGTGCGCGGACCGCGCCGCGGACCTCGCTCCCGGGTGGTGGCGGTGGGGTCTCGGCGCCGCGATGTCCGTGGTCGCCACGGTCACGCTCACGTGGCGGCTGGGCCGCCAGCCCGGTCCGGCGCGGATGCAGCTGCGCCTCGCCGACCACGAGGGCAGGCCCCGCCGGCTCGCCGAGGTGAGCGTCGCCGACCTCGGCGTACACCCGTCCCGGCTGGTGCGGACCGGCGAGACCGCGACCCCGTACCTCCCCAGGGACGCGGACGCCGCCGTCGCCGCGGCCGTGACCGGTGCGGCGCGGCTGGTCCTCCTGAGCGGTCCTCGCCTCGCCGGGTGCACCCGCATCCTGGCCGAGGCGGCGACCCGGCTGCTGCCGCAGGTGACCGTCGTCGTCCCGGTCGAGGACCCCGCGGTCGGGGTGGGCCAGTTGATCCGCGAGGCCCGGCGCTGGGTCGGACGCGGCGAGCAGGTCGTGCTGTGGCTGGACGGGATGAGCGCGGACCGGTTCCGGGAGCTCGACCCCGGGATGCTCGCGTGGGCGGGGCCGGGCGTACGGGTGTTCGCCACCGTCGACGCCGAGACGCTCCGCGGCCGCCGACCGGTGCCCGGGAACGCGGCGTGGATCGCGTTGGACGTGCTGTCCGAGCCCGAGCGGCGCCGCCTCGCGGGCCACGAGCGGTACCGCCATCTCGCCGGCCGCGCCGAGGGGCGCCCACTCGGCGAGATGCTCGTGACGAGGAGCGAGCTGAACCGTGTCCTGCGGCGCATCGACGACGCGTCGGTGGACCGGGTCGCGTTGCTGAGGGCCGCCGCCGACTGGTACCGCATCGGCGCGTACGGCCGGTTGGGCGAGAGCACGCTGCGGATGCTGTACCGCGCGTACCGCGAGGAGCTCCACGGCGGGAACGGGTCCCCGGCGGCGGGCTGGCGGACGGCGCTGGCGTCGGTGTCCGGGTACCTGACCGAGCACGGCCAGGACGGGGAGCGCTGGTACGTCCCGCATCCGCTGATGTCCCTTGTGGACCGGCCGATCGCCGAACCGCTGTGGGCCCACCTGGCCGCGACCCTGGACGACGAGCGGCGGCTGGACCTGGGAATCCGGTGCCTCGCCGGGCGGGACCACCGGCATGCGGCCGCCCTGCTCGACCCGCGGCGCGCGGGCGGCGTCGACCCCGGCGACCTGCTGTTCCTGGCGTACGGGCTGCATCGCGACGGCCGGCTCGTCGAGGCGCGGCAGTGGTACGGGCGGGTGATCGCGTCCGGTCATCCCGACCACGCGCCGACGGCGATGCTCGACCTCGGCGTACTCGAACGCGAGGACGGGCAACCCGACGAGGCGCGCCGCTGGTTCGGCCGGGCCATCGCCACCGGTCATGTCGGCGAGGCGCCGCGCGGGATGGTGAACCTCGGGGTGCTCGACCGGGAGGTCGGCCGGGTCGAGGAGGCGCGGCGGTGGTACGCGGAGGCGATCGGCGGCGGCCACCCCGACCAGGCACCGCGGGCGATGGTCAATCTCGGCATCCTCGAACGCAAGGAGGGCCAGGTGGCGGAGGCGCGGCGCTGGTTCCGCGCCGCGGTGGAGAGCGGGCACCCGGACCAGGCGCCCGCCGCGATGGTGAACCTCGGGCTGCTGGAGGGGCAGGAGGGACGGCTGCCCGAGGCGCGCCGCTGGTACGTCGAGGCGGTCGGCACCGCGCATCTGGTGTGGGCCGGGCGGGCCACGTGTGCCCTCGCGGCGCTGGCCGAGGCGCGCTGCTCCTGACCCCGGCCCGGAGGTCTCGCGGTCCCCGCCGGGGTCGTCCGGCCGTTCGATGAGCCGGCGTAGCCCGCCGCGCCAGGTGGACATCGGCGGAGGTATCGCGTGGGTCAGCACCCCCGGATGGGGGATTCGTGACGGTGTGGTGGCTGGAAAGCTGCTGGTCAGAGCTGGTGCGCCCGGCAGGGATCGAACCTGCGGCCAAGTGCTTAGAAGGCACCTGCTCTATCCGCTGAGCTACGGGCGCTCGGAAAGGAGAATAGAGCCGCGGACCGTGTCCCGTCGCGGGACGCCCCGACTCCGGCCAGGGGCATCCGCCGGAGGGAATGAAGTCCGCGCACTCCCGTACCGGAGGAATGCCGCCCCGACCGGCGCGGCGGCGCAGGCAGTCACGTCTCGGTCCATCCCCGCCGTCAGATGACCGGCAATCGACCCGAACCGGTCACCGACGCGTAGCCGCGTCGAAACACTTTCCCCGCAGTCTTCTAGGGGAACCCAGGAGGTGCAGGACATGACCCACTCCGTGGTACACGTCGCGGCTCCCGTGCAGCCCGTCTATGTCGCACTGCCCAAGGGCCGCGTGGTCGTCGTCCGCCCGGCCGAGCCGTCCGACTCCGCCGCCGTCGCGGTGCTGCACAGCCGGTGCGGCCCTCGGACCCTCCACGACCGGTACCTCTGCCCGCCGCCGCGGGTCACGTCCACCACGCTCCGCGCGCTCGTCTCCCCGGACGGCGGCTGTGCCCTCGCGGCCGTGACGAAGTCCGGTGACATCGTCGGTCTCGTCCAGGTCGAGGCGGCCCGGGAGCCGGGTACGGCCGACATGGCTCTGCTGGTCCGAGACGACTACCAGCGGGTGGGCCTCGGCTCGCTGCTCGCCCGGCACGGGATCCGGACGGCGCTGGCGATGGGGTTCACCGACCTGACCTCCCGCGGAACCGCGTCCAACGCCCGGCTGGTGCGGATGCTGGTAAGGCTCGGGCTGGGGCCGTACCTGCGGACCGACGAGCGGTACGTGCAGTTGCGCGTACCGCTCGCGGACGCGGCCGTCGCCGCGGGGCTGGACCGCACCCTCGACCTGACCGACTCGGCCCGCGAGCCCGTGGGGGCAGAGCCGGCGGCCTGAACAGCGCGCGCCCGCGGCGCATCCGGGCACGCGAAGGCCGCCACGCGGGGCGCCGCGCAGCACCGTGGGGACGGGTGCGGCGCCCCGCTACCACGTTCCGGGTCGCCGTCGGCCGGCTTCGTTCCTAGGCTGGTCGTGGGACCTGGAGGTGCGTCATCGACGGCACCGGCGATCGCAGAGTTGTCGTGACGGGCATGGGCGCGGTCAGCCCGCTTGGCGTGGGAGTTCAGCCCACCTGGGAGGCGCTCGTCGCGGGGAAGTCCGGGATCGGTCCGGTCACCGGCATCGACGTCTCGGACCTGCCGGTACGGATCGCCGCGCAGGCCTCCGACTTCAACGCCCCCGAGCTGCTGGGCGCGAAGCCGGCGCGGCAGCTGGACCGGTTCGCCCAGATGGCGCTGCACGCCGCACGCGAGGCGCGGGCCCAGGCGGGGCTGGAGGGTGCGCCGGACCGGCCGGATCGCTGGGCGACCGTGGTGTCGACCGGGATCGGCGGGGTGTCGACCGAGGAACGCGCCGTCGCCGCGACCTCGGGCGAGGGGCGGGTGAGCCCGTTCACGATTCCGGCGTACATCGCCAATGCCGCCGTCGCCGCGGTTGCCCAGGATGCGGGGGCGCGGGGGCAGGCACTGGCCCCGGTGACCGCCTGTGCGGCGGGCAGCGACGCGGTCGGCATCGGGGCGGACATGATCCGGCTCGGCCGGGCGGACGTCGTCCTGGTCGGCGGCGCGGAGGCACCGGTGACGCGGTCGATGCTGGCCGGGTTCGCCGCGATGAAGGCGGCCAGCACGCGTAACGACGAGCCCGAAGCGGCGTCCCGTCCCTTCGACGTGAACCGCGGTGGCCTCGTCGTCGGCGAGGGCGCGGCGATCCTCGTACTCGAGTCCGCGGAGCACGCCGCCGCCCGCGGAGCCGAGGTGCTCGCCGAGGTGGCGGGGTACGCCGCGACGAACGACGCGTACAACATCACCGCACCGCGCCCGGACGGCCTCGCCGCGTCCGCCGCCCTGCGCAACGCGCTCGCCGACGCCGGTGTCGAACCGTCCGCGGTGGACTACGTCAATGCGCACGGCACTGGTACCAAGCTGAACGACGAGGTCGAGGCCCGCGTCCTGTCGTCGGTGCTGGGCGAGGTGCCCACGTCCTCCACCAAGTCCATGACCGGCCACCTGATGGGCGCGGCGGGGGCGCTGGAGGCCGTCATCGCGATCCAGGCCCTTCGCACCGGGCTGCTGCCACCGACGGTGAACCTGGACGAGATCGACCAGGCCGCGGCGGGTCTCGACCACGTCCGGGGCTCGGCCCGGCGGTCCGACCCGCGGGTGGCGGTCAGTACGAGCTTCGGCTTCGGCGGGCACAACGCGGTGCTGGTATTCCGGAAGGTGTGATCGTCACTCGTAGTCGCTCGCCATGACCAACAGCTCGGCAACGGTCCGCCAGGTCGGTTGATCCGGAAGTCGTTCGCCGCGCGCCGTGTAGGCGGCGTCGAGGTCGGTGATCGACGCGGCGAGGGCCTCGAGGAACCGTTCCAGCGTCGGGTTCTCCCAGGCGCCCGGATGCTTCTGCAGATCGGCGAGCATCGCCCGGACCGTCCGGGCCGCGTCCTCGCGGGTCTCGACATCGGCGAAGTGTGCGTCGGCGGGCCGACCGATCTCGTCAGGACTCGACATGCCCGCATCATCGCCGGTTTACGGCACCGGGTCGAGGCGGCGATCGCACAGCACATTTCCCGGCTGCTTTTCCGCTGTCCACAGGCCCGCTCGCTGTCCACAGATTTGGGCCGGGCTCGCCCGTAGGTACCGCTCCGGCGTCACCGTGAAGTCGCGCGGTCGCCTGACCGTGGCGGACGAGATGGGGAGCGCAGATGAACGACACGTACGTGACGGTGGTGGGTAACGCGGTCGACGCACCCAACCCCCGCCGGCTGGAGAACGGTACGACGGTCTGCAACTTCCGGGTCGCGTCCACGGCCCGGCGCTTCGACCGTGAGGCCGGTCGGTGGGCCGACGGTGACTCGCTGTTCCTCAAGGTGACGTGCTGGCGCCAGCTCGCGGACAACGCCGCACAGAGCATCTTCAAGGGCGACCCGGTGGTCGTCGTGGGCCGCCTGTTCACCCGGGCCTACGAGGTCGAGGGGCAGCGGCGTTCCTCGTACGAGATGGAGGCGGTCAGCGTGGGTCACGACCTCTCGCGGGGCGTGTCGGAGTTCCAGCGCACCGCGCGGAGCCAGCCGACCTACGAGGTCACGACGGACGTCGACCCGGGTGCCCCCGCCGGCGGGGGCGAGGACGACCTCGACGAGCCGGACTTCACGATGACGCCGCTGAGCGCGCGGGTGGCGTGACCGGCGGTCCTCGACGGTGGTCGACGTGGTGGCCGTGCCGCCCGCCGCCGACCCTGGCGTGCGGGGTGGTGGCGGGCGGCACGGAGAGGAGGAGGTGAGGACGGACGCCGGCGGGATCTGAACCGGTGAGGACGGACGTCGGTGGACCCGACCCGGTGGCGGCCTGCCGTGGCTTCGTGGTGGGACGTGCGGCGGGTCGGTGGCGGGTCGGTGGCGGCGCCGAGCTGGCGGCGCGGCGGGTCGGTGGCGGGTCGGTGGCGGGCTGGCAGTGGCCCCTGTGCTGCGTCAACCCCGGTCGGCGGCGAACCAGCCGTGGTCCTGAGCTGGCGGCGAACGGCGCCCGCGCCCGTGCGAGGATCGGCGCCATGCGCTTCCACCTGCCCGCGACCGGTCGAGGCAGTGGCTCCGGGAGCGGGGCGATCGCCGCCGGGATGCTGCTGGGCGCCGCGCTCGACGCGGTCGTCGGGGACCCCCGGCGGGCGCACCCCGTCGCGGCGTACGGGCGGGCCGTCGGGGCGGTGGAGCGCCGGATGCACCGCGATGCCCGCGGCGCCGGGGTCGTCTTCACTGCCGTGTGCGTCGGCGCGCCGGTGCTCGGCGGGGTGGCGCTCCAGCGCGCGAGCCGGGGGAGGCCCGTCGCCCGGACGGTGCTGACCGCGGCGGCGACGTGGGCGGTCCTCGGCGGCACCACCCTGCGCCGGGAGGCGGCCGCGATGGGCGCCTCGCTCGAGCGCGGTGACCTGACCGCGGCGCGGGCCCGGCTCCCGCACCTCGCCGGACGGGACCCGTCGGTGCTCGACGCCGCCGGGCTCGCGCGGGCCACCGTGGAGTCCGTCGCGGAGAACACCTCCGACGCCGTCGTCGCCCCGCTCGTCTGGGGAGCGCTCGGGGGCGTGCCCGGCCTGCTCGGGTACCGCGCGGTGAACACGCTCGACGCGATGGTGGGCCACCGGTCGCCGCGGCACCGGCGCTTCGGGTGGGCGTCGGCACGTCTCGACGACGTGGCGAACCTGGTCCCGGCCCGGGTCACGGCCGTGCTCACGGTCGCCGCGGCGCCGATCGTGGGCGGGAGCCGCCGCGAGTCGTGGCGGATCTGGCGCCGCGACGGCCGCGCGCACCCGAGCCCCAACTCGGGCCACTGCGAGGCCTCGGCCGCCGGCGCGATGGGTGTGCGGCTCGGCGGGCGGAACGTCTACGCCGGCCGGACCGAGGACCGGCCGGGCCTCGGCGACGGCCCGCCGCCGTCCGTGGCCGACGTCGCGCGGGGCGCGCGGCTGTCCGCCGCCGTCGCGGTCGGGGCCCTGGTGCTGACGGCCGGGCACGTCGCGGCCCGGCCGATGCGGCGGCGCCTGTACGCGGCCGCGCGGGACCGCCTCGCCGCGCGGTCCGGCGGCGCGGTCCCGTCCCGCCGGGGTGGCACCGGCGGGGCCCGGTGAGCGGCGGTCTCCTCGTCGCCGGCACCACCTCCGACGCGGGCAAGAGCGTGCTGACTGCGGGAATCTGCCGCTGGCTGCACCGGCGGGGCGTGCGGGTCGCGCCCTTCAAGGCTCAGAACATGTCCAACAACTCCTACGTCACCCTCGACGGCGGGGAGATCGGCCGGGCGCAGGCCTTCCAGGCGGCGGCGTGCGGTCTGCCACCGAGCGTCCGCTTCAACCCCGTCCTGCTCAAGCCCGGCAGTGACCGCCAGTCGCAGGTGGTGGTGCTCGGGCAGGCCGTCGGCACCGTCTCGGCGATGTCGTACCGGGAACGCAAGACGGTCCTGATGGAGGTCGTCCTGGACACCCTCGCCGGGCTGCGCGTCGACCACGACGTGGTGATCTGCGAGGGGGCCGGCAGCCCCACCGAGATCAACCTCCGGGCCACCGACATCGCCAACATGGGCCTCGCCCGCGCGGCCGGGCTCGGGGTCATCGTGGTCGGGGACATCGACCGCGGCGGGGTGTTCGCCTCGATGTTCGGCACCCTCGCGCTGCTCTCCCCGGAGGACCAGGCGTTGGTGGCCGGCTTCGTCGTGAACAAGTTCCGCGGCGACCCCGCCCTGCTGACCCCGGGCCTGGACATGCTCACCGCGCTCACCGGCCGCCCTGTGCTCGGCACCGTGCCCTATGTGGACGGTCTCTGGCTCGACGCGGAGGACTCCCTGTCGTACGGCGCGGACGGGATCGTCGGACGTCCGGCCGGGCCCCGCGGCGCCGAGTGGCTCCGCGTCGCGGTGGCGCGGCTGCCCCGGATGAGCAACGTGACCGATGTGGAGGCGCTCGCCGCCGAGCCGGGCGTGCGGGTGCGCCTCGTCACGGACCCGTCCGGGCTGGTCGACGCGGACCTCGTCGTCCTGCCCGGCAGCAAGTCCACAGTGGAGGACCTGTGCTGGCTCCGGGACACGGGACTGGCCGACGGGGTGCACGCGCACGCTGCCGCGGGACGTCCGGTCCTGGGGATCTGCGGGGGCTACCAGATGCTCGGTGAGCACATCGTCGACGACGTGGAGAGCGGCGCGGGCTCGGTGCGGGGGCTCGGGCTGTTGCCGGTGACGGTGACGTTCGCACCACGGAAGACGCTCGGCCGTCCGGCGGGGACGTCCACCGGCGGGCAGCCGGTCACCGGCTACGAGATCCACCACGGCCGGGCGCGGGTGTCCGGCGGCGAGCCCCTGTTCCGCACCGACGGCGGCGAGCCGGAGGGCTGCCGCGTCGGGGCGGTGTGGGGCACGCACTGGCACGGCGCGTTCGAGTCGGACGGGTTCCGGCGGGCATTCCTCGCCGAGGTGGCCGGCGCGGCGGGGCGGCGCGGGTTCGTGCCGGCTCCGGACATCTCCGTCACGGAGCTCCGGGAGCGCACGCTCGACCTGCTCGGGGACCTCGTCGAGGACCATCTCGACACCGATGCGCTGCTCCGCGTGATCGAGCAGGGACCGCCGACCGGGCTGCCGTTCGTCCCGCCGGGCGCCCCGGCCTGACCCGTGCGGGCGGTCCTACGCCGACAGAGCCGACGTGGTCTCCGGCCACCCGGACCCGGGACCTACGCTCCGGGCATGACCACCGATGCCGACGCCGCCGTCCGGGCGGCCGTCACCCGTGTCCTGCCCTCCGTCCGCGCCGACCTCGAGGCGCTCGTACGCATCCCGAGCGTCAGCGTGCCGGAGTTCGACCAGGCGGACGTGACCGCCTCGGCCGAGGCGACCGCGCGGCTGTTCCGCGACGCGGGTCTGCCGGACGTCCGGATCGTCGCCGTCGAGGGCGGCCGGCCCGCCGTGATCGCGCGCCGCCCGGCTCCCGAGGGGGCGCCGACCGTGCTCCTGTACGCCCACCACGACGTCCAGCCCCCGGGTGACCCGGCGCTGTGGGACACCCCGCCGTTCGAGCCGACCGAACGCGACGGCCGCCTGTTCGGCCGGGGCGCCGCGGACGACAAGGCGGGGATCGCGGCCCACCTGGCCGCGGTCCGGGCGTTCGACGGCGCGCCGCCGGTGGGCGTCACGGTGTTCGTCGAGGGCGAGGAGGAGATCGGTTCGCCGACGCTCGGCGCCTTCCTCGCGGAGCACAAGGAGCTGCTGCGCGCGGACGTCATCGTGCTCGCGGACTCGACCAACTGGGCCATCGGCACCCCGGCGCTGACCACGAGCCTGCGCGGCATGCTCGACTGCACGGTGGAGGTCCGGACGCTGAAGCACGGTGTCCACAGCGGGATGTACGGCGGTGCGGCGCCCGACGCGCTCACGAGCCTCTGTCGCCTGCTCGCCACGCTCCACGACGAGAAGGGCGACGTCGCGATCGCGGGTCTCACCTCCGGCCCGGCCGACCCCCTCGACCTCACCGAGGCACGGTTCCGGGAGGAGTCCGGGCTCCTCGACGGTGTGGAGCTGATCGGCTCCGGCGCGATCACCGAGCGGCTCTGGACCCGGCCGGCCGTGACCGTGATCGGCCTCGACGCCCCTCGGGTCGCGGCGGCGTCCAACACGCTCCTCCCGTCCGCCCGCGCCAAGATCAGCCTCCGGGTCGCGCCGGGGGACGACGCCGAGGCGGCGTACACGGCGCTGGAGCGGCACCTCCTCGCGAACGCACCCTGGGGCGCCCGGGTCACCGTCACCAAGGGCGAGATCGGCGCGGCGTACCGGATCGACGCCACCGGCCCGCGGTACGACGCGGCGCGGGCCGCGTTCGCCGCCGCCTGGGGCACCGACCCGGTGCACATCGGCGTGGGTGGGTCGATCCCCTTCGTGGCGGAGTTCGCCGAGGCGTTCCCCGACGCGGCGATCCTGGTGACCGGCGTCGAGGACCCCGACAGCCGGGCGCACGGGGCGAACGAGAGCCTGCACCTCGGGGAGTTCGAGAAGGTGTGCCTCGCGGAGGCGCTCCTGCTCGCGTCGCTGTCGCGTTGATCATGGGGAAGTCGGCGTGACACGCCGGTGTGTCTGACGAAAACCCCATGATAAACGGGGAGCCTTCGGCCCCGCTCGCGGCCGTCGTACCCCCGCGGTAGGACTGCGGCGTGCTCCTCGCCGATCTCGTCGCCACCTCCGCCGCGGTGGCCGCCACCTCGCGGCGGCTGGCGAAGGTTGCCCTCCTCGCGGGCGCCCTCCGCCTGCTGGCGGCCGACGAGGTCGTGCCCGCCGTGGCGTACCTGTCCGGCGAGCTGCGCCAGCGCCAGATCGGCGTCGGCTGGGCGAGCCTGCGTGACCACCCGCCGCCCGCGGCCGAGCCGACGCTGACCGTCCGGGACGTCGACGCCGCGCTGGAGCGGATCGGGGCGACGGCCGGCGCCGGGTCGCAGGCGGAGCGCAGGCGGCAGATCGCGGACCTGTTCGGGCGCGCGGTGGCGGCCGAACAGGAGTTCCTGGTCCGGTTGCTCCTCGGCGACCTGCGGCAGGGCGCGCTCGCCGGCGTGATGACCGACGCGGTCGCCGAGGCGGCGGAGCTCCCGGCCCAGGCGGTACGGCGGGCCGTACTGCTCCGCGGCGATCTGCGCGAGGTCGCGGTCACCGCGCTGGCCGAGGGCGCGGCCGGGCTGGCCCGGTTCCGGCTGGAGGTCGGCCGCCCGCTGGCCCCGATGCTGGCCCAGACCGCCCCGAGCGTCGACGCCGCACTCGCCACCGTCTGCCCGGCCGCCGTCGAGTGGAAGCTCGACGGCATCCGCGTGCAGGTCCACCGCAGCGGTGCCGACCTCGCGGTGTTCACGCGGAGCCTCGACGAGGTGACCGGTCGGCTGCCCGAGGTCGTCGAGGCGGTCCGCGCCCTGCCCGTCGACTCGGTGGTGCTCGACGGGGAGGTGCTCGCGCTGGACGGGGCGGGCCGCCCACGACCCTTCCAGGTGACCGCGAGCCGGACCGGCCGCCGCGGCGACCCCACCCGGCTGCGCGCGGAGACACCGCTGAGCACGGCATTCTTCGACCTCCTGCACCGCGACGGGGAGGACCTTCTGGACGCGCCCGGGGCCCACCGCGTCGAGGCGCTGTCCCAGGTGACCCCCGGTGAGCTGCGCGTCCGGCGCACCGTGACCGGCGACGTGGCGACCGCCGAGGCGGTGTACGCCGAGGCGATCGCCGCGGGCCACGAGGGCGTCGTGGTCAAGTCGCTCGACACCCCGTACGAGGCCGGTCGCCGCGGCGGCGGCTGGCTCAAGGTCAAGCCGAGGCACACTCTCGACCTCGTGGTGCTCGCCGTCGAACGGGGCCACGGCCGGCGCAGCGGCTGGTTGTCCAACCTGCACCTCGGCGCGCGGGACCCGGAGACGGGCGGGTTCGTGATGCTGGGCAAGACGTTCAAGGGGCTCACCGACGAGCTGCTCCGGTGGCAGACCGAGCGCTTCCACGAGCTGGCGGTCTCCGACGACGGCTGGGTGGTCCGGGTCCGGCCGGAGGTGGTGGTCGAGATCGCGTTCGACGGGGTGCAGACCAGTTCGCGGTATCCCGGGGGCATGGCGCTGCGGTTCGCCCGCGTCCTCCGGTACCGCGAGGACAAGACGGCCGCGGAGGCGGACACCGTCCACACGGTGCGCGCCCTCCACCTCGGGTAGCGCCGGCGGCGCGGACCGTGATCACCGCGCGTGGGAGGATGCCCGCGACGGTACGGACAGGAAGCCGGTGTGACTCCGGCACGGTCCCGCCACTGTGACCGGGGAGTGACCTCCCCCCGCGCGCCACCGGGTTCGCCCGGGAAGGCCGGGAGGGAACGACGATCCGGGAGTCAGGACATTGCCGCGCCGTCGCGCAACCGCAATCCGATCGGGGCGAGGCACCCCGAGGGAGGAATTCCGCCGTGTCCGGCGCCGAACTTCTGTTTCTGTCCACCGCCGATACCGAGCTGCTCGCCGCCAAGGCGGCGGGGGCCGGCTGGCGTACCGCGAACCCGTCCCGGCTCGACGACGGCCCCAGCGATGAGCTCACCGGGCTCCTCGACGGGGTGGCCGCCGTGGTGGTCCGCCTCCTCGGCGGCCGCCGCACCTGGGAACACGGCCTCGGCGCCCTCCGCGACGCCGGGATCCCCGTCGTGGCGCTGGGCGGTGAGTCGACCCCCGACGCCGAGCTGGTGACGCTGTCCACGGTCCCGTCCGGCGTGGTGGCCGAGACCCTGGCGTACCTGAACGCGGGCGGCGCGCCCAACCTGGTCGAGCTCGCGAACTTCCTCCGGGACACCCTGCTGCTGACCGGCGAGGGGTTCGAGCCGCCGGCGCCGACGCCGGAGTTCGGCGTGTACGGGGACCGGCCGCGCGACGACGCCAAGCCCACGGTGGGCGTCGTCTTCTACCGGGCCCACGCGCTGAGCGGGAACACCGCCTTCGTCGACACGCTCTGCGACGCGATCGAGGCCGCGGGCGCCAACGCGCTCCCGGTCTTCTGCGCCTCCCTGCGGGGCCGGCAGACCGACCTGATGAAGCTGCTGAGCGGCGTCGACGCCCTCGTCGCCACCGTGCTCGCGGCGGGCGGCACGACGGCCGCCGACGCGTCGGCGGGCGGCGACGACGAGGCCTGGGACGCGGGGGCGCTCGCCACCCTCGACGTCGCGGTGCTCCAGGGGCTGTGCCTGACGACCTCCCGCGCCACCTGGGAGGGGTCCGACGCCGCGCTGAGCCCGATGGACGCCGCGATGCAGGTCGCGATCCCGGAGTTCGACGGCCGGCTCATCACGGTGCCGTTCTCGTTCAAGGAGGCCGGCCCGGACGGGATCGGCGTGTACGTGGCCGACCCGGAGCGGGCCGCGCGGATCGCGGGGCTCGCGGTGCGGCACGCCCGGCTGCGGCACACGCCGAACGCCGAGAAGCGGCTCGCGATCATGCTCTCCTCCTACCCGACGAAGCACTCCCGCGTCGGCAACGCGGTCGGCCTGGACACCCCGGTCTCGGCGGTACGCCTGTTCGCCGCGTTGCAGCAGGCCGGCTGGGATCTCGGGTCCGACCCGATTCCCACCGACGGGGACGCGCTGATCCACGCGCTCATCGCGGCCGGCGGCCAGGACGTCGAGTGGCTGACCGAGGAGCAGATGGCCGAGGCGGTCGCCCGGGTGCCGGCGGAGACGTACCGCCGCTGGTTCGACGCGCTCCCGGCGAGCCTCCGCACGTCCATGACGACGCACTGGGGCGACCCGCCCGGCAGCCTCTACACCGACGAGCGGGGCATCTACCTGGCCGCGCTCCGCTTCGGCAACGTCGTCCTGATGATCCAGCCGCCCCGCGGCTTCGGCGAGAACCCCGTCGCGATCTACCACGACCCCGACCTGCCGCCGAGCCACCACTACCTGGCGGCGTACCGGTGGCTGGACACCGAGTTCGGCGCGGACGCGGTCGTCCACCTCGGCAAGCACGGCACGCTGGAGTGGCTGCCCGGCAAGGGGCTCGGGCTGTCCCGGGAAGACGCCCCGGACGCGGTGCTCCGCGACCTGCCGCTGGTGTACCCGTTCATCGTCAACGACCCGGGCGAGGGCACCCAGGCCAAGCGCCGCGGCCACGCCACGGTGGTCGACCACCTCGTCCCGCCGATGGCCCGTGCGGACACGTACGGCGACATGGCCAAGCTCGAACAGCTCCTCGACGAGTACGCCACCGTGCAGGCCCTCGACCCCACCAAGCTGCCGGCCATCCGGGCGCAGATCTGGACGCTGATCCAGTCCGCGCAGCTCCACCACGACCTGCACACCGACCAGATGCCGGGGGAGGACGACTTCGACGAGTTCATCCTCCACGTCGACGGATACCTGTGCGAGATCAAGGACTCGCAGATCCGGGACGGCCTGCACATCCTCGGCGCCGCACCCGCCGATGAGGCGCGGTCCAACCTGGTCCTCGCGATCCTCCGCGCCAACCAGGTCTGGGGCGGCCGGCAGGGCGCGGTACCGGGGCTGCGGGCCGTGCTCGCCGCGCGGTACGGGCTGGACGAGCAGGCGCTCGTCGCGGATCCCGGCGCCGCCGTGGCCGTGCCGACGGACCTCACGGACATCGTCGACGGGCCCAGCCGGAGCGGGGCGGACGCGATCGACCTGCTGGAGAGCGTGGCCCGGAAGCTCGTGCTCGGCTGCGAGACGCTCGGCTGGGACCGCGAGAAGGTCCCGGTCGTCGTCGCGGAGGTGCTCGGCGAGTCCCTGTCCACTGTGGAGCGCGTTCTCGACTTCGCGGCCACCGAGGTGGTGCCCCGGCTGAGCCGGACCACCGACGAGCTCACCGCGGTCCTGCACTCCCTCGACGGCGGGTACGTCCCGGCGGGACCGTCCGGCTCGCCGACCCGCGGCCTCGTCAACGTCCTGCCGACCGGCCGGAACTTCTACTCGGTCGACCCGAAGGCGATCCCGTCCCGGCTGTCCTGGGAGGTCGGTCAGGCACTGGCGGAGTCGCTCGCGCAGCGTCACCTCGCCGACACGGGGGAGTATCCCCGCTCGGTCGGCCTCACGGTGTGGGGCACCAGCGCGATGCGCACCCAGGGCGACGACATCGCCGAGGTGCTGGCGCTGCTCGGCTGCCGTCCGGTGTGGGACGACGCGTCCCGCCGGGTGACCGGGTTCGCGGTCATCCCGCTGTCCGAGCTGGGCCGGCCGCGGATCGACGTGACGGTGCGGATCTCCGGGTTCTTCCGGGACGCGTTCGCGCATGTCGTGGCGATGATGGACGACGCGATCTCCACGGTGGCGCGCCTCGACGAGCCCGACGAGGAGAACTACGTCGCCGCCCACTACCGCGCCGACCTGGCCGAGCACGGGGACGCCCGGCGGGCGAGCACCCGGATCTTCGGCTCCAAGCCGGGCGCGTACGGCGCCGGCCTGCTGCCCCTGGTGGACGCCCGGAACTGGCGCACCGACGCGGATCTCGCCGAGGTGTACGCGGTGTGGGGCGGTTACGCGTACGGCCGGGGCCTGGACGGCCGGGAGGCCCGCGGGGACATGGAGACCGCGTTCCGCCGCATCCAGGTCGCGGCGAAGAACGTGGACACCCGCGAGCACGACCTCGTCGACTCCGACGACTACTTCCAGTACCACGGCGGGATGGTCGCCACGGTGCGGGCACTCACCGGCGCGAGCCCCGCCGCGTACGTCGGCGACTCCGCCGTGCCGAGTGCCGTGAAGACGCGGACGCTGGCGGAGGAGACCAAGCGGGTGTTCCGCGCCCGGGTGGTCAACCCGCGGTGGATCGCGGCGATGCAGCGGCACGGGTACAAGGGCGCGTTCGAGATGGCGGCGACCGTCGACTACCTGTTCGGGTACGACGCGACGGCCGGGGTCGTCGACGACTGGATGTACGCGAACCTGGCCGAGTCCTATGTGTTCGATCCGGAGGTCCGGGCGTTCATGGAGAAGTCGAACCCGTGGGCCCTGCGTGGCATCGCCGAGCGGCTGCTGGAGGCCGCCGAGCGGGGCCTGTGGGCCGAGCCGGACGAGGCCGTGTTGGATCGGCTCCGGGCGACGTACCTGGAGCTCGAGGGCGACTTGGAGGATTCCGACCGATGACGGTGTTCCGCAGTGAGGCGGTGCACGTCCGCGTACCGGCGACGAGCGCGAACCTCGGCCCCGGGTTCGACGCGTTGGGGCTGGCGCTGTCACTGCACGACGACGTCGTGGCTCGTGTCACGGACTCAGGCCTGTCCGTCGACGTCGCGGGCATGGGCGCTGCGACCGT
>JAVEDU010000040.1 GCA_030840805.1 Actinomycetota bacterium
CGAGCGTCAGCCGGCCGGGGACTGAGCCTGCCGATCCGGGTCAGGGCGACCGAGGCGGTGGCAGCGCCGCCGCAGCGGCGGTCAGCGCCGCCCGGGCTCGGTCGTAGCCGACCGCCCGCGGCACCTCGCTGAGCAGCACCACCACCCGGTGGCCGATCACCGCGACCGAATGCAGGTGCCGGTTGCCGCGTACGCAGCACATCCAGCCCTGCTTGACCGCCGGTGTGCCCGGAGCGGTGCCGAACAGGCCGAACTGCTGGTTGAAGCCGTCCGCCGCCAGGGGCGTCGCGGCGCGCATCCAGGCCAGCAGCGTGGCGGCGTCCGCGGGGTGGGCGATCGCCGGCAGGCGGGCGAGGAACCGGGCGAGGTCGCGCGCCGTCGTGGTCGCCTCGCCCCACTGGCCGGGTACGACCGGAGGAGCGGTGCCGGTCAGGCCGTAGCGCGCCGAGACGTCGGTCACCGCCCGAGCCCCGCCGAAGCGGCCCCACAGCGCGGAGGCTGCCGGGTCGTCCGAGCGGCTGATCATCACCTGCAGCTGCGCGACGTCGGCCTCGGTGAGCGCGAGCTGTCCGGTGCGGGCCCGGTGGAGGATGTCCTCGGCCAGGAAGAGCTTGACCATCGACGCCGTCGGGAACGGCCGGTACGCCGCGGGGCCGTTGTCCGCGACGTAGGCGGCCGCGCGCGCACTGCGCGCCTCGGCCGCCCGGATCGACTGACCGGCCGCCGGCGTGTGCTGGCGCGCCACGACCACGGCCAGGGACCCGGTCTCCCCGTACGCGGCGGTGACCGCGGCGACCAGCTCCGCCGGCGGAACGCCGCCCGCCCGCGCCTGGCCGGACGGCGCCGTGAGCACCGCGATCAGGGTCGCCCCCACGAGGACGAGCGGCAGTGACGCTCCGGCGCCGGGCCGGCACCGACGTCCGTGGGCGAGGGCGGCCACGCGTCCATGGTGCTCCGGCGCAGGTGAGATGCTTCACGATTCATGAAAACCGGCGGGTGTCGCCTCCGTTCCGCATACAGCCGGCTGCGGCGGGTCGGTCAGTCCTGTGTGTAGGTCCCGACCAGCGTGGCCCGCGCGAGCGTGTGGAAGAACAGGTTGAAGCCCAGGACGGCGGGGCTGGCATCCGGACCGACGTCGAGGGTCTCGGTGTCGACGGCATGCACGACCACGAAGTAGCGGTGCGGCCCGTGGCCGGCGGGGGGAGCGGCGCCCACGTAACCGGCGAAACCGCCGTCGTTGCGCAGCTGCACCGCCCCGTCGGGCAGGCTCGGTGCGTCCTTGTCGCCGGCGCCGCTGGGCAGCTCGGTCACGGATGCGGGGATGTTCGCCACCGCCCAGTGCCAGAACCCGCTGGCGGTCGGCGCGTCCGGGTCGTAGACGGTGACGGCGAAGCTGCGGGTCCCCTCGGGGAACCCCGACCACGACAGCTGGGGCGAGCGGTCCTCGCCGCCGGCGCCCATGACCCCGCTCACGTGCGGCATGGGCAGGACGCCGCCGTCGGCCACGTCGTCGCTGGTGACGGTGAACGCGGGCACCTCGGGCAGGAAGTCGTACGGGTTGGGTGGCTGCGGGCGGTCGGCCATGGGTCCTCTTCTCGGTCCGGGGTCGGTTCGGGCGGCCGTCGGGCCGACGGGACGCCCGTGGGCACCCTAGGCAGGACCGTCGTGATCCGCGCGTCGGCACCAGCCTCACGCCCCTCCGCCGACACACGAGCGAACCCGCGTCGTCACGTGCGGATCCCCGCGCGCCGGTAACGTCGCGACGTGCCCGCACCCAGGTCGCTCGGCCTCCCGGATTCCATCCGCGCCCTACTTTTCGACCTCGACGGCGTGCTCACCCGCACGGCCACGGTCCACTTCGCCGCCTGGAAGCGTGCCTTCGACGAGTTCCTGCAACGCTTCGCAACGGGGCAGCGGGAGTTCAGCCAGGACGACTACAACCAGTTCGTCGACGGCAAGCACCGGGCCGACGGCGTCCGTGGTTTCCTGGCCAGCCGAGGCATCACCCTTCCCGAGGGGAGTCCGGACGACCGGCCCGAGGCGGCGACCGTGCAGGCCATCGCCACGCGGAAGAACGACATGGTGCTGCGCGAGCTGGACGAGCACGGCGTCGAGATCTATCCCGGCTCCGTCGACTACCTGCGCGCGGCCAAGGACGCCGGGCTGGCCACGGCCGTGGTCACCGCGTCGGCCAACGGGGAGAAGGTCATCGCTGCAGGTGGCTTCGACGACCTCATCGACGCTCGCATCGACGGGATCGTCGCCGCCCGCGACGGGCTCCGCGGCAAGCCGGAGCCAGACACGTTCCTGGCCGGGGCGCGCGCTCTGGGCGTCGCGCCGGCTGAAGCGGCCGTCTTCGAGGACGCTCTGTCCGGCGTCGCGGCGGGCCGGGCCGGTGGGTTCGGCTTCGTGGTGGGTGTGGACCGCGTGGGGCAGGCGGACGCGCTGGCCGGGCAGGGCGCGGACGTCGTCGTCCAGGACCTCGCCGAGCTGCGGGCGGAGGACTCGTGACCGAGGGGCGGGCCACCTTCCCGATCGAGCCGTGGTCGCTCACCGAGGTCGGCCTGGACCACGACTCCCTGGCGGTGCACGAGTCGGTCTTCGCGCTGGCCAACGGGCATATCGGTCTGCGCGGCTCGTTGGAGGAGGGCGAGCCGGCCATCATCCCCGGTACGTACCTGAACGGCTTCTTCGAGGAACGGCCGCTGCCCCACGCCGAGGCCGGCTACGGCTTCCCGGAGCAGGGCCAGACGATGGTCAACGTCACCGACGGCAAGCTGATCCGGCTGCTGGTCAAGG
>JAVEDU010000050.1 GCA_030840805.1 Actinomycetota bacterium
GGAGCGGTGGCCCGCCGGCACGACGCTCAGGACGTCCCGCACCCCGACGCCGAGGACGTGCACCTGGTCGTAGCCGCACCCGCGCACGGCGTCGAGCACGTAGGTCACCCCGCCGCGCACGTCCCCGTCCGCCACCATCGCGCGGCCGTAGTACACCTGGGCGTCGACAAGCCAGTACGGCACACCGCTCAGGGCCCGCTCGACCGCGGTGAAAGCGGCGTCGGCATCGCGCATCGTCCCCGCGCGGCACTCCAGGTACCCCGAGAAGTGCGCGACCCGCTCCGCGGGGTGCGGCCGCGTGCGCAGGACAGAGTCGGGGAGCCCGTCGACGACCGCCCGCATGCCGGCTGCCGCCTTGCGCCCCTCGGCGAGGTCGCCGGTCAGCGCGTACACGTTGAGCCTCGCTCCGTACGCCTCGAGCGCCCCGACTGTCGGGGCGCGGCTCAGGGTCAGGGTCTCCGCCGCGACCGCGAGGGTCTCCCGGATGGTCCAGTCCTCCATGATCCCGCGCGACGCGCTACGGCCGCGGACGAACGCCTGCATCGTCCGGTCCCCGCTGCGATCCGCGAGCATGGCCGCCGTCCGGTACCAGTTGTGAGCACCGGGGAGGTCTCCCTGGTTCCCGAGCCACAACCCGTAGACCTGTCCGAGTCCGGCGCCGGCCCGAAGAAGGTCCCGGTCGCCGCTGTCGTCGGCCACGCCCTGGCGCACGGCCACCAGCTGCGCCAGAAGTGACGCGCCGAAATCGGCGGACGGATCCGCGACGAGTTGGCGGCCGTAGTGGTCGAGGACCGCGTCCCAGTCCCGACCCTGGCCGGCCGCGTCGAGCAGGCCCTGCCTGACCAGGTCGCCGGGCGCTCCCGGCCCGGCGACCGCGACGAGACCGGCCGCGGTTCCGAGGTGTGCGAGTAGGGCTCTGCGACGCACGTCGTCTCCCCGTTCCGGGGTCCCGAGGACGATCGACAGGACGGGTCCGGTGCCCAGGGCGCGGTCGCACGCCGCTGCGAACTCACCGGTAGCGGCACGCGCCCCGGTCTCCACGTGCCCGATCATCGACTTGCTGTAGTGCGTCCGTGCGCTCAGTGCGGCCAGGCTGACCCCTGCCGTCTGACGCAGCGATCGCAGTACCTCCCCGAAGGATGGGATCACGGGCCTCACCTGTAGACGGCCGTAGACGGTCATTTCGTACCGATCCGGTCGAACACCGGCAGGCTACTCCTCGCGCCGGGCACCGTCGCCTGTCGCGGAACCCTCGCCATCACGCGCGCGACGCCGGGATGGCGGGTGAGAAGGGCTCGGCGGCCCCGTCCCGGCATCGCCTCCTACGGGGCCGTCGAGTCCGTCGAGGAGCGGTGGACCGTCACAGCCGTTCGAAGCCCCGCCGCCGTTCCCAGTCGGTGACCGTCCGCCCGTAGGACTCCAGCTCGGCCCGCGCGGCGGCGGCGTAGTGCGCCACCACCTCGCCGCCGAACGCCTTCTCCGCCACCGCGCTGCTCTCCCACAGGGCCACCGCCTCCCCCAGCGAGGTGGGCAGCCGCGGGCGGCCGGAGGAGAACGCGTTGCCGTCACAGGCGTCCTCCAGCGGCAGCTCGTGCTCGATGCCGTACCGGCCCGCGGCGATCATCGCGGCCACGGCCGTGTAGGGGTTGGCGTCCCCGCCGGGCACCCGGTGCTCGACGCGCAGCGACGGCCCCTCGCCGACCACCCGGATCGGACAGGTGCGGTTGTCCCGCCCCCACGCGACCACCGTCGGCGCGAACGCACCGGGCGCGAGCCGCTTGTAGGAGTTCACGTTCGGCGCGTACAGCAGGCTGAACTCCCGCAGGCACGCGAGCTGCCCGGCCACGAAGTGCCGCATCAGTGGGGACATCCCGGCGGAGGCCGGTCCTCCGGCGAACACGGCCTCGCCCGACCCCGACCGCAGCGACAGGTGGACGTGGCAGGAGTTGCCCTCGCCCTCGTCGAACTTGGCCATGAACGTCGCGGCCATCCCCTCCTGGGCCGCGATCTGCCGCACGCCGGTCTTGTAGAGGACGTGGTTGTCGCAGGTGGACAGTGCGTCGTCGTACCGGAACACGATCTCGTACTGCCCCGGGTGGCACTCTCCCCGTGCCGACTCCAGCCGCAGTCCCGCCCGCACCATCTCGCGGCGGATCCGCCGCACGACCGGCTCCAGGCCGGACACCCCGGCGACCGAGTAGTCCACGTTGTGCCGGGTGGCCGGGCGCAACCCGCGGTAGTCCCGGTCGTACGCCTCGGCGAACGTGTCGCGGAACAGGAGGAACTCCAGCTCCGTCCCGGCGAGGGCCACCAGGTCCCGCTCGGCCAGCCGGGCGAGCTGGTCCCGCAGCACCTGACGCGGCGCCACCGCGACCGGGCGGCCGTCCGGCCACCGCGCGTCGGCGAGCACGAGCGCGGTGCCGGAGTCCCACGGCAGCGCGCGGAGGGTGCCGAGGTCCGGGACCAGCAGCAGGTCGCCGAACCGGTCCTGCGGTGTCACCGGCACCATGTCGACGTCGACCGCCACGAGGTACTCGCAGACCGGGAACACCGGCTCCCGCCGGAAGTGCTCCACGCCGATCCGGCTGCCCTGGATCCTGCCCTGGAGGTCGGGCAGCCCGACGATGACCTCGTCGATGCCGTCGAGGGGGATCACGTCGTCACCTCATGCAGCGGGTTCGGCACGGGATCGGCCTCGACGTCGACGTGGGCGTCCCGGTCGGCGCGGTCGTGATAACCGGCCGGGAGCATCCGCTCGCGGTTCAGGCACACGCGCTCGAAGGACGGCGCCAGCAGGTCGAACAGCGCGAACCGGTCCACGAGCTCCGGGAACCGGCGCTGGTAGGCGAGGACCTCGGCGCGGACCATCCCCCAGAACTCCTCCTCCAGCACGCCGAGCTGCTCGGCGCACAGCGGTGCGAGGTACCGGAAGTGGCACACCAGCAGGGACTTGAACACCGACCCGCACATCTCGGCGGGCCCGGACCGCATCAGCACGCCGAGCGCCTCCGCCGGCAGGTCCGCGTACTCCGGCAGGTCCTCGTCGAGCAGCTTCAGGTCGTCGACGAAGTCCTTCACCGCGAGGCGCACCGGGGCCTCCCCCACGTACACCACGATCGCGTTCTCGCCGTGCGGGTTGAACGCGATGCCGTACCGGTAGAGCAGGTGCAGCAGCGGGGGGAGCACGGCGCCGAACAGCCGGCGCAGCCAGTCCGCGGCCGGCAGCCCGGAGCGGGCCACCAGCTCCGCGACGAACGCCCGGCCGGCCGGGTCGACGTGCAGCAGCGACGCGAGCGTCCGGGCCCGCTCGTGCTTGTCGAGCTGCCCGGCCACCGGCTCCCGCCAGATCGCGCCGAGCAGCTGCCGGTACCGGTACGGCGCGCCGGGGAGGTCCGCGAACACCGGATGTGGCACCGCCACCGCGGCGATCTCCCCGGGCAGGACCACCCGGCACTCGTCGCGGAGGAACGGGTCACGATCCCGGAGCGCGTGCACCCACGCGGTGCTGGGCGGCGCCGCGCGCACCAGCTCGGTGGGGATGCCGCGGTAGACCATCGTGTTCAGGATCGACAGCGGCAGCTTCACGTCGAGCCGGCCGGGCGTCGTGATGTTGCCGAACGTGCGGATCGACTGCTGCGCGCGGTACTCGTCGGGCCCCTCGCCGAGCGGGACGATCAGGTTCTCGGCGACCTGCTGCGCGAACAGCGGCAGCACCACCTCGTCCCACTGCCACGGGTGGACGGGCAGCCAGACGTACGTCTCGGGGTCGACGCCGCGGGCTGTCAGCAGGGCGGTGAACCGCTGTCGCGTCCGCGGGTCGAGCTCACGCTCCCGCACGTCCGGGCCGTGGTGGGTCGCCAGCGAGACATGGGCCGCGATCCACGGCAGGCGGTGCAGGCGGCGGGCCTCCGGGGCGTACCGGTGCCGGTCGGAGGCGGAGAACCCGAGCCGTCCCTTGCTGGCGAAGATCCACGGGTGGCCGGTCTGGTGGCCCTCCAGCTCCAGGTGCGGCAGGTCCGCGAGCGCCGCGGCGTACCGCCCGGTCGCGAGCAGGTGCGCGTCGGCCGCCAGCGTCGCGGACAGCTCGGTGACGGTGAGCGCGGTGACCGCGGGGTCCAGCTGCCAGCCCCGGTGCAGGTCCGTCAGCAAGACGAACGGGTCGGCCGCCACGCCGTCCCGCGTCACCGAGTCCGGGTCCAGCCGCCAGGAGTCCAGTGCGACCCGGCGGCCGGCGAACTCGTAACCGACCGGCCCGATGTCGACGCGGTACCGGCCCTCCCCGGCCGGCCGGGGCTCCAGCGCCTGCTCGAAGGACAGCTCGGCGAGCATCTTGGCGACCAGCGCGGCGGCCGCGCGGCGCCAGGTGTCCGGCGTCAGCTCCGGGGGGTGGAACATGGTCGCTCCTCTCGATGGAGCGGATTGGCGACGACGCCGTGCACCACGTCGAACCGGGCGTCCCGCTCGGCGCGGTCGTGGAAACCGCCGCCGAGCAGCTGCTCGCGGTTGAGCGCCACCCGGCCGAACTCCGGCGTCAGCAGGTCGAACCACGCGAACCGCTCGGCCAGCTCGGGATGGCGGCGCCGGTAGGCGACGATCGGCTCGCGCACGAGGTCCCAGAACTCGGGCTCCGGCACGCCGAGGTGCCGCTCGACCACGCCGACGAAGAACCGGAAGTGCCCGGCGCAGATCGCCGACAGGATCGAGTGCGCCAGCTCGGCCGGCTCCCAGCGGTGCAGCAGCGCACGGACGTGGTCGGGGATCGCCGCGTACTCCGGCAGGTCGAACGGCAGCAGCTCGACATCGGCACCGAAGTCCTTCAGCGCGATCCGGACCGGGACCTCGCCCGCGTCGCTGATCAGCACGACGTTCTCGCCGTGCGGCGTGAACGAGGCTCCGTACCGGTGGAGGTAGTGCAGCAGCGGGGGCAGCAGCGCGTCCAGGTAGGCCCGGAGCCAGTCCCGCGGGGTGATCCCGGACCGGGCGACCAGCTCGGCGACGACCGCGCGGCCGTCGGAGCCCTCCAGCAGCAGCGTCGCCATCGTCCGGGCCCGTTCGCCCGCGCGGAGATGGCCCGCGACCGGCTCCCGCCAGATCGCGCCCAGCAGCTCGTGGAACCGGTACGGGGCGTCGGGAAGCTCCGCGTACACCGGGTGCGGCACCGCCACGGACGCGACCTCGCCGAGCATCGTCACGTCCGCCAGGTCGGGGTCACCGGCCTGGCGGTCCCGCAGCCAGCGGGTGAGATGCGGAGCGCAGGTGGTCTGCGCCGCCGACAGCCCGCGCCACACCAGGGTGTTGCGGATCATCAGCGGCACCTTGACGTTGCGCCGGTCCGGCCGGTCCAGATTGGTCAGCGTGCGGATGGACTGCATCGGGCGGTACCGGTCGGGGCTCTGTCCCAGGTGGACGATCCGCCGCTCGGCGAGCTGCGGCGCGAACAGCGGCAGGACCACCTCGTCCCATTGGAACGGGTGCACGGGCAGCCACACGAAGGCCTCGGGGTCGCGGCCGGCCGCCCGGATCCGCTCCGCGAACGCCGCCCTCGTCCCGGTGTCGAGCTCGGTCGCCAGGAGCTCGTCGCGGTCCCCGGTGAAGGTCGCCAGCTCCGGTGCGACGGCGATCCACTCCAGCCGGAACTCCCCCGCCGCCTCCGGGGCGTACCGGGCCGCGTCGGCGGCCGAGAACCCGAGCCGTCCCTTGTTCAGGAACAGGCACGGGTGCCCGGTCTGGTGCGCCTCCAGGTCCTCGTGCGACAGGTCGGCGAGCTGGGCCGCGGGCACCGCGCGGGAGCGCAGCCGGGCGTCCGCGACCTGGGTCGCGGTGAGATCCCGGACCACGTCGGCGAGCACCGGGCCGGACAGGCCCAGCACGTCGCGGGCGTCGAGCACGAACCGCAGCGGGTCGTCCGCCGGCTCGCCGTCCCGGGTCAGCGTCGCGGGATCGACGCGCCAGGACCCGAACGCCCCGCGCCGGGCGGCGAAGCGGTACTCCGCCGCCGGTAGGCCGAGCCGCCAGCCGGCACCGTCCGGGACGGGCGTGAGGACGTCCTCGTAGGCGAGCTCGGCGACGGTGCGGGCGAGCAGGACCCGGCCGGCGGGTCTCCAGTGCTCGGGGCTGAGTTCAGCGGACGGGCTGGGTGACACGGGTCTCCTCCAGGGGCGGGGTCGGGGTGGGCCGGCGGTCGGCCGCCAGCACCACGGCGAGCACCGTGAACACGGCGGCGCCGACGATCAGCGGCAGGGACAGGGCGACGGTCGCGGCCCCGGTCGCGACGACCGGGCTGAGCAGCAGTGCGGCGCTGCGGGCGGTCTCCACGGCGGCGAACGCGGAGCCCTCGGCCCGGGTGGCGGCGAAGACCCACAGATCCAGCGCCAGGTACCCGAACCCGAGCCCGGCGCCGAACAGCAGCCGGCCCGCGACGAAAACCGCCAGGTGCGCGTCGACCGCCTGGACGGCGAGCCCCGCGGCGGCGAGCAGGAACGCGGCCGGCAGCAGCGCGCGGCCCAGCCACCGCCGGGCCGCCGCGGCGAACGGCAGCACGGCCAGCACCGCGACACTCGGCAGCAGGAACAGCAGCGCGGCGGTGAGGCCACCGAGCCCGGCGGCGCCCGCGTACGCGGTGAAGAACGGGCGGACGACGCTGCGCCCGACCTCCGCGACGAGCACCACGAGGGCCACCAGCGCGACGGCGCGCAGCACGGCCGGGCGGCCCTCCGCGGCCGGCCGGGTGACCACCGCGAACGGGGCCACGCCCCGCCGACCGCCGAGGATCCGGTGACAGCACCACGCCAGCACGAGGTCGACGAGCGCGAACGCGGCGAGGCCCGGCCGGACGCTCGGCAGGGCCATGATCCCCGCGCCGACCAGCGTCGCGACGATGGTCGCCACCTGGGTGACGACCGCGAACGAGCGCACCTCGGTGAGGTGTCCGCCGTCCCCGAGCGCGACGAGCGCCGGGTACGCCAGTGCCATCGACGTCGTGGTCGCCACGAGCGCGACCGAGAGCACCGTGAAGACGGCGTACGTCGGGGCGAACGCCACCGCCAGGTCGAGCACCGACGAGGCGAGCAGCCCCGCGACGACCAGGTGGTGCGCCGCCCACCGCCGGGAGGCGAGGCCCCACAGCGGCAGGGCGAGCAGGGCCGCCGCGCGGCACGCCCACACGTACGTGCCGGTGGCCGACAGGTCGGTCACCCCGAACAGGCCCGCGAACAGCTGCGGGTAGAACGGGCTCAGCGCGTTGTCGGCGACCAGGTGGAGCGCGACGACGGCGAGGAGGACCGCACGCCCGGCACGGCGGTTCATGCCCCGAACGTCGTGTAGGCGGTCCGGGCCGGCAGCCGGTAGACCTCCCGCCCGGTGAGGGCGTTGAGGATCGTGGCGCTGCGCCACGCGCCGAGCCCGAGGTCCGGTGCGCCGACGCCGTGCGTGTGCAACTCGGCGTTCTGCACGAACAGCGACCCGGCGACACCCGGGGCGAGCCGGACGCGATGGTGCTCGTCGACCCGGTACCGGCCCCGGGAGTCCCGGTCCACCAGCGCCGGGTCCAGGAAGTCCGGCCGCCGGGCGGTGTACCCGGTGGCGAGCACGACCGCGTCGGTCGCCACCTCGAAGGTCCGGTCCTGCTCGACCTGCCGGCAGCGGAGCCGGTATCCGTCGCCGTGCGCCACGGCCCCCTCGACCGCGACGTTCGGCATCAGCTCCGCGGCGGGGGTACGGCCGCCGATGCCCCGGTCGTACAGCACGTCGTGGATCTCGGCGAGCGTGTCGGCGCTGACGGCCTTGTACAGCTGCCACTGCCGGGCGACCAGCCGGTCGCGCGTCCCCTCCGGGAGCTCCCGGAAGTACCGCGTGTAGTCGGGGGTGAAGTGCTCGAGGCCGAGCCTGCTGTACTCCATCGGCGCGAACGCGGGCGAGCGGGTGAGCCAGCGCACCCGCGTGTCGGGGCTGCGCCGGAGCAGGTCGAGGAACACCTCGGCCCCCGACTGCCCCGACCCGACGACCGTGACGTCCCGGGTGCCCTCCAGCGCGGGGAGCTGGTCGAGATACCGGCCGGCGTGGAACACCCGCTTGCCCAGGACCGGTTCCAGCGCGGCGGGGACGACCGGCGCGGTGCCGACGCCCAGGACCACGTTGCGCGCGGTGACCTCGGTGCCGCCGGTGGCGACGACGAACCGGTCGCCGTCCCAGCGCACGCTGTCCACGGTGGACCCGAACCGGCAGGAGGGCAGGGACTGCGCCACCCACCGGCAGTAGTCGTCGTACTCGCGGCGCGGGACGTGGAACCGCTCGGCGAAGTAGAACGGGAACAGCCGGTCCCGGGCCCGCAGGTACGCCAGGAACGACCACCGGCTGGTGGGGTCCACCAGCGTCACGAGGTCGGCGAGGAACGGCACCTGGAGCCGCGCCCCGTCGAGCAGCAGCCCGGGATGCCAGCGGAACTCGGGGCGCGCGTCGAGGAACAGCGCGTCGAGGTCGGCGACCGGCTCGGCCAGCGCCGCGAGCCCCAGGTTGAACGGACCCAGGCCGATCCCGACCATGTCGTAGTCGGTCCTGGCGTGGTCGGTCATGGGCGGACCACCGCCGCACCGGCCTCGGCCACCGCGGCCAGCAGGGCGTCCACGTCGTCGGCCGTCGCGTGCGGGTTGAGCAGCGTGAGCTTCAGCCAGACCACGCCCTCGATCTCGGTCCGGCCCACGACGGCCGCGCCCCGTTCGAGCAGGCGGCGGCGCAGGACGGCGTTGACGCGGCCGCCCCCGCGGTGCCGGAACACGACGGTGGTCAGGACCGGGTCGGCGGCGAGCTCGAGGTCGGGGTGGGCGACGATCCGCGCGGCCGCGTGACAGGCGAGCTCGTGGCACGCGTCCACGAGCCGGCCCAGTCCCGCCCGGCCCAGCGCCCGGAACGTCACCGCCAGCTTGAACGCGTCCACCCGCCGGGTCGTGCGGAGGGAGTGCCCGAGCAGGCTCGGATAGCCGGCGTGCTCGTCGTCGGCCGGGTTGAGGTACGCGACGCGGCGGGCGAGCGGGTCCAGCGCGGCGGCGTCGCGGGCCAGGAACACCCCCGCCGCCACCGGCTGCCAGCCGAGCTTGTGCAGGTCCAGCGCGACCGTGTCGGCCCGGTCCAGCCCGGCGAGCAGGGGCGCCAGCCGGTCGGAGAACAGGGCTCCCCCGCCGTACGCCGCGTCGACGTGGCACCGGGCACCGCGCACGGCGCAGAGCCCGGTGATCTCCGGCAGCGGGTCGATGCTGCCGAAGTCCGTGGTTCCGGCCGTGGCGACCACCAGGTCACCGGCTCCGACCCGCTCGCGCAGGGCCGCGAGGTCCAGCCGGTACGCGGCGTCGACGGGGATCGGCGTCACGGCGTCCTCGCCGAGGCCGAGGATCCCGGCGTTGCGGCGTACCGAGAAGTGCGCGATCTCGCTGCAGAAGACCCGCAGTCGGCGGGCGTCGCCGCGGGCGAGCAGCAGGCCCATCAGGTTCGACTCGGTGCCGCCGGAGGTCATCACGCCGGTGCCGGCCGGGTAGCCGACCAGCTCGGCGAGGGCCCGGATCACCCGGGGCTCCAGCTCGGTCGCCGAGGGGCCCTGGTCCCACGAGTCGAGGGACGGGTTCAGCGCGGCGGCGACCACCTCCGCCGCCACCGCGACGGCGAGCGGCGGGCAGTGCAGATGCCCGGCGCAGCGGGGATCGGCGGGGTCGGCCGTACCCGCGGCGAGCGCCGTCGCCAGCTCCCCCAGCGCCAGGTCCGCACCCGCGCCGACGGCCGGGAGCGGATCGCCCAGCGCGTGCGCGACGGACGCGGCGACCGCGGCCGGCGGACCCGCCGGCAGCGGCCCGCCCCGCAGCCGCGCGCCGGTGGCGAGCGCGCCGAGGGCGACGGCGAGCAGGGGCGCGAGGGCCTTCGGGCCCTCGGTGCCCCCGGCGAGCTCCGTCCCGGTCACCAGGGTGCCGGTCATGCCGGCAGCCCCGCCCGCTCGGCGGCCCCGACCGCGTCGGCGAGACGCGCCAGGACCGCCTCCACCTGCTCGTCGGTGATGATCAGCGGCGGGAGCAGCCGCACGACGGTGTCGCGGCGGCCGCCCAGCTCGACGATCAGCCCGCGCTCCAGGCACTGGCGGCGGATCTCCAGGGCCAGGTCCGGCGCCGGTGGCCGCGCCCCGAGTGCGTCGGCCTCCCCGTGCGGGTCGACGACCTCCAGCCCGATCATCAGGCCCCGCCCGCGGACGTCGCCGAGGCACGGATGCCGCTCCCGCAGCGCGCGCAGGTCGCGCAGCAGGCGCGCGCCGACCTCGTCGGCGCGGGCCGCCAGTCCATCGGCCCGGACCTGCCGCAGCGTCGCCGTCCCCGCGGCCATCGCGAGCTGGTTGCCGCGGAACGTGCCGGTGTGCGCCCCGGGCGCCCACCCGTCCAGCTCCTCGCGATACACGATGACGGCCAGCGGCAGGCTGCCGCCGATCGCCTTCGACAGCACCATCACGTCGGGCGTGATGCCGCTGTGCTCCACCGCCCAGAACGCGCCCGTGCGCCCGACGCCGGTCTGCACCTCGTCGACGACGAGCGGGATCCCGTGCTCGGTGGTCAGCCTGCGCATCTCCCGCAGCCAGTCGTCGGGCGCCGGGATCGCGCCCCCCTCGCCCTGGACGGCCTCCAGGATCATCGCCGCGGGCGGCAGCAGCCCGGAGTGGGAGTCGGTGAGCAGCGTCTCCACGTACCGGGCCCCGGTCTCCGCGCCCATGTCGCCGCCGATCCCGAACGGGCACCGGTACGCGTACGGGTACGGCAGCCGGCTCACCTCGAGCGCGGACGGCCCGAGCGTGGCCCGGACGTCCACATTGGAGCTGACGGCGAGCGCGCCCGCCGTCATGCCGTGGTAGGCGCCGGTGAATGCGAGCACGTTGTCGCGTCCGGTCGCGATCCGGGTGAGCTTGAGCGCCGCCTCGACGGCGTCCGTCCCCGCCGGTCCGCAGAAATGGATCTTGCAGCCGGCGGCCAGGCCGGGCGGCAGGGTCTCCAGCAGCTCGGTGGTGAACGCGTCCTTCTCGAACGTGCCCAGGTCCAGCACGTGCAACGGCGCGCCCGAGTCGAGCACCCGCCGGATCGCCTCGGTGACGACGGGGTGGTTGTGGCCCAGCGCGAGCGTGCCCGCGCCGGACAGGCAGTCCAGGTACTTCCGCCCGTCCGCCCCCTCGATCACCATCCCGGCCGCGCGCACCGGCACGATCGGGAAGGAGCGCGCGTAGGTACGGGCGGTGGACTCCCGCCGGCGCTGCCGGTCGAGGAGCGCGGTGACGGCCGGGGTGCGGGCCATGTGACCTCCAGTTAGGTAAGGCTTGCCTAAGAAGTACCACAGAGATCGACTTCGGAGCCAGCCCCGGGCGAGTCCGCCGTAGGCTCCCGGCCATGCCGCACATGACACCGGAGGAGTTCCGGGCGCACGGCCACGCCGCCGTCGACTGGATCGCCGACTACTGGACCCGGGTGGCCGACCATCCCGTCCTGGCCCGGTCCGCACCCGGCGAGGTCCTCGCCGCACTCCCCGAGCACCCGCCGGAGACCGGCGAGCCGTTCGACGCCGTGCTCGCGGACCTCGACCGGATCGTGTTGCCCGGGATCACGCACTGGCAGCACCCGTCGTTCTTCGGCTACTTCCCCGCGAACGCGTCGGGACCCGCGGTGCTCGGCGACCTGCTC
The DNA here is from genome assembly GCA_030840805.1 of Actinomycetota bacterium. Taxonomy (GTDB): domain Bacteria; phylum Actinomycetota; class Actinomycetes; order Mycobacteriales; family HKI-0501; genus JAVEDU01. The sequence goes on from JAVEDU010000050.1 coordinate 11,694, forward strand.
TCGTCCGGCCTCGGCGTCCAGGGGATGCTGTGGTCCACCAGCCCCGCGGCCACCGAGGTCGAGACCCGGGTGATGGACTGGCTGGCCGAGCTGCTGGACCTGCCGGAGCGGTTCCGGTCCGGTTCCGCCGGTGGCGGGGTCATCCAGGACTCCGCGTCCTCGGCGACGCTGGTCGCGACCCTCGCCGCCCTGCACCGCGCGGGCGGCGGCGCCGTCAACCACGAGGGCATCCGGCGGACCTACACCGTGTACACGTCCTCCCAGGCGCATTCCAGCGTCGAGAAGGCCGTGCGGATCGCCGGAATCGGCACCGCCCAGCTGCGGGTGGTGGACACCGACCCGGACACCCTGGCGATGGACCCCGGTCACCTTGCCGCGCTGGTCGCCGCCGACCTCGCCGCGGGCGCGGTGCCCACCCTCGTCGTCGCCACGATCGGGACCACCTCGACCACCGCGATCGACCCCGTGCCGGAGATCGGCGCGCTGTGCCGGGAGCGGGGGATCTGGCTGCACGTGGACGCCGCGTACGCGGGCGCCGCGGCGGTCTGCCCGGAGCTGCGGTGGAGCCACGCGGGCGTCGAGTACGCCGACTCGTACTGCACCGACCCGCACAAGTGGCTGCTCACGAACTTCGACTGCGACGCGTTCTGGGTCGCCGACCGAGCCGAGCTCGTGGGCGCACTGTCGGTCCTGCCCGAGTACCTGCGCAACGCGGCGTCGGAGTCCGGGGCCGTGCTCGACTACCGCGACTGGCAGGTGCCGCTGGGCCGCCGGTTCCGGGCCCTGAAGCTGTGGTCCGTGCTGCGCTGGTACGGCGCGGAGGGGCTCCGCGCCCACGTCCGCGAGGGCGTGGCGCAGGCGCGGCAGCTCGCCGACCGGATCCGTGCCGACGAACGGTTCGAGATCGTCGCGCCGCACCCGTTCGGGCTGGTGTGCTTCCGGCTCCGCGGCGCGGACGGGCCGAACGAGGCCCTCCTCGCGGAGCTGAACGCGTCCGGGCAGCTGTTCCTCACGCACACCCGCGTGCGGGGCGCGTACACGCTGCGGATGGCGCTCGGTGGGGCGCAGACCCGGATGGAGCACGTCGAGCAGGCCTGGAAGCAGATCGCGGCGACGGCAAGCCCGCCCTCTCGGCGGTGATCACGAGAGGGGGGTCAGCCGAGGCCGCGCAGCAGGCCCTCCTGCACCACGGTCGCGATGTGCTCGCCGTCCGCGGAGAAGAACCGCCCGGCCGCGAGCCCCCGGGCTCCCGACGCGGACGGGCTCTGGCAGTCGTACAGCATCCACTCGTCGGCGCGGAACGGCCGGTGGAACCACACCGCGTGGTCCAGGCTCGCCCCCATCACGCCGTCGGGCCCCCACACCGCCCCGTGAGTGGAGAGCACCGCGTCGAGCAGGCTGAGATCCGAGGCGTAGGTCAGCGCGCAGGTGTGCAGCGTCGGGTCGTCCGGCAGCGTGCCGTCCACGCGCATCCACACCCGCTGGTGCGGATCGGCGGTCCGGTCGCCCTTCTTCACCCAGCCGGGCTCGCCGAGGTACCGGACGTCGAGCGAGCGCGGCAGCCGCGACCAGACGCTCATCGCCTCCGGCGACTTGGCCAGCCGCTCCAGCACCGTCGGCACGGAGTCCGGACCGGGCACGTCCGGCATGTTGCCCTGGTGCTCGAGGACGCCCTTCTCCTCCACCTGGAAGGACGCCGACAGGTGGAAGATCGTCTTGCCGTGCTGGACCGCCGACACGCGCCGGGTCGTGAACGACCGGCCGTCCCGCACCCGCTCCACCTGGTACACGATCGGCACCTCGGGGTCACCGGGGCGGATGAAGTACGAGTGCAGCGAGTGGACGAACCGGTCCGCCGGCACGGTGCGGGTCGCGGCCACCATGGCCTGCCCGGCGACCTGCCCGCCGAAGACCCGCTGCAGCGACACCGCCGCGGTACGGCCCCGGAAGATGTCGACCTCGACGTCCTCCAGGTCGAGCAGGCGCACGAGGTCGTCGACCGCCGCCTGGCCCTCCAGAGGCGCGTTGTTCATCGAGTCAGCCCACTTCCAGTTCTCCGGTACCCAGCTGGTGCACGCGGAGTGTATTCGTGGACCCCGCGGTGCCCGGGGGGCTCCCCGCCACGATGACGACCAGGTCACCCCGGGAGTACCGGCCGATCTCCAGCAGCGCGGCGTCGACCTGGCCGAACATCGCGTCGGTGTGCGCCACCATCGCCACCAGGAACGTCTCCACCCCCCAGGACAGCGCGAGCTGGTTGCGCACGGCCGGGATCGACGTGAACGCGAGCAGCGGCAGCCGGGTGTGGTGGCGCGCCAGCCGACGCATGGTGTCGCCGCTGAGCGTGAACGCCGCGATCGCCTCGGCGTCCAGCACCTCGCCGATCTGCCGCGCGGCCGCGGACACCGCGCCGCCCTTGGTCCGCGGATGGTGCTGGAGCGGCGGTGGCGCGAAGTCGCTGTTCTCGGCCCGCTCGATGATCCGCGCCATCGTGGTGACGGTGAGGATCGGGAACTTCCCGACGCCCGTCTCGCCGGAGAGCATCAGCGCGTCGGCGCCGTCGAGCACGGCGTTGGCGACGTCGGAGGCCTCCGCGCGGGTGGGCCGGGAGTTCTCGATCATCGAGTCGAGCATCTGCGTCGCGACGATGACCGGCTTCGCGTTCTCCCGGCACAGCTGGATGGCCCGCTTCTGGACCAGCGGGACGTCCTCCAGCGGCAGCTCCACGCCGAGGTCGCCGCGGGCGACCATCACGCCGTCGAAGGCCAGCACGACCTCCTCGAGCCGCGCGACCGCCTCCGGCTTCTCCACCTTCGCGATCACCGGAACCCGGCCGCCGCCGTGATCGTCCATGATCCGGTGCACCAGCGCGGCGTCGTCCGGCGAGCGGACGAACGACAGCGCGATCATGTCGACCCGCAGGTCCAGGGCGAAGCGGAGGTCCTCGATGTCCTTCGCGCTCAGCGGGGGGATGCTCACCGCCACGTTGGGGAGGGACAGGCCCTTGTTGTTGCTGACCGGGCCGCCCTCGATCACCAGGCAGCGGACGTCCGGCCCGTCGACGCCCGTGACCTCCAGGGCCACCTTGCCGTCGTCGATCAGCAGCCGGTCGCCGACCTTCGCGTCCTCGGCCAGCTGGGCGTAGGTCGTCGAGACGCGGTCGTGGTCGCCGGGGCAGTCCTCGGTGGTGATCGTGACGGCCTCGCCGGTCAGCCAGTCGACCGGGCCCGAGGCGAACCGGCCGAGCCGGATCTTCGGCCCCTGCAGGTCGGCGAGGATGCCCACCGCGTGCCCGGAGGCGTCGGAGGCCTCGCGCACCATGCGGTACGCCTTCTCGTGGTCGCCGTGGGTCCCGTGACTGAAGTTGAGGCGGGCCACGTCCATGCCGGCATCGACGAGGGCCCGCACCCGCTCGGGGGTCGCGGTGGCCGGACCGATGGTGCAGACGATCTTCGCTCGACGACTCATGTACCCAGGCTAGACGCTGAAGGTGAACCGATGCAGAACGTGAGATGTGTGTCGGCCCGCCGCCCCCTCTTTCATGATCATCACCGCGTTTCCGCCGCCTGGGCGACGAAAGAGCGGTGGTGATCATCCAGAACGTCGGCCGGACACCGCCGCGGCCGCGTTCACGATCCCGTGACCGTAGAACCCGTTGTGCGCCAGGCCGCCCTCACACGTGTGCGTCATCGTCGAGGTCGTCCCGTTCGGCAGGTGCCGCGTGTACGTGTACGCGCCCGGCGTGGGGCACGCCTTCCGCGACGCCGAGGCGTACAGGACCCGCCGCACCGTCGACGGGGCGAGGGTCACCCCGCCGTGCCCGTGCTTCCGGCCGAACTGCGACACGATCAGCGCCGCGACACCCACCGCATGCGGCGAGGCCATCGAGGTGCCCTGCAGGTACTGGTAGTACGCGCAGGTGCCGTTCGCGCAGTCCCGGATCACCTCCGGCCGCGACGCCACCGGGGCGCCGCCCGGCTCGGTGATGGCCCCGCTCGACAGGGCCAGCGACTCGGGGTACGCGGCGAGGATCACGCCGGCCAGGTCGCGGGTGCCGTCCGGGGTGTCGTACGCGTCGCCGCCGGGCGCCGCGATGTCGGCCTGCTCGGTGCCGTAGTTGGAGTAGTACGCCTTGCGCAGACTCGGCCCCGTCGAGGTGACCGCGAGGACGCCGTGGGCCTCGGTGGGCATCGTCACGCAGGAGTTGTCGACGTCGCGGTGGTACGCCGCGCCCGCCGGGTAGTCCGGGCTGGTGTCGTCCGAGACCGGGTGGCCCAGGTCGGTGGACTCGTTGCCCATCGCGGCCACCAGCGTCACGCCCCGCGTCGACGCGTAGTCCGCCGCCCGCTGCACCAGCGTGCGGATGGTCCGCTGCTCCTGCTGCGCCTCGGTGGAGTCCGCCGGGTTCGCCGCGCAGTTGTACAGCCACGGGTCGACGTAGAAGCTCATGTTGACCACGTCGATCCCGGCCTGCCCCGCGTACACGAGCGCGTCCACCACCGGGCCGAGGAAGAAGAACCCGGAGTCCTGCCCGGCGCGGAGGTTGACGAGCCGCACGCCCGGCGCGACACCGGCGATGCCGAGGCCGTTGATCGGCGACCCGATCGTGCTGGCGACGTGCGTGCCGTGGTCGTTGTCGTCCACGTTCGCCGGGTCGACACAGCTCGGGACCTCGCACGGCCCGTCGATCTCGGGGATGTCCGTGGTGAAGTTGCGGCTGAGCCGCGCGTCGAAGTTCGGCGCGATGTCCGGGTGACTGCCGTCGACGCCGGTGTCCATCACGCCGACGAGGACCTGCCTGCTCCCCCGCTGGCGGGCGTACGAGCCGGTCGGGGTGGCGCCGATCTGCGCCATGTCCCACTGGAGGCCGGCCAGCGGCTCCGGCGCCGGGACTCCCGGCGGGCGGGGAGTCGCGCGCCCGGGCCGCTCGGCGACGGGCCGGTGCGCGCCGCGGCGCTCGGCCGCGCTCAGGCGCTCGATCCGGTCGCGGGACGGCCGGGTGCCCGCGGGCACCTCGCCCACCGGGGCGTTGCGGGCCGCGCCGAGCAGCGTGGCCCGCTGCCCGACCCGGGCGACGAAGCCGTGCTCCGGAGCGGTCGCGGTCAGCGTGCCGGCCGCAGGGTTGGTGTGGACGACCCGGCCACCCGCCGCACGGACGTCGTCCGCGGCCGCGGCGAGGTCCGCGCCGGCCTTCGCCGCCACGACGTACTCGGTGGTGGGCCCGCCGAGGGGCGGGGCGGCGTCGGCCTGCGCGACGGTGGGTACGGCCGCGAGGCTTGCGGCGGTGGCCGCGGCCACCGCCAATCCTGCGAGGGCTCTGCGTGTGCGCACGTGTTCTTCCCCCTCCGGGGCCGGGCGGCTTTCGTCCGACTAGGGCAGATTAGGGGTGATGGAAGCGTTTGGCCACGGTCCGTAGATCACGGTCTGGGCACGGAGAGGGGTCGCCGACCGGGCCGCACCGGCACCGGCAGGGACGTCCCGCCGCTGAGCCGGGCGTCCACCGCGGCCGCGCAGGCGCGGCCCTCGGCGATGGCCCACACCACCAGGGAGGCCCCGCGCGCCGCGTCCCCGCAGACGAACACGCCGGGCACCGCGGTCTCCCAGTGGTCGCCGCACGGCACCACCCCGCGCTCGTCCGGGCCGAGCCCCAGCTCCGCGAGCAGCGGGGACGGCTCGACCCCGGTGAAGCCGATCGCGAGCAGGGCGAGCGTGCACCGCAGCTCGACGACCTCCTCCGACGTGGGCCGCACGCGGCGCTCGCCGCCGGGGCCCCGCTCCACCTCCACCCGGCGGATCCGGAGCGCCCGCACCCGTCCCGCGTCGTCGCCGAGGAACCGCTCCACGGCCACGGCGAACCTCCGCTCGCCGCCCTCCTCGTGGGCCGCGTAGGTGTGCAGGATCCACGGCCAGGTCGGCCACGGCGAACGGGCCTCGTCCCGGACGAGCGGCGGCCGGGGGTAGAGATCCAGCTGGGTCACCGACGCGGCACCCTGCCGGTGCACCGTGCCGAGGCAGTCCGCGGCCGTGTCTCCCCCGCCGACGATCACGACGTGCCGGCCGGCCGCGTCGATCGGGGACCCCGGCTGGAGCCCGGCGGCGACCCGGTTGGCCGGCACCAGGTAGTCCAGCGCCTGATGGATCCCGTCGAGATGCCGGCCCGGCAGGTCCACGTCCCGGGGGCGGTGCGCCCCGAGCGCCAGCACGACGGCGTCCGAGACGGCGCGCAGCTCGGCCGCCGGGACGTCCACCCCCGCCTCCACGCCGGTGGCGAACGCCGTGCCCTCCGCGGCGAGCTGGGTGAGCCGCCGGTCCAGGGGCGCCTTCTCCATCTTGAACTCGGGAATGCCGTACCGGAGCAGCCCGCCGAGCCGGTCCGACCGCTCCAGCACGGTGACCCGGTACCCGGCGCGGGTCAGCTGCTGCGCCGCGGCCAGCCCGGCGGGACCCGAGCCGACGACGGTGACCCGCTCCGGCCGCCGTCGCTCCGGGTGCTGCGGGAGGATCCAGTTCAGCGCCCAGGCCCGCTCGACGATCGCGAGCTCGATCTGCTCGATGGCCACCGGGTCGTCGATGATCCCGAGGACGCAGGCGGCCTCGCACGGGGCCGGGCAGAGCCGGCCGGTGAACTCGGGGAAGTTGTTCGTCGCGTGCAGTTCCTCGATCGCCGTCCGCCAGCGGTCGGTGCGGACGAGGTCGTTCCACTCCGGGATCCGGTTGCCGAGCGGGCACCCGTCGTGACAGAACGGGATGCCGCAGTCCATGCAGCGCCGCGCCTGGCCGCGGACCACGCCCGCCCGGTCCGGCTCGTACACCTCGCGCCAGTCGGTCAGGCGCACCTCGACCGGCCGGCGGACACGGTTCTTCCGCCCTCCGGACAGGAACCCCAGTGGATCGGGCATCGGCGCCCCCACAGACGACACTCGGCGCGCACCACCAAGGGTGCGCGCCGAGAGCCGATCTGCACCACCCCTAGCGGGGGGTGAGCGCCCGGGTGGTGGGGAGCACCGGCGCCGGCAGCGACGACTCGCCGGTCAGGTGCGCGTCGACGGCCGCGGCGCAGGCCCGGCCCTCGGCGATCGCCCACACGATGAGCGACTGGCCGCGACCGGCGTCGCCGGCGACGAACACGTCCGGCGCGGTGGCCTTCCATCGGCCGTCGCGGATCACGTTGCCGCGATCGTCGACCTCGGCGCCGAGCCCGTCCAGGAGCCCGGAGGCGGTGTCCACCCCGGTGAAGCCCATCGCCAGGAACACCAGGTCGGCGGGGATCTCCTGCTCGGAGCCCTCGACCTTCCGGAACCGGCCGTCCACCATCTCGACCTCGTTCAGCACCAGCGCGGACACGTTGCCGTCGCCGTCGCCGGTGAAGCGATCGGTGTTGACCGAGAACACCCGGTCGCCGCCCTCCTCGTGGGCGCTGGAGGTGCGGTAGACCAGCGGCCACGTCGGCCACGGGGTGGACGAGGGCCGCTCCTCCGGCGGGCGGGGCATGATCTCCAGCTGCACGACGCTCGCCGCGCCCTGCCGGTGCGCGGTGCCGAGGCAGTCCGCACCGGTGTCGCCGCCGCCGATGATCACGACGTGCTTGCCGTTCGCGTCGATCGGGGACTGCGCCAGGTCGCCGAGCTGCACCCGGTTGGCGGGGACCAGGTAGTCCATCGCCGGGTAGATGCCGGAGAGCTCCCGGCCCGGGGCAGGCAGGTCGCGCGGCACCGTGGCGCCCATCGCGAGGACGACCGCGTCGTACCCGGCCCGCAGGTCCGCGACGGTGAGGTCCGCGCCCACGTCGACCCCGGTGACGAACCGCGTCCCCTCGGCCTCCATCTGTGCGAGGCGCATGTCGAGATGGCGCTTCTCCATCTTGAACTCGGGGATGCCGTACCGCAGCAGGCCGCCGATCCGGTCGGCCCGCTCGTACACGGTGACCTCGTGGCCCGCCCGGGTGAGCTGCTGCGCGGCGGCGAGCCCGGCCGGGCCGGAGCCCACCACGGCGACGCGCTTGCCGGTGTGCCGCTCCGGGAGCTGCGGGGTGACCCAGCCCTCGGCGAACGCGCGGTCGACGATCGAGACCTCGACCTGCTTGATCGTCACCGGGTCGGCGTTGATCCCGAGCACGCACGCGGACTCGCACGGCGCCGGGCACAGCCGCCCGGTGAACTCCGGGAAGTTGTTCGTGGCGTGCAGCCGCTCGATGGCGAACTGCCACCGGTCGGTGCGCACGAGGTCGTTCCACTCCGGGATGAGGTTCCCGAGCGGGCAGCCGTTGTGGCAGAACGGGATGCCGCAGTCCATGCACCGCGTCGCCTGGGTCCGGACGGCCTCGGGCCCGTAGGACCTGTCGTCTCCCTCCGGGTACACCTCGCGCCAGTCCATGAGCCGGAGGTCGACCGGGCGCCGCGCGGGCAGCTCCCGGCCGTGCCGCATGAATCCGGTGGGGTCAGCCACGAGCGGCCTCCATGATCGCCTCGTCCACGTCGCGACCGGTGAGCTCGGCCTCGCGGGTTGCCTCCAGCACGCGCTTGTAGTCGCGCGGCATGATCTTGGTGAATGCGCCCGACCGGACGTCCCAGTCGGCGAGCACGCCCGCCGCCACGACCGAGCCGGTCTCGTCCCGGTGCCGCTGGACGATGCCGCGGAGCTCGTCGAGCTCCTCGGCGGTCGGCTGCTCCAGGTCCACCATCTGCGTGTTGACGCGGGCCGGGTCGAGGTCCAGCAGGTACGCCGTACCGCCGGACATCCCGGCCGCGAAGTTGCGGCCGGTCGGCCCGAGCACCACGACGGTGCCACCGGTCATGTACTCGCAGCCGTGGTCACCGACGCCCTCGACGACCGCGGTCGCCCCGGAGTTCCGGACGCAGAACCGCTCCCCCACGCGACCGCGCAGGTACAGCTCACCGCCCGTCGCGCCGTACAGGATCGTGTTGCCGGCGATGATGTTGTCCTCCGCGGCGAACGGCGCGGCGAGGTCCGGGCGGACGGTCAGCCGGCCGCCGGACAGGCCCTTGCCGACGTAGTCGTTCGCGTCGCCGAAGAGCCGCATCGTCATGCCGCGCGGCACGAACGCGCCGAACGACTGGCCCGCCGACCCGGTGAACGTGATGTCGATCGTGTCGTCCGGCAGGCCCTCGCCGCCGAAGCGCCGGGTGACCAGCGAGCCGAGCATCGTGCCGACGGTCCGGTTGACGTTGCGCACCGGCAGCTCCAGCTTGACCGGCGTGCCGTCGAGCAGCGCGCCCTCGCAGAGCTGGATCAGGGTGTTGTCGAGCGCCTTGTCGAGCCCGTGGTCCTGCCCCTGGGTACGCCGCAGCGACGCGCCCTCGGGGAGCTCCGGCACCACGAACATCGGCGACAGGTCGAGCCCCGCCGCCTTCCAGTGGTCGATGGCGGCCCGGGTGTCCAGCACCTCGGCGTGGCCGATCGCCTCGTCGATCGAGCGGAAGCCCAGCTCGGCCAGGTACTCCCTGACCTCCTGCGCCAGGTACTCGAAGAACGTCACGACGAACTCGGGCTTGCCGTCGAACTTCGACCGCAGCACCGGGTTCTGCGTCGCGACACCGACCGGGCAGGTGTCGAGGTGGCAGACCCGCATCATCACGCAGCCGGAGACCACGAGCGGCGCGGTGGCGAAACCGAACTCCTCGCCGCCGAGCAGCGCGGCGATCACGACGTCGCGGCCGGTCTTGAGCTGGCCGTCGACCTGCACGGTGATGCGGTCGCGCAGGTTGTTCAGCAGCAGCGTCTGCTGGGTCTCGGCGAGGCCCAGCTCCCACGGCGCGCCGGCGTGCTTGAGGCTCGTCAGCGGCGAGGCACCGGTGCCGCCGTCATGGCCGGAGATCAGCACCACGTCGGCGTGCGCCTTCGACACCCCCGCGGCCACCGTGCCGACGCCGACCTCGGCGACCAGCTTGACGTGCACCCGCGCCTCGTCGTTGGCGTTCTTGAGGTCGTGGATGAGCTGCGCCAGGTCCTCGATCGAGTAGATGTCGTGGTGCGGCGGCGGGCTGATCAGGCCGACGCCCGGCGTGGAGTGCCGGGTCCGGGCGATCCACGGGTACACCTTGTGCCCCGGCAGCTGACCGCCCTCGCCGGGCTTCGCGCCCTGCGCCATCTTGATCTGGATGTCGTCCGCGTGGACCAGGTACTCGCTCGTCACGCCGAACCGGCCCGACGCGACCTGCTTGATCGCGCTGCGCCGCTCCGGGTCGCGGAGCCGGTCGGAGTCCTCGCCACCCTCACCGGTGTTCGACTTGCCGCCGAGGCGGTTCATCGCGATGGCGAGCGTCTGGTGGGCCTCGGCCGAGATCGAGCCGTAGCTCATCGCGCCCGTGGAGAACCGCTTGACGATCTCCGACACCGGCTCGACCTCGTCGATCGACACCGGCGGGCGCAGGCCCTTCCTGAAGCCGAACAGGCCCCGCAGCGTCGCCGCGTCGCGCGACAGCGCGTCCACGGTGGACGTGTACTTCTGGAAGACCTCGTACTGCCGGGACCGGGTCGAGTGCTGGAGCAGGAACACCGTCTCCGGGTTGAAGAGGTGCACCTCGCCCTCGCGGCGCCACTGGTACTCGCCGCCGACCTCGAGCCGCCGGTGCACCCGGTCGGTCGGGTTCTCCGGCCACGCCCGGGAGTGCCGCGCCGCGACCTCGGCCGCGAGCACATCCAGACCGACACCGCCGAGCTTGCTGGTCGTGCCGGTGAAGTACCGCTCCACCAGGTCCTCGGACAGGCCGATGGCCTCGAAGACCTGCGCACCGGTGTAGGACGCGACCGTGGAGATGCCCATCTTGGACATCACCTTGAGCACGCCCTTGCCGGCGGCCTTGACGTAGTTCCGGACCGCCTTGCCGGCATCGATGCCGGTCAGCTGGCCGGCGTCGATCATGTCCTCGATCGTCTCGAACGCCAGGTACGGGTTGACCGCGGCGGCGCCGTAGCCGAGCAGCAGCGCGATGTGGTGCACCTCGCGGGCGTCACCGGACTCGACCACCAGGCCGACCTGGGTCCGCGTCCGCTCCCGGACCAGGTGCTGATGCACGCAGGCGGTGAGCAGCAGCGACGGGATCGGCGCGAGGTCCGCGGTCGAGTCCCGGTCGGACAGCACGATGATCCGGACGCCGTCCTCGATCGCCTCGGACACGTGCCGGCAGATCTCGACCAGTCGCGCCTTCAGGCCCTCGCCGCCGTCGGCGACCCGGTACAGACCGGAGACCGTCACGGCCTTGAAGCCGGGCATGTCCCCGTCCGCGTCGATGTGCGCGATCTTCGCGAGCTCGTCGTTGTCGATCACCGGGAACGGCAGGGTGATCTGGCGGCAGCTCGCCGGCGACGGCTCGAGCAGGTTCTGCTCCGGGCCGATCGTGGACGACACGCTGGTGACGATCTCCTCGCGGATCGCGTCCAGCGGCGGGTTGGTGACCTGCGCGAAGAGCTGGCTGAAGTAGTCGAACAGCAGCCGCGGCCGGTCGCTCAGCACGGCGATCGGGGTGTCGGTGCCCATCGACCCGATCGGCTCGATCGCCTGCCCCGCCATCGGGGACAGGATGATCCGCAGCTCCTCCTCGGAGTACCCGAAGGTCTGCTGGCGGCGCAGCACCGACTCGTGCCCGTACGTGACGTGCTCCCGCGCCGGCAGGTCGTCCAGGTGCATCAGGCCGCCGTGCAGCCACTCGTCGTACGGGTGCTCGGCGGCGAGGGCGTCCTTGATCTCGTCGTCGCCGATGATCCGCCCCTCGACGGTGTCGACCAGGAACATCCGGCCCGGCTGGAGCCGGCCCTTCTGGACCACGGTCGCCGGGTCGAGCTCCAGCACGCCGGCCTCGCTGGCGAGCACGACGAGGTCGTCGGACGTGCGCCACCACCGCGCCGGCCGCAGGCCGTTGCGGTCGAGCACCGCGCCGATCCGGGTGCCGTCGGTGAACGACACGCAGGCGGGACCGTCCCACGGCTCCATCAGGGAGGAGTGGAACTCATAGAACGCCCGGCGGGCCGGGTCCATCGTCTCGTTGTTCTCCCACGCCTCCGGGATCATCATCAGGACGGCGTGCGGGAGGCTGCGGCCACTGAGGTGCAGCAGCTCCAGCACCTCGTCGAAGCTCGCGGAGTCGCTGGCGCCCGGCGTGCAGATCGGGAAGATCCGCTCCAGGTCGCCGGGGATGTCGGCGCTGGCCAGCAGCGCCTCGCGGGCCCGCATCCAGTTCCGGTTGCCGCGGACGGTGTTGATCTCACCGTTGTGCGCGACGAAGCGGTACGGGTGCGCGAGCGGCCACGCCGGGAACGTGTTCGTGGAGAACCGGCTGTGCACCAGCGCGATCGCCGAGTCGACCCGAGCGTCGCGGAGGTCGGCGAAGAACGCGGGCAGCTGGTCGGTCGTGAGCATGCCCTTGTAGACGATCGTCCGGCTCGACAGCGACGGGAAGTACGTCGCGAAGCCGCGCTCGTTCGTCTCCCGCTCGACCCGCTTGCGGACCACGTACGCCAGGCGCTCCAGCGGCAGGCCGGACAGCGCCGTGCCGTCGGCGTCCGTGCCGCCGAGGAACAGCTGCCGGAACTGCGGCATGACACCGCGCGCGGTCGGGCCCAGGTCACTGGGGTCGATCGGCACGTCGCGCCAGCCGAGGACGATCGCGTCCTCCTCGGCGGCGATCTTCTCGATCACCGCGGCCGCGGACACCGCCTCGGCGTCGTCGGCCGGCAGGAACGCGGTACCGACCGCGTAGGAGCCGGCCGCGGGAAGCGGGAAGTCCACCACGGCACGCAGGAACGCGTCGGGGACCTGGATCAGGATGCCGGCGCCGTCACCGGAGTTCCGCTCGGCGCCCGCGGCGCCCCGGTGCTCCATGTTGTGCAGGGCCGTCAGCCCGTGGTTCACGATCCGGTGCGACCGGCGCCCCTGGGCGTCGACGACGAAGGCGACCCCGCAGGCGTCGTGCTCGTTCGCGGGGTCGTACAGGCCTTGGGCGGCCGGGACAGCGGAGAACGCCACCTGACGGGCTCCTTCGTCGTCGGGAGCACCCGGAAGCCGGATGCTCGGAGTTGGTACACAGAAAGTGGGACGACGTTGGCCCGGGAGGCGCGGATGGACGTTCCCCGGGCATGCGGGAACCGATCGGCGCGCCGGATTGCAGATTACACGGCGGTACGGCGGCGCATAGTCTCGTGATCCGTGAGGGATTTCACGACCCGTGACCATTCGTCTTCGACGCTGCTGGACGTGGTGGAGCAATTCTACGACGCCGTACCGCGTACGGGCGCCGTCGCGGAGCCCCACGGCACGCTCACGCTCTTCCTCCGGCGGGGCGCCGGGGGGCCGTACTACGCCCGTCCGACGCTCGGGCACCCCGGCCCGGTGACCGTAGCGGACATCGTGGCGGTGCGGGAGCGGCAGCGCGCCCTCGGCGTACCGGAGGACCTCGAGTGGGTGGTCGAGACGTCACCCGGAGTACAGGCCGCCGCGACCGGGGCGGGGCTCGACGTGCGCCTGTGCCCGCTGCTGGTCCTCACCGGCACACCGGCCGGCCCCGGCGCCCTGGCGCCGGGCGTGACGGTCGGCCTGGTCCGGCCGGACGATCCCGATCTCGCGGCGGTGGACGCCGTCGCGGGCATCGCGTTCGGCGCGGGCGGCACGGCGGTCGGGAACGTGGGTCCCGCCGAGCGTGACGCGGCCGCCGCGCGCACGAGCGCGGCGGCCCTGGCGCGGCTGCGGGCACGGGTCGCGGACGGCGAGATCGTGCAGGCCGTGGCGCGCGGCGCCGACGGGCCGCTCGCGATCGGCACCTACCAGCACGCCCAGGGCGTCGCCGAGATCGTCGGCGTGGCCACGCTCCCCCGCGCGCGGCGGCAGGGCCTCGGTGCGGCGGTCACCGTCCTGCTGGCCCGGCACGCGCGGGACGCCGGGCTCCGGGTGTTCCTGTCCGCGCGGGACGAGACGGTGGCGCGGGTGTACGAGCGGGTCGGCTTCGAGCGGGTGGCGACGACGGGGCTGGCGAGTCCGCCGGAGACCTAGCCCGCGTCGAGCATGGGGTATTGGACAGACACGCCGGGGCGTGCCGACAACCCCATGCTCAACGGGGCGAGGGGGGCGGGTCCGCCGCGGTGGGGTCGGTGTCCGGCTCCGGCTCCGGCTCCGCGGCGGTCGCGCCGGGCTCGGTGTCCGGCAGCACCCGGATCGTGCCGTCCTCGTCCACGGCGATCCGCTCCCGTGGCCCGCGCCGGACGACGAAGTAGATCAGCGCGCCGAGGAACACCACGACGCTCGTGATGTCGTTCAGCCGGATCCCCTCGTGGAACCAGGACCCGAGGAAGTCCACGTCCCCCGCGAAGAAGCGCTGGGCCTCGTCGATCCGCAGCGCCTCGATCCAGAACCGGCCGACGACGTACGCCATCGCGTACAGCGCGAACACCCGTCCGCGGCCCAGCCGGAACTGCCGGTCGGCCCACCACACCAGCGCGGCGACGCCGAGGCACCACAGCGCCTCGTACAGGAACGTCGGGTGGTACGTACCGGGCAGCAGCTCCACCGCGCGACCCTCGGCGGGGTTCATCCGGTGCACCTGCAGGCCCCAGGCGGCGTCCGTGGGACGCCCGTACAGCTCGTTGTTGAACCAGTTGCCGAGCCGGCCGATCGCCTGCGCGACGGCGAGCCCCGGCGCGAGCGAGTCGGCGAACACGGTCAACGGCAGCCCGTGCTGCCGGCACGCGAACCAGGCGCCGAGCGCGCCTCCGGCGACGGCACCCCAGATGCCGAGGCCGCCGTTCCAGATCTCGAACGCCCGGACGAACTCCCCGCTCGGCCCGAAGTAGGCGTCCGGCGAGGTGATCACGTGGTAGATCCGCGCGCCGACGATGCCGAACGGCACCGCCCACACCGCGATGTCGGTGACCAGCCCGGGCGGACCGCCGCGCGCCCGCAGCCGCCGTTCGGTGAGGTACACCGCGGCGACGATGCCGAGGATGATGCAGAGTGCGTAGGCGCGGATCGGCACGGGGCCGAGGTACCACACGTTGCGGGTGGGACTGGGGATCAGCGCGAGCACATCGACGGGCGTTGTCACCGCGCCACGCTACCGCGCCGGGTCCGGCGGCTACGGCCCCGGATCACGCGCCCGGGATCAGGCCTGGCCGCGCATGCCGGCGGCGAGGTCCGCGGCGAGCGCGGCGACCGCCCGCACCCCGTCCGCGGCCGTCTCCGCGTCCAGCAGGCGGCGCACCAGCGCCGAGCCCACGATGACCGCGTCGGCGAACTCCGCGACCTCGGCGGCCTGTACCCCGTTGCTCACCCCGAGCCCGACGCCGACCGGCACGTCGGTCACCGCGCGGAGCCGCTCCACCAGCGCGGGAGCGAGGTTGGACGTCGCCGACCTGGCCCCGGTCACCCCCATCACCGAGGTCGCGTAGACGAACCCGCGGCAGTGCGCCGTGGTCATCGCCAGGCGCGCGTCGGTGGACGACGGTGACACCAGGAACACCCGGTCGAGGTCGTGGGCGTCGGAGGCGGACAGCCATTCACCGGCCTCGTCCGGCAGGAGGTCGGGCGTGATGAGCCCGGCTCCCCCGGCGCTCGCGAGGTCACCGGCGAACCGGTCCACCCCGTACCGCTCGACGAGGTTCCAGTAGCTCATCACGAGCGTCGGGGTGCCGGTCGCGGCGACCGCCTCGACGGTCCGCAGCACGTCGGCGGTGCGCACGCCCCGGTCCAGGGCGGCCTGCGCGGCGGCCTGGATCGTCGGGCCGTCCATCACCGGGTCGGAGTACGGCGCCCCGACCTCGACGACGTCCACGCCCGCGTCGACCATGGCGCGGATCGCGTCGATCGCGCCGTCGACCGACGGGTAGCCGGCCGGGAGGTACCCGACCAGGACCCCTCGTCCCTCGGCCCGGGCGGCGGCGAACGCCTTCTCGACGCCGCTCACGCCCGACCCTCCGGGGTCGGCTCGCCGGCGAGCAGGCCGAACCACCGGGCCGCCGTGTCGACGTCCTTGTCACCGCGGCCGGACAGGTTCACCAGCACGACGGCGCCCTCCCCCAGCTCGCGGCCGACGCGCATCGTCCCGGCGAGCGCGTGCGCGGACTCGATCGCCGGGATGATGCCCTCGGTACGGCACAGCAGGCGGAACGCCTCCATCGCCTCGGCGTCGGTGACCGGCGCATAGCGGGCGCGCCCGGTCTCGGCCAGCCACGCGTGCTCGGGGCCCACCCCGGGGTAATCCAGCCCGGCGGAGATCGAGTGCGACTCGATCGTCTGGCCGTCCTCGTCCTGCAGCACGAAGGAGCGCGAGCCGTGCAGCACGCCGACCGAGCCGCCGGTGATCGTGGCCGCGTGCCGGCCGGTCTCCACGCCGTCGCCGCCCGCCTCGAATCCGTACAGCCGCACCGAGGCGTCGTCGAGGAACGCGTGGAAGATGCCCATCGCGTTCGAGCCGCCGCCGACGCACGCCGTCACGGCGTCGGGCAGGCCACCGGTCAGCTCCTGCACCTGCCGCCGCGCCTCGACCCCGATGACCCGCTGGAAGTCGCGGACCAGGACCGGGAAGGGATGCGGCCCGCCGACCGACCCGATCAGGTAGTGGGTGTGCTCGACATTGGCCACCCAGTCGCGGAACGCCTCGTTCATCGCGTCCTTGAGCGTCCGCGACCCGGTGCGCACCGGCACGACCTCGGCGCCGAGCAGCCGCATGCGGGCCACGTTGAGGGCCTGCCGGCGGGTGTCCTCCTCGCCCATGTAGACCACACACTCGAGGCCGAGCAGCGCCGCGGCGGTGGCGGTCGCGACGCCGTGCTGGCCCGCGCCCGTCTCCGCGATCACCCGGGTCTTGCCCATCCGGCGGGTGAGCAGCGCCTGGCCCAGCACGTTGTTGATCTTGTGCGAGCCGGTGTGGTTCAGGTCCTCGCGCTTGAGCAGGATCCGCGCGCCCCCGGCGTGCTGACCGAAGCGTGGCGCCTCGGTGAGCAGGCTCGGCCGGCCGGCGTAGTGGGTGAGCAGGCCCTCGAGCTCGGCCGTGAAGGCGGGATCGACGCGCGCGCTCTCGTACTCCGCGGCCAGCTCGTCGAGCGCCGCGACGAGGGCCTCGGGGACGAACCGGCCGCCGAACCGGCCGAAGTGACCGGAGCCGTCCGGCGTACCGCCCTCGAGCAGCTCGCGGTGGGCCGGGGCCGGGCCGCGGGTGCCGGCCGGGATGCCGGCGGTCATCGGCTCGTCCTCGGGGTGGCGGGGTGCGAGCCCGCGGTGACGAGATCGGCCACGGCCTGGCGGGGGCTGCGGTCGGTGACGAGGCCCTCGCCCACCAGCACCGCGTCGGCACCGGCGGCGGCGTACGCGAGGAGGTCGTGGGTGCCCCGGACGCCCGACTCGGCGATCTTGACGACGGAGGAGGGCAGGCCGGGGGCGATGCGCTCGAACACCGAGCGGTCGACCTCCAGCGTGCGCAGGTTCCGCACGTTGACGCCGATGACCTTCGCCCCCGCCTCCAGCGCGCGGTCGGCCTCGGCCTCGGTGTGGACCTCCACCAGGGCCGTCATGCCCAGCGACTCGACCCGGTCGAGCAGCCCGACGAGCGCGTTCTGCTCCAGCGCCGCCACGATGAGCAGGCACAGGTCGGCGCCGTGCGCGCGCGCCTCGTGCACCTGGTAGCTCGTGACGATGAAGTCCTTGCGCAGGACCGGGATGTCGACGGCCGCGCGGACCGCGTCCAGGTCGGCCAGCGAGCCGCCGAACCGGCGCTCCTCGGTGAGGACGCTGATGCAGTGCGCGCCGCCCGCCGCGTAGTCGCGGGCGAGGGCAGCGGGGTCCGGGATGTCGGCGAGCGCACCCTTGGACGGGGAGGCCCGCTTCACCTCGGCGATCACGCCGACGCCGGGGGCGCTGAGCGCCGCGTGGGCGTCGCGGGCCGGCGGCGCGTCCGCGGCCCGGCGCCTGATCTCGTCGATCGGGAGGCGCGCCTGACGGGTCTCGACATCGGCGCGTACGCCGTCGAGGATCTCGTCCAGGACGCTCACGATGTCGCTCCGTGGGTGGCGGCCATGCGCGAGATGTTACCGAGCGGCTCCGGCGACGCCCTCACCGGCTACGCCGTTGGGGGGCCCTCCGCCGCGTACCCCACCCCGCGGACCGTCCGAATCGGGCTGGACTCCCCCAGCTTCGCCCGGAGCTGGGCCACGTGGACGTCCACGGTCCGCGGCCCGGCGGCGTGCGCGTACCCCCACACGTCCGACAGCAGCTGCCCGCGCTCGAACACCAGGCCGGGCCTCCGCATGAGATGCGCCAACAGGTCGAACTCGGTGGTGGTGAGCCGGACCTCCTCCTCGCCGGCCCAGGTCCGCCGGCGCGCCTCGTCGAGCCGGACCGCGCCGACCACCAGCGCGGCGCCCGCGGACCGATCGGCGGCCCGGCGGAGCACCGAGCTCAGCCGTCCGACCAGCTCCCGGGGGCTGAACGGCTTCGCGACATAGTCCTCGCCGTCCAGCTCGAGGTCGGAGACCCGGTCGATCTCCTCGTCCCCGGCCGTCACGAACAGGATCGGCGTCTCGTCCCCGGCAGCCCGCAGCCGGCGGTACACCTCGGTTCCGTCGACCTCGGGCAGGCCGACGCCCAGCACGATCACGCTCGGCCGGAGCCGGCGGGCGGCGGCGAGCGCCGCGTCGCCGTCGGTCTCCACGTGGACCCCGAAGCCCTCCAGGGTCAGCGACCGTCGTTCCAGGTCGGCGAGCGCCGGATCGTCCTCCGCGACGAGAACCAGGTCCTCGGTCATCGCACCCCCGGGCGTCCGCTGGAAAGACTGACGGTAACCCGCCCCGCTACCCCGGTCCGCCGACGCGCGGGTCAGCTCCCGTCCTGTGGTGCGGATCCCGGGCCGGGATGGCCCGTCGGGTCCTCGCCCCGGTCCTGGGCGTCCCAGAGCCCGCCGGACCCGTGCGACCGGGTCGCCACGGCGGGTGCCTCGTACCGGCGGCCGAGCGCGCTCCACCGCCGCCCGCGGATGGCGGTGACCAGCCCGGCGAGGGCCACGACGGCCCCGCCCACCATCGTGAGCACCGGCCAGGCCGCCGTGAGCCGGACATCCGTGACGGCCGACTCGCCCGGTACGCCACCGGTGAGCACGGCCAGTCCGGCCGCGACGATGCCGGCCCCGGACAGCAGGAGCAGCAGCCCGACCCCGGCCCGCAGGATCCCGCGCGCGGCCGGCAGCGCGGCGGCACCGGCCAGCGCGACCAGCGTCAGCGCGGCCGCGAGCGGCGCGGCGTCCCCGCCGCCGACCGTGCCGCGGACCGCCGGCAGCGGCGCGGGCCGCGGCGTGCTGAGCACCGCCCACTGCCGGGTCGTCGCCCAGAGCGCCAGCAGCCCGCCGGCCAGGCAGAACAGGACGACGACGGTCAGCTCGCGGCGGGCGGCGCCGCCCCGGTCCGGTCCGGGCCGCACCGGAACCGGGGCCGTCATCGCGCCGGCCGCAGCGTCTCCGCGGTCGCGATCGCCGACAGCACGGCGGCCGCCTTGTTGCGGCTCTCCTGCTCTTCGGCGACGGCGTCGGAGTCCGCAACCACACCACCGCCCGCCTGCACGTACGCGTGCCCGTCCCGCATCAGCGCGGTCCGGATCGCGATGGCCATGTCCAGGTCGCCGGCGAAGTCGAGGTAGCCGACCGTCCCGCCGTACAGCCCCCGCCGGGTGGGTTCGAGCGTGTCGATGATCTCCATCGCGCGCACCTTCGGCGCCCCGGAGAGCGTGCCCGCCGGGAACGTCGCCGCGAGCACGTCGAGTGCGGACTTCCCCGCGACGAGGTCCCCGACGACCGTCGACACGATGTGCATGACGTGGCTGTACCGCTCGATCCCCATGAACTCGACCACGTCCACCGACCCCGGCACGCAGACCCGCCCGAGGTCGTTACGGCCGAGGTCGACGAGCATGACGTGCTCGGAACGCTCCTTCGGGTCCGCCATCAGCTCGGCGGCGAGCCGGGCGTCCTCCTCCGGCGTCTCCCCGCGCCACCGCGTGCCGGCGATCGGGTGGAGCATCGCGCGGTCCCCGGTGACCTTGACGTGCGCCTCCGGGCTGGAGCCGACGATGTCGAAGCCGTCGAAGCGCAGCAGGTACATGTACGGGCTCGGGTTCGTGGTCCGGAGCACGCGGTACACGTCGAGCGGGTCGGCCTCCGTCTCCACCTCGAACCGCTGGCTCGGCACGATCTGGAAGCACTCGCCCGCGCGGATGGCCTCCTTGCACGTCTCCACCGCGGCGGCGTACCGACCGTCGGTCATGTTGCTGCGGGCGCCCCCGGGGCCGGTCCGCTCCATCGAGGACACGCTCGGCGGCGTGGGCCGGGACAGCGCGGTGGTCATGGCCTCCAGCCGGCCGACGGCCCGGTGGTACGCCGCGTCCAGGTCGGCGGTGCCGGCGTCCGCGGGGACGACCGCGTTCGCGATGAGCAGGATCGAGCCGTCCGCGTGGTCGAGGACCGCGAGGTCGGTGGCGAGCATCATGCCGAGCTCGGGGACGTGCAGGTCGTCGACGGCGGTGTCGGGCAGCCGTTCGAAGCGGCGCACGGCGTCGTAGGACAGGAAGCCCACCATCCCGCCGGTGAGCGGCGGGAGGCCGGGGATCCGCGGCGAGGCCAGCGCCTCCACCGTCTCCCGGAGCACCTCGAGGGGCTCGCCGCCGGAGGGCAGCCCGGGCGGCGGGTCGCCGAGCCAGACCGCGCGGCCACCGGACTCGGTCAGCGTGGCCACCGACCGCACGCCGACGAACGAGTACCGCGACCATGAGCGGCCGTGCTCGGCCGACTCCAGCAGGAACGTCCCCGGGCCGCCCGCGAGCTTGCGGTACACCCCGACGGGCGTCTCGCCGTCGGCGAGGAGGCGCCGGGTCACCGGTACGACGCGGCGGTCGGCGGCGAGCTTCGCGAAGTGCTCGCGGCTCGGGCTGAAGGTCCCCGTGGTCACGACGCCACCTCCGCCAGCAGCACGCGCGCGTCGAAGCAGGTCCGGTCGCCGGTGTGGCACGCGGCGCCGACCTGGTCGACCGTGACGAGCAGGGTGTCGCCGTCGCAGTCCAGGGCCACCGACCGCACGTGCTGCACGTGCCCGGAGGTGTCGCCCTTCACCCAGTACTCGCTCCGGCTGCGGGACCAGTAGGTCGCCCGGCCGGTGGTGAGGGTGCGGTGCAGCGCCTCGTCGTCCATCCAGCCGACCATCAGCACCTCGCCGCTGCCGTGCTGCTGGACGACGGCGGTCACGAGGCCGCGGTCGTCGCGCTTGAGGCGGGCGGCGACCGCGGGGTCGAGTGAGGAGGGGGGGACGGATCCGGTCATGGCGCCATTCTCCCGGAACGACGGCGCGCGGTGGTCCGCGGGGCTTGTGCGGGGCCCCGGAACGCGCCTATCGTTTAAATTCAACAGATGTTGAGATCCGGCATCGAGCGGGCGGGAAGGTGGCCATGGGCGCATCGGCGGTGTCGGTCGGCGGGCTCGTCGTCACGCGCGGCGGCCGCGAGGTGCTCCACGGCCTCGACTGCGGGGTGCGGACGGCGACCGTCACCGGGCTGCTCGGACCGAGCGGCAGCGGCAAGACGACGTTGCTCCGCGCGATCGTCGGCGTGCAGAAGATCCGCGCGGGCGTCGTCACGGTGCTCGGCCACCCGGCCGGGGCCCCGGACCTGCGACACCGCGTCGGCTATGTCACGCAGGCGCCGTCCGTGTACGGCGACCTCACCGTGCGCGAGAACGCGCGGTACCTCGCCGCCGTCTGCGGGGTTCCACCGGCCGCCGCGGACGCGGCGGTCGCCGACGTCGGGCTGCGCGAACGGGCCGATCAGCTCGTCGCGAGCCTGTCCAGCGGCGAGCGGGCCCGGGCGTCCCTGGCGTGCGCGCTGCTCGCCGGGCCCGAGCTGCTGGTGCTCGACGAGCCCACCGTCGGCCTCGACCCCGTGCTCCGCGAGGACCTGTGGGGCCGGTTCCACGCGCTCGCCGCGGCCGGGACCACGCTGATCGTGTCCAGCCACGTGATGGACGAGGCGGCCCGGTGCGACCGCCTCCTGCTCCTCCGCGACGGCCGGCTCGTCGCCGACGACACCCCGGCCGCGCTGCGCCGCCGCACCGGCACCGACGACCTGGAACAGGCGTTCCTCCGGCTGATCCGCGTCGGGTCCCGGGAGGTGGCGTGATGTCGGCGCGGATCACCCTGGCGACGGCGGGCCGCGTGCTGACCCAGCTGCGCCGGGACCGCCGCACCGCCGCGATGCTCCTCCTCGTCCCGGGCCTGCTGATGGTGCTGCTGCGGTACGTCTTCCACGATGCGCCGCAGACCTTCGACCGGATCGGGCTGCCGCTGCTGGGGGTGTTCCCGTTCGTCACGATGTTCCTCGTGACCAGTGTCGCGATGCTGCGGGAACGGACCTCGGGAACGCTGGAGCGCCTGCTCACCACGCCCCTGCACAAGCTGGACCTGCTGCTCGGCTACGGCATCGCGTTCGCGGTCGCGGCCGCGCTCCAGGCCGCCGTCGCGACGGCCGTGGCGTACGGCCTGCTGGGGCTCGACACCCAGGGGCCGCCCTCCCTCGTCGTCGGCATCGCGATCGCCAACGCGGTCCTGGGCATGGCACTGGGGCTGTTCGTCAGCGCGTTCGCGCGGTCGGAGTTCCAGGCCGTGCAGTTCATGCCGGCGGTCGTCCTGCCGCAGGTGCTGCTGTGCGGCCTGCTGACGCCGCGCGAGGACATGGTGAACTGGCTCCGTGCCGCCAGTGACGTGCTGCCCATGACGTACGCCGTCGACGCGCTCACCGAGATCGGTACCCATGCCGAGGTGACCGGCGCGCTGATCCGCGACACGGTGGTCGTCGCAGGAGCGGCCGCCGGGTTCCTGGTGCTCGGCGCGGCGACCCTGCGCCGGCGGACCGGCTGATGCCCCCCGGGCCCGAACCGCGGTCCCGCCGGACCGGCCGCCGCCCGGGCGACTCCGGGGCCCGCGAGGCGATCCTCGCGGCGGCCAAGGCCGCGTTCGCCGACCTCGGCTTCGACGGCACGACCGTGCGCGGCATCGCGCGGACAGCCGAGGTGGACCCGGCGCTGGTCCACCACTATTTCGGGACGAAGGAACGGCTGTTCGTCGCCGCGATGGAGCTCCCGGTCGACCCCGCCGCGATGATCGCGGGGCTGCTCGCGGACGGCACCGACGAGCTGGGGCCGCGCCTGGTCCGGACGTTCCTGTCGGTGTGGGACGCCCCGGACGACACCAGCGCGTTCCTCGGGATGCTCCGCAGCGCGGTCAGCCACGAGCGGTCGGCCGCGATGCTGCGCGAGTTCGTCAGCACGGCGGTGCTCGGCCGGCTCCTCGACGCGCTGGACACCGACCAGCGGCCCCGGCGCGCGGCGCTGGTGGGATCGCAGGTCGTCGGGCTCGCGATGGCGCGGTACGTGCTGCGCCTCGAACCGCTCGCCTCCGCGCCCGCCGAGGAGCTGACCGGGCCCCTGGGCGGCACGATCCAGCGGTACCTCACCGGCCCGCTGGATTGACGCGCGCCACATCCGCTCAAGGTCGGGGGTACGAACTGCCGATCAGGGGAGTGAAGCCGACCCATGAGGAGTTATCACCCATGCTCTCCACGTTCACCCGCAGCGCCGCCGCCGTGCTCGCCGCCTCGGCGATCGCCGGCGGCCTGTTCGGCGCCACCCCCGCCTCCGCGCACAGGGCCGCGCACCCCACCAAGGTCACCTGCACCGTCACCGCCGACCAGCGCGCGGCCGACCTCGACCGGATCAAGGCGCTCCAGGAGCAGCTCCGGGGCGCGAAGCTCACCCGGGCCGAGAAGGACGCCTACCGCAACGCGGTCGCCGAGCTGGTCCGCGCCGCGCGCGATGCCAAGATGCCGGCCGCCGAGCGCGACGCCAAGCTCGCCGAGCTGCGTGCCCTGGTGACGAAGCTCCGCACCGCGACGACCGCCGAGGAGCGCACCGCGATCCGCGCCGAGATCGACGCGATCAAGGTCCAGCTCGACGCCGCCCGGCTCACCCGGGCCGAGCTGGCCGAGCTGCGCGCCCAGATCGCCGCGCTCCGCACCGCCCTCGAGGGCAAGCCGACCAAGGCCGAGCGCCGGGTCATCGCGGCCGAGATCAAGGAACTGGCGAAGCAGCTGCGCTGCAAGGTCGCCGTCTGACGCCACGGTAACCCCCGCCAGGCCCCGGTTCCCCGCGCGGGAACCGGGGCCTGCGTCGTTCCCACCGGGCCGCCACCCCGCGCGAGTGGGCGATGTCACCCCGGATGGGTCAAGAGTCCGGTTCCGGGAGGTCGATACCCCGGAGGTAGGTATTCACCCGATCCGACCGGAGTCGCCCCCATGTCTCTCTCCGTTTCCCGCGGCGCCGCCGCGCTGCTCACCGCCGCGGCCGTCGCCGGCGGCACCCTCCTGACCGCCGCGCCTGCCTCCGCGGCGCCGAGGCCCACGCACGTCGCGAAGACCACCACGGCGGCCTGCACGGTCACCGCCGCCGAGCGCACCGCCGACCTGGACCAGCTCGCGGCGCTGCAGAACCGCCTGCGCGGGCACAAGCCCACCGCCGCCGAGCGCACCGCATACCGGTCCGCGATCGCCGAGCTCGTCACGACGATGCTCGACCGGAAGATGCCCGCCGCCGCGCGCAAGGCCAAGCTCACCGAGCTGCGGTCGCTCGGGCTCCGCCTGCTCGTCGCGCAGACCCCGGAGGAGCGCACCGCGATCCGCACCGAGATCGACGCGCTCGTGCTCCAGCTGGACGCGCTGCGGCTGACCCCGGCCGAGTGGAGCGAGCTCCGCGACGAGGTCATCGCGCTCACCCGGGCGCTCTTCGGCATCCCCACCGACGCCGAGCTCACGGCGATCGGCGAGGAGCTGACGGTGCTCGCGCCGCGCCTGCTCTGCACCGTCGAGGGCTGACACCCCCGGCCGAACTGATCATGGGGCTTTCGGCACGACACGCCGGAGCGTCTGCCGAAAGCCCCATGATCGCTTCTCCGGGCTCCGGAGGGGCTAGTCCGAGCGGGTCTGGTTCACCCAGGACGCGTGCAGCCGCGCGTACGGCCCGTCCTGCCTGCGGAGCTCGGCGTGCGGCCCGCGCTGCACCACCCGGCCCGCGTCGACCACGATCACCTCGTCGGCGGCCTCGGCGGTGGAGAGCCGGTGCGCGATCGCGAGCGTCGTCCGGCCGCGGGTGAGCGAGTCGAGCGCCCGCTGGAGCCGCACCTCGGTCGCCGGGTCCACCGCGCTGGTCGCCTCGTCGAGCACCAGCAGGTCCGGGTCGGCGACGTACGCGCGGGCGATCGCGACCAACTGACGCTCGCCGACGGACAGCGACTCGCCACGCTCCCCGACCGGGGTGGCGGCGCCGTGCGGCAGTCCGTCCAGCCAGTCGGCGAGGCCGAGCTCGGTGAACGCCAGCTCGATGTCCTCGTCGGACAGGTCGGCGCGCCCGTACCGCACGTTGTCCGCCACCGTCGCGTCGAACAGGAACCCGTCCTGCGGCACCATCACGACCCGCCGCCGCAGCGAGGAGAACCGCACGTCCCGCAGCGGTACGCCGGACAGCAGCACCTCGCCCCGCGCCGGGTCCATCAGCCGGGTGAGCAGCTTCGCGAAGGTGGTCTTCCCCGAGCCCGTCTCCCCCACCACCGCGACGCGGGTCTGCGCCGGGATGTCGAGGTCGACATCGGCGAGCACCTCCGGCCCGCCGGGGTACGCGAAGTGCACGTGCTCGAAGCGGACGCTCAGCGGCCCCGCCGGCAGGTCCCGGCCCCGCTCGCCGGGGTCGGGAACGTCGGGCCTGGTGTCCAGCACGCCGAGCACGCGGCGCCAGCCGGCGATCGCGTTCTGGGCCTCGTTCAGCACCTCGGTCGAGATCTGCACCGGCTGGACGAACAGCGCCACCAGCAGCAGGAACCCGGTCAGCTCGCCGACCGTCAGCTGCCCGTCCAGGCCGAGCAGGACGCCGACGACGACCACGCCGGCGTTGGCGAGACCGGCCACGATCTCGCCGACGGAGAACGTGAGGACGCTGAACCGCAGGGCCGCGAACTGCGCGGTGCGGTACCGCTCGATGCTGGAGTCCAGCCGCCGGGCCGTCCGGTCCGTCACGCCGTACGCCCGGATCACCGGCGCGCCGACGACGGACTCGGCGATCGCGCCGAGCAGGTCGCCGACCCGCTCGCGCACCGTGCCGTACGCCACCGCGAGGCGCCGCTGGAAGTACCGCACCGCGAACACCAGCGGCAGGAAGCAGACGTACACCAGCAGCGTGAGCTGCCAGGAGTACACCAGCATGATCACCGTCGCCAGCAGCACCTGGCCGAGACTGACCAGCAGCAGGACGCCGCCCCACTGCACGAACTGGCTGATCTGGTCCACATCGCTGGTGACGCGGGAGACGAGCGAGCCGCGCCGCTCGGACTGCTGGTGCAGCATCGACAGGTCGTGGACGTGCCGGAACGCCTTGGTCCGCAGGGTGGCGAGCGCGGTCTCGCTCGTGCGGAACAGCCGGACGTTCATCGCGAACGCCGACACCGCCGTCCCCACCAGGATCGCGGCGGCGATCGACACGAACGTCGCGATGAGCCCGAGGTCGGGGCCGTGCGCGCCGCGGAGGCCGTGGTCGACGGTCTGCTGCACCGCGATCGGGACGACCACGCGTCCCGCGGTGGCGAGCAGCGCCAGCAGGAGCGTGCCGCCGAGCCCGGCCCGCAGCTCGGGGGTCAGCTGGATGCCGCGGACGAACGTGCGCCAGGTGGTCTCCGGCTCGTTCGCGGTGGGGTCGCCGGCGGTCGTCGGCGCGCTCATGCCAACGCCTCGTCGGCCAGCTCGGCGGCGCGGTCGCGCTCGCGGTCCCGCTCGGCCTCCTCGTACGCGGTGACGAGCCGGGTGTAGCCGGGCACCCGGGACAGCAGCTCCGCGTGCGTACCGCGGCCGACGACCCGCCCGCGGTCGAGGAACACCACCTCGTCGGCCAGCGCGATCGTCGCCCGCCGGTACGCCACCACCAGCACGGTGGTGCCCTGCGCGGACGCGCGCAGCCCGGCGAGGATCGCCTGCTCGACCGCCGGGTCGACGGCGCTCGTCGCGTCGTCGAGGACCAGCAGCCGGGGCCGCCGGACCAGCGCGCGCGCGAGGGCGAGCCGCTGGCGCTGACCGCCGGACAGGCTGGCGCCGCGCTCCCCCACCATCGTGTCGAGACCCTCGGGCAGCGCCCGGACGAACCGGTCGGCCTGGGCCAGCCCCAGCGCCTCCCAGACCCGGTCGTCGGGCACGTCCACGCCCAGGGCGACGTTGCCCCGCACCGTGTCGTCGAACACGAACGTCGTCTGCGGCACGAGCGCCACGCCGTCGGCGAGCGCGCCGCGCCTCAGCTCCCGGACGTCCCGGCCGTCCAGCCGGACCTCGCCGTACGCCGGGTCGACCAGCCGGGCCACGAGCGTGGTCACGGTGGACTTGCCGGCCCCGGTCGGCCCCACCAGCGCCACGGTGCGCCCGGCGGCCACGTCGAACGTCACGTCCCGCAGCACCGGCGTCTCGCCGTAGGTGAACGCCACGTTCGCCAGCTCCAGGGCGGCCGGGCCGGTGCGCTCCGGTGCCGGCGCGTCGCCGTACGGCATCGACCCGGTCGCGGTCAGCACCCCCTGCACCCGGTCCCACCCGACGACGCTGCGCGGCAGCTCGCCGAGCACCCAGCCGATCGCCCGGATGGGGAACGCCAGCACGGTGAACAGGAACGCGACGCTGACCACGTCCGCCACCTCGACGGCCCCGGCCCGCAGCCGGAACGCGCCGACGACGAGCACCGCGAGCGTGCCCAGCTGCGGCAGGGCGTCCATCGCCGGGTCGAACAGCCCACGGACCCGGCCCACCGCGACCAGGGCGTCGCGGAGCTCGACCGCCTTGGCGCCGAACCGCGCCGTCTCGTGGGCCTCCCGGCCGAGCGTCTTCACCACGAGCGCACCGTCGAAGCTCTCGTGCGCCAGCGTGCTCACCTCGGCCCGCAGCTGCTGGGCGCGGGTCATCCGCGGCGACATCCGGCGGGAGTACGCGACGTTCACCGCGAACACCGCCGGGAACACCGCCAGCCCGACCAGTGCCAGCACCCAGTCCGTCGCGACCAGGGCGCCGGTCGCGACGATCAGCATCACCACCGTGCCCACCGCGAACGGGAACGGCGCGATCGGGAACCAGGTCGCCTCCACGTCCGCGTTCGCGTTCGACAGCAGGGAGCCGGTGGGGTGGCGGTGGTGCCAGGACAGCGGCAGGTCGAGGTACCGGCGGGTCACCTCGCGGCGGTACCGGGCCTGGAGGCGGAACTGCATCCCGCCCGCACCCAGCCGCCGCCCGAGGATGCCGAGCACCCGCAGCAGCGCCACGCCGAGGAGCACGGCGGCGGCGGCGGCGAGCGCACCGGCGGTCGTCTGGCCGGAGTCCAGCGCCGGGACGACGACCCGGCCGGTGACCGCGCCGATCACGTACGCACCGGCGACCGTCAGGCCCCCGAACAGCGCCGAGCCCAGCACCGACACCGCGAAGATCCGCGGCTCGTGCCGGACGGCCACCCACAGCACGCCCAGCCCTCGTCGCAGGACGTCGGTGCGGGCCTTGTGCTCCACATCGTCCCGGCTGTCCACCACTACCACCCGTACGCCCCGCTCTCCGCTGCTGCCGTCGTCGCACCCTCTCATCCAAGTGCGGCAGGACCGATCACATTCCGTCACTGCCACTAGCATGCGGCCGTGACCACCTACTCCCGGGACGAACGCGCCGCCCTCGCCGACCTGATGACCGAGCTCGGGCCGGACGCGCCGACGCTCTGCGGCAGCTGGACCACGCGGGATCTCGCCGCGCACCTCGTGGCGCGGGAACGCCGGCCGGACACCGCCCTCGGCGCCCTGGTGCCCGGCTTCGGCGGCTGGGCGGAGCGGGGGCGGACCGACCTGCGCGACGGTACCTCGTGGGACGAGCTGCTCGGCCGGCTCCGCGCCGGGGCGCCCCCGTGGTCCCCGATGGGGAACCCGCTCACGGAGTCCGCCGTCAACCTGCTGGAGTTCTTCGTCCACCACGAGGACGTCCGGCGGGCCCAACCCGGGTGGGGCCCGCGGGCGTTGCCGAGCGGGCTGGAGGACGAGCTGTGGTCCCGGGTGAAGCTGGCCGGCGGCCTGGCGACGCGCTCCTGGCCGGGCGGGCTCACCGTGTCCGCGCAGGGCGGCCGGACCCAGCGGCTCCGGCGGGGCAAGCCCGACGTCACGGTCAGCGGGACGCCGAGCGAGCTGGCGCTGTTCTGCACCGGCCGGCAGCGGGTCGCCCGGGTGGGCCTCGACGGGCCGGACGACGCGGTGGCGGCGCTGACCGCGGCGCGGTTCGCGATCTAGCGGATCTCGTCCGGCACCCCGCGCCGGTCTGGCTCCGGTGGGCTAGCGCCGCCGGGCCGTCGACGCGCGGGCCACGACGCGCGTCGGCACCTGGACGCCGGCACCCGCGCCGTCGCCGCCCTCGATGAGGTCCACGACGACCTCGGCCGCCCGCCGGCCGAGCTCCCGCGGGTGCAGGTACACGCCGGTGACCTGCGGCGAGGTGAGCTGGAGTGAGCCGCTGTCGACGGCGCTGCACACCGCCAGCTCCTCGGGGACCCGTACCCCGCGCCGCTGCGCCTCGTGCAGCACGCCGAGG
The DNA here is from genome assembly GCA_030840805.1 of Actinomycetota bacterium. Lineage (GTDB taxonomy): Bacteria > Actinomycetota > Actinomycetes > Mycobacteriales > HKI-0501 > JAVEDU01. Next base: position 41,350 of record JAVEDU010000050.1, read on the forward strand.
GCCAGATCCTCACAGCTCGCGAAGATCGAGTCCGGCGGCTCCGGCCCGTCGAGCAGGGCGCCGAGCGCCCGGGCCGCCGCGTCCTCCGTCGGTGGCTCGGCCACCTCGACGACCCGCGGCGTGAGGCCGTGCCGCTCGGCCCACGCGAGGTAGGCGTCGCAGAGGTCGCGGGTGTACGACCGGGAGGTCTCCGTGGTGAGCAGCGCGGGACGGGAGTACCCGTTCGCCGCCAGGTGCCCGAGCATCTCCCGGGCCGCCGCCCGGTGGTCGTTGTCGACGACCGCGACCGGCAGGTCCGACCGGAGCGGCCGGCCGGTCGTCACCACCGGGCGGCGGCCCCACGGTCCCGCGAACAGCGGCTCGTCGCCGCGCGGGTCCACGACGATCGCGCCGTCGACGGCGAACTCGTCCATGCTCTGGGCGTCGACGTTCGGGGGCGTGAGGATCAGCGCGTAGCCCCGCTCGGCCGCGGCCTCGGAGGCGCCGTTCAGCACCTCGAGGAAGTAGTCGGACCTCGGGATCAGCGCGCTGCCCCCGGTCGGCGCCGTGAACGCCGCGATCTGGATCGCGACGGTCCGGCTCTTGCGGGTGACCAGCTGCTGGGCGTGGACGTTCGGGCGGTACCCCAGGTCGACGGCGACCTGGGCGACGCGCCGGCGGGTGGTCTCGGCGACCCGGCCCTGCCCGTTGAGGACGTGCGAGACCGTCGTGATCGAGACGCCCGCCGCCTCGGCGACCTCGCGGATCGTCGCGGCCACTCCACTCCCCCATCGCGCAGCCGGTCGTTGCCGGGAAACGTACACCGCCGGGGCGGGGGCGGGCCGGTTCCCCCGCCCCCGCCCGCGGCGGCTAGGCGACCACCTCGGCGACGGGCTCCACCGCGGGCTCCTCCTCGCCGTAGACCTCGCGCGGCTCCGGGAACACCCAGATCACGGCGGGGTACAGCACCGCGGCGACGGCGCCCGCGACGAGGAACCCGATGTCCGCCCCGCCGGCCAGCGTGGCGCCGGGCGCCACGAACCACGCGTTGCTGGTGAAGAACAGCCCCGCCGTCGCGGCGACCATCCACGCGCCCATGCCGCGCGGGTTGAAGCCGTGCCAGTACCAGTAGATGCCGCCCCGCTCGCCGCGGTTGAACACCTGGAGGGCGTCGGCGTCGTAGTAGGCCTTCCGGTGGAAGTGGCCGACCACGACCATCACGATCCACGGGATGGAGAAGCAGGCCAGCAGCGTCAGGAACACGCCGACCGCCGCGGAGATCGCCTGGTTGAAGTGGCCGACGTACACCAGGGCGGCGGAGGCCGCGCACGCGAGGAGCGTCGCCTGCACCCGGTTGAGCCTCGGGATGATCGCCGAGGTGTCCAGGCCCGTGCCGTAGGTGTTGATCACGGCCTGCGCGGTACCGGACGCGAGGCCCAGGTAGATCAGCGCCGGCACGAACCACAGCGGAGCGCCCTCGACGAGCCCCAGCACGTACGGCGTGTCCGCCGACGCGGTCCCCGAGGAGAACAGCGCCGCCGACGTGAACGTGCCCCACATGAACGGGCCGCCCATGCCGAACAGGCCGCCGAGGAACATCATCCGCACGACCGAGCGGTCGGCGTGCAGCTTGCGGGAGATGTGCCGCGTCCAGTCACCCGCGTACGCACCGTAGGACGCGACCGTCGACCCGCAGATCAGCGCGGACAGCAGCCAGGTGGCCCAGAACGACCCCAGCTCGTACTCCCCGGTCCCGGCGTAGGACGGGTCGAAGTCCCGGCCGTACACCACCAGGCCGACCAGGATGCACAGCCCGGCGGTCGGGATCATGAACCGCTGCGCGGCGACCATGTTGGCGTGGCCGAGGATCGACACGATCGTGACGATCACGCTGAGCACGCCGTACGCCACCAGCCGCGGCACCGTCGTGTCCTCGACCCCGAAGAACCGCGACAGCGCCCCGGCGAGGGCGTCGCCGCCCGTCCAGATCGAGAGCGCCGCGAACGCGAGCGACGCCGACGCCTCGAGGAACGAGCCGAGCAGCCGCCCGGCGACGCCGAAGAACGCGCCACTGGAGACGGGGTTGTTCGTGCCCGTCCGCGGGCCCATCAGGCCCATCGGCGCCAGCAGCGCGGCCCCGAACGCGGAGCCGACCACCACCGCGCTCGCCGCCTGCCACCAGCTCAGGCCGAAGGCGATCGGGAACCAGCCGATGATGATGATGCTGAACGTCAGGCTGCCGCCGAAGAGGATCGTGAACAGGTTCTTCGGGGACGAGTGCCGTTCCTCCTCCGGGATGTGCTCGATCCCGTACTGCTCGATCTTCCCTACCCGGTCCTTCTCGTGTACCGAACTCACAGGTCCACTCCCCTCTCTCCTTCGACGAGCCACTGGAACGGGCGCAGGTGCCGGCGATCGGCGCCGTACTCGAACTCCGGATGCCACTGGAGCCCGAACAGGTCGGGTCCCTCGATCGCCTCGATGGCGCCGTCGGGGCTCCACGCCGACGGGACGAGCACGTCGCCCGCATCGGCGACGGCCTGGTGGTGCTCGGAGTTGACCTCCGACAGCCCGCCGAGGATCCGTTCCGCGAGGCTGCCCGGCTCCGCCTTCACCGCGTGGCGGAGGCCGGCGTAGCCGCGGTCGTGCTCGGTCTCGATGTGCAGCTCGAACCCGGCGGCCGGCAGGTCCTGGACCAGCCGGCCGCCCGTCGCGGCCGCCATCAGCTGGGCGCCCCGGCAGATGCCGAGCACCCGGACGCCGGCCGACATCGCCCAGCGCAGCGCCCGCGTCTCGACCTCGTCACGGAGACGGTCGAGCGCGTGGAGCGTCGCGGTGGGCTTCGCCCCGTACCGCTCCGGGGCGATGTCCCCGCCCCCGGCGAGCAACAGCGCCTCGGTGTGCCCGAGCACGCGGTACAGCCGCTCGTCGTCGCCGAGGGTCGCCGGCAGGAGCAGCGGGGTTCCCCCCGCCGCCAGCACGGCATCCACGTACGGGCGGGGGATCGCCAGGTCGCCCCTGGCGTGCCCCACCACGATGCCGACGGTGGTCACAGGTTCAGCAGGTAGGCCGCGCGCTCGCTGTCGGTGACCTCGAGGTGGGCGCGCTCCCACTCGGCGACCTTCATCTCCGCGTAGTCCTTCACGAAGGCCTCGTGGAACACCTCGTGGGTCAGCGGGTCGTTCTCGAAGGCCTCGACCGCGTCGAGCAGCGTCCTCGGCAGGTCCTCGACCTCACTCATGTACGCCAGGTCGTCCCGCGCCTGGCCCGGGTCGGTGCCCTTGCGGATGCCGTCGAGACCGGCGGCGAGCATGAACGCGGCCGTGAGGTAGGTGTTCGCCGCGCTGTCCACCGCGCGGTTCTCCACCGCGGGCCGGTTGGCGGGCATCCGCAGCATGCAGGACCGGTTGTTGAACCCGTAGCTGATCTTGGTCGGCGCCCAGGAGATCTGGCCGTCCGCGAGCCGCGGGACGAGCCGGCGGTAGGAGTTCGTGGTCGGGTTCGCCAGGGCGGACAGCGCCCGGGCGTGGGCCAGGATGCCGCCGACGAAGTGATAGGTCTCCTTCGACCACGCCTCCCGTCCGGTGCCGCCGGGGACGCGGAACATGTTCTCGCCGTTCTCCGTGCTCTCCAGGCTCATGTTGAAATGCGCGCCCGAGCCCCAGACGTCCGCGTACGGCTTCGGCATGAAGGTGGCGAGCAGCCCGCACTCCTTGGCCGCCTGGCGTGCCATCAGCCGGAACAGGGTCAGCTTGTCGGCCGACTCCACCACCGGCGCGTGCGCGAAGTCGAACTCGTACTGCCCCTCGCCGCCCTCGGAGTCGAAGCTGTACAGCCCGAAGTCGAGCTCGTCCATGTACGAGCACATCCGGTCGAGGAAGGGCATCGCGTCCAACGTGGACTCCACGTCGTACGCCGGTGACGGCTTGACCTCCCCGGAGAGGGCCATCGGGATCAGCCGCCCCTCCACCAGGGACTCCGGCTTGAAGACGTAGAACTCGGGCTCCACACCCAGCTGCGCGACGTAGCCCATCTCGGCCGCCGCGGCGACCTGCTTCTTGAGGATCGAGCGGGGGCACAGGGCGTACGGCTCGCGACCACCGAACGACATGTCGGCGACCATCCAGGCCACGGTGCGGTCCCAGGGCAGGATCTTGAGCGTCGAGAGGTCCGGGATGCCGGCGACCTCGTCCTCGACCGGGTTCATCCGGCCGATGCCGCCCATGCCCCGAGGGGTGTACCGCTCGGACCCGGCGGCCAGGTTCGGCAGGTGGTCGATCGGCACCATCTTCGACTTCGGCCGGCCGAGCACGTCGATCCAGCTGGCGACGGCGTACTTCACGCCGCGGCCGGCCAGGTCGACGGCGAGCTGGCGGTGTTCCTGGGCAATTTCGCTGACGGTGTCCACGTCGATCTCTCCTCGGTCGGGGTGAAAGGTTGTGTCAGGCGTGCTGGAGTGCGGTCCACGCGTCGGCGAAGGGCTGCAGCGGCGCACGGAAGCAGCCCGCGCCGATCTGGCCGCCGCCCTTGCCCGCGATGCCGACGTCCATGACCGGCGTGATGCCGGTCTCGGTCACCAGCCGGACGTCGATGCCCGCCGGGGTGCCGCGGTAGGACAGGAACGGGATCTTGAACCCGGGGTGCTCGCCCGCGGTGATCCGGTACATCTCGAGGTTCCGCTCGACCATGCGCTGCGGGGTGCCGCCCTGGTAGGCCTGCAGCGGGAAGGCCGCCGCCTGCGCCATCCCACCGAGCCCGCACACCTCGGTGATCGGGCTCTCGCCGCCCATCACCTCGATGTCGTCGGCGGTGTGACCGCCGAACAGCTGGAAGCTCTCCGCCGTCGGCAGCGGGCCGCGGAACCAGCGGTCGCCCGTCCCGGCGACGCGGATGCCGAACTCCCGGGACGAGAACGCCATCGCCGTGACGATGGAGCTGCCCTCGATCCCGGCCATCCGGTCGGCCATCGACTTCCCGGCCGCCATCGACATCCGCAGGAAGGCGTAGTCACCGGCCGTCAGGTAGTCGACGAGCTCCTGCGCGTCGTCCCGCCCCAGCAGCGCGGGCAGGATCTCGCGGAGGAACAGCAGGGACGCGGCGGTGTTGCGGCTGTGCAGCTCGTCACCGAGGCGCAGGGCGCGCTCCATGATCGGGCGCAGCGGGATGCCACCCTCGATCGACCGGACGACCTCGCCGAGGCGGGGGCCGATGACGTTCGCCAGGTGGTCGAGATTCGCCTGGACCTCGTCGTTGTAGACGCCGTAGTTGAGCCGGGCGGACGCCTTGCCCTCGAACAGCGTGCAGTAGCCGCGGTGGCCGGTGTTCGCGTCCTCGACGACGAGCACCGGCATCGAGGCGGTCGTCACGCCGGCGAGCGAGCCGACGCACGAGAAGTCGTGGCAGCCGGCGACGACGATGTCGCCCCGGTCGAGCGCCTTCTCGGCCTGGGCCAGGTCCGGTGCGAGGCCCTCGTACACGGCGCCACCGAGCACGGCGGCGCGCTGACCACCGGTGTAGGACGCCCACGGCAGCGGCGGGCCGGAGGTGAGGACGGTGTTCTCGGTGAGGCCCGGCAGGACCTCGCGCGCCGCACGGACGTCGACCAGCACGGGAGCGCCGCCGAACAACAGGCGGAGCGCCTCGCGGTTGGCCGCCTCGGCACGGGCGATCGGATCGGACACGGACACCTCCAAAAGGGGTACGGGGGATCGCCCCAGCGGCGCAGGCGCGTGGGGTGGGGCGACGGGGTGGGCCCGCCGCGGGCGCGGCGGAAGGGGACGGTCCGGCACGACGCTCCGGTCGCGCCGGGACGGACCTCGGACGGGCCGGGCGCGGGCGAGGGTCCGGACTGCTCGCGACCGACGGCGGGGAGGGTGCCGGTGCGGTGACGGCACGCACCTCTCCGGGGAGGTGCGGGGCCGTTCCACGCCGGCGTGGCCTGGTGCCGCGACGGTGCAGGTCAGTCGGCTGGTGGCCCCTGCGCGATCGCCGGCCGGCGATGCGAAACCGTTTTGGCTTGTGTCATGTTGCGTGCGTCACAGACGGCTGTCAAGCACTTCGGCAAAAGTTGATCTTCACGTCGGCCCCGGCCTCCGAACGGTGCCGACGTGGCGGGTCCTGCTCCTGGTTCATCGGGTGACTCGCTGTTGCACCGCAGTAGACAGACGGTGTGTTGCGCGAGCGTTACGGACCGGCGTGCGCGGGATTGCCGCGTGTTACCACTGCGAAAACGTTTGGGCTACCGTGGCGGGATGACGTGGCTCGCGCTCGTGGTGTCCGGACTGCTGGAGACCGTGTGGGCGGCGGCCCTCGCGGAGTCGAAGGGGTTCACCCGGCCGGCGCCGGTCGCCGTGTTCTTCCTCGGCCTCGCCGGCAGCATATGCGGGCTGGCCTATGCCCTCCGAACCCTTCCGATGGGCACCGGCTACGTCATCTGGGTCGGCATCGGGGCGGTCGGCACGGCGCTGTACGGCATGGTCGCCCGGGCCGAGCCGGTCACGATGGCGCGGATCGCGTGCCTCGCGCTCATCGTCGCCGGCGTGGTCGGCCTCAAGCTGGTGCACTGAACCGGTGCGCCCGGCGTCAGCGGACGGGGTGACCCGCCTTCCGCAGCGCCGCCTTCACGTCGCCGATCGCCAGCTCGCCGAAGTGGAACACGCTCGCGGCCAGCACGGCGTCGGCACCCGCGTCCACCGCCGGCGCGAAGTCGTCGAGCGACCCGGCCCCGCCGCTGGCGATGACCGGGACGTCGACGGCGGCCCGGACGGCCCGGAGCATCTCGAGGTCATAACCGGCCTTGGTGCCGTCGCCGTCCATCGAGTTCAGCAGGATCTCGCCGACCCCGAGCTCCTCGCCGCGGGCGGCCCACTCGACGGCGTCGATACCGGTACCGCGCCGGCCGCCGTGGGTGGTGACCTCGAAGCCGCTGGGCGTCGGTGGCCCGTCCACGACGCGCCGCGCGTCCACCGAGAGGACCAGTACCTGGGCCCCGAACCGCACCGAGATCTCCCGCAGCAGCTCGGGCCGCGCGATCGCGGCGGTGTTCACGCCGACCTTGTCGGCACCGGCCCGCAGCAGGGTGTCCACGTCGGCGACCGAGCGCACTCCCCCGCCGACGGTCAGCGGGATGAACACGCACTCCGCCGTGCGCCGGACGACGTCGTAGGTGGTGCTCCGGTCGCCGGAGGACGCGGTGATGTCGAGGAACGTCAGCTCGTCCGCGCCCGCCGCGTCGTACGCCCTGGCCAGCTCGACGGGGTCACCGGCATCGCGGAGGTCGGTGAAGTTGACGCCCTTGACGACCCGCCCCGCGTCCACGTCGAGGCACGGGATGACCCGCACGGCAACGGTCACGGCCGGACCTCCTCGGGCAGGTACGCCTCGACCTCCACCTCGACGAGGTGGTCACGGTGCGCCAGCTGGTTCACGCCCACCATGGTGGTGACCGGCCGCACCTCCCCGAACAGTTCCCGGTGGGCCCGGCCGACCTCGTCCTGCAACGCCATGTCGGTGACGTACATCCGGGTGCGGACGACGTGTTCGACCTCGGCGCCGACCTCGGCGAGCGCGCGCAGCGCCATCCCGAAGGCCTCCAGCGCCTGCCCGTGCGCGTCGTCGGTGTGGGCCACCTCGCCGTCGACCGTGGAGGTGCACCCGGCGGTGAGGACCCAGCGGTCGACGACGACCGCGCGGGAGTAGCCGATGGCGTCCTCCCACGGCCCGTCGGAGGAGATCCGCCGGGTCACGGGGAGACCGCGGCGAGCGCCTCGGGGAGAGTGAAGGCACCGGCGTACAGCGCCTTGCCGACGATCGTGCCCTCGACCCCGGACGGGACCAGCGTGGCGAGGGCGCGCAGGTCGTCCAGGCTCGACACGCCGCCGCTCGCGACGACCGGCTTGTCGGTCCGCGCGCAGACCTCCTTCAGCAGCTCCAGGTTCGGGCCACGGAGCGTGCCGTCCTTGGTGACGTCGGTCACGACGTACCGCGTGCAGCCGTCGCGCTCGAGCCGGTCGAGGACCTCCCACAGGTCACCGCCGTCCTCGGTCCAGCCCCGGGCGGCGAGCGTCGTACCGCGGACGTCGAGGCCGATCGCGACCTTGTCGCCGTGCTCGGCAACGATCTTGGCGCACCACTCCGGGTTCTCCAGGGCGGCGGTGCCGATGTTGACCCGCGCGCAGCCGGTGGCGAGCGCGGCGGCGAGGGACTCGTCGTCCCGGATGCCACCGGACAGCTCGACCGCGACGTCGAGCCGGCCGACCACCTCGGCGAGCAGCTCGCGGTTCGACCCGCGGCCGAACGCGGCGTCGAGGTCGACGAGGTGGATCCACTCCGCGCCGTCCCGCTGCCACGCGAGCGCGGCCGCCAGCGGGTCGCCGTAGGACGTCTCCGACCCGGCCTCCCCCTGGACGAGACGGACGGCCTGGCCGTCCGCGACATCGACAGCGGGGAGGAGGACGAGACGGTCGGTGGTCGGTTCGGTCATCGGTTGCTGCTCCGGTCGAAGGTCAGAGTGGTGAGGGCGGGGACGGCGAGAACGGTGAGGGCGGCCACGGCGATCCGCAGCGGCCAGGAGTCGGACAGGTACCAGGTCACCAGCTGGACGGCGAGAACGGCGCCCACGACGACCGTGAGCTGCCGGCGGGGACGCCGGGAGCCGAACGGGCGCGCGCGGCGGCCGGGCAGTCGCGCGGCCAGGGCGGCGAACCGGGCCCGCCGCGCGGCGGCGGCCCGGTCCCGGTCCCGGCGTCGCCCGGCACCGGCCTCCCGCGCGGCGGCCTCGGCGAGCCGCACCTCGCGGCGGCGGGCCCGGTCACGGCTCATCGCAGCGTCTCCACCCAGTTCGCCAGGACGGTGGCACCGGCGTCGCCGGACTTCTCCGGGTGGAACTGGGTGACGGCCAGCGCGCCCTGTTCCACCGCGGCCACGAACGGGCCGCCGTGCTCGGTCACGGTGACGCGCCCGGTCTCCCGCAGCCGGTCGACGGTACCGACGGCGTACGAGTGGACGAAGTAGAACCGGGTGCCGTCGTCGAGCCCGTCGAACAGCACCGAGTCCGGCGGCGGCGCGACGGTGTTCCAGCCCATGTGCGGGACCCGCTCGGCGGTGAGCCGGCGCACCTCGCCGGGCAGGACGCCGATTCCCTCGGTCACCACGCCGTGCTCGTCTCCGCGCTCGAACATCACCTGCATGCCCACGCAGATCCCGAGCACCGGGCGGTCCGCCGCGAGCCGCTCCCGAACCAGCGAGTGCCCGCCGACGTCGGTGATCGCGGCCATGCAGGCCGCGAACGCGCCGACCCCGGGCACGACGAGGCCGTCGGCCTCCCGCGCCGCGTCGAGGTCGGCGGTGACCTCGACGTCCGCGCCGGTACGGGCCAGGGCGCGCTCGGCGGACCGGAGGTTGCCGGAACCGTAGTCGAGCACCACCACGCGCGGCGTCCTCATCGGGCGACCGACCTCCCCACCATGCCGAGCACCAGACAGGCGGCCGAGGCGAGCCCGGCGATGCCGGCGACCAGCAGACCCCGGCGGGTGTCCGCCTGGACGGCGGCGAACAGCGCCGCGAAGATGCCCACCGCCCCCGTCCACATCACGATCGTCGGCAGCCAGCGCGGCAGCCCGAGCTGGGCGGCCCCGGTCTGCACCGGGGCGGTGCTCCGGCCC
>JAVEDU010000077.1 GCA_030840805.1 Actinomycetota bacterium
GGGGCGGACGACCGCGGTGCGCCGCAGCGGGTCCCGGCACCTGGCAGCAGCTGTCCGGCCGGCGTGCGCGCACCCTCGAGGTCGGCTCAGCCCGGGTACCCGAACCGTGGCGGCGGGCCTCGGCCCCGGGTCTGTGTCGGTGGGGTGCGGGGGCTACTGCTTGGCCGGCTCCGGCGCCGGCATGACGCCGAGCTGCATCAGCAGCGATGCGGTGTCGACATAGGTGTGCTGTGACCGGAGTAGGCCGTCGCGGATGACCATGACGTCGCACAGGTTCAGGGTCACGGACCGGCCGGTGGGCGGGATGCTGCCCGCCGGTGTGGTGAAGGGGCCCGTCTGCGTGCCGCGCCCGGTGTACTCCACGACGACCTCGTCGCCGGCGGCGATGAGGCGGTCGACGGTCGTCTTGCCGTCGGGGAACGCATCGGCCCACATCGTGGCGAACTGCCGCGCACCCTCCGGGCCTCGGAGGGTGTCGCCGGACCCCACGATGACGATCTCGCACTCCGGGGCAGTGTGCTTTTCGCCGTACGCGAAGTCGCGTGCGTTCCAGGACTCGTAGAACTTTCGGGCAATGCTGGCGTTGTCGTCCATGAGATTCCTCTCGGATGGGCCGTGCCCGCCGCCGCACTGCGAACGTACGGCGGGGCCCATGGCCCGGCAAGGCACCAGCGGGTGGCTTTGGCGCTGCCGCGTTTCCCCCCACGTGAGGCGGACATAACGCGCAAAGGAGGTGTTCGTATGCCGTTCCGCTACCGGTTCGTGTCCTGTGACGACTGCGGTGCCTCGGTCGAACGGACGACGGCGGACGGACACCGCTGTGAGCCTGAGCGGCTGGCCGCCTTCGTGCTGTTCGGGCTGCGCGAGCGGGTCGCCGCGTTCGAGCGCGACCTCGCGGAGTACCTGGAGACGCCGCACGGCCGGTTCGCCGCCTGGGAGGCCGCGCGACAGGTACGGCGCCCCCGCGGCTGACGCCGTCACCGGGCTGACCGGGCCTGGGCCGTCCTCACGGGGCTGACCACGCCTGGACCGCGCTCACCGGACTGACTACGCACTCGGCTGCCGGCCCCGGGACCGCCACTCGCCGGGTCCCCGTGCAGCCGGGGGCGCACAGGAACGGGCCGGTCCCGTCGCCTAGACGACCGGACCGGCCCGCTACCGGGACTTGACCCTGCGCAGGTGCTACCGCCGGGCCAGACCGGACACCGTGAACGGCTGGGTGTTGGTGTTGAAGTCCGCGTTGACCACGAGGTAGCGCTTGTCCGCCCGGGCCACCGTGGAGGACCCCTTCAGGGTGGCGTCGGTGCGTACCTTGTCGATCCGCCCGCGCGTGCGGTCGCCACTGAGCTTGACGAACGTCAGGCTGGGGGAGGTGCCGCCGCGCACCACGATGAGGCGGCCGCGGTCCACGATCATGCCGTCGCCGCCCACGAGTGCGGGCGCGTTGATCTGGGTGATGCGACGCCCGCCGGGGGCCGCGGCGTCGAGCACGACGCGGAACAGCCCGCCGCCGTTGCTGTCGACGACCACTAGCACCTTGCCGCCGCGGAACGCGACGATGCCGTTGAGGTTGAACTGGTTGGGTCCGGTCTCGACCGGGATCTCCGGTGCCACGTTGATGGCGGCCGGGGTGCCGGTGCCGGCCTTGACCTGCGCGCCCGTGATGTGCCAGATGGTCGGCCGGAACGAGTCGGTGACGAAGACGTCACCCTTGCGGGTGACCACCAGGTCGTTGAGGAAGCCGCCGGGGCCGGTCTCGAAGGACGCCACCGGGACGAGCTCGGTCCGAGTGATCTTGTACACGGCGACCCGGCCGGTGGCGGCGCCCGCGACGTACAGCTTGCCGCGGGAGACCTTCATGCCGGTGGCGGCCGTCACGGGCTGCGCCGTCGTGCCGGCCCGGACGGGCACCGGCGTGGCGGTGGAGCGCTTCAGCTTGCCGCGGTAGATGGTTCCGTCGCCGACCGTGCCGACGAAGAAGGTGTCGCTGCGGTCGTCCCAGGCCACGCCCTCGGGGTTGCCGTGGGTGGACGGGTCCAGGGTGAACACCTTGGTCGCCGACCGGCCCCGGTCGTGCCGGTGGTCGTCGTCGGACGAGCGGGCCAGCGCCACGCCCGACGGGGCGGTCGCGGCCAGGGCCGCTGTGGCGGCGGCCGCCACGATGATGCGTACTCGGGTCTTCACGTGCGCCTCCAAGGGAACGCGCTCCCGCGCGTCGGGGGCGACACCCACTCTCGGGCCCCCTGCTCGGCCGGACAAGGCCGCTAAGGCTCCGTTAACACGCGGTTAGGCGGCGCACAGGCGCGCGCCCAGCCGCGTACGCCGAACGGCCTAGTCCCCTCCCGTGCCCTCTCCCAAGATCGCTGTTTCCGGTGGCAGGGCCGTGTGCGCTGCGTCGAGTCACCGGAAACTGCGATCTTGCTGAGCGGGCGGCCGGGAGCGGGGGGCGGCGTCACGGGGCGGCGAGGGCGGCGGAGACCACCTCGCGGGCCTCCTGCTGGATCCGGCTCAGGTGCTCCGGCCCGCGGAAGCTCTCGGCGTACACCTTGTAGACGTCCTCGGTCCCGGACGGGCGGGCGGCGAACCACCCGGACTCGGTGACCACCTTCAGCCCGCCGAGCGCGGCGCCGTTGCCCGGCGCGCTGGTCAGCTTGGCGACGATGGGCTCCCCGGCCAGCTCGGTCGCCCCGACCTGGTCGCTGGACAGCCCGCCCAGCACGGCCTTCTCCTCGCGGGTGGCCGGCGCGTCCACGCGGGCGTACGCCGGCTGGCCGAACCGCTGCGTCAGCGCGGCGTACCGCTCGCTGGGGGACGAGCCGGTCCGCGCCTGGATCTCCGCCGCCAGCAGGCAGAGCAGGATGCCGTCCTTGTCGGTGGTCCAGACCCGTCCGTCGCGGCGCAGGAAGCTGGCCCCGGCGGACTCCTCCCCGCCGAAGGCGACGGAGCCGTCGAGCAGCCCGGGCACGAACCACTTGAAGCCCACCGGCACCTCGACCAGCCGACGGCCCAGGCTCTGCGCCACCCGGTCGATCATGCTCGAGCTCACCAGGGTCTTGCCGATCGCCGCGTCCGCGGGCCAGCCGTCCCGGTGGGTGAACAGGTACTCGATCGCCACCGCGAGGAAGTGGTTGGGGTTGAGCAGGCCGCCGTCGGGCGTGACGATGCCGTGCCGGTCGGCGTCGGCGTCGTT
>JAVEDU010000065.1 GCA_030840805.1 Actinomycetota bacterium
GGGCGTGTACCCCCTCCACGGCGTCCTCGCCGCGGGTGGTGGTCCGGAGCGGATCACCATGAACTGTTCCGGCAAGCACGCGGCGATGCTCCGTACCTGTCTCGCCGCGGGCTGGCCCACGGCCGGCTACCTGGCGGCGGAGCACCCGCTGCAGGTGGCCCTGCGCGCCGCCGTCGAGGAGCTGGCCGCCGAGCCGGTCGTCCACGCGGGGGTCGACGGCTGCGGTGCGCCGGTGTTCGCGCTGACGCCGATCGGGCTGGCGCGCGCGTTCTCCCGGCTGGTCGACGCGCCCGCGGGCACCGCGGAACGCGCGGTCGCCGATGCGATGCGGGCCCACCCGGGCCTCGTCGGCGGTGCGGGCCGGGACGTCACGCGACTGATGGCCGGTGCGCCCGACGTGCTCGCGAAGGACGGCGCCGAGGGTGTGTACGCGGCGGCGGTACCGGGGGTGGGGGCCGTGGCCCTCAAGCTGGCCGACGGCGCCGCCCGGGCGCGGATGCCCGTGCTCGTGTCGGGGCTGCGCCGGCTGGGCGTGACGGCCGAGGTGCTGGACGTGCTCGCCGAGGTGCCGCTGCTCGGTGGCGGCGCGCCCGTGGGGGCCGTGCGCGCGATCTGGTGAGCGCTACTCCCGCCGGTGGACGAGGTACACGGCGGCCATGTCGTCGTCGCCGTGACCCAGCTCCAGCGCCCTCGCCAGATGACGCTGCGCGGCGGCGGTGAGGCCCATGTCCACCCCGGCGTCGGCGGCGGCCTCCAGGATCAGCCGGGCGTCCTTCTCGGCTCCCCGGAGCGGGAACGACGGGTCGAACCGCCGGGCCAGGATGGCCTCGCCCTTGGTGTGCGCGTACGGGGAGTCGGTGCCGGTGCCCGCGATCGTGTCGAGGAACAGCCTCGGGTCCAGCCGCAGTCCCTCGGCCAGCGCGATCGCCTCCGCGGTCGCCTCGGCGAGCGCCAGCACCCAGCTGTTCACCACCATCTTCAGCCGGCTGCCGTTGCCCGCCGGGCCGAGCCACAACGTCCGGTTCCCGATCGCGTCGAACACCGGGGTGCACGGCTCCCGGGCCTCCGCCGGGCCGGACGCGAGGACGGTGAGCGCGCCCTTCTCCGCCGGTTCCCGGGTGCCGAGGACCGGGGCGTCCACGTAGACCAGCGCGCACCGCACGGCGAGCGCGGCCAGCCGCGCGGCGCCGTCGACGCCCACCGTCGAGGACTGGATCCAGATCGTGCCGTCCCGGGCCGCGTGCCCGGCACCGTCGTCGGCGGCCATCGCCGCCTCCACCGCCACGGTGTCCTGCAGCATCGTCACGACGATGTCGGCGCCGCGCGCCGCCTCGGCGGGCGTCTCGGCGACGACGGCGCCCTCGTCGGCGAGGGGCCGGGCCTTCGCCGTGGTCCGGTTCCACACCCGCAGCGGCAGGCCCGCGCGGAGCATCGACCGCGCCATCCCCGATCCCATGATGCCGGTGCCGAGCAGGGCCACGGTGGGGGTTGTCGCCACGATGCGCGCTCCTTCGTCGGTGATCGTGCGTCTACTCTCCCGCGCCCGTCCGGGCCCGGCGACTCCTCACCCGTCGCGCGCCAGGATGCGGGTCGCGAGCCGGAGCAGGGGCGGCGTGGCGAGTACCACCGCGAACAGCCGCAGGCTCTGCACACTGGAGATCAGCGGCACGTCGGCGTGCGAGGTGACGGCGGTGGCGAGGACCGCGTTGATGCCGCCGGGAGTGGTGGCGAGGTAGGCGTCGAGGAGCGGGATGTGCCGGGCCACGGCCAGTCCCCAGGCCAGACCCGCGCACGCCACGCTGACCGCCACCGTGGCCGTGAGGACGGGCCAGAACAGCCGCCGCACGTGGACGAGCGACGCGCGGGTGAAGCGCAGCCCCACCTCGAGGCCGACCGCGGTGAACGTGAGGTCCCGCAGGATCCCGTCCGGTACGACCCCGTGTACGAGGCCCGTGCAGGTGACCGCCGCCGCGAGCAGCATCGGCCCGAGCAGCGCCGGGGCGGGCAGGTGCAGGCGGCCTCCGAGGCGGGGACCGAGCAGGACCAGCGCGAGGAGCGCCAGCACCCCGGCCGGGCTCTGCGGTGCGAGGTGGAGGTCGGGTCCGGCGGCCGGCGGCGTGCCGGGGCCGCCGTGGGACAGCCACACCGCGAGCGGCGCGCTGACGGCCACCACGGCGACCCGCAGGTACTGGGTGAACGCGACGAGCCGCGTGTCGGCCGCCAGCTCGTCCGCCGTCGCGACGATCGCGGCCGACCCGCCGGGGGCCATGCCCAGCGTCGCCGTCCGGTGGTTCACCAGCCCGGTCCGGGCGAGGAGGTACGCCCCGCCGAGGCTCACGACCACGGTGCCGGCCGTGACGAGCAGCAGCGGGAGGATCTCCGGAGCGACCTGCCGCATCGAGGCCGGGGCGAGGTAGCTGCCCATGACCACGCCGATCAGGGCCTGCGAGAGGCGGTACGCCGGCCGCGGGAACGCCGGGGCCGACCGCGCCGTGACGGCGTAGGCCACGCCGAGCAGCAGGGACGCGAGCAGGAACGGGGCGGGCACGCCGAGCAGGGCCGCGACCAGGCCGGCGAGGTACCCGCCGAGTCCCAGTGCGGACCACCGGAGAGCCGGGTGGAGGGGTCGCCGAACCGGGGCAGGGGGGCCGTGGACGGGCAGGGCGGTCGGGATCGGGGACACGGCGCGCTCCGATTCATGGCGATCTTCGGGGGTATCTCCAGAGTCCGCCGCGGAGATGAGACGCCGATGAACACGGGCCGCCGGGGACCGCAAACCCCGCCCTGTCGGCCGTTCACCTCGTGACCCAGTTCACGCCGGGCTGCTAGCAGACCGCTTGCTACAGCTAGCACTCCGGCGTACGGTGGGGGTATGTCCGCATTGGGAGATCTCGGCGAGTACATCCGCGAACAGCGGACGAAGGCCAAGGTGTCCCTGCGTCAGCTCGCCGCCCAGGCGGGCGTGAGCAACCCGTACCTCAGCCAGATCGAGCGGGGCCTGCGCAAGCCGAGTGCCGAGGTGCTCCAGCAGATCGCGACCGCCCTGCGCATCTCGACGCCGGTCATGTACCTGCGCGCCGGGCTGCTCGAGGACCGGGAGAACGAGGGCGTGGTCGCCGCCATCGCGCACGATCCGGTCCTCACCGACCGGCAGCGGCAGATCCTCACCGAGGTGTACGAGTCGTTCTGCCGTGAGAACAGGGCGACCACCGTGGACGCGCCGGTGCGGCCGACCGCGGTGGAGGACGCCGTGGCCGAGGCCGTGGCGACGCCGCCCCGGCCGCGGAAGAAGGCTGCGGCGAAGAAGGCACCGGCGAAGAAGGCGGCCACGGCCCCCGAGGCCGAGCCCGGCGCCACCGGCTGAGGACGGCCCCGCACCGCCACACCGAATCCCCCCACAGAGGAGACAGACATGGCCACCACCCTGAGCAAGCCTTTCTACGCCGCCGCCGGCGGGGTCGACCTCGCGGTCGCGAAGCTCCGCCAGCTCCCCGTGAAGGCGGCCGAGCTGCAGAACGAGCTCACCCGCACCGCCGCCGAGCTGCCCGCCAAGGCGAAGCGGCTCGACGTCGACGCGATCCGCGGGACGGTCACCCGTACCGCCGGAGCGGCGAGCGACCGCGCCAACGAGACCTACGACGAGCTGGTCGAGCGGGGCCGCAAGCTGGTGACCGCGATCCGCAACCAGTCCGCCACCCAGCAGCTCGAGGCGCAGGTCCGGCAGACGAGCCGGGCGGCGAAGGCGACCGCGACCACCGCGCGGGAGTCCCTGAGCCGCACGAGCACCTCGGCCAAGGGCACGGCCACCACGGCCAAGAAGTCCGCGGCCCGCACCAAGACCGCGGCCAAGGGCGCCGCGACCAGCGCCAAGAAGGCCACGACGACCGCCACCAAGGCCGTCGAGGCGGGCACCGACAAGGTCGGCTGACCTCCACCCGTACGCGTCGCACGCAGGCCCCCGGCACCGTTGCCGGGGGCCTGCGTCGTGCCGCCCGGATTCGCCGGGGCCGCGTACGCTGTGCGCATGCTCCATGTGGCCGCCGCGCTCGGCACCGTCTCCGCGCTCGACATCGTCACCCCGGTCATGGTCGTGGGCGACCTGATCATCCGGGTCGCCACGCTCGGGGCGGCGCTGTTCGCGCTGGTGCACTCGGCGGCGCAGCGTGCCGATGCGTTCCCCGCGGCCGGCAAGCTGTCCAAGCCGGCCTGGCTCGGCATCAATGCCGCGGCGTTCCTGCTCAGCCTGCTGCCCTGGCTCGGGGGGCTCGCCAGCCTCGGCGGGCTCCCGGACATCTTCGGAATCGTCGCGATCACGGCCGCGCTGGTGTACATCGTGGACGTTCGCCCGGCGGTGCGTGAGGTCAGCGAGGGCGGCAACTCGCCCTGGTGACGGACGCGCTGCTCCGTACCCCGCACGGCGCCGACCTGGAGGTCCGGGTCTCGGGCGCCGGTGACCCGGTGACCGTGTTCGCGCACGGGCTCGGCTGCACGATCCCGGAGACCCGGCCGCTCGGCAGCGGCGTCGGCGGCACCCGGGTGTTCTTCTCCTTCCGCGGTCACGGCCGTTCCTCGACCCCGGTGGCCGGCTTCGGCTACGGCGAGCTGGCGAAGGACCTCCGCGCCGTCGCGGACGCCCACGGCGCGACCCGGGTGGTGGCCACCAGCATGGGCGCGGCCGCGCTGTGCCGGGTGCTGGCCGACGACCCGGACCGTTTCGAGCGGCTCGTGCTCTTCGTCCCGGCGGTCCTCGACGAGCCGCGCCCCGGCGGCGTGCGCGACGACCTGGGCCCCCTGCTCGACGCCGTGGCCGCCGGCGACCGGGAGGCCCTGGCCGCGGTGATCCGGGCCGAGGTCCCCGCCGCCGCGGCAGGCAGCCCGACCGGCGAGGCGTTCGTGCGGGACCGGGTGGCGGCACTGCTCGGCAGCGGCGTCGCGGAGGCGTACCGGTCCGTGCCCGGGAACGAGGCGCCGCTTCCCGCCGGCGCGGACGCGCTCCGCGTCGTCACGGCGCCCGCGCTCGTGCTGGCGTGCCGCGGCGACGCGCTGCACCCCGTACCGGTCGCGGAGCGCCTCGCCCGCCTGCTGCCGAACGCGTCCCTGCACGTGTACGACCGGCCGGAGGTGCTGTGGACCGCCCGGTCGGATCTGCGGCGGCGGATCTCGGGGTTCCTGAACCGGCCTCAGAGGGCGGTCGGCCGCTCGCTGCGGAACACCTCGAGCTCCAGCTCGTAGTACCGGTCGGTGCGGCCCAGATGCTCCATCCCGAGCCGCCGGGCCACGTCCATCGAGGGCTCGTTGCCGGGCCGGACCACCGCGTACACCTCCGCCAGCCCCGCCGAGAACGCCCGGGACAGCACCGCCCTGGCCGCCTCCGACGCATAGCCGTGGCCCCAGTTCGACGGGTGGAGGTGCCAGCCGATCTCGGTGTCCGTGCTGTCCGGCGGCAGCAGCAGGAGCAGGACCGTCCCCATCAGCTCGCCGGTCTCCCGGTCGGTGATCGCGGACAGCCCGTACGGCGGCGGGAGCTGGGCGTTGCGCTCGGCCCAGCCGGCGATCCGCTCCCGCATCTCGTCCACCGACGCGACCGCCCGCGGCTTGCCGCCGATCCAGCGGGCGACCTCCCACAGCTTGTAGATCTCATACGCCGCCGAGGCGTCGTCCTCCGCGTACGGCCGCATCGCGAGCCGCTCGGAGGTGAAGTGGCGGTCCACCTCAGGTCTCCCTGGCCTGGGCCGTCTTCCGGTTGTTGGCCCTCTCGATCGCGTCCACGAGTTCCCCCTTGGTCATCGACGAGCGCCCCCGGATGTCGAGCCGGGCGGCCAGGTCGAGGAGGTGGTCCTTGGTCGCGTGGGTGTCGACGCCACCCTTGGTCTCGCCCTCGCCGCGGCGGGCCGCCGCGCCGCCCTTCTCCGCCCGCTCGTCGCTCGGGCCCGGCGACTCCTTGCGCTCCCAGTGGTCGCCGACCTTCTCGAAGTCGTGCTTGAGGGACGCGTACGCGGTGCGTCGCGCCCGTTCGCCGTCGCCCTCGTACTGGTCGATCGCCGAGTCGAGCGTCGCGAGGAACTGGTCCTGCGCGTCCTCGGGGGACCGCTGGAGGGTCGACGGCAGGTCGTCGCGGCCCACGTTGCTCCGACCGTCCTCGGGCATGGCGCCTCCCTTCGTCCGATCGGCCCATCGTGCCGGGAAACCCTCGCGCCTGCGCGACGAGACCGTGAAAATGACGTATGGAGCTGATCGCGGTGCACGGCGACATCACCGAGCAGGACACCGACGCGGTGGTGAACGCCGCGAACTCCTCGCTGCTCGGCGGCGGTGGCGTCGACGGCGCGATCCACCGGGGCGGCGGGCCCGAGATCCTGGCGGCGTGCCGGGCGCTGCGCGCCTCCCGGTACGGCGGTGGCCTGCCGACCGGCCAGGCCGTCGCCACGACGGCGGGACTGTTGCCGGCCCGCTGGGTGATCCACGCGGTCGGGCCGGTGTACGCCGTGGCCGAGGACCGGTCCGAGCTGCTGCGCTCCTGCTACCGCGCCGCGCTGGCCGTGGCCGACGAGGTGGGCGCCCGCAGCGTCGCGTTCCCGCTGATCTCCGCCGGGGTGTACCGGTGGCCGGTGGCGGACGCGGTCGACCAGGCCATCACCGCGATCCGGTCCGCGGACACCTCCGTGGACGAGGTCCGGATGGTGCTGTTCGGGTCGGCGGCGTACGACGTCGCCCGGCGCGCGCTGCGCTCCTACGCCTGACCGGCCGGGACGCGGGGCTCAGCCCGTCCGCAGCGCCTCCAGCAACACGGGGTCGCCCTCCACCCCGAGCACGTCGAACGGCACCCGGCCCCACAGCGCCAGCAGCACGTCGCTCGCCGTCCCGGCGGCCGCCGCCTGCGCACCCGGGCCGGGGTCGAGCACGGTCTCGGTGTCCAGCACGGACACCGCCGTGCCGCGCACCCGCACCGCCCACTCGGTCCCCGTGTCGGTGGCCACCAGCCGCACCACGCCGTCCCGGTTCTCCGGGCCCTTGCGCCGGCCGCCGGGCAGGAACACCTCGAGCACCTCGGACACCCCGTCCGCCGCGAGGAGCGGCTCCACCGGCTGCGGGAGCGCGGCGGCGCTCTGGGCGTCCCAGCGGTGCACCGCGGTCTCGTGGGCCATCCGGCGGAACCAGAACGCGGCGGTCTCCGGCCGTACCGACCAGTTCCACGCGGGCGTTCGGGGGTCCAGGCCCGCGAGCGCGTCGAGCACCGCGGCGTGCTCGGCGGCGAACCAGTCGAACACCGCCGCTCCCTCCGGCGCCGTCACGCGGTCGTGGGCCGGCTCGGTCGTCTCCCCGCGGACGAAATGCGTGCGCTGCCAGTGGTAGACGACCCCGAGGTGGCGGACCAGGTCCCACACGGTCCACTTCGGGCAGGGCGGGACCGGCGCGGTCAGATCGGCGGCGCGGGCGGCGGTCAGGAACACCTCGCCCTCCCGGCGTACCGCGTCGAGGAAGAAGTCCTGGTCCGGGCCTGACTCGGTCATCGCCGACCTTCCTGTGGGGGGAGCTCGGTGCACAGCCTAGGGTTTCCCGCGTGCCCGAGGACTCCGCGATCCCGCTCGCCGGGATGACCACGTTACGACTGGGTGGCCCGGCGCGGCGGCTGGTGACCGTCTCCTCCGCCGACGAGACGGTGGCCGCGGTCCGCGCGGCCGACGCGGCCGGTGAGCGCGTACTGGTGCTCGCCGGGGGCAGCAACGTGGTCGTGCCGGACGCCGGGTTCGACGGCACCGCGCTGGTGCTGCGCTCGGCCGGGATCCACGCGGTCCGCGGGGAGGGCACCGTGGCGGTCACGGTCGCCGCCGGGCACGACTGGGACTCGTTCGTGGCGTGGACGGTCGCCGAGGGGCTGGCCGGGGTGGAGTGCCTGTCCGGCGTGCCGGGCTCGGCCGGTGCCACGCCGATCCAGAACGTCGGCGCGTACGGCCAGGAGGTCGCCGACACGATCACCGCCGTCACCGCGTACGACCGGACCACCGGCACGGTCGTCGCGCTGACCCCGGCGGAGTGCGGGTTCACGTACCGGCACAGCGTCTTCAAGGGCCGGGACCGGTACGTGGTGCTCGACGTGACGTTCGGCCTGCGGCCGGAGGCGGCGTCGGGCCCGCTCCGGTTCGGGGAGCTGACCCGGGTGCTCGACGTCCCGGCCGGGGGCACCGCCGCGCCCGCCGCGGTGCGCGAGGCCGTGCTGGGGCTGCGCCGCGGCAAGGGCATGGTGCTGGACCCGGACGACCCGGACACCTGGAGCGTGGGGTCGTTCTTCACCAATCCGGTGGTGCCGGCCGTGGCCGTCCCCGCGGAGGCGCCGCGGTTCGACGCCGGCGACGGGCTGGTGAAGACGTCCGCGGCGTGGCTCATCGAGCGGGCCGGGTTCACCAGGGGGTACGGCCGGGACGGGGTGTCGCTGTCCACCAAGCACACGCTCGCGCTGACGAACCGGGGGACCGGGTCGACCGACGCCCTGCTCGGGCTGGCGCGGGAGGTGCGGGACGGGGTGCGGTCCGCGTTCGGGATCACGCTCGTGAACGAGCCGGTGCTGATCGACGCGGAGCTGTAGTTCTCCCCTCTCGTGATCACGGAAGGCCGGCGGCGGCTCAGTCCGCGACGGCCGCCCAGGCCACCGTCAGCTCACCGAGCCGCCAGCGTTCCCGGCCGCCCACGACCGGCCACCCGTCGGCCGCCAGGCGTTCCGCCGCCGCGACCCACCGCTGCCGCGGCCCGAACGTCCCCACCGGCGCGGCGGCGTCCCAGGCCGCGGTCAGCGCCCCCACGAAGCCGTGGATCCGGCGCCCGGGCACGTTGTGGTGGATCAGCGCCTTCGGCAGCCGTTCGGCGATCGTCGCGGGGGAGTCCAGCTCCGCCACGGCCGCCGACAGCGTGAGGGTCAGCGGCCCGGACGCGTCCAGCGCCACCCACGAGGAGATCCGGCCCAGCTCGTCGCAGGTGCCCTCGACCAGCAGGCCGCCGGGCGCCAGCCCCGCGCGCAGCGTCTCCCACGCGGCGAGCGCGGCCGGCTCGTCGTACTGCCGCAGCACGTTCATCGCCCGCACCACCGCGGGCCGCAGCCCGGCGAGCTCGAAGCCCCCGCGCCGGAACTCCAGCCCGTCGGACGCCGCCCCGAGCGCCGCCGCGACCCGCTCCGGGTCGATCTCCAGCCCCACCACCCGCACGTCCGGCCGGACGGTCCGGAGCCGGGCGGCCAGCTCGACCGTGGTGACCGGCGTCGCCCCGTACCCGAGGTCGACCACCAACGGGTCGGGGGCGGCGCGGAGCAGCGCTCCGCGGGTGCCGACGAGCCACCGGTCGACCCGCCGCAGCCGGTTCGGCGCGGTGGTGCCGCGGGTCGCCAGCCCGAGCGCCCGGGCCCGCCCCGCCGCGAGTCGCTTGGAGCGGTCCGGGGAGGGGGGCGGGTTCACGACCCGATCGGTCCGCGGTGCACCTTGTACTGCGCCGCCTGGGCCAGCGGACGCACCACGAGCAGGTCGACGTTGACGTGCCGCGGCCGGGTGACGCACCAGCTCACCGCGTCGGCGATGTCCTCGGCGAGCAGCGGCTCCTCGACGCCCTCGTACACACCCTCCGCGAGCTCGGCGTCGCCGTCGAACCGCCGCAGCGAGAACTCCTCGGTCTTCACCATCCCGGGCGCGATCTCGGTGACCCGGACGGGGCGGCCCGCCAGCTCCAGGCGCAGGGTCTCGGCGACCGCGCTCGTGCCGTGCTTGGCCGCGGTGTACCCGCCGCCGCCCTCGTAGACGATGTGCCCGGCGGTGGACGACATCACCACGATGTGCCCGTCCCCGGAGGCGGCGAGCGCGGGCAGCAGCGCCTTCGTCACCCGGACGACGCCGAGGACGTTCACCTCGTACATCCACTGCCAGGCATCGAGGTCGGCCTCCGCGACGGGCTCGAGCCCGCGCGCGCCGCCGGCGTTGTTGACCAGCACGCGCACCGGGGCGCCGGACCGCAGCGCCACCCCGCCGACACCGTCGGCGAACTCGGCCACGGAGTCCGCGGCGGTGACGTCCAGCGGGAGCGCGGTGCCGTCGATCTCGGCGGCGAGCGCGGACAGCCGGTCGAGCCGGCGCGCGCCCACCACCACGTGGAACCCGTCGGCCCCGAGGCGCCGGGCGGTGGCCGCGCCGATCCCGCTGCTGGCGCCCGTGACGACGGCGACGGGACGGGGAGACGCGGGACGGGGAGACGAGGTCCGGGTCATGGCTGGCATCCTGCCCCAGCAGGACCGGTTGGGGACACGCGGGGGAAGATGGGCGGGCTCCGGGGCGTTGGCCCTGGAGCACGGGAGTCGACGCGTCCGCCGGGCGCGGGGAACGAGGTGGTCGGGTGTACCCGGTTGACCGGCGCGGTGCCACCCCGGGGAAGCGGCCGGTTCGACGCAGGCTCGGGCTTCCCCGCCGGATCGCGACCCTCTCGGTCCACACCTCGCCGCTCGACCAGCCCGGTACCGGTGACGCCGGCGGGATGAACGTGTACATCGTGGAGACCTCCCGCCGTCTCGCCGAGGCGGGGGTGGAGGTGGAGGTGTTCACCCGCGCGACCTCCTCCGACCTGCCGCCGGTGGTCGAGCTGGCGCCCGGGGTGACGGTCCGGCATGTCACGGCGGGACCGTTCGAGGGGCTCGGCAAGGGCGATCTGCCCGCTCAGCTGTGCGCCTTCACGTCCGGCGTCCTGCGCGCCGAGGCGATGCAGGACCCCGGCCACTACGACCTCGTGCACTCGCACTACTGGCTGTCCGGGCAGGTCGGCTGGCTGGCGAAGGACCGCTGGGGCGTCCCGCTGGTCCACACCGCCCACACGCTCGCGAAGGTGAAGAACGCCAACCTGGCCGACGGCGACACGCCGGAGCCGCTCGCCCGCGTGATCGGCGAGGAGCAGGTGGTCGCCGAGTCCGACGCGCTCGTCGCGAACACCGAGGACGAGGCCCGGCAGCTCATCTCCCGGTACGGGGCCGATCCCGGCCGGGTGGCCACCGTCGTGCCAGGAGTGGACCTGGACCGGTTCGCCCCCGGCGACCGGACCGCGGCGCGCGCGGAGTTCGGGATCGCCGCGGACGCCACCGTGCTGCTGTTCGTCGGCCGCATCCAGCCGCTGAAGGCGCCCGACGTGCTGCTGCACGCGACCGCCGAGCTCCTCGCCGCCGACCCGCGGCTCCGCGAGAAGCTGGTCGTCGCCGTGTGCGGCGGACCGTCCGGCAGCGGTCTCGACGAGCCCGAGCACCTCCAGCGGCTCGCCGTCGCGCTCGGGGTCGACGACGTGACCCGCTTCCTCCCGCCGCTGCCGCCGGACCGGCTGTCCGACCTGTACCGCGCCGCGGACGTGGTCGTCGTGCCCAGCCACAACGAGTCCTTCGGGCTGGTCGCGGTGGAGGCACAGGCCTGCGGCACCCCGGTCGTCGCGGCCGCGGTCGGCGGGCTGGTGACCGCGGTGGCGCACGACGTGTCCGGGCTCCTCGTACCCGGGCACGACCCGGCCGACTACGCCTCGGCGCTGCGCCGGCTGATCGGCGACCCGGCCCTGCGGAACCGGCTGTCGACCGGCGCGGTGCGGCACGCGGCCGCCTTCTCCTGGGAGCGGACGGCCGAGGGGCTGCTCGCCGTGTACTCCGAGGCCCTCGCTCGCACGAATGCGCAGCCGATGACCGGAATGGTGGTGTCGTGACCGTCGCGGGCCTCATCGAGGCCACCCTGGACGAACGTGAGCTGGAGTGGGAGAAGACCGGCGAGGGCTACGTCGTCACGCTGCCCGGCGAGCACAAGCAGAAGACGCTCTGCAACCTGATCCCCGGGGCGCATGCGCTGCGCGTCGAGGCGTTCGTGATGCGCCAGCCGGACGAGAACCGCGAGAAGGTGTGGGAGTACCTGCTCCAGCGCAACGCCCGGATGTACGGCGTCTCGTTCTCCGTCGACGCCTCCGGCGACGTGTACCTGACCGGCCGGGTGTCGCTGAACTCGCTCGACGCCGACGAGCTCGACCGGCTGCTGGGGAGCGTGCTGCGGTACGCCGACGAGTCGTTCGACCAGCTGCTGTCGATCGGCTTCCGCACCGCGATCCGCCGTGAGTGGGCGTGGCGGGTGTCGCGGGGCGAGTCGCTGGCGAACCTGCAGGCCTTCGCGTCCTGGGCGGCCCCGGACAGCTGAGCAGACAGCCGCGTACGGCAGGATGTGGACCATGACGATGGGCACGCTGGTCCTGCTCCGCCACGGCGAGAGCGAGTGGAACGCGAAGAACCTGTTCACGGGCTGGGTCGATGTCGACCTCACCGCCAAGGGTGAGGCCGAGGCGCGGCGGGGCGGTGAGCTGCTGCGCGAGAACGAGCTGCTCCCGGACGTGCTGCACACCTCGGTGCAGCGCCGCGCGATCCGTACCGCGAACCTCGCGCTGGACACCGCGGACCGGCCGTGGATCCCGGTGCGGCGCTCCTGGCGGCTCAACGAGCGCCACTACGGTGCGCTCCAGGGCAAGGACAAGAAGCAGACGCTGGAGCAGTACGGCGAGGAGCAGTTCATGCTCTGGCGCCGTTCGTACGACACCCCGCCGCCGCCGCTGCCGGACGACGACGCCTACAGCCAGGTGAACGACCCGCAGTACGCGGACCTGCCGATCGACGCCCGGCCGCGCACCGAGTGCCTCGCCGACGTGGTCACCCGGATGCTGCCGTACTTCTACGACGCGATCGTCCCGGACCTGCGGCAGCGGCGCACCGTGCTCGTGGCCGCGCACGGCAACTCGCTGCGCGGGCTGGTCAAGCACCTGGACGGGATCTCGGACTCCGACATCGCCGGGCTGAACATCCCGACCGGCATCCCGCTGGTGTACGAGCTGGACGACGCCGTCCGGCCGGTCGAGCCCGGTGGCCGCTACCTCGACCCGGACGCCGCGGCGGCCGCGATCGAGGCGGTCAGGAACCAGGGCCGCAAGTAGCCGCGGCGCCCCCTCCCCCCAGCGTTGATCATGGACTTTGCAACAGACACGCCCGGCGAGTCTGTGGCAAAGTCCATGATCGTTCGGGGGAGGGGGCGGGCGGGGGCGGTCAGCCGACCGGGCTGACCGGATCCTTCACCGGCATCTCGCCGGTCACCAGGTAGACGACCCGCCGCGCCACCGACACCGCGTGGTCGGCGAAGCGCTCGTAGAACCGGCCGAGCAGCGTGATGTCGATCGCCGCCTCCATGCCGTGCGACCACTCGTCGTCCAGCAGGATCTTGAACAGCCGGCGGTGCAGGGCGTCCATCGCATCGTCGTCGTGCTCCAGCTCGGCGGCGAGCTCGGCGTCCTGGCCGGCGATGACGCTGCCGGCCTTCGCGACGATCCGCTGGGCGATCTGGCCCATCTCCAGCAGGACCACGCGCAGCTCCGGCGGGACCGCGGACGAGGGGTAGCGCCGCCGCGCGATCTTCGCGATGTGCTCCGCCAGGTCACCCATGCGCTCGAGGTCGCCGACCATCCGCAGCCCCGTGACGATGACGCGGAGGTCACCGGCGACCGGCTGCTGCCGTGCCAGCAGGTCGAACGCCCGCTCCTCGGTCTGCCGGTACAGGTCGTCGATCGTCTGGTCCGCCGAGATGACGCTCTCGGCGAGGTTCAGGTCGGCGTCGAGCAGGGCGGTGGTGGCGCGGCTCATCGCCGAGCCCACCAGGTTCGTCATTTCGACGAGGGCTCCGCCGATCTGGTCCAGTTCGTCGTGGAACGTGTCTCGCATGCGTCTCCCTGTCACCGGTCTTGCGTACGCCCCCAGGCTAGACACTGCGACGCACGGCACGGAGCACCCAGGTGAACGAGTCCGGTCGCGTCGGTGAACATCGAACGGCCGTTCCCGTGTTCCCCGCCGTGACGGTGGTTCAACCGGCCTCGGGAGTGCTTACCATCGGCCCGTGGACGTCGCCCTCACCCTGCTGGCCGGTGCCGTCGTCGGTGCCTTGCTCACCGCGGCGGTGCTGGTCCGCGCCCACCGGTCCCCGGCTGCCGCCGGCGAACCCCCCGTGCCTCCCACCGTACTCTCGGAGGACCTGGCGCGCCGCAGCCTCGAGACGCTGCGGGCCGCGCTCGTGGTGGTGGACCCCTCCGACGAGGTCGTGCTCGCGAACCCCGCCGCGCAGCGGATGGGCGTCGTCCGCGACCGCCGCATCTCGCACGGGACGCTCCGCACGCTGGCACGTCAGGCCCGCAGCGGCCTCGACACCGGCGAGACGGTCCGGGACACCGAGCTCGACCTGCCCCGGGGCCGGATGCTCGACCCGCTGGCGGTCCGGGTGCGCGTCGCCGCGCTGGGCCTCGGCGGCCATGTGGTGCTCCAGGTGGAGGACGTGACCGAGGTCCACCGTGTCGCGAAGGTGCGCCGCGACTTCGTCGCCAACGTCAGCCACGAGCTCAAGACTCCGGTCGGCGCGCTCCAGCTCCTCGCCGAGGCCGTCGCCGACGCGACCGACGACCCCGAGGCGGTACGCCGGTTCGCCGCCCGGATGCAGCACGAGTCCGAGCGCCTCGGCCGCCTCGTCCACGAGATCATCGTGCTGTCCCGGCTGCAGGGCGCGGAGCCGCTCCCCGAGCCGGAGGCCGTGTCGGTCGACCGGGTGGTCACCGAGGTCCTGGACCGGTCGCGGTCCACCGCGGACGCCCGGCGGATCGTGGTCGTCACCGGCGGCGAGCGCGGCCTGCTCGTGAGCGGCAGCGAGAACCAGCTCATCACCGCGCTCGGCAACCTGGTCGACAACGCCATCGCGTACAGCCCGGAGCACACCCGGGTGGCCATCGGGATCCGGCAGCGCGACTCCCTGGTGGAGGTGTCCGTGAGCGACCAGGGCATGGGCATCGCGGAGCCCGACCTCGACCGCATCTTCGAGCGCTTCTACCGCGCCGATCCGGCCCGGTCCCGCGCCACCGGCGGCACGGGCCTGGGCCTGGCGATCGTCAAGCACATCGCGACGAACCACGGCGGCAGCGTCGACGTGTGGAGTGTGGAGGGTTCCGGCTCCACGTTCACGCTGCGCCTCCCGGTCCGGGCGCGCACACAGACCGACGAGTCCACCGTGGACGTCCTGGAGGTACCGGGCGGTACCCCGATGAAGGGAAGCGCGTGACCCGAGTTCTGGTCGTGGAGGACGAGGAGTCGTTCTCCGATGCCCTGTCGTACATGCTCCGCAAGGAGGGGTTCGAGGTGGCGGTCGCCGCCACGGGCCCCGACGCACTGACCGAGTTCGAGCGCGCGGGCAGCGACATCGTGCTGCTCGACCTGATGCTGCCCGGCCTGTCCGGCACCGAGGTGTGCCGGCAGCTCCGGCAGAAGTCCAACGTCCCGATCATCATGGTCACCGCCCGGGACGGCGAGATCGACAAGGTCGTCGGCCTGGAGCTCGGGGCGGACGACTACGTGACGAAGCCGTACTCCCCGCGGGAGCTCGTCGCGCGGATCCGGGCCGTGCTGCGCCGCCGCAGCGAGCCCGAGGAGCTGCTGCCGGCCGCGCTGGAGGCCGGTCCGGTGCGGATGGACGTGGACCGGCACACCGTGAGCGTGAGCGGCTCGACCGTCTCGCTCCCGCTCAAGGAGTTCGAGCTGCTGGAGATGCTGCTCCGGAACGCCGGCCGGGTGCTCACCCGCGGCCAGCTCATCGACCGCATCTGGGGCGCGGACTACGTGGGGGACACCAAGACCCTCGACGTCCACGTGAAGCGGCTGCGGGCGAAGATCGAACCCGAGCCGGCCAGCCCCCGGCACCTCGTGACCGTGCGGGGGCTGGGGTACAAGTACGAGCCGTGATCGGGCCGTTGCCTACGATCACGCGGTGACCACGACAGCAGCGCCCGCTCGGCCCGACCAGCTCGCGACCCGGGCGGGCGTCCTGCTGTTCGTCTGCGTACTCGCGGTGGGGCTCCAGCTCCGGCCCGCCGTCGCGACGGTCCCGCCGCTGCTGGACGTGCTGCGGGAGCGGGACGGGTTCGGGCTCACCGGCGCGATCCTGCTGACCACGCTGCCGGTCGTGTGCTTCGGCCTCGCCGGGGCGTTCGGCTCGCTGGTGGACCGCCGCTGGGGCGCCGAGCGCGGGATCACCGCGTCCCTCGCGGTCCTCGCCGCGGGCCTGCTGCTCCGCGCGCTGGTACCGGGCCTCCCGGCGCTGCTCGCCGGTACCGCGGTCGCCGCGGCGGCGATCGGCGTGGTGCACGTGCTGCTGCCCGCGCTGTTCAAGCGGCGTGCTCCCGGCTCGGTCGCCGCCCTCACGGCCGCGATGTCGATCACGATCAGCATCGGCGCCGCGGTGAGCGCGGCCCTCGTCGTCCCGGTGTGGCACGCCGCGTCCCTCCCCGTCGCGCTCGGGCTGTGGGGCGGGCTGGCGCTGCTCGCCGCGCTGCTGTGGCTGCTCGGGATGCGGGGCTCCGCCGCCGCCGTCGTACCCGTGGCGGGGGTGCCGGCCGTCCGGGTGCGGCTGTCCCGCGACCGCCTCGCGTGGCAGGTCACGCTGTACTTCGGGCTCCAGTCGGTGGCGTACTACGCGGTGCTGTCCTGGCTCCCGACGTACTTCGGCGACCGGGGTCTGACCCGCACGGTGGCCGGAGCCTCGATCGCCGTCCTGTCGCTGGCCGGCGTCGGGGGCGCGCTGCTGATGAAGTCGCTCGCCACCCGGCTCCCGGACCAGCGCGGTGCGGTGCTGACCGGCGGGTTGTTCGGGCTCGCCGGGCTGGCCGGGGTGCTGGTGCTCCCCGACGCCGCGGCCCTCTGGGCGGTCGGCGTGCTCGGGGTCGGCCTCGGCGGTGCGCTGAACACGTCGCTGCTGCTCACCACGCTGCGCGCGGCCGACTCGGCCACCGCCGCCCGGCTGTCCGGGATGGCGCAGACCGTCGGCTACCTGCTGGCGGCCGCCGGGCCGTTCGCGTTCGGCGCCCTGCACGCGCTGACCGGTGGCTGGACGGCCGCGATGCTGCTGCTCGGCGCGGTGCTCGTCCTCGACGTGCTCGCCGGGCTGGCGGCCGGGCGACTGGGCCACGTGGGCCCGGGCCGCGGCGCCCCCACTCCCGATTGATCATGGGGTTTGCAACACGACACGCTGGCGTGTCTGTTGCAAACCCCATGATCAACGCGGGGTTGGGGTTGGGTGGGGGCGGGGCGGGGCGGGGCGGGGCGGGGCGCTCAGTGCGCGGCGGACGCCTTCTTGCGGCGTACCGGTGTCGCGGGCTCGCGGGCCGGCTCGTCCCGGACCAGCCCCTGCTCCCGCGCCGCCACCGTCGCGGGGTGCTCGGCGACGAGCCCCTGCGCCAGCCGGGACGCGCACAGCTCGGCGAGCCGCGCGTAGGCGGGAACGCCGATCAGCGCGGTGAGCTCCGCGCCGTACTCGACGTACAGCGGCTTCGCGGCCACGTGCGCCTCGGGGGACGAGGTGCACCACCAGTTCAGGTCGTGGCCGCCCTCGCCCCAGCCCCGCCGGTCGAACTCGCCCAGCGTCGACACGAGCACCTTCGTCTCGTCGGGCCGGGTCACCCACTCCTGCCCGCGGCGTACCGGCAGCTGCCAGCACACGTCGGGCTTCGTCTCCAGCGGGTGCAGCCCCTCGCGCAGCGCCAGGGCGTGCAACGCGCAGCCCTCGCCGCCGGGAAACCCGGTGCGGTTCAGGAAGACGCACGCCCCGTCCACGGTGGCGGTGCGGCGGCGGTCGTCCTCGTCGCCGACCGAGTCCTGCTCGGTCCAGTTCTTGAAGCCGCGGGTGTGCAGCTGCCACGTCTCCGGGGTGAGCCGCTTGACGAACGACCGGACCCGCTTCTCGTCGTCGGCGTCGGTGAAGAACGCGCCGTGGCTGCAGCAGCCGTCGCTCGCCCGGTCCTCGACGACGCCGTGGCAGCCGTTGCCGAAGATGCACGTCCAGCGCGACAGCAGCCAGGTCAGGTCGGCCCGTACCTGGTGGTCGGGGTCGGCGGGATCGGCGAACTCGATCCATTCGCGGGTGAAGTCGAGCGGCACCTCGCGATCGCGCGGGGACGGCATCGGCAGGTCGATCGGGAGGGACTTCGGCACGTTCGCCAGGGTAGTCCGTGCGTCGGCGGACGGCTGCAGCCGTACATACGTACAGTGCGGATATGCGGCTCGGCGTTCTCGACGTGGGTTCGAACACGGTGCACCTGTTGGTGGTCGACGCGCACCGCGGTGCCCGTCCGACGCCGGCGTACTCGGAGAAGGCCGTGCTGCGGCTGGCGGAGCTGATCGACCGCGAGGGGAGACTGTCGGCCGACGGCGAGCACGCCCTCACCGAACGCGTCGAGTCCGCCGCGACGGCCGCCAGCCGGCTCGGCTGCGACGACCTGCTGGCGTTCGCGACATCGGCCGTCCGGGATGCGCGGAACGGCGAGAAGGTGCTCGCCCGGATCCGCAACCGGACCGGCGTGGACCTCCAGGTGCTCGACGGGGACGACGAGGCGCGGCTGACGTTCCTGGCGGTACGCCGCTGGTTCGGCTGGTCGTCCGGGCGGCTGCTGAGCCTCGACATCGGCGGCGGCTCGCTGGAGCTGGCCTCGGGGGTCGACGAGGAGCCGGACGTGGCTCTGTCGCTGCCCCTGGGCGCCGGGCGGCTCACCCGGGAGCGGCTGATCGGGGACCCGCCGTCCAAGGCGGAACTGACGGACCTGCGGGCGTACGCGGAGGAGCACCTCGGCAAGGCCGTCGCGGCGCTGTCCGAGGCCGGCCGGCCCGACCGCGCGGTCGCGTCCTCGAAGACGTTCCGCTCGCTGGCCCGGCTGACCGGCGCGGCGCCGAGCGCGGAGGGCATGTACGCGCGGCGGGTGCTGCGGCTGGGGGCGCTGCAGCAGGTGCTGGCGTTCATCAGCCGGATCCCGGCGGACGACCTGGCCGAGCTGGAGGGCGTGAGCACCGCCCGCGCCCACCAGCTGCTCGCGGGCGGGGTCGTCGCCGAGGCGGCGATGCGGATGCTCGACGTGGACGCGGTGGAGATCTGCCCGTGGGCGCTCCGGGAGGGCGTGATCCTGCGGCGGCTGGACTGGCTCGATGCCCAGTGACCGTACGCTGTGAATCGTGACAGGACCGGACATCAGCGACCATGCCGTCCTCGTGCCCACCGCGACGGTGGGGCTGTCGACCGCCTCGGTGTATCCCGAGCCGACGGCGGCCGCGTTCGAGATCGCGGCCGCCCTCGGCTACGACGGCATCGAGGTCATGGTCTGGACCGAACCCGCCAGCCAGGACGCCGAGGCCATCGCGGCCCTCTCCGAGCGGTACGGCCTGCCGATCCTCGCGGTGCACGCGCCGTGCCTGCTGATCACCCAGCGCGTCTGGAGCCCGGACCCGTGGGAACGGCTGCGGCGGTCCGTCGCGATGGCCGAGCGGGTGGGGGCGCCCACGGTGGTGGTGCACCCGCCGTTCCGGTGGCAGCGGGACTACGTGCGCGAGTTCGTCGCCGGGATCCGGAGGTTCGGTCACGAGACCGACGTACGGCTCGCGGTGGAGAACATGTTCCCGCTGCGGGCGCGCGGCCGGGTCTTCTCGCCGTACGCGCCGACCTGGGACCCGACGCATCTCAACGTCCCGCACTTCACCCTCGACACCTCGCACACCGCGGTGTCCCGGTCGGACGCACTGGAACTGGCCGGCCGGATGGGGGCCGGGCTCACCCACGTGCACCTCGCCGACGGCACCGGGCTGTCCCGTGACGAGCACCTGATCCCGGGCCGCGGCGACCAGAAGTGCGGCCCGCTGCTGGAACGTCTCGCCGCGCAGTCGTTCACCGGGGCCGTGATCGTCGAGGTGAGCACGCGGGGGGCGACGAACCGGGCGGCGCGCGAGGCGGACCTGGCGGAGGCGCTGGCCTTCGCCCGGCTGCACCTCGCCGCCCCCGCGCCCACCCTGGACTCCGCCTGACCGGGGGCACAGCCCGAGCCGGGGCCACCGCCTGACCTAGGCTGTCGGCCATGCTCCGCTCCGTTCTCCTCGCCGCCGCGCGGAACAAGCGCGTCGAGCACCTGGTCGCCAGCGCCCCGGTCAGCCGGGACGTGGTGGCGCGGTTCGTCGCCGGGACGAGCCCGGAGGACGCCCGCCGGGTCGCGGCGATGCTCGCGGGCGACGGTCTCGCCGTCTCGCTGGACCACCTCGGCGAGGACACCACCGACGCGCGGTCGGCGGCCGCCGCGCGGGACGCGTACACCGGGCTGCTCGCCGGCCTCGGCGCCGCGGGGCTGACGCCCGCCGCCGAGGTGAGCCTGAAGCTGTCGGCGGTGGGCCAGCGGCTCGACGAGCGGATGGCGCTCGACCACGCCAGGGCGATCTGCCAGGCGGCCGTCAACGCCGGCACCACGGTCACCCTCGACATGGAGGACCACACCACCACCGACTCGACGCTGGGGGTGCTGGCGGAGTTGCGCAAGGACTTCCCCGACACCGGCGTCGCGGTGCAGGCGTACCTGCGGCGCACCGAGGCCGACTGCCGGGACCTCGCCGTGGCGGGGTCGCGGGTCCGGCTGTGCAAGGGGGCGTACGCCGAGCCCGAGTCCGTCGCCTACCAGGGCGGCCGGGACGTCGGCCGGTCCTACGTGCGGTGCCTCAACGTGCTGCTGGGCGGTGCCGGGTACCCGATGTTCGCCACCCACGACCCGCGCCTCGTCGCGATCGTCGAGGAGCGGGCGCGGTGGTACGAGCGGGACACCCGCTCGTTCGAGTTCCAGCTGCTGTACGGCATCCGTCCCGACGAGCAGCTGCGGCTGGCGCACGACGGCTACACCGTGCGCGTGTACCTCCCGTACGGCGACCAGTGGTACGCCTACCTCATGCGCCGGCTGGCGGAGCGCCCCGCGAACATGGCGTTCTTCCTCCGCGCCCTCTCCGGCACCAAGTAAGGGACTCCACTGTGGACACACTCGCGATCCTCGGCGCCGGCAAGCTGGGCGAGGCGCTCCTGTCGGGCATCCTGCGCTCGGGCACCGCCGCGGACGAGGTCGTCGTCGTCGAGCGGCACGCCGAGCGGGCCGCGTTCCTGAAGGAGCGGTACGGCGTCCGCTCGGTGGAGGTGCCGGAGGCGGTGTCCTTCGCCCGCACCGTCGTCGTCGCCGTGAAGCCGCAGGACATCGGCGCCCTGCTCGACGAGCTGGGGCCGCTGGTGACGCCGGGCCACCTCGTCGTCAGCGTCGCGGCGGGGATCCCCACCGCCTACCTGGAGAAGCGGCTCGTCGGGGTGCCGGTCGTGCGGGTCATGCCGAACACCCCGGCGCTGGTCGACGAGGCCATGTCGGCCATCAGCGCCGGCGCGCACGCGGGGGAGGAGCACCTCGCCGCGACCGAGAGGTTGCTCTCGCCCGTCGGCAAGGTGCTGCGGGTGCCGGAGAGCCAGCAGGACGCCGTCACGGCGCTGTCCGGCTCCGGGCCCGCGTACTTCTTCTTTCTGGTCGAGGCGATGATCGACGCGGGCATCCTGCTCGGCCTGCCGCGGGCGGTGGCCGCCGACCTGATCGTGCAGACCGCGCTCGGCGCCGCGACGATGCTGCGCGACACCGGGGAGCACCCGGTGCAGCTCCGGGAGGCGGTGACCTCACCCGGCGGGACGACGATCATGGCGATCCGGGAGCTGGAGCGGCACGGCGTGCGGGCGGCACTGCTCGCCGCGATCGAGGCGGCGCGGGACCGGTCGGCAGAGCTCGGCCGCCTGTACGACTGAGCGGGTCGTTCCGGTAGGTGAGCGGCCTCAGCGGGTGAGCGGCCGCCGGTACAGCCGCTGGGGACCCCGCGTCGCCGCCCGCTGGAGCAGGCCGCGCGCCTCCAGATCCAGCTTCACCACGGTCGTGTACCAGCCGACCGACGCGGTGGCCCAGGTCCCCGGCGGCGTGCGGCGCTCGACCTCGTCCCGCAGCAGCGCGAACAGCAGTCCCTCGCCGCGCATCGGCACGGCGTCGAGGATCGCGGCCCGGGTGAGCCCGTACAACCGGGCGTCGAGGCTCGGCGCGGACTTCGCCGGATCGGGGTGCCGGCACTGCACCCGCGCGGGCGCCTCCACCGCTTCCTCGGTCATCGGCCCAGCTTAGGGGACCCGGGCGGGGCCGCACCGTCGCGTGTGGACCCTTCGTGCCCCGATGATCGCCGATGCCGCCCGTGATCCGGTTTCCGACCTGCCGGGGGATCGCGCCGGTAACACCCGTAACGCTACTGTTCAGCCAGCACGTGCGTGTCTGTCGTGCCGGTGGGGAAGCCGGCACCCGACATGTGCCGGAAAGATCGGTGTCCTATGGCCGGTTCCCGCCCCGACAGTGCGCTGTCGGAGGTCAGGTTCCTGACGGTCGCGGAGGTCGCGTCGCTCATGCGCGTCTCGAAGATGACCGTCTATCGACTCGTGCACTCCGGCGAGTTGACCGCAGTACGCGTCGGACGTTCGTTCCGGGTCCCCGAGACGGCCGTCCACACGTACCTGAAGGAAGCGTTCACCGACACGGCCTGAGGCCGGGTCGGCGCGATGGGGGGCCCCGGCGGGGCCCCCCTTCGCGTCTCTACCGGTCGAACACCTCCAGCTCCGCCACCTGGGCCCGTACCGACGTGTCGCCCAGCACCGAGGAGACGGTGAGCCGGACGTACCGGGCCGTCACCGGCTCGGCCGGCGTGAACGTCCGCATCAGCAGGTCCGGCGCGACCGGCCGCGGGGCCTGGTACGTGAAGGCGCCCGCCGTCAGGGGACGGAACGTCACGCCGTCCGAGGACACCTCGACGGTGAAGTCCCGCAGCGCCTGGAACCGGGGAGCCGTGGTCGCCTTGTACGCGCCGACCCGCACCGACGTGATCGTCGCCGGCCGCGCCAGCGTGACCGTGGCGGTCTGGTCGGGGCCGTCGTTGTACGGCGTCGTGCCCGCCGGGGTGGCCCACGCGGTCGCCTGGGTGTCGTCGACGAGCAGCGTGACGGGCTGCGCCGGATCCTCCCCGGACGCGGTCACGGTGGCCCCGTTCGCGGGTGAGGCGAGGTTCGGGGCCAGCGCCAGCCGGACCCGGGTCGTCGCACCCGCGCGGACGGTCACACCGCGGACGGTCCGCACGCCGTGGCCCGGCGCCCGGACGGTGAGGGCGTAGGTCCCGGGCACCATCGTCGCGGTGACCGTCCCGCCACCCGCGGTTCGCCGCAGCGGCGTGCAGCGGGCCTCGTACTCCCCGACGAACACCTCCGCCCCGCGGATCGGGCGGCCGGTGGCGGCGTCCGTGACCGTGCCGGCGAGCGTGCCGTTGTGCCGCGCGACCGGGTGGTCGAACGCCGGCACCGGGTCGGTGTCGTCCCCGTCGACGGCGCTCGCCGACGCCCCCATCCCGCGCCGCGCGAACACCGACCAGATCAGGTCGGTGTCCCGGCCCCGGTACCGGTCCTGCGCCGCCAGCAGGATGCCGTCCCGGGCGTCCGGCATCGACGGGTCCGGCGCGGTGAGCGGCATGGCGTCGGTGATCATCCGCACCGCCCGCTCGGCGCCGGCGCTCGTGCCGTAGCGCGCGATCAGCGCCTTGCGCAGATCCCAGAGCGTGGCCGTCCAGATCTCGCCGTCCGCGTGCACCTCCGGCCCGGTGATGTCGTAGCCGAGGTCGCCGTAGTTCGTCGGGTTCCGGTCGTAGTCGTAGTTCCGGATGCCGCGGCGGGCGTTGCCCGTCACGTGCTCGCCGACGACGGCCTTGGTGGTCAGGTTCCGGCCGAACAGGTGGTTCAGCGCGTACCAGTCGCTCCAGCCCTCGCCCATCGCGTCGGACTGGAACGCGTTCAGCGCGTCGCCGCTCGCCACGTACCGGTTGGTCAGGCCGTGGGTGTACTCGTGCTGGATGACGCCCGCGTCGAAGTCGCCGTCCGCGTAGGGGCCCTCGAAGGCGTCGTTCACCGGCTCCCACAGGAACATCCCGCTCCACGACGGCACCCCGTCCGGCATGGTGGCGAAGTACGCATTGTTGCGGCCGGTGCCGTCGGCCACGGCCGCCCCGGCGTCGACCAGGCCGATCACGGCGTCACCGCCGAGTCCGCCCCGGCCCCGGTTGTCCAGCTGGAAGTTGCCCGCGTCCTCGGTGAACCCCAGCCGGTAGTACTCGTCGTGGATCCGGTTGTGGTGCCAGAACAGGTTCGTCGCGGCCGGGTTCAGGTCGGGCGCGTAGGAGGTCCCCCGGCTGCGCTGCCAGCTCTGCCCGTACCGGTAGTCGAACTGTCCGGTCGGGCTGACCGGGCGCGGTCCGGTGCCGGCCGGGGCGTAGGCGCTCTCGTAGTTGCCGTAGGTGTCGGCGTTGTTCCCGAAGGTGGTCGGCCCCGTGCCCGGGAGCGGCCGCACGTAGCCGCCAGGGGAGACCGCGGTCGGGCCGAACGAGACCCGCACCGGTGTCCCGCCCCTCGCCGCGCCCGGGAAGTTCGGGTACACGGTGCCGCCGGCCGCGTCGGTGACCAGGCTCCGGCGGTACAGCACCGCGCCGGTCGCCGCGTCCACGATCACGTCCTGTGCGTCGTCGGCAGCCCGGGTGAACAGCACGCGGTACGCCGGCCGCGCACCGGACCCGGTGAGGAACACCGTCCGCTGCGCGCGCGGGGACGCCGCGAACGGCCCGCGGGCGTACACCGAGTACCCGTGTTCCTGCCGCGCCGTGCCCGGGGCGTACCGCGTGCCGGGCGCCACCGCGCGGACCGTGCGGTCCACCGCGGCCTCGGGCGTCAGCGTGTACGCGGCGGCGAGCCGGTCGGCGACCCGGCTCGGGTTGCCGCCGTACGACAGCACGCGGCCGTCCCGGGTGACCGCGACGACGAGCCGGCCGCCGTGGACGGCGGTCACCCCGTCCACGACCTGGGTGAACGTGACGACCCGCGTCCCGGTGCCCGGCAGCGCGTGGTCCCGCGTGACGGCGAGCGCGGCGACCTCGGTCGCCGCGAGGCCGAACAGCCCGCGCCGGTCGGTGAGCCAGCGCCGCGCCACGGTGGCGGGCGTACCGGCGGCCGGATCGGAGAGGTACCCGCCGGGCCGGGCGAGCGCGCGCGGCGTACCGAACCGGCTGTCCCAGGAGATCCGCGTCCCGGCCAGCGCACGGGCGGCGGCGCGCTGGGCGGCCGTCGGGGTGACCACGGTGGCGATGCGGGGATCGGCGCCCGGCGGCGGCGCCGGATCGTCGTGGTGCACGATCGCGCCGGCCGGGGCGAACCCGAGGCCGGTGATCAGGCCGGAACCGAGCAGAGCGGCGCATGCTGCGCCCAGAAGCCTCCGTCGCACGGGCGAGGACCCTTTCTCACGCGGCGTGCGGATGGGCACCACCGTGGGGTGACGGGGCGCGGATGCGGCCCGTGAGGGCTGTCCGTGGGGCAGGCCGGGACCTCGCGGCGACCATAGACGGTGTACCGGCGCGGTGTGGGCCCCCGGGGAGGGGCTACGCTGTAGGCCGATCACCACTTCGTTGGACCTAGGGATGTGGCATGGGCTCGGTCATCAAG
The DNA here is from genome assembly GCA_030840805.1 of Actinomycetota bacterium. Lineage (GTDB taxonomy): Bacteria > Actinomycetota > Actinomycetes > Mycobacteriales > HKI-0501 > JAVEDU01. The sequence continues at coordinate 25,443 of JAVEDU010000065.1, forward strand.
AAGCGCCGTAAGCGGATGGCGAAGAAGAAGCACCGCAAGCTGCTGAAGAAGACGCGCGTTCAGCGGCGCAACAAGAAGTAGCCCCACCTCCCGCATCGTGCGCCGGCCGGCGCGCCCCCTCGGGCGCGCCGGCCTCGTCGTGTGGGGCCGAAGGGGTGTGAGCCGGTTCACCTTCACCGTGCGGGTGGACGCGGTCTCAGTAAACTCGCGGGCGTCGCCGAGCCGGGAGGGGCCGTATGCCCGAGGTCGTGCTCGTCACCGGGGTGAGCCGTCACCTCGGTAGCCGCGTTGCCGCGCGGCTCGCCGGGGACGACTCCGTCGGCCGCGTCATCGGTGTCGACACGGTCCCACCGCGGGGTGACGTCCTCGGCAGTCTCGGTCGTACCGAGTTCGTTCGCGCGGACATCCGGAACCCGCTGATCGCAAAGATCATCGCGGCCGCGGGCGTGGACACCGTGGTCCACATGAACGTCAACGCGACGCCGCGCGGCGCCGGCGGCCGGACGTCCATGAAGGAAATGAACGTCATCGGCACCATGCAGCTGCTCGCTGCGTGCCAGAAGGCGCCGAGCATGCGCAAGCTCGTCGTGAAGTCGACCTCGGCGGTGTACGGCTCCTCGCCGAAGGACCCCGCGCTGTTCACCGAGGACACCGAGCCGCGGCGGCTGCCCCGCGACGGGTACGGCAAGGACGCGGTGGAGGTCGAGGGGTACGTCCGCGGGTTCGCCCGGCGGCGGCCCGACGTGGTCGTCACGATGCTCCGGTTCGCGAACTTCCTCGGGCCCCGGATCGACACCCCGATCACGCGGTACTTCAGCCTCGCGGCGGTGCCGACCGTGCTCGGCTTCGATCCGCGGATGCAGTTCCTGCACACCATGGACGGGCTCGCCGTGCTGGAACAGGCGACCCGGGAGGACCACCACGGGACGTACAACGTGGCCGGCAACGGCATCGTCCTGCTGTCCCAGGCGATCCGCCGCGCCGGCCGGCTCCAGATCCCCGTCCCGCAGCTCGCGGGCGTACCGCTGGGGATGGCCGTGCGGCGGGCCGGCCTCGTGGACTTCTCCGCCGATCAGCTGGACTTCCTCGCCTACGGTCGCGTCCTGGACACCGGCAAGCTCGCCCGCGACTTCGGGTTCACCACGCGGTACTCGACGGTGCAGGCATTCGACGACTTCGTCCGTAGCCGGAACCTGAGCACGGTGCTGGCGCCCGACACGATCGCCGCGGCGGAGCGGGCCATCCTGGCCGCGGTCGGCCGCAGGAGGACCGATGGCTGAGAGCGTGTCCGAGGGGGCCCGGGTCATCCCGATCACCTCCGCCGCGTCGCGTCGTGCGGACGGGCCCGAGCCGGAGACCGAGGTGACCACCACGACGGACGACAGCCCGACGGAGAAGGCCGCGGCCCGGAAGGTCCCGTCCCCGAAGGCGACCGCGGCGAAGAAGGCCACCGCGGCGAAGAAGACGTCCGCCGCGAAGAAGGCCGCGCCGGGGACCGCGAAGAGGGCCACCGCGGACGCCGTCGTGCGGCCCCCCGCCGACGCGGGGGTGCCGGACACCACGCGGCCCTCGGGCGGGCGGACCGCCGCGGGCCCGACCCGCCGTCCCGGAGCGTTCGCGTCCGCGGACCGGATCGCCCCGCGCACCGGCGTCCGCACGCCGCGCGACCCGGTGATCCCGACGCCCGAGGAGCTCCAGGCGCTCGACGAGCCGGTGACGCGGGGGCCCGGACCCCGGCCCACCCGCGTGGCGCCGCCGGCCGCGCAGGACGCCCCGGCCGGTCCCGGGACCACGCCCGAGCCCGCGGCGCCCACCGGGGACGCGGCGCCCACCGGGGACGCGGCGACGCCGCCGGGAGATACCGCTCCCGAGGCGCCCGCCGCCGAACCGGCCGACGCGCCCCATGCCGACCGGTGGGAGCGCAAGGTCGCGGGTGCGCTGGCGTTCCTGCGGCGCCGGATCACCGGCGAGTACGAGATCGACGACTTCGGGTTCGACGCGGACCTCACCGAGAACGTGCTGGCGGCCCCGTTCCGGCCGCTGTACGACAAGTACTGGCGGGTCGAGGTGACCGGCCTGGAGAACGTGCCGTCCGACGGCTCCGCGCTGGTGGTCGGCAACCACTCCGGCACGATGGCCGCGCTCGACGCGGTGATGGTGCAGCTGGCGCTGTTGGACCACCATCCGGCGGGGCGGCACCTGCGGATGCTCGGCGCGGACCTGGTGTTCGCGTCGCCGTTCGTGGGGGAGCTGGCCCGCAAGAGCGGGTCCACCCTCGCCTGCAACGCCGACGCCGAGCGGCTGCTCTGCGACGGTCACGTGGTCGGCGTGTGGCCGGAGGGGTTCAAGGGGATCGGCAAACCGTTCAGCGAACGGTACAAGCTCCAGCGGTTCGGCCGGGGCGGCTTCGTCTCGGCGGCGCTCAAGACCGGCGCGCCGATCATCCCGGTGTCGATCGTGGGCGCCGAGGAGATCTACCCGATGCTCGGCAACGCCAAGACGCTGGCCCGCCTGCTGGGGCTGCCGTACTTCCCGCTGACGCCGACGTTCCCGTGGCTGGGGCCGCTCGGGCTGGTGCCGATGCCGTCCAAGTGGCTCATCGAGTTCGGGGAGCCGATCCCGACGGAGCACCTGGTCGACCAGGCCGACGACCCGATGCTGGTCTTCAACCTCACCGACCAGGTACGGGAGACGATCCAGCAGACGCTGTACCGGCTGCTGCTGCGCCGCAAGAGCGTCTTCTCCTAGGACGACCCCGCGTTGATCATGGACTTTGCAACACGACACACGGGCGTGTCTGTTGCAAAGTCCATGATCAACGCGAGAGGGCGGCTCAGCGCCAGCGGCGGCGCGCCACCGTGGCCGCCGCGATCCCGCCCGCGACCGCCCCCGCGCCGAGGACGGTCGGCACGCCCACCCGCGCCGCCTTCCGTCCCGTGCGGAAGTCCCGGACCTGCCAGCCGCGCGCCCGGGCCTCCCGCTTGAGACTCGGGTCCGGGTTGATCGCCACGGCGGTGCCCACCGCGGACAGCATCGGGATGTCGTTCACCGAGTCGCTGTACGCCGTGCAGCGGGCCAGCTCCAGCCCCTCCCGGTCGGCGAGCGCCAGCACGGCCTCCGCCTTCGCCGGCCCGTGCAGGGGCTCCCCGACGAGACGACCGGTGTAGACGCCGTCGTCGACCTCCGAGACCGTGCCGAGGGCGCCCGTCAGCCCGAGCCGGCGGGCGATGATCGCGGCGAGCTCGATCGGCGTGGCCGTGACCAGCCAGACCCGCTGCCCGGCGTCGAGATGCATCTGGGCGAGCGCGCGGGTGCCGGACCACACCCGCTCGGCCATGATCTCGTCGTAGATCTCCTCGCCGACGTTCACGATGTCCTCGACCTTGCGTCCCGCCACGAACGCGAGCGCCGCCTCGCGGGCCTGCAGCATCGACGCGGGCTGCTCGGTGCCGCCGACCCGGAACTTCACCTGCTGCCACGCGAACCGCACGAGGTCGCCGGTCGTGAAGAACTTCCGGGCGGCCAGGCCGCGGGCGAAATGGTAGATCGACGCGCCCATCATCATCGTGTTGTCGACGTCGAAGAACGCGGCCGCGCCCGGGTCGGCCGGGACGGCGCGGGAGGCCCCCACCTCGGCCGCCGCCGCGCTGGCCGCGCCGGCGATGACGGCGCGGACCTCTTCCTCTTGCCTGCGGCGGCGCAGGCGCGACAGCGTGGGACTCACAACCCGACTCTAACCGCGCCGACCCGGTCGGGGCGCCCGGCGCGCACCGTACGGGCTCAGCGTCGGGGGATGAGGCGGTCCACCACGCCCGGAGCGGAGGTCGGCGCCGGGGTGGGGCTCGGGGCGGCCGTCTGCCCGCCGACGAGCGGGCCGAGCAGGCCCCCGACGACGCCCCCGACCGTGCCGGTGACGGTGTCGAGCAGCCCGCCCAGGCCGGGGTCGGACTCGGTGTAGCCGGGCATTCCGGGGATGCCGGAGCCGGGGTACCCGGGGGAGGTGAAGCCGCTGCCGCTGGGCACCACGCCGCCGAGGCCCGGCAGGCTCGGGATGCCGGCGGGCACCGTGCCGTCGGGCAGGATGCCGGTTCCGGCCGTGCCGCTCGGGAGCGGGATCGGGAGCCCGCTCGCGCCGACGGCCGGTGTGGACGGCAGGGCGGCGCAGCGCTGCGGCAGCGGCCCGAGATCGTCGGTGCCGCCCTCGTCGGCGTACCCCGTCGTGCACAGCAGCGAACCCCGGAGGTCCACCGAACGGGACTGGATCTGCTCGAGCAACACCAGGGAGTCCAGGGCGCGGTCCCGCCCGTCCGCCCCGAGGCTCGGAAGCAGGGCGGCGAGATCCGACCGCTGTGCGAGGACGAACCCGTCCACCGCGTCCAGGGGCGCCCGGTCCTGCTGGTCGACCGCGGCCTTGCCGAGCAGCCTGGTGCCGGCCCGGGCGGCCTCGTCCATGTCGTCGAAGGTCTTGACCACGGCCGGCGTGCTGCCGAGGACCGAGGCCGTCTCCTGTATCCGGGTCCGGGCGAAGTCGAGGAACAGTCGGCCCCGGTTGACGTCCGAGGACGCCAGGGTGAGCTGCGCCGACTCGGTCGACCGCTTGACGCCGTACAGCGTGTCGCCGGGCACCGCGCCGGTGCTCGCCGCACCGATGCCGGACACCGCGAGCACACCGGCGAGCGCCGGGCCGGCGATGACGACGCGGCGCGGCACCCGGCGGCGCGGACGGACCGGTTCGGCGGTCTCGGGTGCGGGGCCCTGGACGTCCAGCACGGCCACCAGCCGGGTCCGCAGTCTCTCGCGGTACGCGGGGTCCATGACCGGCGTGGGCATCGCGCCGAGCGCGGCCGCGGTGCCGGCCAGCTCGGCCAGTTCATCGTCGCGCGAGCGCACCGGGGTGCCGCCCGCCCGGGCGTCGAGGAGCTCGGCGAAGCGCTCGGCCCGCCGCCGTGGGAACGGAATCACCACGCCTCTCACCCCCTGTCACCCTGGTCAACCGACGCGTGTGTCGGTACCGGGTGCAACGCGCGGGGGCAGGCATCGGTTACGGGTGAGACTTGACTTTCCGCAGTGGTTACGGTCACGGGGTGAAACCTTCGGGCAGCAGCCGGCCCAGGGAACGCACCGCGCGGTACTGGAGCGCCTTGATGGCACCGTCGTTCTTCCCCATCGTCTGCGCCGTCTCGCTGACCGACATGCCGTTGATGAAGCGCAGGACGATGCACTCCTGCTGTTCGGCGTTCAACCGCTTGACCGCCTCGAGGAGGGTCGCGTTGGTGAGCGCGTCCAGGACCTCGCCCTCGGGTCCGTCGGCGAGCTGGTCCGCGTCCCGCATGTCCGCGGTGGTGACCTCCAGCCGGAACCGGCTGGACTTGAAGTGGTCGGCGGCCAGGTTCCGGGCGATCGTGACCAGCCAGGCGCCGAGGTCACGGCCCTGCCAGGTCACCGAGCCGATGCGCCGCAGCGCGCGCAGGAACGTCTCGCTGGTCAGGTCCTCGGCGAGCGATCGGCTCCCGACGCGGTAGTAGAGGAATCGGTACACCGTGTCGACGTACCGGTCGTACAGCTGGCCGAACGCATCCGAGTCGCCGTCGCGGGCCCGCTCGACGAGCTGCCACACCGGATCGTGCTCGGACGGTCCGTCGGGGTCCCCCGGCGGTCGCACCTTGGCGGTGCCGCGCGCGGTCGGTCCCGCCGAATACGGGGAGGGGCGCCGCCGCGGCGACTCGTCGACAAGAGGTGCGTCCCGGGTGGCGAGGAGGAGCTCGTGCAGCGCCACGAGGCCCCGGGCGAGGACGTCGTCGCCCGGACCGACCGCCCACGAGGCGGTCCCGCTCACCGCGGCGCCCCGACCTGGCGGGCCGGGCACCGCCCGCGGGCGGACGCCGCGCGGCGCACGACGGGATCGACGGTGGCGGGCACGGTTTCCTCCCTCGGACACGGCGTGGTCCACACGGCCGAACTCGGCCCTGTCTCCCCGTTGATCGGATCGGGCAGACTATACGTGCCGAGCGTCACATCGGTGGGGGCCCGAGTGGGTGAGGGTGAGCCCGCTCACAGCGCCGGTGGGGTGATTCTGTGGGGACACGCCGGGTCCCGGTTCGGTGTTCACCGCCCGTTTCCCGGGCCGGACCGGGGCGGATCCGGCGCGCCGGGAGCGAACCGCCGGGCGACCGTCGGGTGACGGCGGTGTGACAGACTTCCCGCGTTCCAGCGCTGTCCGTTCGAGGAGGTCCGGCGTGGGAAAGTCAGCGGAGACGGCCGGGGGGCGCAACCTCGCGGACCTGGTCCGCGACGCCGCCGCCCGGGACCGCGCGGCCCGCGCGCTGGTGTTCCGCGGTACGACGCTCACCTGGGGCGAGCTCGACGACCGGGTCGACGAGGCCGCCGCGGCCCTGCGGGGTCTCGGCCTCACCCCCGGCGACCGGGTCGCGCTCGCGCTCGGCAACGGCCTCGACTTCCCCGTCCTGTACTTCGGGGCGCTGCGGGCCGGACTCGTCGCGTTGCCGGTCAACCCCGCGTACACCGGGCGCGAGCTGGCGCACCTGCTGTCGGACTCCGGCGCCGTCGTGCTGGTCGGGGTCCCGGCCGCGGTGGGCCGGGTGGCCACCCTGCGGGCGGACCTGCCCGCGCTGCGGCACGTGTTCGTGGCCGGGTCGGCCGGGCCGGACGACCGGCCACTCGCGGACCTGCTCGCCACCGGAGCCGGGCGCGGCCCGGTGGACACCGCGGCGGGCGGCGAGGACCTGGCGGTGCTGATGTACACGTCCGGGACGTCCGGCAGCCCCCGCGGCGCGATGCTGTCCCACCGCGCGATGCTCGCGAACCTCGACCAGTGCGCCCAGATCGTCCCGCCCGTGCTCGCCACCGACGACGTCGTCCTGATGGTGCTGCCGCTGTACCACATCTACGGGCTGAACCCCGGGCTCGGCATGGTGGCCCGTACCGGCTGCACCGGTGTCCTGGTGGAGCGCTTCGACCCGGCGGACACCCTCGCGCTGATGCAGCGCGCCGGCGTGACCAACGTGGCCGGCGCCCCGCCGATGTACATGGCCTGGTCGCTGCTGCCCGACTTCGCCGAGGCGTTCACCGGGGTGCGGCTGGCGGTCAGCGGGGCGGCGCCGCTGGACCCGGCAGCGCAGCAGCGGCTGCTGGACGCGACCGGCCACCACGTGTTCGAGGGGTACGGCCTGACCGAGACCGCGCCCGTGCTGACGTCCACGCTGACAAGCGAGGTCGCGAAGCCGGGGTCGATCGGCCGGCCGATCCCCGGCGTCGAGATCCGGCTGGTCGACGCCGCGGGCGACGAGCTGGTGGGTGCCGACGACGACGAGGAGATCGTCCCCGGCGACGACGAGCCCGGCGAGATCGTCGCGCGCGGTGAGAACCTGTTCAGCGGGTACTGGCCCGACGGCGCCGAGGGGCCGGACGCCGACGGCTGGTGGCGTACCGGTGACGTGGCGTACCGCGACGACGACGGTGACCTGTTCCTCGTGGACCGCATCCGCGAGCTGGTGCTGGTGTCCGGCTTCAACGTGTACCCGCGGGAGATCGAGGACGTGCTCTTCACCCACCCCGGGATCGCCGAGGCCGCGGTGATCGGCGTGCCGCACCCGTACACCGGCGAGACCGTGAAGGCGTACGTGGTGACCGGGCACGGCGTGCACCTGACCACCGAGGACGTGATCGGGTACTGCGAGGGCGCGCTGGCACGGTTCAAGTGCCCGACGACGGTCGAGTTCGTGGACGCGCTGCCGCACTCGGCGACGGGCAAGGTGGCGAAGTCCCGGCTGCGCGCCGCGGCCGCCGAGGCGGAATGAGTCACCGGGTCACGCTGCTGACCCGCGCCGGATGTCATCTCTGCGTCGCGGCGCGGGAGGCGATGGAGCGGGTGGCCGCGGCGACCGGTGTCGCGTGGCGGGAGGTCGACGTCGACACCGACGACGAGCTCGCGATGGAGTACGGGGACCGGCTCCCGGTGGTGCTCCTCGACGGCGCCGAGCACGGGTACTGGAAGGTCGAGGAGCGCCGGCTGATCCGGGACCTGGAACGCCGTTGACGCGCAGGGCGGGGCGGGCCCACCGTTGTTGGCCCGCCGGCCGTGGGTCTCCTTGTTGAAGTGGAGCCGCGACTGTCCGGGCAGGCAGAGCGCCCGCGGCATCGTCCGCACCCGATCGAGGTCGTGCGGCTCGACCACGGCCGCCGCGACCACGAGTCCGCGGGCCTTGGTCTCGTCGACGAACGCGTGCACGCCCATCCCGCCGAGGCCAGGGAGTCACGGCGTCGGTCCGGGGCGGTCGTCCACAGCCACGGCGCCGGGTCGGCCCCCGGCCCGGGCCACCACGAAGATCCGCCGGAACGGGAACAGCACCCCCGTCGCGTCAACCGGGTACGCCTTCGCCAGCTCCCCGCCGAGGTCGGCCGTGAACGCCGCCCACTCCGTGTCGTCCAGCGCCGCCCGCACCGGCCGCAGCGCGGTCCCGCTCAGCCACGCCAGCACCGGGTGTACGTCGTCGCCCACCGGCAGCACGTGGACGTACGTCGTCTCCCACGCGTCCACCTCGCACGCCGGCGAGCGGAGCAGGGACGCGTAGCCCGCCGCGTCGAGCACGGGCGCGTCCCGGAGCTCCACCGCCGCCAGCCGCCCGCGCCACGCGGCGGACCGGGCCACCGACCGCAGCAGCCGGTGGGACGGCGCGTCGAAGTTTCCCGGGACGCCGAACGCCAGCCACGCCCCGCCGGGCAGCGCCGCCACCCAGTCCCGCAGCAGCGCCTCGTGCCCGCGCACCCACTGGAGGGTGGCGTGGGAGATCACCACGTCGGTGTCGGGTTCCGGCGTCCACTCCCGGACGTCGGCCACCCGGAACGACACTGGAGAGCCCAGCGAATCGGCACGCTCGATCATCGAGGAGGACGAGTCCAACCCTTCCACCCGGGCCTCCGGCCAGCGGTCGGCCAGCCCCGCGGTGAGCACGCCGGGGCCGCACCCCAGATCGACCACCCGGCGCGGCGAGGTGGCGCCCACCCGGGCCAGCAGCTCGGCGAACGGGCGGCCGCGCTCGGCGGCGTACCGCAGGTAGGTTCCCGGATCCCACATGCCCACAGGGTGCCAGGGCGGACAATTCGACGTCCTCGCTGTGACCCCGGACACCCGGACGGGTCCACGCCTACCAGTGACTTTGTGCCTGCGTTCACAAGCAGTTAACGTTGGTTTCCGTCAGCCGGAGATAGCACATCCTCTTCCGGGAGATCATCCGGGGCACGGCCCCCGCCGAGCAGGAGTCCGATGAACGACCAGCCTCCCACTGTCCGCGGCGGTCGCGATCGTGCCGTCCCGGACGCGACGGTCGCGCGGTTGCCGGTCTATCTGCGCGCCCTGCACCGGATGGCGGACGAGGGCCACGCCACCGCGTCGTCGGAGGAACTGGCCGCCGTCGCCGGCGTCAACTCCGCGAAGCTCCGTAAGGATCTCTCGCACCTCGGCTCGTATGGCACCCGCGGCGTCGGGTACGACGTCGCGATGCTCGTCGACCAGATCTCGACCACGCTCGGGCTGACCCGCTGCTGGTCGGTGGCGCTCGTCGGAATCGGTAACCTCGGCCACGCGCTCGCGGGGTACGCCGGGTTCGCGTCCCGCGGGTTCAGGATTGCCGCGCTGCTGGACCGGGACCCGGACCGGGTCGGCCAGCTCGTCAACGGCATCCCGGTCAGCCACATCGACGACCTGCCCGCCATCGCCGCCGAGCACGGCATCTCCATCGGCGTCATCGCCACCCCGGCCGCCGCGGCCCAGGAGGTCTGTGACCGGCTCGTCGCGGCGGGCGTCACCAGCATCCTCAACTTCGCCCCCCATGTGCTGTCCGTCCCCGCGGGCGTGGACGTGCGCAAGGTGGACCTGTCCATCGAGCTCCAGATCCTGTCGTTCCACGAGCACCGCAAGGCCTCGATCGGTACGCCGTCGCTGACCCGCCTGCCGGGCGGGCGCGGTGACCGCCGCCCGGGCCAGGATGCCCAGCGACGGACGACCGGTACAGACGAGAAGGCGGCAAACGCATGAGCGTGCTCGTCGTGGGCCTGAACCACCGCACTGCCCCGGTGTCCCTGCTGGAGCGCGCGGCCGTGCAGCCCGCCGAACTGGACACCGTGCTCACCGGCCTGCTCTCCGGGCGGCACGTCGCGGAGACCGCCGTGGTGTCGACCTGCAACCGCGTCGAGGTGTACGCGGCGGTGTCGTCCTTCCACGGTGGCCTGCACGACGTCGGCGCGGTGCTCGCGGAGCGGATCGGCATGGAGCTCCCGGCCCTGGCCGACCACCTGTACGTGCACCACGGCGACGACGCGGTGCGCCACCTCTTCACGGTCACCTCGGGGCTCGACTCGCTGGTGGTCGGCGAGGCCCAGATCCTCGGTCAGGTCCGGACCGCCTACAACGCGGCCGTCGAGCACGGCGCGCCCGGCCGGGTTCTGCACGAGCTGATGCAGCAGGCCCTGCGCGCCGGCAAGCGGGTCCATGCCGAGACCGACATCGACCGGGCCGGGCAGTCCATCGTGACGCTGGCGCTGGACGTCGGCCAGCAGGCCAGCGGTTCGGTCGAGGGCCGCCACGCGCTGATCGTCGGTGCCGGTTCGATGGGCGCGCTCGCCGCCGCGACCCTCCGCCGGCTCGGGATCGGCCGCCTCACGGTGGCCAACCGCACCGCCGGCAACGCGAAGGCCCTGGCGATGACGGTCGGCGCCGAGGTCATCGCCCTCGAGGACGTGGACGCGAAGCTGGCCGAGGCCGACATCGTCGTCTCCGCCACCGCGACCACCGGCGTGGTCCTCACCGCCGAGGCGGTCGCCGCCGCGCAGGAGCGGCGGGACGGCCGGCCCCTGCTGATCCTCGACCTCGCCGTGCCGAAGGACGTCCACCCCGCGGTGGGCTGGCTCCCGGGCGTCACGGTGGTCGACATCGAGCGACTGCGGCGCGAGGTCGCCGCCGCGACCGACCCGCGGGCCGCCGGGTACACGGTGGCCGACGACGTCCAGGCCGCGCACGGCATCGTGGACGAGGAGGTGCGGGGCTTCCTCGCCTGGGAGCGTTCCTCCGATGTGGCACCGACGGTCGCCGCGCTCCGCGCCCGGGCCGACGAGGTCGTCGCCACGGAGCTCGCCCGGCTGTCGACCCGGCTCGGCGACCTCGACCCGGCCGATCGCGCCGAGGTGGAGAAGTCGGTCCGCCGGGTGGTCTCGCGCCTGATCCACATGCCCACGGTGCGGGTCAAGGAGCTGGCCGAGCAGCCCGGGGGGCACGCCTACGCCGACGCGCTCCGGGAGCTGTTCGGGCTCGAGACCGCGGGGGCGTCCGCGTCCGCGGCGGTCGCGGCGGAGCCCACCGGAGTGCCCGCGGTCACCTCGGCGGACGTGGTCAGCCTGCTCGCCCGGCCGTACGAGGGGGAGTTGCGGTGAATCCGTCCCGCCCGCTCCGGCTCGGTACCCGGGCCAGTGCCCTCGCGATGGCCCAGTCCGGCCAGGTGGCCGCGGCGGTCACCGACAAGACCGGCCGCGCGGTCGAGCTCGTCGAGATCACCACCTACGGCGACGTGTCCCGCGAGGCGCTCACCCAGATCGGTGGCACCGGCGTGTTCGTCAACGCGCTGCGGGACGCCCTCCTCGCGGGCGACATCGACCTCGCCGTCCACTCGTACAAGGACCTGCCGACCGCGCCGGCCGCCGGGCTCGTGCTCGCCGCCGTGCCGCCGCGGGAGGACCCGCGGGACGCGCTCGTGGCCCGGGACGGGTGCACGCTGGCGGAACTTCCGGCGGGAGCTCGGATCGGTACCGGCGCCCCGCGGCGGATCGCGCAGCTGAACGCGCTCGGTTTCGGCATCGAGTGCGTCCCGATCCGGGGTAATGTGGACACGCGTATCCGGAAGGTCACCGACGGTGAGCTCGACGCCGTCGTCCTGGCCCGCGCCGGACTTGCCCGTCTCGACCGGCTGAACGCCGTCACCGAGGTGCTCGACCCGATGCTCGTACTGCCCGCTCCGGCCCAGGGCGCTCTCGCGCTCGAATGCCGCGTGGGTGATGCCGACCTCATCGAACTCCTCGGCGTCCTCGACGACCCGGACACCCGGGCCGCCGTGGCCGCCGAAAGAAGTCTGCTCTCGGCCCTCGAGGCCGGGTGCAGCGCCCCCGTTGCCGCGTGGGCGGTGCTCGCCGAATCGGAGACCGGCGAGCCCGAGCTCTACCTGCGCGGCAGCGTCACCGCACTGGACGGCAGCGATGCCGTCCGGCTCTCGGCCTCCGGCCCACTTCACGAAGCCGACGCGATCGGCCGGCGGCTTGCCGCCGACCTGCTCGACGCCGGCGCAGCCCTCCTGATGGGGAGTCCCGCATGACCCGCTCCCGCAAGACCCCCGGACGCATCACGTTCGTGGGGGCAGGCCCCGGTGACCCCGGCCTGCTCACACGCCGTGCGCTCGACGCGTCGGCCACCGCCGAATACCTCGTCCACGACGCCGACGTACCGAAGGCCGTGCTCGACGCCGTCTTCGCCACCGCCCCGGCGGAAGTGGAGATCAGCGTCGCCGAGGGCGCGCCGGGCGATGTCGCCAAGGTGCTCCTCTCGGCCGCCCGCTCCGGGAGCACGGTGGTCCGGCTCGTCACGGGCGACCCGTTCTCCACGGACTCCGTGGTGAAGGAGGCGCAGGCGATCGCGCGTACGGCCGTGCCGTTCGAGGTCGTCCCCGCCGTGTCGCACGCCGACGGCGTCTCCACGTACGCGGGAACGCCGAGCGGGGGCCTGCGCACCGCGGTCGACGCGCGGGACCTGCTGTCGGTGGACTTCGCCACGCTGTCCGGCCTGCCGGGCACGCTCGTGGTCACCGCGCTCGCGGACGACCTCGCGGCGATCCGGGACGGCCTGCTCGTCGCGGGCTACTCCACCAACGCGCCGCTGAGCGTGTCCGGCGACGGCACCGGGGAGACGCAGTCCTCCTCGGTGTCCACCGTCGACGGGCTCGTGGACGCGGCGGTCGGCCTGGCCGGCACCGTGGTCGTCACCCTCGGCTCCGGCGTGGCCCTGCGGGACAAGCTGTCCTGGTGGGAGTCGCGGGCGCTGTACGGCTGGAAGGTCCTCGTCCCGCGGACCAAGGAGCAGGCCGGCGCGATGAGCGCCCGGCTGCGCACCTGGGGCGCGATCCCGTGCGAGGTCCCGACGATCGCGGTCGAGCCGCCCCGCACGCCGGCGCAGATGGAACGCGCGATCAAGGGGCTCGTCACCGGCCGGTACGAGTGGGTCGTGTTCACCTCGACCAACGCCGTCAAGGCGGTACGCGAGAAGTTCACCGAGTTCGGGCTCGACGCCCGGGCGTTCGCCGGCGTGAAGATCGCCTGCGTCGGGGACGCCACCGCGGACGCCGTCCGTGCGTTCGGCATCGAGCCCGAGATGGTGCCGTCGGGGGAGCAGTCGAGCGAGGGCCTGCTCGCCGACTTCCCGCCGTACGACTCGGTGCTCGACCCGATCGACCGGGTGCTGCTGCCCCGCGCCGACATCGCCACCGAGACGCTGGCGGCCGGGCTCGCCGAGCGCGGGTGGGAGGTCGACGACGTCACCGCGTACCGGACCGTCCGGGCGGCCCCGCCGGCGGCGGAGATCCGGGACGCCATCAAGTCGGGCGGGTTCGACGCGGTGCTGTTCACCTCGTCGTCCACCGTGCGGAACCTGGTCGGCATCGCCGGCAAGCCGCACGCCCGCACGGTCGTCGCGTGCATCGGCCCGAAGACGGCCGAGACCGCGCGCGAGCTGGGCCTGCGGGTCGACGTGCAGCCGGAGACGGCGAACGTGCCGTCCCTCGTCTCGGCGCTCGCGGACTTCGCCCTGGAGCTCCGGGAGAAGGCCACGCAGATGCCGGTCAAGTCCCGGCGCGGGGCCAAGGTGCAGGGCCCGTCCGCCGGTCGGGTCGCGCGGTAGCCTGGAAGCCATGACTGGTCTTCCGCGGGCCGCATCGCCGGGATCGTTCCCGGCGGTGCGGCCTCGCCGTCTGCGCCGTAACCCCGCCGTCCGCCGCCTGGTCGCCGAGACGCGGCTCTCGCCCGCCGACCTGGTGCTGCCGATGTTCGTCCGGGAGGGTGCGACCGGGCCGGTCGCGATCCCCTCGATGCCGGGCGTCGTGCAGCACAGCCGCGAGTCGCTGCGGAAGGCCGCCGCCGAGGCGGTCGCCGCCGGCGTCGGCGGCATCATGCTGTTCGGCGTCCCGGCCCCGTCGTCCAAGGACGCGGTGGGCTCCTGTGGCACCGACCCGAACGGCATCCTGCAGCTCGGCATCCGCGACGTGGTCTCCGAGGTCGGCGACTCGACCGTGGTGATGAGCGACCTGTGCCTGGACGAGTTCACCGACCACGGGCACTGCGGGATCCTGCGGGCCGACGGCTCGGTCGACAACGACGCGACGCTCGGGCGGTATGCTGAGATGGCCGTCGTCCAGGCGGAGGCCGGGGCGCACATGGTCGGCCCCAGCGGAATGATGGACGGCCAGATCGGCGTCATCCGCGCGGCGCTCGACGCGGCCGGTCACGTGGACACCTCCGTGCTGGCGTACTCCGCCAAGTACGCGTCGGCGTTCTACGGCCCGTTCCGGGACGCCGTGGAGTCCACCCTGGAGGGTGACCGCAAGACCTACCAGCAGGACCCCGCCAACGCCCGCGAGTCGCTGCGCGAGGTGGCGCTGGACGTCGCCGAGGGTGCGGACCTGGTGATGGTCAAGCCCGCGCTGCCCTACCTGGACATCCTGCGGCAGGTGGCGGACGCGGTGGACGTGCCGGTCGCGGCGTACCAGGTCTCCGGCGAGTACGCGATGATCGAGGCCGCGGCGGCGAACGGCTGGATCGACCGGGAACGGACGATCCTGGAGACGCTGACGTCCGCGCGGCGGGCCGGCGCGCGGATCGTGCTGACGTACTGGGCGGTCGAGGCGGCGGGACTGCTCCAGCGCTGAGCGCAGGAAACGGTGGTGATCACGGGAAGAGCTCAGCCGACGGTGCTCCGCCGTGCGTAGGTGTCCGCGTTCCCGTACACCAGCCGGACGTACTCCGCGGTGTTGTTGTAGGACAGCACCGCCCGGGTCCACCCCTGGCTGGTGGTCAGGTCCCGCCCACCCGCACACAGGTATCCGGCGGCGGCCAGCGCGGCGTCGTTGACGTTGAACGGGTCCTCGCGCCCGTCCCGGTTCCCGTCCGCGCCGCTGGTGCGCCAGGTGCTCGGGATGAACTGCATCGGGCCCACCGCCCGGTCGTGGGTGGTGTCCCCGTCGATTCGGCCGCCGTCGGTGTCCGCGATCGTCATCAGCCCCGGCGCGCCGTCCAGCGGGACGCCGATGATCCGCGGCCGGCTGGTGCCGTCCGCCAGCAACCGAGCCCCGCCGTACCGCCCGTGGTCGGACTCCACCCTGCCGATCCCGGCGAGGAGGGTCCACGACAGCTTGCAGCGGGGCTTGGTGCGGGCCGTCTCGACCTGCGCGTACGCGTAGGCCTGCAGGGCCACGGCGGGGATGTCGAGCCGGCCGGACAGTTGCCGTGCCCACCCCGAGTACACGTCCGCGGGACGGGCGGCCCGGCCGCCGGACCGCGGCGCGGCGACGACCGGCGGTACCGCCTGGGGCAGCGGCCCGGTCGCCGGCACCGAGGAGCCGGGGGTGGGGCGGCCGAGCCGGTCCTGCACATGGGGCCACGCGTACCACCCGCCGACGACCGCCAGCAGCACCACGCCGATCGTGAGGAACGACGGCTGCGTCGCGCGCCACCAGGGCTTGCGGGTCTTCCGGCGGGAGCGGGTGCGGGCGGCGGAGCCCCGGGGGCGCGAGGTCTTCTTGCGCCGGGGCTTCGGGGTCACCGGAGGAGTATCCCTTGCCGCTTCCACCGTGCCCGACGGACCCGGGGAGCGAACTTCGACGCAGCGTCGAACCCCGGTCGGCCCGCTACGTGCTCCGTGAGGGAGAATCGAGGCCGTGACCTACCCCCTCGAAGCCCCGGCCTCGCAGGCACTGTTCGACCGCGCCGAACGCGTCGTGCCCGGCGGGGTGAACTCGCCGGTCCGCGCCTTCCGCGGTGTCGGCGGCACCCCGCGCTTCATGGTGTCGGCCCGGGGCGCGTACCTCACCGACGCCGACGACCGGCGGTACGTGGACCTCGTGTGCTCCTGGGGTCCGATGATCCTCGGCCACGCGCACCCGGCCGTGGTGGAGGCCGTCACGGCCGCCGCGGCGAAGGGCACCAGCTTCGGCACGCCCACCCCCGGCGAGGTGGACCTGGCGGAGGAGATCGTCCGCCGCGCGCCGGTCGAGCAGGTGCGGCTGGTCAGCTCCGGCACCGAGGCGACGATGAGCGCGATCCGGCTCGCCCGCGGCGCCACCGGCCGGAACAAGATCGTGAAGTTCGCCGGCTGCTACCACGGCCACGTCGACGCCCTGCTCGCCGCCGCCGGGTCGGCCGTCGCCACGCTGGCCCTGCCCGACTCGGGCGGCGTCACCGGCGCGCAGACCACGGACACGATCGTCCTGCCGTACAACGACGTGGACGCGGTGGAGAAGGCGTTCGCCGAGTGGGGCACCGAGATCGCCTGCGTGATCACCGAGGCCGCCGCCGGGAACATGGGCGTCGTGGCGCCGCGGGACGGTTTCAACGCCAGGCTCCGGGAGATCACCGCCCGGCACGGGGCGCTGCTGATCAGCGACGAGGTGATGACGGGCTTCCGGGTGTCGCCGGCCGGCTGGTACGGCGTGGACCCGGTCGAGGCGGACCTCGTCACGTTCGGCAAGGTGATGGGCGGCGGGCTGCCCGCGGCGGCCTTCGGGGGGCGCGCGGACCTGATGTCGCTGCTCGCGCCGATGGGCCCGGTGTACCAGGCCGGCACGTTGTCGGGGAACCCGCTCGCCTGCGCGGCGGGCCTCGCCACGCTGCGGGAGTGCACCGACGACCTGTACCGCGGGCTGGACGAGACGAGCGCCGAGCTCCAGGGGATGGCCTCGGCCGCGCTGACCGCGGCGGGCGTGCCGCACCACGTCTCCACCGCTGGCTCCATGTTCAGCGTGTTCTTCACCGACCGGGACGTGACGAACTACGACGACGCGCGGACGCAGGACGTCGCCGCGTTCGCCGCGTTCTTCCACGGGATGCTGGCCCACGGCGTGTACCTGCCACCGAGCGCCTACGAGGCGTGGTTCGTCTCGGCGGCGCTGGGCCCGGACGAGCTGGCGCGCATCGACGCGGCGCTGCCGTTCGCCGCCGAGGCCGCCGCGCGCCACCAGGCGGGTCGGCGGTGAGCCGGACGACGGTGCACGTGCTGCGGCACGGCGAGGTCTTCAATCCCGACAAGATCCTGTACGGCCGGCTGCCGGGGTTCCGGCTGTCCGACCTCGGGACCCAGATGGCCCTGGCCGCCTCGTCCTCCCTGGCAGGTCACGACGTGACGCATGTCGTCTCCAGCCCGCTCGAGCGTGCCCAGCAGACGGCGGAGCCGTTCGCGGCGCAGTTCGGCCTCGACGTGGCGACCGACGACCGCCTGATCGAGTCCGACAACTTCTTCGAGGGCAAGCGCGTCTCGGTCGGCGACGGCGTGCTGCGCAACCCCCGGTACTGGCCGCGGCTGTGGAACCCGTTCCGCCCGTCCTGGGGTGAGCCGTACCGGGAGATCGCCGACCGGATGTTCGCCGCCGTGCGGGACGCCCGCGCCGCCGCCGAGGGCCACGAGGCCGTGTGTGTCAGCCACCAGCTGCCGATCTGGACGCTCCGGCGGTACCTCCAGCGGCAGCGGATGTGGCACGACCCCCGCCGCCGGGAGTGCGGTCTCGCGAGCCTGACGTCGATCCACTTCGAGGGTGACCGGGTCACCGGGGTGACGTACGCGGAGCCCGCCGCGTCGCTCGTCGCCCAGTCCCCGACCGCGAAGACCAGCAAGGGCGCCTGATGCGGCGCCTCGTTGCCGGCCTCGCGGTCCTGCTGGCGCTCGCCGGGTGTGGCGTGGGCAAGGACCCGGTGGACCCGAGCCCCGGTGGCGACAATCGGTTCGTGTCGAGCACGCTGGTCCGGGAGTACAAGCCCGCCGACCGCCTCCCCGCCCCGCGGATCCAGGGCGATGCCGTGACCGGTCCCCGGGTGGACAGCGGCGCGTACAACGGCACGGTGCTGGTCGTGAACTTCTGGGGCTCCTGGTGTGCCCCGTGCCGCAGCGAGGCGCAGACGCTCGAGGACATCTACGCGACGTCGAGGGACCTCGGCGTCCAGTTCGTCGGCGTGAACATCCGGGACGCCAAGGACCGCGCCGCCGCGTTCGAGCGGGCCTACGGCATCACCTACCCGAGCGTGTACGACTCCGCGGGACGCGTCGCGCTCGGCTTCCGCAGGACGCCGCCGGTGGGTACCCCGGCCACCGTCCTCGTCGACCGGCAGGGGCGCGTGGCGGCCGTGTACAGCCGCGAGGTGCGGTACGGCGAGCTCAAGGCGGCGGTCGACGCGCTGGCGGCGGAGCGCTGATGGGCATCACCGAGACCGTGATGACCGGGCCGCTCCTCGTCGCGGTCGGGCTGGCCGTGGCCGCCGGGGTGCTGAGTTTCCTGTCGCCCTGCGTGCTGCCCCTCGTGCCGGGCTACATCTCCTACGTCACCGGGCTCGCGGGGGCGGACCTCGACGCGGCGGTCGGGTCGGACCCGAAGGGCCGCCCGGTCGCCCCCGCCGCGGGGAGTGGCGACGCGGCCGTGGACACCGCCGAGCGCCGCCGCGTGCGCGGCCGGGTGCTCGCCGGCAGCGGGCTGTTCGTGCTCGGGTTCACCGCCGTGTACACGGTTCTCGTCACGCTCGCGAGCACGCTCGGCGCCCAGCTGCTCGACCACGCCGACACCGTCCAGCGGGTCGTCGGCGGCGTCATCGTGCTGATGGGGCTCGCGTTCCTCGGCCTGGTCCCGGGGCTCCAGCGGGAGTTCCGGGTCCGGCGGATGCCCGCGACCGGGCTGGCCGGTGCCCCGCTGCTCGGGGCTGTGTTCGCGCTCGGCTGGGTGCCGTGCACCGGCCCGACGCTCGCCGCCGTGCTGGGGCTCGCGACCGTGGAGGGCTCGGTCGGCCGCGGCGCGCTGCTCGCCGTGGCGTACTGCCTCGGGATCGGGATCCCGTTCGTGCTGTTCGGGCTCGGCTTCCGGCGGCTCCTGGGCGCGTTCGCCGTGGTCCGGAGGCACAGCGCCTGGGTCACCCGGGTGGGCGGCGTGATGCTGATCGCGGTCGGGCTGCTGCTGCTGACCGGCTTCTGGAACGACCTCGTCATCTGGATCCGGGCGCTGCTCCCGGTGGGGGAGATCGCGCTGTGACCGGCACCGTCTCGGATCTCTCCACCCAGCCGGCGCCGGTGGCGCCGCCGCCCGCCCGCGGCGGGCTCGTGGTGGTGCTGCGCCGGGGCTGGCGGCAGCTCACCAGCATGCGGACCGCCCTGCTGCTGTTGTTCCTGCTCGCGGTGGCGGCCGTGCCCGGCTCGCTGCTGCCGCAGCGACCGCTCAACCCGCCGAAGGTCCAGGAGTACCTGGACGCGCACACCACCGTCGGCCCGGTGCTGGACCGGCTCGGGTTCTTCGACGTGTTCGCCTCGCCGTGGTTCGCGGCGATCTACCTGCTGCTCGCCGTCTCGCTGGTCGGCTGCATCGTCCCGCGCCTCCGGCTGCACGCCCGCGCGATGACCACGCCGCCGCCCGCCGCCCCGAAGCGGTTCGACCGGCTGCCGCAGTACGCCGAGCCCGCGGTCATCGCGGCGGACCCGGTGGCCGGTGCCGCCGCCGTCCGGGCCGTGCTGCGCCGCAAGCGCTGGCGTACCACGGTGCGCACCGCCGAGGACGGCACCGTGGAGATCAGCGCCGAGAAGGGGTACCTCCGGGAGACCGGCAACCTGGTGTTCCACACCGCGATCCTGGCCCTGCTCGCCGGCGCCGCCGCCGGTGTCCTCTGGGGCTGGCAGGGCAACGTCCTGCTGACCGAGGGCAACACGTTCTGCAACACCACCCAGGGGTACGACCAGTACGACCTCGGCCAGCAGGTCGACGGCTCGGACCTCCCGCCGTTCTGCCTGTCGCTGGACAGGTTCCGGGCGACGTACCTCGACTCCGGGCAGCCGAGCTCCTACGCGGCGAGCGTCCGGTACGGCGCCGGGGACGCCGATCCCCGCCGCCCGGTGGACATCCGGGTCAACGAGCCGCTGCGGCTCTCGGGGGCCCGGGTGTACCTGCTCGACCACGGGTACGCGCCGATCCTGAAGTACACCGATCGGTACGGCCAGGTGTTCTCCTCGCCGAACCCGTTCCTGCCGAGCGACCTCGTCACCCTCACCTCGGACGGGGCCGCGGTGTTCGCCGACGCGAACCAGAAGCCGGGGGAGCGCGCCCGGACGCGGAACGTCGAGGTCGCCTTCGAGGGCGTGTACACCCCCACGGCGCCGGAGAGCGGGCCGCGGGTCCGGTCGGTGTTCCCGGCGGAACGCTCGCCGGGGATCACGCTCGCGGCGTACCGCGGCGACACCGGCCTCGGCTCGGGCATCCCGCGCTCGGTGTACTCGCTGGACCAGAACCAGGTCCAGAAGGGCGCCCTCAAGCTCGTCGGCTCCAAGTTCCTGCGGCCGGGACAGACCTGGAAGCTCGACGACGGCAGCACGCTGGAGTTCGTCGGCACCAAGCAGTGGGCCGGCCTCCGCGTGGACGAGGACCCGGGCCAGAAGGTCGTCCTCGTCGCGTCGGTGCTGATGGTGATCGGCCTGATCGGCTCGCTGACCGTGCGCCGCCGCCGGCTCTGGGTGCGGCTCGCGCCGGGCGCCGGGGGTACCGTCGTCGGTGTCGGTGGGCTTGCGCGGACCGATGCCGACTCGTACGACGAGGAGTTCCGCCGGACGGTGGCCGACCTCGGCCGCGCAACGGCTGCCCAACCCGTCTCCGCTGTAGAGGACTGAGATGCCCGTGGACGCCACCCTCGCCACGCTGTCCGACCGTCTGCTCGTCGCCGCGATCCTGGTGTACTCCGCGGCGATGCTCGTGTACGCGGCCGAGTACTCCTTCGGCCGCCGCAGCCGGGTGGGACCGGCGGCGGCTCCGGCCGCTCCGGCGGGGGCGGCGGCGCTCGTCGGCGCCGGTGCCGCGCTCGCCGCGGCTCCGGTGTCCCCGGCAGTCGGCGGCGGGACCGGCCCTGCCGTGACGACCGGCCCGGCCGGGACGGGCTCGACCGGGCGCCCCGTGGAGGGGCGGTCCGGCACCGCGGTCGCCGGGGCCGCCGCGGCCGTGCTCACCGTGGTGGGCCTGCTGCTCCACGCCGGGGTCCTGGTCACCCGCGCCGCCGCGGCGCACCGGGTGCCGTGGGGCAACATGTACGAGTTCGCCATCTCGGTGTGCTTCATCGCGGTCCTGGCGTGGCTCGTCGTGATGGCCCGGCAGGCGCGCGGCGAGCGGCGGGCGTCGATCCGGCACCTCGGCGCGTTCGTGATGCTGCCCGTCGTGCTGCTGCTCGGGCTCGCCGGCACCGTGCTGTACACGCCGGTCGTGCCGCTCGTCCCGGCGCTCAACTCGTACTGGCTGTGGATCCACGTGTCGGCGGCCGTGATCGCCAGCGGGGTGTTCCTGGTCAGCTTCGTGACCGCGACGCTGTACCTGATCCGCGAGAAGTACGACCGGGTGACCGCCGCCGGCGGCACGCTGCGCTTCCCGGCGACGCTCGGCGCGCGCTTCCCGGCGGCGGACGGGCTGGAGCGGACCACGTTCCGGGTGATCGCGTTCGCGTTCCCGGTGTGGACGTTCGCGACCATCGCGGGTGCCATCTGGGCCGAGGCGGCGTGGTCGCGGTACTGGGGCTGGGACCCGAAGGAGACGTGGGCGTTCATCGCCTGGGTGATCTACGCGGCGTACCTGCACGCGCGCGCCACCGCGGGCTGGCGCGGCCGACGCGCGGCGTGGATCGCGGTGCTGGGCTGGGCGGCCATGATGATCAACCTGTTCGGCGTGAACCTGGTGATCACGGGCCTGCACTCCTACGCCGGACTCCAGTAGGAGCCTTCGGGCCGGTACGCCGGGGGAGCCGGCGAGAAGCATCGCGGGGCCGGGGTGATCGCCCGTCTCCTGGCGGGTGGCCGGTGACAATCCCCCGGCCGCAGGTCGCGGCACGCCGCGGTGGTGCGGTGCGTGACCCCAGCGCGGTGCGTGCTCCCGCACCCCCCATGGGGGAGAGGCATTCCCCGCGGTCACCTCGCCTGTGGCGCGGCCAGCCGCCAGGAGACGTGCCATCACGCCCGCCACGCACCGGCTCTTCGCGCACCGTCCCGGCGTACCGCCGCCGGAGACCGCACCAAAGAACCGGGCCGGTCTCCCCGCAGGAAGACCGGCCCGGCGTCGAGCGGAAAGGTTATGCGCCCGGACGGCTCGCCCCCGCGAAGGGGAACACGCTCATCTCCGAGATCTTCACGTTCTCGCCCGGCTGCGGGGCGTGGATGACCTTGCCGTTGCCGATGTAGATGCCCACGTGGTGCACGTCCGAGTAGAAGTACACGAGGTCACCGGGCATCAGGTCCGACTGTGGGACCTGCGGGCCCTGCGCCAGCTGGCGGCGCGCCGAGTGCGGCAGCGAGACGCCGACCTGCTGGTACGCGGCCAGGGTCAGGCCCGAGCAGTCGTAGGATCCGGGGCCCGCGGCACCGAACACGTACGGGGAGCCCAGCGCGTCGTAGGCGAACTTGAGCACCTTGCCGGCGCGGCTGGCGGTGTCCCCGTTGTAGACCGGGAGGGGGCCGCTGGTGTCGATCGTGGGGGCCAGCTTGGTGCGCAGCTTGCGCCAGACCGCGAGGTCCTTCGCCAGCGTCTCCTTGCGGTCCCGCAGCGTCCTGCGCTGGGCGGCCTGGTCGAGGACCTCCGCGTCCAGCTTCTTCTTCGCGGCGTTGAGCGTGTCCTGGGCCCGGACGAGTTCGTTCAGCTGGGCCTGCGAGTCCTTGGTCAGCGACTCGATGATCGTCATCTGGTCCAGGAACGTCTGCGGCGACCCGCTGCCCAGCAGGGAGGTCATCAGGCTCAGGTCCGAGCCCTGGTACGCGTCGACGGCGTACGAGGCGGTCCGGTCCGCGAGCGTGGCGACGCGGGGCTCCAGGGCGTCGATCTGCTTCCGCAGGGCGGCCTGGCGCTTGCGGCTCTCGGCCAGGTCGACGTTCGCGGTGTTGTACTGCTCCGACGCGACCTGCATCTTCTGGACGAGCGAGTCGACCTTCTTCTGCACGGTGTCGAGGCTGGGCGCCGGCGCGGCCGTCGCGCTCGAGGCCGGGGCCAGCACTGCCACCAGCGCCAGTAGGGGAACGAGGACACGGACACGCTTCAGCAGCGCACGCGCGGAACTCACGAGGCGGGGGACTCCTTCTTCCGTCGACCGCCTACCGGGTTAGCTGACGGGTTCGGGCGGGAAGAGAGCGCCCTACCACGGCGGACCGCGGATTCACCCCAGGGGACTCGATGGGTCCCCGGCTCGGCTTCCCGGGATCTACCGGTGCACCGACTCGGCGGTGACCGTCCAACCGCACCCCGGTGGGGCGCAGGACTGCCGGACGGTCGAGGCAAAGAGTAGAGGACGCAGTCGATCCTGTGGGGTCCGGGGCGCGCCCACAGTGGACGCCACCGGACACAATGGACAGCGAAGGTCCGCCGATCAGACGGTTCGGCCCAGTCGAGTGGAGATCGACCGCAGGACGCGGACCAGGGCGACCAGGTCCGGGGGCACCTCGGCACCGGTGAAACGGAGCTCGGTTGTGTCCAGCGTCACCCGGTAGACGAACCCGTCCGGGTGCGGATCCCGGGGCCGCCGGTCCGCCGCCCGCGCCCGCGCCCGCGCCCGGGCCGGTGCCACGGCCGCGGTGAGTGCGGACCGCTCCGCCGCGGTGAGCCGCCCGGTCCGGTGCAGCGCGGGACGCCGGGAGGTCAGCGTCGCGGTCCCGTCCGGCGAGATCACCAGGACGTCGTCCACCCCGGCGAGACCGCCGGAGCGGGCGTACCGGATCGGGACCGGCCCGGCCGCCGAAGCCGACGCGGCCGGGGACGAGGGCGACGCCGCCGGTCCCGGCCCGCTCGGCGGGGTGCCGCAGCCCGCGAGCGCCACGAGCACGACCAGCAGCCCGGCCGCACGCCCGCCACCCGGAGTCATGTCGGCTCGGACGGTGGGCGACGGCCGCCGGTTCCGTCCGAGGGCTCGGGCGTCAGACCGTGTCCAGCGTCGGGCGCCGCCGGTCGGCCGCGAGCAGCCGACCGAAGTCCGCCGCCGACATCGGCCGCGCCACCAGGAAACCCTGGGCGTTGTCGCATCCGAGCCCGCGCAGGATCTCCCGCTGCCGGGGCGACTCGACGCCCTCGGCGACGACCTCCAGGCCCAGCGCGGCGGCGAGCGAGAGGACGGACCGCACGATCGTGGCGTCCCGCTCGAGGTCCGCCACGAACACGCGGTCGATCTTCAGCGCGCTCACCGGGAAGTGCCGCAGGTACGCGAGCGAGGAGTACCCGGTGCCGAAGTCGTCCACCGCGAACTTCACGCCGAGCGCGCGGAGCGCGACGAGGCCGACCTCCGCGCCGTCGACGTCGGACATCAGCGCATTCTCGGTGACCTCCAGGACCAGGCAGTCCAGCGGCACCCCGTACCGCTCGGCGAGCCCGGCGACGGTCGTCACGAAGCCCGGCGCGGCGAGCTGCTGGACGGCGATGTTGACCGCGATGCCGGTCAGCTCGGGGTGGGCGTCGGACCGCCACCCCGCGAACGCGGCGAGCGCGTGTTCCAGGACGTGCTGCCCCAGGGCGTGGATCAGCCCCAGCTCCTCCGCCAGCGGGATGAAGGTCGTCGGCTGCACCACGGTCCCGTCCGGGCACCGCCACCGCGCCAGTGCCTCCGCGGCGACGACCCGGCCGGTGTGGAGCGAGACGATCGGCTGGTACGCGACCTCGACGGCACCCGTCTCGACGGCCACGCGAAGCGCCTGTTCCAGCGACAGCAGTTCCTGGACCCGGCGCTGCATCGTCTCGTCGTACTGGGCGACCCGGTTCCGCCCGGCGGCCTTGGCCTCGTACATCGCCACGTCGGCGGCCCGGAGCAGAGCGCCGGGCTCGTCGAGCCCCGGGCCCGCCACGACCAGGCCGATCGACACCGTGACGACGTGGTTCCGGCCGGCCAGCGTGACCGGCTCGGCGAACGCGGCTCGCAGCCGTCCGGCCAGGTCGCAGGCCTCCGCGGTGGCGCCCCCGGCCGGCAGGCCCTCGCACAGCACCGCGAACTCGTCGCCGCCCAGCCTCGCCACCGTGTCCGTCGGCCGCAGGGTCGAGCGGATCCGCCGCGCGACGTCGATGAGCAGCGAGTCGCCGACGCCGTGGCCGAGGGAGTCGTTCACGGTCTTGAACCGGTCGAGGTCCACGAACATCACCGCGAGCGGTTCGCCGGTCTTCGCGCGCCGGGCGAGCCCGTGGCCGAGCCGCTCGGAGAACAGGGTCCGGTTCGGCAGACCGGTGAGCGCGTCGTGGGAGGCGGCGCGTTCGAGGGCTCGCTCGGTCCGCCGCCGTTCGGTGATGTCCTCGGCGATCAGGCCGACGCCCAGCACATCGCCGTCCGCGTTCCGGACGGGATGCGCCGTGAGCCGGCAGTACCGCGCGGGGGCGGAGCCCGGCACGGCGGGCAGCGCGAGCTCGACGGGCCCCACGGTGACGCCCGAGGCGAGGACGCGATCCACCAGCTCCTGCTCGACGGTGCCGTCGGGGCGGAGGTCCGCCGGTCGCCGGCCGATGTGGTCGCCGGCGGCGCGGCCGGTGAGCTCGGCCAGTGCCGCGTTGACCCGGACGTACCGGCCGTCGGCGCCCAGGAAGCCCATCGCCGTCGGCGCGTGGCCGAAGTACGTGTCGAGCAGCGCGAGCGTACGTTCGCGCTCGCCGTGGGCGAGCACGGCGGCCGCCTGACCCTCCGCGAGCTCGCGCTGGGTCTCCAGGTAGGTGGAGCTCGCGCCGTACACGATCAGGCCGACCGTGACGAGGACCGCGGCGCGGAGCAGGTCCGGTGCCACCACGGGCCGCGCCGCGGGCAGGAACGCCTGGAGCAGGAACAGCCCCGCCGTCAGCGGGCCGACGAGCACCGCCCGGCGCACGGACAGGAGCAGCGGGTATGTCGCGACGACCGCGTAGAACCACTGGCGCAGCTGCCCGGCATACTCCGGGTCGACGATGGGCAGGACGCACGCGAGCACGGCGACCGCGACGCACCGGACAGTGATCGCGGTCGGGGTGCGCCAGCCGAGGAGGCCCGCGCCGGCGAGGGCCCCGACGATGCTCACCCCGGCGATGCCGACGGGGGACCGGTACTCGAGGGTGAGCACGGCGACGCCGTGCAGGGCCAGGGCCAGCGGTACGAGGGGTTCGAGCCGGGCGAGGTGGGTGGCGCTCCGCTGCCGTGCGGCAACGGGGCTCACCGGCGGGCCGCCGTCACCGCGGGCTGGGATCCGGTCCGCGCCCTGTCCCGCCGGTGCCGTCCGGGCCCGCATCGTCGTCGCGCAGCTTCTGCTCGCGGCGGCGGAGGTCGTCCTCCCAGCGTCGCAACAGGTCCTCGTGCTCGGCGTCCGACTCGGCCTTCTCGCGCCGGAGGCGGTCCACGAAGTCGGGGTCGTCCTCCGGCGCCGCCGCCTGGCGTGGTCGCTCGTACTCGGGGAAGCCGGCCGTCCGGGCCGGCCACGGCGCGCGGCCCCGGTTCCCCTTGTACGGCAGGTCGGCCGTCGCGCGGGCCTGCGGGCGTCCGGCGATGAGCCAGGCCAGCGAACCGATCAGCGGGAACAGCAGGACGACCGCGATCCACCCGAGCTTCGGGAGGTTCCGCACCTCGGGCTGGGGGCTCATCACGGCGTCGAGGACGCAGAAGACCCACAGGCCCGTTACCAGGAGACCGGTCAGTCCACCCAGGTACGTCATCGGGGACCCCCTTCGTGACGAACAGCCCCCTCATCGCTGCTCGCGGTGAGGATATCGGCGTCAGGGTGCCCTTTGTCACTCCCCGCGGTCCCGCCGCGGGTGGAGTCAGCCGGAGAAGCCGGTCGTCCCGTCCTCGGAGCCATCGGCGGCGAGCAGCGCCCGCACCTCGGATTCACGGAACCGGCGGTGACCGCCCGGTGTCCGAATGCTGCTGATCCGGCCGGCGGCAGCCCATCGTGTGACCGTCTTCGGGTCGACACGGAACAGGGCAGCTACCTCTCCAGGCGTCAGCAAGCGCTCGCCAACCTCCACAGTGACCTCTCATCTCGCGGCCGTGCGCGGTCAGGCCGCGACATGTTGATCGTTATTGAAACACCGCTGGGTGACATCGGTGTGGCGAACGGCGGAAGTCACCCCGTCCGAGGTGGACAGACGGTGTAGCGTGACGCCGCTCGCGTAGTGGTCAGAAAGGGCGTACGTGGACGAGATCGATCGCCGCCTCGTCGAGGCGCTGCGCTCCAACGGCCGCGAGACGTATGCCGAGCTCGGCCGGACGGTCGGCCTGTCGGCCCCCGCGGTGCACGACCGGATCGCGAAGCTCGAGGGCGCCGGCGTCATCACCGGGTACCGCGCCTCGATCGCCCCCGAGGCCCTCGGCCTCGGCGTGA
Source organism: Actinomycetota bacterium (assembly GCA_030840805.1). Lineage (GTDB taxonomy): Bacteria > Actinomycetota > Actinomycetes > Mycobacteriales > HKI-0501 > JAVEDU01. The sequence continues at coordinate 53,062 of JAVEDU010000065.1, forward strand.
CCGCGCTCATCGGCGTGCTCCCCTCGGACGGTGCCGAGCAGGACGACGTCGCCGCGGCGTTGCACGGGCTCCCGGAGGTGGAGTCGTGCTGGTTCCTCGCCGGTGAGGAGTCGTTCATGTTGAAGGTCCGGGTGAGCGACATCGCGGGCCTGGAGACCACGATCGGCCGGGTCAACCGGATCAGGGGAGTGGCGCGTACGCGGACCACGGTGGTCCTGTCCACCAAGTGGGAGGGCCGGGTGCAGCCGCCGCAGTGGCCCGGCACGGTGCTGGGCGGCTAGTTGCCGGTTCGGCCGCCGCGTACGGCAGAGTGGCATTCCATGACGGAGACGCTCGACCGTTTCAACCAGGCCACGCGCGCGTGGGTCGACGAGGCGGTCCGCCGTGTCGAGGCGGACGCCAACCGGTCCGCCGACACGCACCTGCTGCCGTTCCCGCTCCCACCGGCGACCGGGGTCGACCTGTATCTCAAGGACGAGTCCACCCACCCCACCGGCAGCCTCAAGCACCGGCTCGCCCGCTCGCTGTTCCTGTACGGGCTGTGCAACGGCTGGATCTGCGAGGGCACGACGGTCGTCGAGGCGTCGAGCGGGTCCACCGCGGTCAGCGAGGCGTACTTCGCGCGGATGCTCGGGCTGCCGTTCGTCGCCGTGATGCCCGCGACGACCAGCCTCGAGAAGATCGCGCTGATCGAGGCGCAGGGCGGGCGGTGCCACCTCGTCGACGACCCCGGGACCGTGTACGACCAGTCACGCCGGATCGCCGCGGAGACCGGCGGCCACTTCGTGGACCAGTTCACCCATGCCGAGCGGGCCACCGACTGGCGCGGCAACAACAACATCGCCGAGTCGATCTTCACCCAGCTGTCGCTGGAGCGGCACCCGATCCCGGAGTGGATCGTGGTCGGCGCGGGTACCGGCGGTACCTCGGCGACGCTGGGCCGGTACGTGCGCTACCGGCGGTACCCGACGCGGCTGTGTGTGGTGGACCCGGAGAACTCGGCGTTCTTCGACGGCTGGGCGAACGGTGACGCGACCCGGACCACCGGTCGCGCGTCGCGGATCGAGGGCATCGGCCGGCCGCGGGTCGAGCCGAGCTTCGTCGGCCAGGTGATCGACCGGATGGACCGGATTCCCGACGCCGCGTCGCTCGCCGCGATGCGGTACTGCTCGGAGGTGCTCGGCCGCACCGTCGGCGGCTCGACCGGCACGAACCTGTGGGGTGCGCTGCGGATCGTCGCCGAGATGCGGGCGGCCGGCGAGCACGGCAGCGTCGTCACGCTGCTCTGTGACGGCGGTGAGCGATATGTGGACACGTATTACGACGACCGGTGGGTCGCCGAGCGGGGGATGGACCTGGCGCCGTACGCCGAGACCCTGCGGCGGTTCGCGGAGACGGGTGTGTGGCGCGAACCCTCCCTCCCTCCGCGTTGATCATGGACTTTGCAA
>JAVEDU010000079.1 GCA_030840805.1 Actinomycetota bacterium
CGCCGCGGCGTGTCGGGCATCGGCCGAAGGGTCGGGTGGTCACGTCATTTGGATGAATCCCGGCCGACGCCTCAAGCCGGTGGAGATCACGTCCGAAACAGTAGTAGTCATCCGAGCCACCGGGTCCTCCGGGCGAGCTCAGTCATCGTCCAGAAGGGACCTGCGCGAATGCTCACTCGCATCCGCAAGGCGATGGAGGAGAAGGACGAGGGCTTCACCCTCATCGAGCTCCTCGTCGTGATCATCATCATCGGCATCCTTGCCGCCATCGCGATCCCGGTGTACCTCAACCAGCGCAACAAGGGCTACGACGCGGCCGCCAAGTCGGACGCGAAGGCCCTGGCGAACCTGGAGGAGGCGTACCTCACCGACAACCCCGCCTACGCGACCGTTGCGTCGGCCGCCGACGGCACGGTGACCGGTGGCATCGCCGACTTCAAGCCCACCGCGGGCGTGATCACGAAGGCAGCGCCGAACGGCGCCAGCGGCTTCTGCATCGTCTCGGTGAGCAAGTCCGGCAAGGCGTTCGTGTTCGACAGCATGGCCGGTGGGCTCAGTGCAACCGCGCACGCGTCCGGCGCGGCCGCGGTCACTGCGGCCGCGGCGGTGGCCGACTCCTCGTGCAAGGTGGCGGCGCCTTCCTTCGCCTGATCGAGAGCTGAACCACTCGGCACGTCCGGGGCCCCCGTCGATTCGGCTGGGGCCCCGATCGCGTCCCGCCGTCCGCGGCGCTGCGCCATCCGGGGGATCCGCCGCGCCACCGCTCAAGATCGTCCGGAACCGGTCCGAGGAGTTCTTGACGCGGCAGGACGCCGCACGACCGAAGGTGGTGCCGGGATGCGCACACTCGCCCGCGGTACGAGGGGTGGCGACGACGGGTTCACCCTCGTCGAGCTCCTGGTCGTCATCATCGTCATCGGCATCCTTGCCGCGATCGCGATCCCGGTGTACCTCAACCAGCGCAACACGGGCTACGACGCGGCCGCGAAGGCGGACGCGAAGGCCCTCGCCGTCCAGGAAGAGGCGTGGCTGACCGAGCACGACACCTACACCGACACGGTGGGGGCCGGCACGCTGACGCATTTCCGGCCGAGCCGGGACGTGCGGACGAGCGCCAAGGCGGTGGGAGCAGAGGGGTTCTGCATCGTGGCCGTGAGCAAATCGGGCCGCTACTTCTGGTTCGACAGCAGGGCCGGCGGGCTGGTGGGTCCCCGCGCGACACCGCCGACCGGCGGCAGCTGCGCGACGGCCGCCCCGACGCCCTGACCCGGCCGCACCCGACCCGCACCGCTCAAGGCGGGGAGGAATCCTGCCGATGCTGGTCACCAGCCGAGAGGAGAACCAGTGAGCGTGACCGCCCTGCATCGCAGGCTCGAGCGTCTGCGTGTCCCGGGTGACGCGCGCGACGCCGGTGTCTCCCTGATGGAGGTCATGGTCGCGATGCTGCTGTTCGCCGTCGTCTCCAGCGGCGTGATCGCGATGCTGAACCTCTCCGTGAAGGAGACCCGCGACGGCCGCAACCGGGTGCAGGCGGCCCAGCTGGCCGCCCGGGAGCTGGAGGTCGCCCGCAACCAGTTCACCTCGTCGGCCACGGGTGCCGGCCCGGCGAGCCTCGCCCTCAACGCGGTCACGAACCCGACCCCGCTGGCGGCGGGCGGGGTACCCGGCGCTCCGCTGGTCGTGGACGGCACGCCGTACACGGTGGTGCGGACCGCACAGTGGACCGGGGCGAACAGCGCCACGGGAGTGTCCCCGTGCGACAGCGGCGGCAGCGGCAAGCTGACGTATCTGCACGTCCGGGCGTCCGTCACGTGGCCGCAGATGGGCACGACGCCGCCCGTCGTCTCGGACACGATCCTCACGCCGCCGAACGGCCTGTACAGCGGGACCACGAACGGGCACATCGGCGTCAAGGTGGTCGGCTCGGCGGGCGACCCCCAGGCCGGCATCACGGTGACCGTCACCAAGGCCGGGTTCCCGACCACCACCGGGACCACCTCGGCGGACGGCTGTGCCGTGTTCGCCTTCCTGCCGCCCGACACGTACACCGTGACGCTGACGAGCGGGGGCTCCGCCGGCGCGCACGTGGACGACAGGCGCCAGGCGGCGTCCGCCCGGCAGATCGGGGTGACCGCCGGCGCGATCGAACGGCAGACGTTCCCCTACGACCGTGCCGCGGCGCTGAGCTTCACCTTCCAGGCCCCCGCCGGCGGGTTCGCACTCCCCGCCGCGGGACTGGATGCCATGCCGATCGAGCTCTCGGCCTCGAACCTCCAGCCGAACGGCTACGAGATCTTCGCCGGATCCGGCACGCCGCGCTCGGTCTCACCGCTGTTCCCGTCGACAGCCGGGTACGGGTACACGTTCGGATCGTGCGAGTCGAACCCGGTGACGGGTACCGCCGAGGCCCGGGCGGGCGTGACAACGGCCCTCGTGTACACCCCCGCTCCGGTGGAGCTGACGGTCCGCCGGGAGAGCGACAACACCGCGCTGCCGAACGGCGAGGTCGTCGCGACGCAGGTCACCGACGCGGGCTGCCCGACGGCGTCGACCCTGACGCTGGGCAGGACGGACGCGAGCGGCCTGCTCAGGACGTCCCTCCCGGCCGGCCAGTGGGTCCTGACCGTGACGGGGCAGGCGCCCGGCGCCGCCGGTTGGCCGGCGGTTGCGGTGCCGGCGTCGGGCACGTCGATGACGATCGGGGTGGCGTGATGAAGGCCCTACGACGGTGGATCTCGGCCCGCGCACCGCGCGCGGACGACGGCCTCAGCCTCGCCGAGATGATCGTCACGCTCGGGCTCACCACACTGGTCGCCGGCTTCACGTTCGCCCTCCTCATGCAGGGTGTCCGCAGCACCGGGTCCAGCGCGGTCCGGCAGGACAACGCCGGGCAGGCCCGGGTCGCCATCGAGGCCGTCAGCCGGAACCTGCGCACCGCGGTGTCGCCGATCCAGTTCCAGGGCCTGACCTGCACCTCCGGCTGTACCGCCACGACGGCGGTCACCGCGGCGGACGGCAGCTCGCTGACGTTCTACGCGAACATCAACGGCGTTGAGGCCGCGCCCTCCCGCATCACGTACGCCCTCACCGGCAGCAGCCTGGTGGAGACGGTGCAGGCACCGGTCGTGTCGGCCACGAACTACTCCTTCTGCGCGCCCGGCGGCAGCTGTGCCGTGCGGACCCGCACCCTGGCGCGGGGCGTCGTCACACCGACGGCCGCGGAGCCGCTGTTCACCTACTACGGGGACGGCGCGCCGCCGCCGCCGCTCGGCACGCCGCCGACCGCCGCGGAGCTGGTGCACATCGACGCGGTCGAGATCCTGCTGAAGGTGCGGTCCTCGGCGAAGTGGGGCACGCCGGCGACCACGGTGGCGATGCGCGTCGCCCTCCCGAACGCCGACTACGCCCGCGCCACCAACGGAGGAAGCTGATGAGGTCCCGTCTCCTGACCCGGCTACGGCCCGGACGCGGGGAGGAGGGCTACGCGCTGCTGACCGTCGTCGCGGCCATCTTCGTCCTGACGATCCTCGCCACGGGTGCCCTCGGGTACGCCCTGAACGGCGTCAAGGGCGGCAAGAAGGACAGCGACTGGAACGCCTCCCTCGCGGCCGCGCAGGCCGGTGTCGACGACTTCCTGGCGAAGGTGCGGGCCGACGAGGGCTACTGGCGGAAGACCCCGCAGTACGCGGTGGCCAACCCCACCGCGGCAGCGTCGGTGGACTGCGCGAACGTCGCGCTGCGGGTGCCGATCAGCACCAACGCGCCGTGCGGCTGGAACGCCTCGACTCCGGTCGGGTGGCGCAACGTCGGCAGCTCGACCACCGCGTCGTTCCACTACGACGTCGACGTCACGTCCACACAGACCAACGGAATGGTCAAGCTGACCTCGACCGGCCGGGTCGGGAAGGTCACCCGCACCGTGACGTCGCAGGTGAAGCGGCAGGGGTTCGGCGAGTTCCTGTACCTGTCCGACTACGAGACGATCGACCCCGCCAACCGCGCGGTCTACGCGAGCGACGCGGCCGCCGCCGACGCGCAGAGGAAGTGCAGCCAGCACTACTACGAGCCGGACCAGACGCTGAGCCCGCCCGCTGCCCCGCGGAACGCCTCGTGTCCGCTCATCAGCTTCTCGGGCAACGACAGGATCGACGGCCCGCTGCACTCCAACGACACGATCTCCATCAGCGGCAGCGCGACGTTCAACGGCGCGACCACCACGTCGTACCCGGCCTGCGCGGGGAAGACGGGCAAGCCCAATTGCTACATCAACCCGCCCGGCATCTCCGGGACCCCCTCGAGATCGCCGACCTTCCGCCCGGTCGTCTCCCTGCCGACCACGGTGGCCGGGCTGAAGAGCAAGACCGATGCCACGGCGGAGAACCCGGGCTGCCTGTACACCGGTCCCACCCGGATCGTGTTCACCGCGGACGGCAAGATGAAGGTCTGGAGCCCCTACACCCGGTCCGTCAACGCCCACTGCGGCAGGCTGTCCCAGCTCAACAACGCCGCCGGCGCGGGCGAAATCATCGACGTTCCGACGAACAGCCTGATCTACGTGCAGGACGTCCCGGCGACGGAGGCCCTGCCCGCGGCGGGGGCGTGTGCCCCCGACTCGATCGCCCCGAAGTTCCCGCTGACGGGCGACTTCAACATGGTCGACGTGACCTGGCCGGTCACGACGAAGGTGACCCACACCAAGCCCTCCAGCAAGTGGCGGATCACCACCAAGAAGACGTACACCGAGCCCGCGGGCGCGGACCCCGCGACGTCGGTCGTCACCACGACCAAGGACGTGACCACCGACCCCGGCACGGCCCCGGCGGACGTGGTCGGGACCGAGACGCACAAGCCGCTGGGCGTCGAGGCACAGTGCCGGACCGGCACCGCCTACGTGGAGGGCTCCCTGAACGGCAAGGTGACCCTGGTCGCGGACAACTCGATCATCGTCGCCGACCACCTGACCTACTCCGACGGCCACGCCGCGCCGAGTCACACCGGCCACGGCCAGAGCGTGCTGGGGCTCATCGCGTCCAACTCGGTGCTGGTCTACCACCCGATCACGTGCCGGCGCGGCAACGTGAACGCGGACGGCGTGTGCACGAACGGCACCAACCTCGCCCGGCACACCGGAACAGTGTTCCAGGATCCGAAGATCCACGCCTCCATCCTGACGCTGCAGCACAGCATCGCCGTCCAGGCGTACCAACTGGGTGCCCCGCTGGGCACCCTGAGCATCTTCGGCTCGATGGCGCAGCGGTTCCGCGGTGCCGTGGCCACCGGCAGCGGCTCCACGACCTCCACCGGGTACCAGAAGGGCTACAGCTTCGACCAGAACCTGAAGTTCGACCCGCCGCCGCACTTCCTCGACCCGACCTCGGGCGGCTGGGGCTCCACGAGGTACGCCGAGGTCACGGCGGCATACGCACCGTGATCGCAGTTACGCTGCCGCCGTGCTCCTGACAGCCCTCTGTGCCGTCCTGGGGCTGGCCGTGGGGTCGTTCCTCAACGTGGTGATCTGGCGGGTGCCGCGCGGTGAGTCGGTGGTCCGGCCGCCGTCCGCGTGTCCCTCGTGTGGCATGCGGTTGCGGGCGTACGACAACGTGCCGGTGCTCTCCTGGCTCGTCCTCCGTGGACGGTGCCGCGGCTGCGACGGCCGGATCAGCGCCCGGTACCCGATCGTCGAGCTCGCCACGGCGCTGGTGTTCGGCCTGCTCGGGGCCCGCTTCGGGCTCGCGATGGAGCTGCCCGCCTTCCTGTTCCTCGGTGCCCTCGGCGTCGCCCTGACGGTGATCGACCTGGACGTGAAGCGGCTGCCCGACGCGCTCACCCTCCCGGCGTACCCCGTCCTGATCGTGCTCCTCGGGCTGGCCTCGTGGGCCGGCCCGGGCCTGTGGCCGATGCTGCGGGGCGGGATCGGGATGCTCGTGCTGGTGGCGTTCTACCTCGTCCTCTTCCTCCTCGGGGGCATGGGTCTCGGGGACGTCAAGTTCGCCGGTGTGCTGGGGTTCGCCCTCGGCTGGCTCGGCTGGCAGCAGTTGATCGCCGGCACCGCCCTGGGCTTCGTCCTCGGCGGGGTCGTCTCGGTGTTCCTGCTGCTGGCCGGGCGGGCCCGCCGCAGGTCCCGCATCGCGTTCGGTCCGTACATGATCGCCGGCGCGCTCACGGCCGTCCTCGTCGGCGCGGAGCTCGCGGCGGCGTATCTGTCCACGCTGATGAGCTGATCATCACCCGTTCGGGCCAGCTCCAAAGCTCAAGCCCCTGAGGGCCGGTGCCGATTGTCACAGCGAGCCGCCAGAAGGTTCGTGGCGGATCGCAGGACCCTTTTCACCCCGGAGGAGTCACAGTGGCACGACGAACAGCCGTCGGTCTCGACATCGGGACGTCAGGCGTGCGCGCCGCTGAGGTCACCCATGGCAAGGACCACGTCACGCTCGAACGATTCGGGCAGGTGGCGCTGCCGGTGGGTGCCGTCGTCGACGGCGAGGTCGTGGACGTCGACGCGGTCGCCGCGGCGCTGAGGCGGCTGTGGGCCGCCACCCGCTTCCGGACCAAGAAGGTCGCCCTCGGGGTCGCGAACCAGCGGGTCATCGTCCGCCAGGTCGACCTGCCGTGGCTCCCGCCGGCCGAGCTGAAGGCCTCCCTGCCGTTCCAGGTACAGGACTTCATCCCGATGCCGGTGGACCAGGTGCTGCTCGACTACCACCCGCTCGAGGAGATCACGACCGAGACCGGCGGCCGTGCCGTCCGTGCGCTGCTCGTGGCCGCCTCGAAGGAGATGGTCTGGCGCAGCGTCGACGCGGTGCGGAAGGCCGGCCTCCAGCCGGTCATGGTGGACCTCGTGCCGTTCGCGGTACTGCGTTCGATCGCCCAGTTCGACCATCTCGGACTCGAGTCGGGTGAGGCCGAGGCCGTCGTCAACGTCGGCGCGAGCGTCACCAACCTGATCGTCCACACCGGGGGAGTCCCGCGGTTCGTGCGCATCATCCCGATGGGCGGCGCGGACATCACCGATGCGCTCGCCGAGCGCCTCGGGGTGACGCTCGACGAGGCCGAGGCCATCAAGCAGGTCACCGGCTTCGCCGAGCAGCACGCCGACGGGCGGGACATGGCGCCCGCGGCCAAGGTCATCGAGGCCACCGCGACCACCTTCGTCGACGAGGTGCGCACCTCGCTCGAGTACTACAAGACACAGGCGGCCGCCTACCCGATCGGGCGCATCGTCCTCACCGGCGGCGGAACACGGCTGGCCGGACTCGCGGACCGACTCGCGCTGGCCACCCGCCTGCGGGTCCAGGACGGCTCCGTCCTCTCGACCGTACGGCTGGGCAAGCTCGGCCTCGACCACGATCAACTCGCCTACGTCGACCCGCTCGCTTCGGTACCGGTCGGCCTTGCCATGGGGGTGGCGTCATGACGACGCAGCTGACAGACCAGACCGAGCGGCTCTCGCTCCAGGACATCGTCGTGGCCTCGACGCTCCCGCGGGTCAACCTGCTTCCCCCGGAGATCGTGGAGGCGGGCCGGCTCCGATCGGTGCAGCTGAGCATGGGCGCGGCCGTGGTGGCCGCGCTCGTGGTCGTCGGTGGCCTGTGGGTCGTCGCGAACCAGCAGGCGCAGTCCGAGCAGGAGAAGCTCGACGCCGCGGCGGTCCGGCAGGCGACCGTGTCCAAGCAGGTCACCAGCCTCGCGCCGGTGGCCGCCGTCTACAACCAGGTGGATCAGCGCCGCCAGCTCCTGGAGACCGCGCTGGGCGGCGACGTCCAGTGGTCGCAGTACCTCACCGACCTGTCGCTGACCATTCCCGACAACGTGTGGCTGACGTCCATGACCGTGTCGCCGCAGGCCGCAACCGCCGGGACGGGCGGAACCGCCGGGACCGCCGGTACCGCCGACCAGATCGCGAACATCACGTTCGCCGGCACCGCCCTCCAGCACGACGACGTGGCGCTGTGGCTGGAGTCCCTGGCCAAGCAGAAGGGCTACACGTCCGCGTACTTCAACTCCTCGACGGAGAAGGTCGTCGGGGCCTCGACGGTCGTCGACTTCAGCTCCACCGTCGTGGTGACCCGCGAGGCGTTGTCCGGCCGCTATCTGCAGAACGCGGGGAAGTGACATGACGAAGACGAGACTCTGGCTGGTGCTCACCGCGGTGGTGGTGGTCGCCGTGCTGGCCGGCGGGTGGTTCCTCCTGGTCTCGCCCAAGCGCGCCGAGGCCAACGACCTGCGGGCGCAGACGCTGTCGACCGAGCAGCAGGTCACCGCCCTCCGCGGCAAGCTCGCGGACCTGAAGGAGAAGCAGGCGAACCTCCCGGCCCAGCAGGCCGCGCTCGACGCGATCTCCAAGCAGATCCCGTCGGATCCGGCCCTGCCGGCGCTGATCCGTGCGCTGACGATCGCCGGGCGGAACTCCGGAGTGGACCTGACCGACATCGCGCCGGCCGCGCCGACGGCCCTGGCGCCCGTGCCGGGTGCCGCCGGCACGACCGCGGCGACGCCGATCAACGTCATCTCGCTGGTCGTGTCGGCCAAGGGGAACTACACGCAGGTCCAGCAGTTCGTCTCGCGGCTGGAGGGCCTGCAGCGGGCGTTCCTGGTCAAGGGCTTCCAGCTGGGCGCGGTTGCGGCGGCCACCGGGACCGGATCCGGAACGGGTGGTGGTGAGCTCCAGCTCACCGTCACCGGCGAGGTCTTCACCTCCGCGGCGACCGCCGCGGCCGCCACGACCGCGGGTGCGACGAGCGGAGCGGGTGCGAACTGATGGGACAGGACATGGACGACAACACGGTGGCGGAGCCCAGCCGGCGGACGCCGCTGTTGCTCGGTGGGATCGCGCTCGCGGGGGTGCTCGCCGGGCTGCTCGGCTACTTCGTCGCGCTGCCGATGTTCTCGGGTGACCCGGCCGGCGAGGCGTACGTCTCGAAGGGACGCACCGCGGCCGCCGCGGCGACCCCCACGCCGAGCCCGTCCGCGACGGCGCTGAAGGCCTACCGCGGGGCGAAGCTCCACGACCCGTTCAAGCCGCTGGTGGTCGACAACGGCGCCGGTGGTTCCTCGTCGACCTCGGGGACCACCACCTCCCCGGGGTCGACCACGGCCACGGCCACGGCGGCCCCCACCGGGACGACGACGGCGGCCCCCACCCGGGTCGGCGTCGTCGACATCACCAACGACGGAGGGCGCGCGGTGATGATCCGCCTCGACACGGCGATCCACATCGCCACCGAGGGCGAGACCGTCGCCGACGTCATCAAGGTCGTCAGCATCAGGGCCAAGTCCGCGACGTTCCTCTACGGCGACGCCAGCTTCACCCTCGGCATCGGGCAGGAGAAGGTCCTCAGCTGAGCCCCCGCCCGCCGGTGTGAGGCGGGACACGCCCGGTCTCCCACGGGCCGCCACCGCGGCCCGTGGGAGACTTCGCGCATGTTGCGCTGGATCACCGCGGGGGAGTCGCACGGCCAGGCCCTGATCGCCGTTCTGGAGGGGCTCCCGGCCGGCGTCGAGGTCACCTCGGCCGATCTCGACCACCACCTCGCCCGCCGGCGCCTCGGCCACGGCCGCGGCGCCCGCATGAAGTTCGAGCAGGACCGCGTCACGCTGATGGGCGGGGTGCGGCACGGCCGGACGCTCGGCAGCCCGATCGCGGTCGAGGTCGGCAACACCGAGTGGCCCAAGTGGGACCAGGTGATGGCCGCCGACCCGGTGCCCACCGACGTGCTCGACGGGCTGGCGCGCAACGCGCCGCTCACCCAGCCCCGGCCCGGTCACGCCGACCTCGCGGGCATCCAGAAGTACGGCTTTGACGACGCCCGGCCGGTGCTGGAGCGGGCGAGCGCCCGGGAGACCGCGGCGCGCGTCGCCCTCGGCGTGATTGCGCAGGCGTTCCTCCGCCAGACCGCCGGGGTCGAGATCGTCAGCCATGTCGTGGAGATGGGGGGCGTGCCCGCGCCGGCCGACCTCCGCCCGACGGCGGACGACCGGGACCGCATCGACGCCGACCCGGTCCGGTGCGCCGACCCGGCCGCGTCCGCGGCGATGGTCGCCGAGATCGACGCGGCGAAGAAGGACGGCGACACCCTCGGCGGGGTGGTCGAGGTGCTGGCGTGGGGGCTCCCGCCGGGCCTCGGCAGCCACGTGCACTGGGACCGCCGGCTCGACTCGAGGCTGGCCGCCGCGCTGATGGGCATCCAGGCCGTCAAGGGCGTCGAGGTGGGGGACGCGTTCGGACAGGCCCGGGTCCGCGGGTCGCTGGCCCACGACGAGATCGTCGGCACGCCGGACGGCGTGCGGCGCACCTCCGACCGCGCGGGGGGCGTCGAGGGCGGGATGACCACGGGTGAGGCGCTGCGCGTCCGCGCCGCGATGAAGCCGATCTCCACGGTGCCCCGCCGGCTGCGGACGGTCGACATCCGGACCGGCGAGGCCGCGCAGGCCATCAACCAGCGCAGCGACGTCACCGCCGTACCGGCCGCGGCCGTCGTCGCCGAGGCGATGGTCGCGCTGGTGCTCGCCGACGCGGTGCTGGAGAAGTTCGGCGGGGACTCGGTGCCCGAGACCCGCCGCAACCTCGAGGGCTACCTGACGAACCTGGTGATCCGGTGAGCGCACCGCGCGTCGTCCTGGTCGGACCGCCCGGCGTCGGCAAGACCACCGTCGGCACGCTGCTGTCGGGCCGGCTGGGCCTGCCGCTGCGGGACACCGACGCCGACGTCGAGGCGAGGACGGGACGCACGATCGCCGATCTGTTCCTCGACGGCGAGCCGGAGTTCCGCGTGCTGGAGGTCGAGGCCGTCCGTGCCGCGCTGGCCGAGCACACCGGCATCCTGGCGCTCGGCGGCGGCGCGGTGCTGGCCCCGGAGACCCGGGCCGCGCTGCGCGACCACACCGTGGTGTTCCTGTCCGTGGAGCTGGCCGACGCGGTACGCCGTACCGGCCTCGACATGTCCCGCCCGGTGCTGGGCCTGAACCCGCGGGCGACGCTGCGGACCCTGTTGGCCGCGCGCCGCCCCGTGTACGACGAGGTGGCAACCGTGACCGTGCCGACCGACGGCCGTACCCCCGACGAGGTGGCCGACGCCGTCGTGGCCGCCCTGGAAGTGGTGAGCACGTGACCGAACCGACCCGGATCACGGTCGGCGGCGAGCGCCCGTACGAGGTGGTCGTCGGCACCGGCCTGCTGGACGAGCTGGCGGCCCTGCTGGGGCGCGCGCAGCGGGTGGCCCTCATCCACCCGCCGTCGCTCACCACACCCGCGGAGGCGCTGCGCGAGGAGCTGAAGGCCCAGGGGTTCGACGCCCACTCGCTGGAGGTCCCCGACGCCGAGGACGCGAAGGCGGTCGAGGTGGCGACCTTCTGCTGGGACGTGCTCGGCCGGGCCGGGTTCACCCGGACCGACGCCGTGGTCGGCTTCGGCGGGGGATCGGTGACCGACCTGGCCGGGTTCGTCGCCGCGACCTGGCTGCGGGGCGTGCCGGTCGTGCAGATCCCCACCACGCTGCTCGGCATGGTCGACGCGGCGGTCGGTGGCAAGACCGGGATCAACACGTCCGCCGGCAAGAACCTCGTCGGGTCGTTCCACCCGCCGGTCGGGGTCCTCGCGGACCTCGCCACGCTGGAGACGCTGCCGGCGCACGACCTCGTCGCCGGGCTCGCCGAGGTGGTCAAGGCGGGGTTCATCGCCGACCCGGCGATCCTGGACCTGATCGAGGCGGACCCGGCGGCCGCCGTCGACCCCACCGGCCCGGTGCTGCGCGAGCTGGTCGAGCGGTCGGTGCGGGTCAAGGCGGACGTCGTCTCCCAGGACCTCCGCGAGTCGGGGCTGCGGGAGATCCTGAACTACGGGCACACGCTCGGGCACGCGATCGAGAAGAACGAGCGGTACCGGTGGCGGCACGGAGCCGCGGTGTCCGTCGGGCTGGTGTACGCCGCCGAGCTGGGCCGCCTCGCCGGGCGGCTGGACGACGCGACCGCCGACCGCCACCGCACCGTGCTCGACACCCTCGGCCTGCCGACGTCGTACCGCGAGGACGCGTGGCCGAAGCTGCACGACGCGATGCGCGTGGACAAGAAGGCCCGCGGGTCGCGGCTGCGGTTCATCGTCCTGGACGCGCTGGCGAAGCCCACCGTGCTGGACGACCCCGACCCGTCGCTGCTGGTCGCGGCATACTCCGCGGTGGCCGCCGCGGGTGCGGCCGGGGGAGGACTGCTGCTGTGACACGCGTACTGGTGCTCAACGGGCCGAACCTCGGCCGGCTCGGGACGCGGGAGCCGGCGATCTACGGCTCCACGACCTACGCCGAGCTGGTGGAGCTGTGCCGGACGGCCGCGGCCGAGGTGGGCCTCGACGCCGACGTGCGGCAGACCGACACCGAGGGCGAGATGATCGGGTGGCTGCACGAGGCCGCCGACGCCGAGCTCCCGGTCGTCCTCAACGCCGGCGCGTGGACGCACTACTCGATCGCGGTACGGGACGCCTGCGCGGCGCTGACCGCACCGCTGGTCGAGGTGCACATCTCGAACGTGCACGCCCGGGAGGAGTTCCGGCGCGACTCGTACATCTCCGCGGTGGCGAGCGGGGTGATCGTGGGTCTCGGCGTGACCGGGTACGCCCTCGCGCTGCGCTGGCTCGCCTCCCGCCTTCCCGGTTGACCGACGCGGGCACCGGGCCGCGGCTGGTGTCCGGTCCCGGACCGGGAGACCGCTAGACTGGCCGGGCTGGTGCCGTGGAGCGGTCCGGCGAGACACCCCACCCCCACCGCGCCGCGTCGCGCGTGCCCGGGCGAACGAGGAGACGCAACAGGCATGGCATCCACGAACGACCTGAAGAACGGCCTTGTGCTCAACCTCGACGGCCAGCTCTGGGCCGTCGTGCAGTTCCAGCACGTGAAGCCCGGCAAGGGCGGTGCCTTCGTGCGGACCACGCTGAAGAACGTGCTGTCCGGCAAGGTCGTCGACAAGACGTTCAACGCGGGCACCAAGGTCGAGACCGCGAACGTCGACAAGCGTGGCATGTCGTACCTGTACCGCGAGGGTGACGACTTCGTGTTCATGGACTCGGACACGTACGACCAGATCCACATCCCGTCGGCCACGGTCGGCGACGGCGCGAACTACCTCCTCGAGAACGCCGAGGTCGTCGTCGCCCTCCACGACGGCCTGCCGCTGTACGTGGAGCTGCCGACCAGCGTCGAGATCCTGGTCCAGCACACCGACCCGGGCCTGCAGGGCGACCGCTCCACCGGTGGCACCAAGCCGGCGACGCTGGAGACCGGCCACGAGATCCAGGTCCCGCTGTTCCTCACGACCGGCGAGAAGATCAAGGTCGACACCCGGGACGGCCGGTACCTCGGCCGCGTGAGCAGCTGACCACGATGGCCGACCGGTCCGAGAGCACGAGCCGTTCCGCGCGGGGCAAGGCGCGCAAGCGGGCCCTGGACGTGCTGTACGAGGCGGACCTCCGCGGCACGGACCCGCTGGGCACGGTCGCCGACCGGCTGGCGCAGGCGGACCCGCCGGTGCCGGCCTACACGGTCGAGCTGGTCGAGGGGGTGACCGGCCGCCGGGCCCGGATCGACGAGCTGATCGCCACGTACTCGGAGGGCTGGACGATCGACCGGATGCCGCCGGTGGACCGCAACCTGCTGCGGGTGGCGATCTACGAGCTCCTGTGGTGTGACTCGGTGCCGGACGCGGTGGCGATCAGCGAGGCCGTCGAGCTGGCGAAGGACCTGTCCACGGACGAGTCGCCGCGGTTCGTCAACGGCCTGCTCGGCCGCCTGCAGCTCCTCAAGGCCGAACTCGTCGGCTGACCCGACCCCGTGACGCACCCGGGCCGGAACCCGGTACAGGGTTGCGGCCCGGTTCGTTCCGGTGGTGCGTCAGCGCACGGGGCGCGGGTCGCTCGCGACGAGGATGCCCCACTCGGTGAGCCGGTCGACGAGCCCCGGCGGCGTGAGGTCGTAGACGATCGCGAGTGCGCGGAGGTCGTCCGCGCGGATGGACAGGACGCGGCCGTTGTAGTCGCCACGCTGGTGTTGGATGCTCCGGGCGTACCGCGCCAGTGGCGCGAACTCGTCCCCGGGCATCTGGATCAGGCGTTCGAGGTCGATGACGACCTTGCCGCTCGGCTCCTGCCGGCCCGGGCCCGAGTCCGGAAGGAGTTCCGCGATCGGCACCCGGTAGAAGTCGGCGAGCTCGGAGAGCCGCGCCACCGTGACCGCACGATCCCCGCGTTCGTACGAGCCGACCACGACGGCCTTCCAGCGACCGTCCGACTTCTCTTCGACACCCTGGAGCGACAGGCCCTGCTGCTGTCGGATCGACCGCAGCCGCGCCCCCAGTGATTTCGCGTACTCAGACATCCACGCTCCGGTCCCTCGTGACGGACGGTGCGCAACACCGGGATGGAGGGCGCACCTCAGGGGCTTGTTGTTACGGAGCGTGACCGTACGGCGGTTGACCACCGTGGTCAAGGACACCCGGACCCCTTCTTACGATCGGACGCCTCTTGGGGTACGCCCACCTGAGGTCGATGGGTCCGTTGGTGTGATCAACAACCGAATCGGGCGCGGGGGTGCCGCGGACGTGCTCCGCTCCGCGCTGGTAACGTCGTGGTTGCCCGACATCCTTTAACGACCCGTCCCGTGAGGCGGGGAAGGAGGCCGGCGGATGGCTTCTGGCCTGCCCGCTCATCTCGACGCATCCCGCTCCGACGGAGCCGATGCCCGCACCGTCCTCGACGCCGGCGCCCTCGCCCGCACCGTGGACCGGATTGCGCACCAGATCATCGAGAAGACCGACGGCGCCGCCGACACGGTCCTGCTCGGCATCCCCACCCGCGGCACCCCCCTCGCCCGCCGGCTCGCGGCGCGCATCGAGGCGTTCACCGGGGTGGCCGTGCCGGTCGGCGTCCTCGACGTGACGCTGTACCGGGACGACCTGCGGCTCCGCGGCGCCCGTGCGCTGGAGCGGACCGACCTGCCCGACAGCGGGATCGACGGGCTCAACGTCGTCCTCGTGGACGACGTCCTGTACTCCGGCCGCACGGTGCGGGCCGCCCTCGACGCGATCTCCGACCTCGGCCGCCCGCGGGCGGTGCAGCTCGCGGTCCTCGTCGACCGGGGCCACCGGGAGCTGCCGATCCGCGCGGACTACGTCGGCAAGAACATCCCCACCGCGGCCTCGGAGAACGTCAAGGTGCAGCTCGCCGAGACGGACGGCGCGGACGCGGTCGTGCTCACCCAGGGGGGCACCCGGTGATCGGCCACCTGCTGTCCGCGGCCGACCTCGACCGCGACGACGCCACCCTGGTGCTCGACACGGCGGCGCAGATGGCGGCGGTCTCCGGCCGCGAGGTGAAGAAGCTGCCGACGCTGCGCGGCCGCACCGTGGTGAACCTGTTCTACGAGGACTCCACCCGGACCCGGATCTCCTTCGAGGCGGCGGCCAAGCGGCTGTCCGCCGATGTCATCAACTTCGGGGCCAAGGGCTCCAGCGTCTCCAAGGGCGAGAGCCTGAAGGACACCGCGCTGACCCTGCAGGCGATGGGCGCGGACGCGGTCGTCATCCGGCACCCCGCCTCCGGCGCCCCGCACCGGCTCGCCGCCTGGGTCGCCGGCAGCGTCGTCAACGCCGGGGACGGCACGCACGAGCACCCGACCCAGGCGCTGCTGGACGCGTACACGATGCGGTCGCGGCTCGGCCGGGTCGACGGCCTGCGGGTGGCGATCGTCGGTGACGTGCTGCACAGCCGGGTCGCCCGCTCCAACGTGCTGCTGCTCGCCACCCTCGGCGCCCAGGTGACCCTGGTCGCCCCGCCCACGCTGCTCCCGGTCGGCGTGGACGCATGGCCCTCCGAGGTGGCGTACGAGCTGGATCCGGTGCTGGGCAAGGCCGACGTGGTGATGATGCTGCGCGTACAGCGGGAGCGGATGAACCAGTCGTTCTTCCCCAGCGCCCGCGAGTACAGCCGGCGGTACGGCCTGGACGGGCGCCGGATGGCGCTGCTGCCCGAGCACGCGATCGTGATGCACCCCGGCCCGATGAACCGCGGCATGGAGATCACCCCGCAGGTCGCCGACTCGGCGCGGTCGACGATCGTGGAGCAGGTCACCAACGGCGTGAGCGTCCGGATGGCCGTGCTGTACCTGTTGCTGTCCGGTGGGACGAAGGAGGCTTTCCGTGAGGGCTGACACTGCGGCCGCGTACGTGATCCGCGGCGCCCGCCTGGCGGGCGGTGAGGTGACCGACCTGCTGCTGCGCGACGGCATCGTCGCGGAGCGGGGCACCGGCCTGTCCGGTGGCGAGGTCGTCGACGCGGCCGGACTGCTGGCCCTGCCGGGCCTGGTCGACCTGCACACCCACCTGCGCCAGCCGGGCCGGGAGGATGCCGAGACCGTCGAGTCGGGCAGCCGGGCCGCCGCACTGGGCGGGTACACGGCCGTGTGCGCGATGGCGAACACCGACCCCGTCGCCGACACCGCCGGCGTCGTCGAGCAGGTCTATCGGCTGGGCCGCGAGGCCGGGCTGGTGGACGTGCAGCCGATCGGCGCGGTGACCGTGGGCCTCGCCGGGGAGCGCCTCGCCGAGCTGGGCGCGATGGCGGACTCCGCGGCGCGGGTGCGGATCTTCTCCGACGACGGGCACTGCGTCTCCGATCCCGCGCTGATGCGGCGGGCGCTGGAGTACGTGAAGGCGTTCGACGGGGTGGTCGCGCAGCACGCCGAGGAGCCGCGGCTCACCGCCGGCGCGCAGATGAACGAGGGCGAGGTCTCCGCCCGGCTCGGCCTGGCCGGCTGGCCGGCCGCCGCGGAGGAGGCGGTGATCGCCCGCGACGCGCTGCTGGCCGGCCACGTCGGCTCCCGCCTGCACGTCTGCCACGTCTCCACGGCGGGCAGCGTCGAGATCCTGCGCTGGGCCAAGGGCAAGGGCATCCGGGTCACCGCCGAGGTCACCCCGCACCACCTGCTGCTGACCGACGAGCTCGCGTCGAGCTACGACCCGGTGTTCAAGGTGAACCCGCCGCTGCGCACCGCGGAGGACGTCCAGGCTCTCCGGGAAGGCCTCGCGGACGGGACGATCGACTGCGTCGCCACCGACCACGCGCCGCACACGGCCGAGGACAAGGAGTGCGAGTGGGCGTACGCCCGGCCCGGCATGCTGGGGCTGGAGACGGCGCTCGGCGTGGTGGCGAAGGCGATGGTGGAGACCGGCCTGCTGGACTGGGCCGGCGTCGTGGACCGGATGTCGACCGCGCCCGCCCGGATCGCCGGGCTGGACGGCCACGGCGGCGACCTGCGGGTCGGTGCACCGGCGAACCTCGTGCTGGTCGACCCCCGGTCGCCCTGGACGGTGGAGCCGCACGGCCTGGCCAGCCTGTCGGTGAACACTCCGTACACCGGACTGGAGCTGCCGGCCCGGGTCGTCGCCACGTTCCTCCGCGGGACGCCGACCGTGCTGGAGGGCAAGGCGCAGTGGTGACCACCGGCATCCTGGGCGGTTCCGCGCTGCTGGCCGCGCCGCCGGTCACCCAGTGGCCGGAGCGGCTCGAGCTCACGCTGGGCGTGTTCGCGATCTTCGCGCTGGGCGCCCTCCTGATGTACCGCTCCTGGCGCCGCCGGGCCCGCCGCCAGTCGGACCTGCTGCCGCTGCCCGACGTGCCGGCGAGTCCGGGCGAGCCGGTCGCCGCGTCCGCGGGCGGACTGTTCGTCGGCACGACGGTGGCCGGGGACTGGCAGGCGCGCGTGGTCGCGGGCGGGCTGTCGTCCCGGGCCCGCGGCGCGCTCACCGCGTACCCGGACGTCGTGACGATCGACCGGCAGGGCACCACGACCCTGGCGATCCCGCGCGAGGCGGTCCGCGCCGTGCGCACCGACCGTGCCCTCGCCGGCAAGGTGCTCGGGCCCGGGGGAATGCTGGTCGTCACCTGGGAGCACCGGGGCGCGGTGCTGGACACGGGTTTCGCCCCGGACGACCGCGGGCAGCTGGACGCCTGCCTCACCGCTCTGCGGGCCTGGGTGCCCGCGCAGAACACGCACAACACCGGAAACGGAGGACCTCTTCAGTGACCACCAGACGTCCTGCACTGCTCGTCCTGGAGGACGGTCGCTCGTTCGTGGGCGAGTCCTACGGCGCCGTGGGCGAGACCTTCGGGGAGGCCGTCTTCAACACCGGCATGACCGGGTACCAGGAGACGCTGACCGACCCCTCCTACCACCGCCAGGTCGTCGTGATGACCGCGCCGCAGATCGGCAATACCGGCGTGAACGACGCCGACGCCGAGTCCGACCGGATCTGGGTCGCCGGGTACGTCGTCCGCGACCCCGCCCGGGTGCCGTCGAACTGGCGCTCGCAGCGCTCCCTCGACGACGAGCTGGTCGCGCAGGGTGTCGTCGGCATCTCCGGCATCGACACCCGGGCACTGACCCGGCACCTGCGCGAGCGCGGCGCCATGCGGGTCGGTGTGTCCAGTGTGGACGGTGTGACCGCGGACGACCTGCTCCGGCGCGTCCGGCAGGCGCCCGCGATGACCGGTGCCGACCTGGTCGGCGACGTCACCACCGCACGGCCGTACGTGGTCCCCGCGGTCGGTGACAAGCGCTTCACCGTCGCGGCGATCGACCTCGGCATCAAGCGGATGACGCCGGTGCGGATGGCCCAGCGCGGCATCGAGGTGCACGTCGTCCCCGCGACGGTGACCGTGGACGACCTGCTCGGCCTCGGCGCCGACGGCGTCTTCTTCTCCAACGGCCCCGGCGACCCGGCCACCGCCGACCACGCCGTCGCGCTGGCCCGCGGCACGCTGGGTGCCGAGGTGCCGATGTTCGGCATCTGCTTCGGCAACCAGATCCTCGGCCGTGCGCTCGGCTTCGGCACGTACAAGCTCGGCTACGGCCACCGCGGGATCAACCAGCCGGTGTCCGACCGGACCACCGGCAAGATCGAGATCACCGCGCACAACCACGGGTTCGCCGTGGACGCGCCGATCGACCGGGTGTCCGACACCGAGTTCGGTCGCGTCGAGGTCAGCCACGTGTGCCTGAACGACGACGTCGTCGAGGGCCTGCGCCTGCTGGACGCGCCCGCGTTCAGCGTCCAGTACCACCCCGAGGCCGCCGCGGGTCCCCACGACGCCGGCCACCTGTTCGACCGGTTCTGCGAACTGATGTCATCCAAGCTGCAGTCCTCGAGGAGTGCCCGTGCCCAAGCGCACTGACCTGTCCCACGTGCTGGTGATCGGCTCCGGCCCGATCGTGATCGGGCAGGCCTGCGAGTTCGACTACTCGGGCACCCAGGCCTGCCGGGTGCTCCGGGAGGAGGGCCTGCGGGTCAGCCTGGTGAACTCCAACCCGGCGACGATCATGACGGACCCGGAGATGGCCGACGCCACGTACGTCGAGCCGATCACGCCCGAGTTCGTCGAGATGGTCATCGCCCGGGAGCGTCCGGACGCGATCCTCGCGACCCTCGGCGGCCAGACGGCGCTCAACACCGCCATCGCGCTGCACGAGCGCGGGGTGCTGGAGAAGTACGGCGTCGAGCTGATCGGCGCGGACGTCGAGGCGATCCAGCGCGGCGAGGACCGGCTCAAGTTCAAGGAGCTCGTCCGCAAGATCGGCGGCGACGTCCCGCAGAGCGCGGTCTGCCACTCGATGGACGAGGTCCACGCCGCCGTGGCGGAGCTGGGCTACCCGGTCGTGATCCGGCCGAGCTTCACCATGGGTGGCCTCGGCTCGGGCATGGCGCACGACGCCGAGCAGCTGGAGCGGCTCGCGGGCTCGGGGCTCGCGGCGAGTCCGGTCACCGAGGTTCTCATCGAGGAGAGCGTGCTCGGCTGGAAGGAGTACGAGCTCGAGCTGATGCGCGACCACGCCGACAACGTCGTGGTCGTCTGCTCGATCGAGAACATCGACCCGATGGGCGTCCACACCGGTGACTCCGTCACGGTGGCGCCCGCGATGACGCTCACCGACCGCGAGTACCAGCACATGCGCGACGTCGGCATCGCCGTCCTGCGCGAGGTCGGCGTGGACACCGGCGGCTGCAACATCCAGTTCGCGGTGAACCCGGCGGACGGCCGGCTGGTCGTCATCGAGATGAACCCCCGGGTCTCCCGCTCCTCGGCCCTCGCGAGCAAGGCGACCGGCTTCCCGATCGCGAAGATCGCCGCGAAGCTCGCCGTCGGGTACACCCTGGACGAGATCCGCAACGACATCACCCGGGAGACGCCGGCGAGCTTCGAGCCGGCGCTCGACTGCGTGGTCGTGAAGATCCCGCGGTTCGCGTTCGAGAAGTTCCCCGGCGCCGACGCCGAGCTGACCACGACGATGAAGAGCGTCGGCGAGGCGATGAGCATCGGTCGCTCCTTCGGCGAGGCGCTGCAGAAGGCCATGCGGTCGATGGAGACCAAGGCCGCCGGGTTCTGGACCACGCCGGACCCCGACGGCGCGACGGTCGAGTCCACCCTGGCGAGCCTGCGCACCCCGCACGACGGCCGCCTGTACGGGGTCGAGCGGGCGCTGCGGCTCGGCGCCACGGTGGAGCAGGTGTGCGAGGCCAGCGGGATGGACCCGTGGTTCGTGGACCAGGTGCTCGCCCTGCTGGAGCTGCGCGACGAGGTGGCCGGTGCGGCCGTGCTCGACGAGACGCTGCTGCGCCGCGCCAAGCGCGCCGGGTTCTCCGACCGGCAGCTCGCCGCCCTGCGGCCCGAGCTCAGCGGGGAGGAGGGCGTCCGGGCGTTCCGGCACCGGCTCGGCGTCCGCCCGGTCTACAAGACGGTCGACACCTGCGCGGCCGAGTTCGCCGCCGCGACGCCGTACCACTACTCCTCCTACGACGAGGAGACCGAGGTGGTGGGCAGCGACCGCAAGAAGGTCGTCATCCTCGGCTCCGGGCCGAACCGGATCGGTCAGGGCATCGAGTTCGACTACTCGTGCGTGCACGCCGCGATGGCGCTGCGCGACGCCGGGTTCGAGACCGTGATGGTCAACTGCAACCCGGAGACCGTGTCCACCGACTACGACACGTCCGACCGCCTGTACTTCGAGCCGCTGACGCTCGAGGACGTGCTCGAGGTGGTGCACGTCGAGGACTCGACCGGCAGGGCCGCGGGCGGCCCCGGGGTGGTCGGCGTCGTCGTGCAGCTCGGCGGGCAGACGCCGCTCGGGCTGGCGCAGCGACTGGCCGACGCCGGGGTGCCGATCGTGGGCACCTCGCCCGAGGCGATCCACCTCGCCGAGGAGCGGGGCGCGTTCGGCGAGGTCCTGGACCGCGCCGGGCTGCCCGCGCCGAAGCACGGGATGGCGACCAGCTACCCCGAGGCGCAGGCCATCGCCGCCGACATCGGCTACCCGGTGCTGGTGCGGCCGAGCTACGTGCTCGGTGGCCGGGGCATGGAGATCGTGTACGACGACGCGTCGCTGGAGTCCTACCTGGACCGCGCGACCGAGGTCACCGCGGACCACCCGGTGCTGGTCGACCGGTTCCTCGACGACGCGATCGAGATCGACGTCGACGCGCTCTGCGACGGCGAGGACGTGTACCTCGGCGGGATCATGGAGCACATCGAGGAGGCGGGGATCCACTCCGGCGACTCGTCCTGCGCGCTGCCGCCGATCACGCTCGGCCAGTCCGACATCGAGAACGTGCGCCGCTCCACCGAGGCCATCGCCCGCGGCGTCGGGGTCAAGGGGCTCCTGAACGTGCAGTACGCGCTGAAGGGCGACGTGCTGTACGTGCTGGAGGCCAACCCCCGGGCCAGCCGCACCGTGCCGTTCGTCTCCAAGGCGACCGCGGTGCCGCTCGCCAAGGCGGCCGCGCGGATCATGCTCGGCGCGACGATCGCGGACCTGCGGGCGGAGGGCATGCTGCCGGCCACCGGGGACGGTGGCGAGATGCCCGACGACGCGCCGATCGCCGTCAAGGAGGCCGTGCTGCCGTTCAAGCGGTTCCGCACCGCCGAGGGCCACGGCGTCGACAACCTGCTCGGGCCGGAGATGAAGTCCACCGGCGAGGTGATGGGCATCGACACCGCGTTCGGCCCGGCGTTCGCGAAGTCGCAGGCCGCGGCGTACGGCTCGCTGCCGACCGGCGGCCGGGTGTTCGTGTCGGTGGCGAACAGCGACAAGCGGGCGATGGTCTTCCCGATCAAGCGGCTCGCGGACCTGGGCTTCGAGGTGCTCGCCACCTCGGGCACCGCCCAGATGCTGCGCCGGCACGGGGTCGAGGCGACCGTGGTCGCCAAGCACTTCGAGTCCACCGGCCCGGGGGAGCGCAACATCGTCGACCTGATCAAGGCCGGCGAGATCGACCTCGTGCTGAACACGCCGTACGGCCAGGCCGGGCCGCGCGTCGACGGGTACGAGATCCGCAGCGCCGCCGTGGCGATGGACGTCCCGTGCATCACCACCGTGCAGGCCGCTGCGGCGGCCGTGATGGGCATCGAGGCGCTGTCGCGTGGAGAGCTGTACGTCCGGCCGCTCCAGGAGCTCCACGCGGCTCTCCGGGGGCGCTGAGCCGGTGCTGTACGAGCGACTGGTCCGGCCTGCGCTGTTCCGGGTCGCGGGCGGGGACGCCGAGGCGGTGCACGAGCGGACGCTCGGTGTGCTCACCCGGCTGTCCCCGCTCCTGCGGCGGTACCCCGTGGCCGGTGGCCCGCGCCGGACGGTGTTCGGGGTGGACTTCCCGAACCCGGTCGGGCTCGCGGCCGGGATGGACAAGAACGGAGTCGCGCTCGGGGCCTGGCCGGCGCTCGGCTTCGGGTTCGCCGAGCTGGGCACCGTGACCTGGCACCCGCAGCCGGGCAACCCCCGGCCGCGGCTCGTCCGCTTCCCCGACAGCGCGGCCATCGTGAACCGGATGGGGTTCAACAACCTCGGCGCCCGGGCCCTCGCCGCGCGGCTGGCCGCGTTCGGCCCCGCGCCGGTCCCGGTCGGGATCAGCCTGGGTAAGTCCAAGGTCACGCCCGTGGCCGAGGCCGTCGAGGACTACGTGCGGTCGTTCCGGGTCCTGCACCGGTACGCGGACTACGTCGCCGTCAACGTCAGCTCGCCGAACACACCGGGTCTGCGCTCGCTCCAGGACCGGGCGGCGCTGGGGGATCTGCTGGGCGCGCTGGCGGGGGAGCGGGCCGGCGTCCCGATCCTGGTCAAGGTGGCGCCGGACCTCACCGACGCCGCCCTGGGCGAGGTGCTCGGAGTCTGCGCCGAGCACGGGATCGACGGCGTGATCGCGACCAACACCACGCTCGGGCGGGACGGCCTCACGCCGGCCGACACCGCCCGCGCCACCGGCGAGGCGGGCGGCCTGTCCGGGCGCCCGCTCGCCGGGCGCGCGCGGGAGGTCGTGGCGTTCGTGGCCCGGGAGAGCGGCCTGCCGGTGATCGGCGTCGGCGGGGTGCTGGACCCCGACGACGCGCTGCGGTTGTTCGACGCGGGCGCGAGCCTGGTCCAGCTGTACACCGGCCTCGTGTACCGAGGTCCCGGCCTGGTCCGCCGCATCAGCGCGGCGGCGGCCCGACGAGAGGGAGTGCGATGACGTTCGGTGCCCGCCTGCACGCGGCGATGCGCGACCGCGGCCCGCTGTGCGTGGGGATCGACCCGCATGCCGCGCTGCTGGAGGCCTGGGGGCTGCCCGACAACGCGCTGGGGCTGGAACGGTTCGCCCGCACGGTCGTCGAGGCCCTGGGCCAGCAGGTGGCCGTGATCAAGCCGCAGTCCGCGTTCTTCGAGCGGCACGGCTCGGCCGGCATCGCCGTGCTGGAGCGGGTGATCGCCGACACCCGGGCCGCCGGGGCGCTGCTGCTGCTGGACGTCAAGCGCGGTGACATCGGCAGCACGATGCAGGGTTACGCCGACGCGTACACCGACCCGGCCCGGTCGCTGGGGTCCGATGCGATCACCGCCAGCCCGTACCTGGGCACCGGGTCGCTGCGGCCGCTGGTCGACACGGCGCTCGCCCACGGGGCCGGCGTGTTCGTGCTGGCGCTCACCTCCAACCCGGAGGGGCCGCAGGTGCAGCACGCCCGCCTCGCCGACGGGCGGACGGTCGCCCAGGCCGTGATCGACGACGTCGCGGCGCTGAACGCCGGTGCGGAGCCGTTGGGCTCGGTGGGGCTGGTCGTCGGCGCCACGATCGGCGAGACCGGGCACGACCTGTCCGCCGTGAACGGGCCGCTGCTGGCTCCGGGCGTCGGAGCCCAGGGGGCCACCGCGGCGGACCTGCGCGCCGTGTTCGGGCCCGCCCTGCCGAACGTGCTGCCCGCCGTCAGCCGCGAGGTGCTGCGGGCCGGACCGTCGGTCGCGGGGCTGCGCGACGCCGCGTCCCGGCTGCGCGACGAGTGTGTCGCCGTGCTGGCCTGAGCCGCCCGCCGCCCGCCGCCCGCCGCCCGCCGCCCGCCGCCCCCCCCCCCCCGCCCCCCCCCCCCCCCCCCCGCCCCCCCCCCCCCCCCCCCCCCCCCCCCGGGCGACGCCGGGGAGAACCGGACGGCGCCGTCGCCGCTGTCGAGGATGAAGTCCGCGCCCACGAGCGCACCGACGTCGATACCGCGGAGCAGCACGGTGCGCCGGGTCGCGGCCAGGCCAGGCACCGGCACGCCGAGGGCACCGGCGACCTGCTCGAGCGCCTCCGCCGCCTGCAGCGTGACTGACGAGTCCCGGTGCGCCCGCTGCCCGAAGTAGCGGTCGCCCACGACACCGAGCCCTGCGCGGAGCGCGACGCTGGGAACGAACTCGCCGCCGGGATCGGGCAGCGGGCCGTCGGCCGGGCGGCCCTCGAAGCGATGCCGCGGCGACGCGAGGAGCTCGACGATCTTCACCCGGTGCACGGCCATCCGGGGAAGGGTA